>CASDVE010000001.1 GCA_949284175.1 uncultured Eubacteriales bacterium
CAGTCATTTCTAACTGTTATCCCCCTGTACAGGGTAGGTTACCCACGCGTTACTCACCCGTCCGCCACTCAGTCTACTCATCTTCCACCCGAAGGCTTCTAAAAAGCAGCTTCGTTCGACTTGCATGTGTTAAGCACGCCGCCAGCGTTCATCCTGAGCCAGGATCAAACTCTCATGTTCATATTTTCACATTTTTTACTTAGCGAATTCATTGAGCTTAGTAAAAAAGTGCTTCTTCAATCAAGTCATTGATTGAGAGAAGTTTTATTAAACTTCATTTGTCCTAAAGTTCACACACGACTTCGTCGTGTGTCGCGGGCATTCGTCAAATGTCATTTTCAAAGAAATACAAAAACTTCGTTTTTCCTCTTTGTTCTGCCACTTTCCTCATTGCTTTCGCGAAAATTTAGCTTGGCTAATTTATCCCTTGTTTACTGTTTGGGTTGTTGATTTCTCAACGACCAAGAATGTTGGACATCTGTCCATCGATTGAGTTCTCAATCTTTATTTCTCTTGGAATTTTCAAGGTTGTTTTATTATTCAATTATCAATGTTTTTCTGTTTTTTCAAACAACTTATACAGTATATCTTATTCCATTTATTCTGTCAAGAAATTTTTTATTTCTTTTCAAAACTTTCTTTATTATATTTCTTTGCTTTTCAGCAACGTACTCTATACTAACACAATGAATAATCCTTGTCAAGGATAGTTTTCATTATTTTTGTAATTTTTCTATTTTTTAAAATTATTAATACTTTTAATTCTTTCCCTCACTTATAAATTTTAAGCGGCGAAAAACATACGATACAGATTTCTCATCAAGACTTTTCCTTCTACAAATTTCATTCTTCCTGCATTGTGTGGATAAACTTTTAAAACAACGAGAAATAGCGAACTCCTCCCCCTCTTTAATCGCTTCTCCAATTAATTTTTCCGATAGCCCGCTGGCATACATTCTGGTAGTATCAATGAGAGTACATTCTTCTTAGATTTCGGTTCTCAATACTTGAATTTCTTGCTCATGAAGTTTTGGATTCTCGCCTCTTCTTTTTTGTCATCTTCTCATATAGGATTTTTATATCACTCATGTTATGATTATACCAAATTAAACTTTGTAGAAAGGATTCCATATATACTTATGAAAAAAATATTTAAGGTTCCTAGTCTTATCCTATTATTTATATGTTTTTCAGTCATAACAGTGATGGTCGCCTCTCATACAACTAATACTCCGCAAGATTATACAAAGGGAGCTTTAAGCATTCATAACACAACTGCATATACACTGGAAAATGTATCTATCACATTCAATCAAAATCAAACATTAACCTTAAAGTCCATCTCAAGCTCAACTCTTATGACTGTTGATTTTCCAGATACTGATTTTATTACCTCTGTTTCCATTTTGGGAACAACCGCCGATGGAAAATCATTTTCTAACTCATTCAGTGGTCTGATCACCAACGATTCCTGTCTTATCATCTATCTTGATGATTACATGAATCTTCGTGTCTCCTCTAATATTCCGGAATAATCATTATAATAAACGGAATACTTGCTCCACACTGTCTCTCATATTTTCTTTTGCATTGTGAGTATCCATTGCTTTTTCTAGGGTGGATACTCCTCTTACAATTGGAAAAAAGGCATCAATTCCCACTTGATTACATTTTTTAGCATCTGATGTTACTCCTCCTGCGAATGCAATTACTTTTGCCCCATATTTTTTTGCAAGTTTTGCAACTCCAACAGGTGCTTTTCCCATAGCAGTCTGACGATCTAAATACCCTTCGCCTGTAATAACAACATCCGCTCCATTCAGCTCTTTTTCCAATCCAACTGCCTGTAAAATCAGATCAGTTCCCAGTATAAGTTCTGCCTTAATATATGCGAGAAATGCAAATCCAAGTCCTCCCGCCGCGCCAGCTCCTTCTACATTGGCATATTTTCCACCTAATCTGCTTTCTGTAACATCTGCATAATGTTTCATTGCCATATCCACCTCTTCTTTCATGGCATCTGTTACCCCTTTTTGTGTTCCATAAATATAAGTGGCACCATTTTCTCCACAAAGAGGATTCTTCACATCACAGGCAACTTGAAAATAAGCTTTGGACAAAAGAGGATTTTTCTTTTCTGTTCGAATTTCTACCACTTTTTTAAGGGCTCTTGCTCCTTCTCCCACGTCATATCCATTTTCATCCAAAAATTCAAAACCTAAAGCTTTTAACATACCGATACCGCCATCATTCGTAGCGCTACCTCCAATTCCGATAATGAAATTTTGGCACCCTCTACTCAGAGCATCGTTTATCATTTCTCCAACTCCATAGGTAGTGGCATTCAACGGATCTTTTCGATCAACAAGTGTAATCCCCGCAGCGGATGCCATCTCAATAACAGCAGTATTACTCTCTTTTAAATATCCATAATAACTAGAAATTTTCTTTCCTAGCGGATTCGTCACTGTGACATCGATTTTTTCTCCATTCATTCCTTCAATCAAGGCATCTGTCGTCCCTTCACCTCCATCTGCCAACGGTTTTACGATGACTTTCGCATCGGGCTTTGCCGCAAGAACACCTTCTTTTGCCGCTATTCCTGCCTCCATAGAAGTCATACTTCCTTTAAAAGAATCAACTGCAATTACAACTTTCATTTCCATACCCTCCATTTATTCAATAATGCGGCGTCATTTTCGACACCGCATCTTTCATACTATCATATTTTATTTCTCTTATCTATTATTTATTTCATATTATGCAAAAAACATTTCATAATCTGATACTTTATTTATTATACAAAAAAAAGATAACCAATCCTGTATATTTTTACAAAATCTGTTATCTTTTATACAATATATTTCTACACTTTATAGAGATATTATCTAGGATCAGAATGGTTATAATTCGCTTCTATTCCATATTTCTTCATACGCCTCCAAAGTGTCGTCGTACTGATCCCTAACTCTTTCGCAACAACTCCCCTGTTTCCATGATGTTTCTCCAGCAGCTCTCCTAACTCTTCTGCCTCTGGTGACTTATAAATGACAATCTTTTTTTCCCCACATATCTCCTCTATATGCGGATACAACTGAGCATATAGTTTCTGTATCATCACCTCATCAATGGAACGTTTTTGTGCTGTTAATACAAGTCGTTCACAAAATGTTTTTACCTGAATCATATTGCCAGTCCAAGCTAATTCTTGAAGTTTTTTATAACCTCCTCCGTCACCTTTAAGGTTTTATTATACTTTTCTTCATATTGTTTCATCTTTATATTAAAATAATGCAATAGCTTTTCTAGCCGTTCATTTAAGGAAGGAATCTCCAAAATCAGTCCTTGAAGAAGATAATACAATTCTTCACTAAACTTTCCCTGCTGAACAAGATATTTCAAATTCACTTTTGAAGAGGCGATAATTCTGACATCCAACATATCAAGAGGCTGTGTGTCTGTCTTCATCATCGTTTTAGACAACATAGTACGAAGCAATTGGTGTCGAGCATAAAGCGTTAAATATTCAATCCCTTTCATAAACAAAGTACCATGATTTGCTTTGATCACCGCACCCTTTGCACCATGTTCTGAAACAGTATCCTCGGCTTTTCTCTGGAATAGTTCTTCTAGCTGCCGGTCTTGATCCAGACCATACAGATTAATACTCACTTACGGTCTTGATCTTCTATTGCTATTATTATGAATCGCCTCAGCAATCAAATAAGTTTCTGTCCCTGTCTGTCCATAGATAACGACTGGACTATTGGATAATGCAAATGCCCTAGCAGCTTCTAACACCTCTCGCATCTGTACATTTTCCGTATAAATATCTTGAAAATTTGTCTGTGCAAAAAACCCATGAAGAACCATATCATTCTGAACATTTTTTGTCCTTGTTGATACATCTGAAATTTTTTGAAAGGAAATAATGGCACCAGTGGTTTTATCCTCATACTGAATTGGTGCGATCAATATCATCCACGCCCTCTTTCTCATACTAAGTGAAGTGGCATAACTTTCATTTTTTCCTTTTAGAACATTTTCAATTAACTTCATATCAATCTGTGGGCTGATAAAATAATGTAGAATACCCCATTATCTCAGCAGTTCGGCAAGTTGCTTCTCCTCTAATAATAATATCTGGTCTATCCTTTGTCACATCTGATAATACGGGCTCAACTTCTTCAATTTGCTCCAAGTACATCACTTTGAATTTGACATCAAATAATATTTCCATATAAGAAAGATCGCAGAGCATATTTTTAAAGGCAATCAGTACAATATATGGATGTTCTTTCTTAACAGTTTTCTTCGCTTTCTGCAAGAGAAGTCCTATTTCCTGTGCATGAAATCGTATCTCAACAACGGAAATATTCGTATATTGTTGAATGAGCTTTGCTTGATATACTCTGGCGATCAAAATATGTGCCTCTGCCTCTACCGCCAGTCTCGCTTCATTTTTATATTATTATAGCATTATTTTTCATGAATGAATAACAGTGGAGGTTTATTTATATTTAGAGTCAGTGTTTGCCTTCTTTCTCTTGTTTTATTAGTTTTCTAATCGCATTACATGCCACTTCAATTGTTTGATTATTCATAACTCCATATGCCATAATCGCTCCTGCTCTTGCCTTTCTAATGGAAGAAATAACAAATAATGTTGATGTTTCCATCTCAGATGCCATAGTATTTCCTGCTTTCCATGCGTCCCATCTTTCTAATAACATCTTTGCATTTGGCAATCCATTGGGATCATGTTGGCCATAAAACGAGTCTTTACAATGTGCAATTCCTTCTGCATAATGTAATTCTGCATCCTTCGCAGCTTCCACCAACGCCTCTAGGACCGTTCGGTTTGCAATAGCCGGGTATTCTATTGGAATATATTGTCTTGTAGTTCCTTCATCTCGGATAGCCCCTGTAATGATCACCCCATCCAATGTCTGATCCATACTATCTTCGCATACTCTGCCACAAGTTCCAATTCTAATAAATGTATCTGCTCCACAATGAATTAACTCTTCAATGGCAATTGCAGCAGATGGTCCTCCCATTCCTGTTGATGTAACAGATACTTTCACTCCATCCAAATATCCTGTCCAAGTTTTATGCTCTCGATTGTGAGCCACCAACACTGGTTCTTCCAAATATTTTGCAATTAAATCTGTTCTAAATGGATCTCCTGGTAACAATACATAACGCCCTACATCTCCCTTTTTACAACAAATATGATACTGTAATCCTTCTTTGTTCACTACTTCCTTACATTGCATACTTTATCTCCTTTTCTTCCTTACACTAGTAAACTAACTGCTTGTTCTAAAGTAACAACTCGTTCTCCAATTCCAAGTTTTTGGCATAAACGGCTAACATATGGTTGCTTTAACATCGCTTTTTCTAGTAACTCAAAATCCCAGAAAACATCCTCTGGAGTTCCTTCTCCCACCACTTTTTTATTTGCCATCACAATAATTTTTTTAAAATTATTTGCAACAAATTCCATATCATGGGAAATTGTAATTGTCGTTTTTCCTTTTTTATGAAGTTCTTTTAAGATATGGGATAATTTTCTGTTCCCCATTAAGTCTTGTCCTGCTGTGGGTTCATCAAAAATCATTACATCGCAATCAGATGCAACAATCGCTGCTATGGTAACAAATTTTCTCACTGATAATGGTAAATTATAAGGATTTTCTTTTTTAAACTGTTCCATCCCCGTTAGTCTTAACGCATACTCTACTTGCTTTTTTATCTGTTCTTCTGATAATTTTTGTTTTCTTAAACCATATTCCACTTCCTGTAATACACTTGAATGAAAAATCTGATCATCTGGATTTTGAAACACATAACCTACCACCCTAGACACTTGTGCTGTTGTATAATTTTTTGTGTCCATATCCCCAATCATAATGGTACCTTTCGTTGGGTATTGCAAAGCATTTAACATTTTGACAGTCGTTGATTTTCCTGCTCCATTTTGTCCAATAATAGCAATATTTTCTCCCTTTTCAATTTTCAAAGAAATATCATCAACTGCTATGTACCCATTCGGATAAGCAAAACTCACATTTTTTACTTCTATATAAGACATATATTTCCCCCTTCTTCCTTTCATTGTAAAGGACTTAAAACTGCGAAAATATCCGTTCTGCTTGTTTTTGAGTAATTGGTATTTCTTGTAATTTTCTTCCACTTTGAACGATCATATTTCCTAAAATAGCCATCTGAGGCAATAAAACTCCTTCTTCCATTAAAGAAATATCTGTTAATACTTCTTGATTTTTTCCTTTTCTTATCAATTCTCCACCTTTTAATACTAAAATCTCATCTGCATATTCTGCTAATAAATCCACTTTATGTTCTACTAAAATAACCGTTTTCTTCATTTCTTTCATCGCTTTTATCACGCGAAAAACACTTTCTGTTCCTTCTGGATCTAACTGAGAAGTTGGCTCATCAATAACTAAAATATCCGGTTCTAATACTAAAATTGATGCCAATGCCACCCTTTGTTGTTGTCCTCCTGACAAGTCAAATGGATTTTTTTCTGCTAATGATAAAATATCTGTTTTTTTCATGATACTTACAACACGTTCTTCTATTTCTGCCATAGGAACGCCAAAGTTTTCCAATCCATATGCTACCTCTTCAAATACACTGTCCTTTACACCACTAATTTGATTAAAAGGATTTTGAAAAACATATCCTATTTTTAAAGACAATTCTCCATTTTGGTATTGTTTTATATTTTTCTTGTCAATGAATATTTCTCCTTGTAATTCCCCTTTAAAAAAAGATGGAGCAAACCCGCGAATCAATGCACATAACGTAGTTTTACCAGCTCCATTTCCTCCAATTACTCCATATAACTTTCCCTTTTCCATTTGAAAAGATATGTTTTTAATTGCTGGTATTTTAGTTAAGGGATATTGATATGTTACATTTTTAAATTCTATTATTGTATCCATAATACAATCCTCCCAATTAATAAAAACAATAAAATTCCTATTCCAATACAAATCGCCCACTTTTCATTTCCTGTTTTCTCCACATTTAAAATATGAGTTTTTTTACAGTTAACATCAAATCCTTTTGACTCTAATGTTAACACCCGATCTTCACTGCTAATAATTGCTCCTAATACCAACGGAACCATAGATGGTATAAATGCTTTTGCTCTTATCAATACATTTCCTTCCGTTTCGACACCTCGTGCCTTTTGTGCATTTAAAATTATTCTCGAATTTCTTCCTAACAGCTCAATCATTTGCATTGTGGAAAGAAATAGGAAACAGGCTTTATAATTCAATCCATTATCCTCCAATGCTCTTGAAATTTCTTTATATTCCGTTGTTTGAAATAACCACACAAATATCCCAGCAATATTTAAAATCAAAAGACTTAGATTCGTACCTGTTATTAGTCCAGTAGAACATATTCTTAAAATTCCAAATCGAAATAACACTTCTCCTCCTGGCACAATAAAGGCTTGTACTAAGAAAATAATGATTGCAACAAAAGCTGCTTTTTTAATAGATTTAAAAAATTTTTTTCTAATTCCACTACAAGAGGCGAATATGAAAAGAGAACAAAACCATGGAAGTAATAACAAAGGAAGTTTATGAATTCTAATCGTTGATACAATCAAAGTTCCCAATATATAAAATGCAGTCAACCATAACTTTGTGATCGGATATAATGCTGCTATTTTATTTGTTTTCTTTATTTGAAACTTCTCAATCCACATAATTTTCTCCTCTCTATTTAAGATTCTTTTACATAATATTCCCCGCAACTGAATTTAATTAATGTTCGATCTGGAATCACTTTAATAATAAAATATGTAATAATAAAGGCAATAATTCTATCCAAAGCATTGAATAATCCATCACTTCCTATTACAGATGCCCAAATATTTGTTCCAGTTGCCATAAGCATTGCTGTCACTACGGAAGGTCCCCCACCTGTTACCCCACCATATACTAATACAATAATCGGCGCTGAAACAATGATGGATACAAACGCCATAATAATTAAAGAAATAATAATCTTTCCAATATTAGAAAACATTTTCTTTTCAGACAGCAATCCTGTCACGAAACCAAGCGCAATACTTGTTGGTGCAAATGCAAATGTAATAGGATTTGCAATCCCTGTTACAACATTCGTCAATAATCCTATCGTTGCTCCAACCCAAGGCCCACATAAAATCGCTCCAAAAACTGTTCCAATAGCATCTAAATAACAAGGTAATTTTAAAATAACTGCCAATTGTCCTCCAACAAAATTAACTGCTACTGCCACTGGAATGATTAATAACGCTAACATTGAAAAATCATTTTTAATAGAATGTTTTTTTACTTTTGACATAATATCTTCTCCTCTTCTCTTTCATTTGCACGAAGGCAACGAACCAGAAACTATGCTTGCATAAGTTTATGACGACCGCTCGCGAACGTGAGAAACTCGTGAAACATGCTTCTCATTATTTTTTTGTCGAAACCACATGAACAGAGTAATTACTGCTATCCCTCCACATAGAAAACAAATTCCCAAATAAATATCCATAACTTGAAAATTTGACATTTTTCCAATTACAATTTGATAAAAAACACCACCTAAATTGGAAGAAAAAGTAATAAGAGCAAATGCGGTTGCTTTATATTGTGGAAATAATACACTACTTTGGTATCCTAACACTGGATATAATGGTGCAAAGGAAATTCCTACCAATATAATACCAATCAATTTTCCACATATATTGGGTACAAATAAGAAAATAGCACTGCCAAGAGATGCCACTATAAAACATGGGACTACCAGCTTTCTTACATTTTTTATTTTACTCGCACCAAAACGCCCTAAAATACTAGCAAGCCAATAAACAGATAATGCAGTTGCAGAAACAGAGGCTTTTCCTATTGCCTCAAAATAAACACTTGACCAATAAGTGAATGCGCTCTCACTTCCTGTTGATATAATAATGGATACCATACATAAAACTAAATATGGATTTTTCAGCATCAAAAACACTTGTGATATGTGAGTTTTCTGTTTTTTTTCTTCTTTCTCCAATGGAATCTGACGCAATATCTTTATTCCATAGATACACAATAAACACATACAAATATAAACAACTTGATACTCCTTTCCTTTTACAAAATTTGACAAAATCATCGGAGAAATCATAGCCCCAATGCTAAATAGACCTTGACTAACTAATAAGTTTTGTCCACAGCTTTCTTTATTGACATCGGATATAATAGCAAATAAACTGCTCTCCATTCCCCCAACACCAACTCCATATAATAAAAATCCAAATACAATGAAATAAATATATGGAGAAACTGCAATAATAAAAGCGCCTAATACCATGCAAAAAATCGCTAAACTTCCACTTACCCTCCTTCCTATCGAATCCGACAAAGTTCCAAAACACAGTACAGTTAACATTGGTCCCGCATATAATGCTCCTATCATCATAGCCATTTGAGAATTCGTTGCGTTATGATCGAGTACAATATAATGGATTAACATTTGATGGGCTGCATAGAAATATCCATTAAAGAAAAACATAAGATAAATTTTTAAATTGATTTGTTGTTTTTTTGTTATTTTACTCTCTCCCCCTTCTTACCTTCAAACATAGTTTTACTTTGAATTGATTGCACTATTTGCTTGTTGATTTGATTTTAGTATATATGTATAATAAATAAAATGACATTTGTCATTTTTTATGCTTTTTTATTTTTAAGAGGAGGTTTATAAGATATTATGGATAAAAACTCTATAATTTTATTAGAAAAACTGCTTTCTAATAATGCAAATTTTCAAAAGTACAAATCAGAAACTGAACATACATTTTATAATGCTCTCTTTAGAGCTCCAAAAAACGATATTATTCTATCCCAAAATTCACCTTCCGATGCTCTTTATATTTTATTAGAAGGCAGTGTTTCCATCGTTGATGAATGTGCGGACGAATATAACAGTATTATTGATTCTGTTGAACCAATTCATATTTTGGGATTGGTGGAGATCTTAAATCACATTGATACTTATTGTGCTTTTGTTATAGCAAATACACCTTGTACTTTTTTAAAATTCACAACCTCTGAATTCCTAAATGCTATTTCTCAGAATGTTGCTTTATGTTATCGCACTCTAATCACGCTTAGCCATTCTACTCAAGCAAATATGTATCGGGCAAAAAGTCAATATCTTCTTCAACAGGAAGACATTTTAGGGCACTATTTCTTCCAACTTGTTCGAACAAAAGGAAAGCCTTATATTTATCCTCATACCAGGGAATATTTAGCAGATAAACTGCACATCAATTTGAGAACATTATATCGTTATTTAGATATGCTAAAAAAACAAGAACTTATCACCATTCAGCAGGGAAAAATTATAATTACAGAAAAAAACTTTCAAAAACTTAACTTTCAATATTCTAACTTGAGTTTTAAATAAACAACTATATACCAACTGTTAACTCAAAAACAGTCTGATTTCATGAAAAGGAGCCAGATACCCACTTTCATTCTGGGCTCTGGCTCATACTATACTTCTAATAAATGGTGTTTCCTTCTTTTCTCCATAAAAGTTATATTTTATTAGTTCATTGCTGATACTTTTCTCCCCTCCTATGAATCCAATCCATTCCTAAAAAATAAACCTTCCGATATAGCAAGTTTATCTAAAATCCTTTTCATATCCTCATCGGGATTATAAATGGACATATGCAAACAATCCCATTCAAATGTCAATAGTGCATCTTCATTCGAAAATAGAATATAGACTGTTCCTGAATGATTTTCCAAAATTTCGCAAATAATATTAACAACCATTTCTGGTGTAGGCTCTTCGATCCAACAATCCCACAAAATAGAAATAGAATAATAACACATGAGTTTTAACAAAATATTGCTAAATTTAGTCAATAATCCATTCTGCTTGAAATCATTTAACAAATAATTTTCTACTTCAAAAAATTTTCCTTTTGAATCAGCAGGAACTTGTTCTGGTAAAACATCAATGATATAACAGCTTTTTTCTATTAACTCATCAATTTTTTCTATCGTTCTATCGATATCGATCACCTCGGTTCGTTCTCATTATAGTTATCTCAGACTCCTAATAGCCACAAAAAATTACTCTTCATTGGATCACACCGAATCCAATCATTTATTTGATTAAAAAAATTCTTGTACTTTGGTTTTTCCAAAAGACAGAGTTCTTCAATATTTTTCCATTCAAATAACATAATCTTTTGCTGTCCATAATAAGAAAACTGTGAAAATACTTGTTCAAAATATGGCTGTAATATTACAATATCGTCTGAATCAATATATAGAGAATCCTCATTCCAGTTTTTTGGATAGTTACTAGGATAACAAAATTCATAGACATCATGTCCAACTAACTCATGTAATTTTAATAATTTCATACATCTTATCCTCCATATAAATTCATTATTTTTATATCCTGTTCATTATTCATATAAAACTCTTCAAAGTATTTTTCTTTTAAAAACTTTTGGAATATTGGATTCCATGAAATCAAGGAATCGGATTTCCAGCTGCTCGATAAATTTCATACCATTCTGGTCTTGTCAATGTGATCTCAGCACCTTCTGCCATCTCTTTTATCCTATTTACACTCGTTGTTCCAGCAATCATCTGCATCTTTGCTGGATGCCTCAAAATCCAAGCCGTTACAATGGCAGAATTTGTCACACCATACTGCTCTGCCAACCGATCAATTACCTCATTTAATTTTTCATATTTTGGAGAATGGATAAATAATCCTTCAAATGCTCCATATTGAAATGGTGACCAAGTCTGCATGGTAATATTATGTAGCTGACAATAATCCAAAATGCCACCATCCCGATCACAGGCTCTTGCATCCATCGTGTTTACATTGATTCCCCGATCAATCATTGGCGTATGAGCTGGCCCAAACTGCATTTGGTTTACAATGATCTTCTGATTGCACGCTCTTTGTAATAATTCAATTTGGGTTGGATTAAAATTGGATACACCAAAAGCACGAACTTTCCCACTATTGCTCAATTGGTTAAAGGTATCTGCCACCTCCTCTGGCTCCATTAACGCATCGGGACGATGTAACAATAAAATATCAATATATTCCATCTGAAGTCGTTTTAAACTTCCATCTACGGATTCTAAAATATGCTCTTTTGAAAAATCATAATAACCTTTTCTAATTCCACACTTTGTTTGAATAATCACTTTTTCTCTTAAAGACGGGGTAATCAATCCACCATAAAGCTCTTCACAAATACCACCACCATAAATATCCGCATGGTCAAACATATTGATTCCGCTAGATATGGCTGTATGAATTAGTTCTGCTACCTCTTTTTTTGACATCGCATTGATTCTCATGTTGCCAAGAACCACTCTTGATGCCATAATCCCACTACAACCAAGATTTACTTTTTCCATGAAACCGTACCTCACCTTCTTATCATTTGTTGCTATCATAAAAAACTACACCCAAAAAGTCAATATTTTTTTGTACTATTCTAACAATATTTCTTACTAAAAAGTTTTCATTCCATCCTTGTTCGTATATTATAGACTATCCTATCATAATTTTTTCGTATAAGATTTTGTATATCATAAAAACAGGCGATACACCACCTCTTCAGATAGCATACCGCCATATTCTTACGCTAAATATTTTTCAGCAATTTCTTTTAATGTTGTTTCATGATCTTTGATCCATTCATCATATGTCATACCCGCTGTTTCCACAGCTTTTCCTACTGTACATAAAAATTCTGGAATGTTTTCTTCTAAAATAACACCGAGCTTCTCACCGAATTTTTCTTTTCCTTGTTCATCATTTCCATTAATATGAAGCGTAAAAGCAGGATGTGCCACTTTATCAATGACTTTAACGCCACCATGAAAACCGATTTTTCCAATTTGATGAGTTCCACAAGAAGATGGACAACCGGAAATATGAATTTTAGGAAGAACGCCATCTGCAAATCCTTGTTCTCGTTCCATCTCTACCAATTTTTTCATCAGACCTTGAGAATCACGCACACCTACTTGACAAATAACTGCTCCGATACAAGAAACAGATGCCTCAAATGTTGTTTCTGCTCCATCTGCTGTTGCAGATAATACTTTTTGAGCTTCTGAACCATTGCAGTTAATAATGTAGACGCTTTCATCTGGTGTTAAACGAAGTTCTACTTGATCCATATCCTTAATTAAATCATAGATTTTTCTTAATTTATTTGGATCTGGAGTTCCTCCAATTGGATGATAGAGAACAGAATATAATCCCTCTTGTTTTTGAGGAATAATACGCTTTCCGGATACTACAACGCCATCTGGTTGTTTTGTAACAACGGTTGGTGTAATATCAAGATCTAAGTTTGTCGTTTCTTTCATAACTTCTTCTAATTTTTTCTGATATGCTTTTACATATTCTTCTTGTCCAAGCGTATCCTGCATATAACGACTTCTCGCTTTTCCACGATTCTCATAATTTCCATACGCAGTAAAAGTTCTTACCATAGCTTTTACATAATAAAGCACTTTAGAAGGGTCTACCGCTTCTGCTACTTTTAATCCAATTTTTGGATTATTTCCAAGACCACCTGCACTGTATACATCAAAGGTTCCATCCGGTCTTGCTACAAAACCTAAATCTCGAAATGTAGCATGAGGAATATTTTTATTGGAATTTGAAAATCCAACCTTTAACTTTCTTGGAAGTTTCACAGTTTTGATAAATGCCATTAAATACTCTGCTGTTTCCTCCGCATATGGCATAACATCAAAATACTCCCCTTGTTCTACTCCTGAAAGTGGAGATACCATAACATTTCGTGGAAAATCTCCTCCTCCACCTCTTGTTACAACATTATAATTCAACCCTTGTTCCATAATGGCATAGACTGCTGCTGGCTGAAGATTGTGATATTGTACCGTTTGACAAGTTGTAAAATGTACTGTATTTACTTTATGGCGTTCAATTGTTTCAACTAAAAAACGAAGTTTTTCTTTTGTAACCCTTCCACCTGTCATTCTAAGACGGAGCATGCTGGATTCTCCACCTCTTTGTGCATAGCTTCCATAAGCACCAGAAATTCCTTTATAATCCTTTGCAGGTAACTCTTTATTATAAAATTTCTGTGTTGCCTCTTTGAAGCGATCCATATCACTTCTCCAAATTTCATTGGCAAATGGTTTCATTTTTCTACCTCCTAATATTCTTCTTTTGATATTTTTTCTACTCTCCTATGTCTTATAGCTCAAAGTATCTATTATGAGCTTTATCCCTTTATTTTACTTGATAAGATTTCACATAACTTACATTACTATTATACTGTATACAATCTTTAGGTTCAAGGTGGCTTTGACAAAATAATGACAATTTTTTTCTATCTTTTTTTTATATTTTTCTACATTTTGCAATATATTTTATTTTTTATTTATATCCACAAGACTCATACCCTTATTTTTTCAGCTGATTTTATAGAAAGGAAGGGCTAGATCAAATATCGAATACACTGAAATAGAATTGATGTAATACGATAAAGAATTGCTGTTTTCTTTGGCAACTCTGCCATAGCCACTTTGTCTTGTTCCTCATATTTATTTTCTTTCGTCACCCGAATGGACTGTTCTTCCATCACCTGAATATTTTTCTTTAGCTGATTGGTAAACTCTTTTCCTTCGATGACAAACATGGTTTCTGTATCCAAGTACGCACTTCTCATATCAAAATTGAAAGAGCCAATCACACTCACCGTATCATCAATATACAAAGATTTACCATGAGAAGAATGAGCTCCTTGAAATTCATAGAGCAAAACCCCTGTTTCTAAAATCTCTTTCCTTCTTAATAAATAATCGGAAGACGCCATTACATTATCCCCAACTGCAATGGAATTTACCTGCATTTTTACTGGCTTATCTCCAGTACAAACAGCAGTCAATTGTTCTTTCATATCATCACTGAATACTGCATAAGGAGTATGAATATAGGCTTCTTCCTTCCTAGCTCCAATCATAGCAATTAAATCATAATACAGTACCGGTTTTTTTGTCAAAATATTAGTTGGATTTGTCAAAAGTACGGTTCTTCCAACGGATACTGTCTTTTGTTTATAACTGCCTTCTTCTGTAAATAATTCTTTTTTTTCTGTTTTTATCTCTTGATATCGTTCTTTTAATCTCGTCTTTTCTTGCTCTACTTCTTTTTCACTCACGAAAAATGGAAGTTCCTTATAGACAACCTTCACTGTATCCAATTGTTTTATTTTTTCATAATATGCTTCCATCTGGGCTATGGCTGTTCCTTCTTCTCTTTTGTTTTTATTGTTATCATACAATAGAAACTCTCGATCATAGCTCAAATTTTTTATATTATATGTTCCTAGAAAATAGTCAAAGGTATTCCTTCCACCCACTAATAAAACTCGATCATCCACGATAATATATTTATCGTGCATTCTCCCATTCCATGTCCATGGCTTTAAAACATTTGGTTTATTATATGTCCGAATCACAACATTCTCATTCATCCCAACCGCATAAAACATGGAATCATTTTTCATATGAGTTAAAACAGACATTCCATCCACAATAATCTCTATTTTCACCCCTCGCTCTGCTGCTTCTAATAAACAAGAAAATACATCTTCAGCACTTTTCCCTGGTCGAATATCAAAAGTTGATAAAATGATACTCTCTTTTGCTTCATCAATGATTTGTAATCGTGCATCCAAAGCATCCGTACTTGTTTCCAATATGGTTGCTTTTTGGTTACTATCTTTGTACTCTTCTGGTGATTTCACAATCGAAACTGCCTTTTTACCTGCTTCACTCACTTCTGCTTTTGGATGAAACATAAATGGCACAAGACCACCTATGATATAATAAATAGCGATTATTATAACTGTTAGTATGACCACTTTTCTTATTTTCATAAAATCCCTCTCCCTATTTCAAATTTTTCCAAACGATGAGAAGCACGCTTTGCGAACTTCTCTGACTCGCAGACAGTCGCCATATGCGAGCATAAATGCTCTCGCATGGCTCGTTGTATTTGCGTAAATATAAAAAACTGTTATAAAGTATAAATTATAACTTTCTACTTTACAACAGTTTCTCCATTTTTTCCCATTATTTTTATTCTTTTTTTCGAATCTACATCTTTTTTTTATTACAACACATTGCTCTTTCATATGTCCATTCAGTGATTCCTTGCAAGTCATCACCCTTATACTCTAATTTTAAAGAGAAAAAGTTTGTTTCAGTTCTCAATAAACGAAACATCTCTTTATCTCCCTCCCAGATATTGAGCTGTTCAATTTTGTCTTTTGGAACCCATGTAAGAATGCCCTCATCACATTCTTTCAAGGTTCCTTCAAACTCTTTTGATGTATATAAAAAAATGTATTCCGGTTCTTGAAGATCGGATAGAAAAGTTAAAATTCCCCGAAACTCAAAACTTTTGAGCAAAAGTCCTGTTTCTTCTTTTACTTCACGAAGCAAACATTCTTCTGGAGATTCTCCCAATTCAAACTTTCCTCCAACTCCAATCCACTTTTCTTTGTTAACGTCATCCTTTTTTGAAACTCGATGAAGCATTAAATACTGTTCATCCTTTTCTAAATAACAAAGTGTTGTTTGTTTCATCTGACGTTCTCCCTTATCAATCTCTCATATTCGATTTGATTATTTTCCTTTACAACAATGTTTGTACTTTTTACCACTTCCACAAATACATGGATCATTTGGATAAATTTTCTTTTCTGTTCTACGAACATTATGATTTGCTTTTGGAGCCTTTGATGCCATTAAATTCATACGGTTAATATGGATAAAATCATTATAATAATTTGTAGCAACTGCCTTTGGCTCTTCTTGTACTACTTCATCAGATTTTTTCTCCTCTTCCATTTGAGAGAATAAATGCTCCATAACACCATGAAGTTGCTCTTCCATCTTGTCTTCTTCTAATGTGCCATCTTCAGTAGCAGAAAATGCTTTCAACTGTTCATTAACAGCATTCACATCATAAACACTTTCTTGATTTTGATCCTCTGCTGGACAATTTCCTTTGAATTTCATAACAGATGCAAAAACTTCTTCTTCCTCTAAGACCTCTTCAATGGTTACACGATGTTGACATTGATGTTCTAAGTCATATGTATAAGTGAACCATTCTTCCTGCTCCATATAAGAATCGATCAGTTGTTCACTAGCTTTTAGACACTCTCCCTTTCTTCCTTCTCTGTCACTATCAGAAAGATAGAGCTTTTTATAGTAGAACTCAAACTCATTGGTTTTCTTTCCTGACCATCCCATAACAATGTTTAAAAACTCACTTAATTTTGAAAATGAAATTCCAGCTGGAACAACACATCTTCTCCAAATTGGTGGCTTTGAATTTTTAATCATAATTTTTAATTGGTATTTTTTCATTGTTCTTATTCCTTATCCCTATTTATTTTAATCTTTGTGCAAATAAGCCAGAACGAGTTTTCAGAACATATTTTCTAGCTCATAAGAAAGTATAAAACTTTCTGTTTCATTTTGCAAGTTTTTTTCGAACATAGGTTTTATTTTAATTATTACACAGAAAAACTGCATTTTTCTTATAGATGAAAAATGCAGTTTTCCATTTGCTTGGAAGGTAAAAGTCAACATTACCTTGTTGACGCCACCCACCAACGTGAGAAACTCATGAAACGTATTTCTCCTTGTCTATCACTTAAGACATTCCATACGAAACTTCTTATTTTACAACAATATTGACAATTCTTCCCGGAACATAAATTTCCTTCACGATGTCGCCTTCTAACTTATTGCCAAGAGCTTCTTTTGCTTTTTCGATGGCTGTTTCTTTATCAGCATCCGCTGGAATTGTCACAGTACATTTTGTCTTACCCTTGATCTGAACAGCGATTTCCACTTCATCGTCTTTCATCGCTTCTTCATCATAAGTTGGCCAAGTCTGTTCAAATACGCCATCCGTATGACCTAATTCCTGCCAGAGTTCTTCTGCCATATGAGGAGCAAATGGTGCTAATAAAATAACTGCTGTTTCCAGAGTTTCTTTATCTACCCCATCTTTCTTTGTCATTTCAATGAGTTTATTATTATGTTCCATAAAACCAGAAATAACAGTATTTAAACTAAAACTTTCAAGACGTGTTGTAATATCATATACCATACGGTTACGCTCTTTGATTAACTCTTTGTTTGCCTTCACATTGCGATCTTTGTTATCCAATACCATAGAGAAGAAACGATTTAAGAAACGATATACGCCATCAATTCCTCTATCATCCCATTCTGCATCCAATTCTGGTGGGCCAACAAACAACTCATACATTCTTAAAGAGTCACATCCATAATCTCTTACTAGATCATCCGGAGAAACAACGTTTCCTTTTGATTTACTCATTTTAATGCCGTTCTTTCCTGTGATCATACCTTGATTAAATAATTTATGGAATGGCTCATCAAAGTCAATCACGCCAATATCATTTAAGAACTTTGTATAGAATCTGGAGTAGAGTAAATGAAGAACCGCATGCTCTACACCACCGATATACATATCCACTGGTAAATATTTATCCGCTTTGTCTTTGGAAACAAGTTCTTCCTTATTCTTATTATCCACATAACGTAAGAAATACCAAGAAGAACCTGCCCATTGAGGCATTGTGTTAGTTTCTCTCTTAGAAGGAGCTCCACAAACTGGACAAGTTGTGTTAACCCATTCTTCAATTCCTGCCAGTGGAGATTCTCCTGTTCCTGTTGGTTCATATTTTTCTACTTCTGGAAGTGTTAAAGGAAGTTGATCCTCTGGAACTGGAACCGTACCACAGTGTGGACAGTGAATAATTGGAATTGGTTCTCCCCAATAACGCTGTCTTGAAAATACCCAATCACGAAGTTTATAGTTGGTTGTTACCTTACCAATTCCACGTGATGCTAACATCTGTGGCACATCACGTTTGGCATCTTCTGACTTCATACCGTTAAATTCGCCAGAATTGATCATAACGCCTGGTTCTGTATAAGCCTCTGTCATGTTTTCAATTTCTTTGCCATCTTTCGCAATGACTTGAATAATCGGAAGATCAAATTTCTTTGCAAACTCAAAGTCACGATCATCATGTGCTGGTACACACATAATCGCACCTGTACCATAATCAGCAAGTACATAATCTGATAACCAAATCGGAACAAGTGCATTATTTAATGGATTGATTGCATAACTTCCTGTAAATACACCTGTCTTTTCTTTACTTTGCATACGATCCACATTAGAAATCATAGAAGAACGTAAAATATATTCTTCCACAGCTTCTTTTTGCTCTGTTGTTGCAAGTGTTTTTGCAAGTTCATGTTCTGGAGCAAGAACCATAAACGTTGCACCATATAATGTATCTGGTCTTGTTGTGTAAACTTTTACTGTTTCTTCTCTATCCTGAACTGCAAAATCAATCTCTGCACCATGACTTTTTCCAATCCAGTCCGCCTGCATTTTCTTTACTTTTGCTGGCCAATCAAGTTTATCCAAATCATCCAATAAACGATCCGCATATTTTGTAATCTTTAACATCCACTGTCTTAAATTCTTCTTTGTGACAGTTGTTCCACATCGTTCACAGCATCCATTGACAACTTCTTCATTGGCAAGTCCAGTCTTACAAGAAGGACACCAGTTAATTGGGAACTCTTTTTCATAAGCAAGTCCCTCTTTAAACATTTTTACAAAAATCCACTGTGTCCATTTATAAAATTCTGGATCGGTTGTATTTACTTCACGATCCCAGTCATAAATCGCAGAAATTTCATTGATCTGACGTTTAATATTTTTGATATTTTCTGCTGTGGAAACTGCTGGATGAACGCCCATTTTAATCGCATAGTTCTCTGCTGGTAAACCAAACGCATCCCATCCCATTGGATGAATCAAATAATATCCTTGTAATAATTTATAGCGACTCCAAACATCACTAATAACATACCCTCTCCAATGTCCTACATGGAGTCCACTCCCTGATGGATATGGAAACATATCAAGACAATAGTATTTTGGTTTCTTTCCATCATCAACATTAACCGGATGTTCTTCCCAGTGTTTACGCCATTTTTGTTCAATGGCCTTATGGTTATATGGTGTAGCCATACTCTCTTCCTCCATTACTACTTTTTTACATATTAGAAAATAAAAATTTCTTCTCTGCGAGCTACACGCGATGCTTTTTTATACTATTAGAAAAGGAATTCCCTATAATATAAAAAAAGCCTTACGTCTCCATCTATTATTATAGATATTATAGAGACGTAAAGCTATGATTCCTTACGCGGTACCACTCTAATTCATGTATGATACATGCACTCATTAAAAGGATTGCTCCTTATCCCACGATAACGGTTGGGTTCCGGGTATGCCTACACAATTCTTCTTCAGCACCCTGCTCCAAGGTGAGTTCAGTTTCCATTGCCTTCCGTCTTGCACCAACCGACGGCTCTCTTTATGACTCAAAAAACTTACTATTCCTCTTCTACACATTTTCCTTTATAGCACTTGTAACTGTATCATAATTGAATAAACCTGTCAAGGTGTTAACGTAACATAACATTGTCCTTCTAATTTATGTCCGATTCCATCTTGAATTGTGACAGTAACAAAATAATAATCCAGATCTTGCTCTTCTATATTGACTACTAGTACGTCATCTGGCTGTTCTTTCTCCATAATATAACCAGTGACATGTTGTAGCACAGATTTCTTTACAAAAGCCTCTTTTTCTTCATCGGTCATGTTTGCTTCTGCATAAGAAAGTTTTAAATTTTTAATGCCTTCTAAAGCCACATACCTTGGTTCTTTCACTGTATAAGTTACTGTCTTTTTCGTTGTTAAATTAGAATCGTTTGTTACAGAATATGTTACTTTATAAGTTCCTACTTTATGAGGATTTACTTTACCAGTTACTTTAATGCGATCTGTTAAATCTTTGCCATTGGTTGCTTTTGCTGTCACTCCTTCCATGAGATCAATGGAAGAGCCTGTTGCAACATCAGTTGTAAAGATAACCCGATCTTTTACACCACTTAATACTGGCTTTTTAAAATCTCCAACCGTAATGGTTACTGTTTTCTTCGTTTTCTTACCATCTGGTCTTGTTGCCTGATATGTCAACTTATATGTACCAATTTTATTTGTATTAACTTTTCCACTCACTTTTAAAGTAGAAGTACGATCTGTTCCAGCTTTTGTCTTGGCAGTAACGCCTTTTAATGGATCGAATGTTTCTCCAAGCTGTACTTTTTTATTCTTAGCGGAAATGACAACTTCGCTATCATCTTTCACTGTAATCGTCACTTTTGCTGTGTCTTTTCTTCCAATGGCATCTGTGACTGTATATGTCAATTTGTACTTTCCAGCCTTCTTTGTGTTGACTTTTCCGCTCACCTTTATTTTCTTTGTGGCATCATTTCCAGCGGTATCTTTTGCTGTAACTCCTTTTAATGGATCAAATGTTTCTCCAAGTTGAATTGTCTTGCTTTTTGCACCTTTGATCTCTGGTTTCTTTTTAGCATATGGATTTCTTGAATCGGGATCCGTTGGACACCAATCCGTACGCTTACTCGTATCCAGTTTTAATGCTTCTGGTTTCCCAAGTGGATCATTTTTAGAAGAACCAGCAATAATTTTCACTTCCGTTCCAAGTGGACAATTATCATAAATCCACTTTGCATCAGCGACTGTCAAACGAATACAACCATGAGAAGCTGTTGTTCCAAGTTTATTGTATTGGACAACAGAAATGGAATCATTTTTTCCATTTTCATAATACCAAACAGAATGGAATAAAATTCCTCCAACCACTCTAGTGCAATACTGACCATAAGATGGACCATCTAGCGTATGCCAGCGGTATTTTGCTGGTGTTTTAAAAGTTCCAATTGGTGTGGCTACACCGACAGAACATACAAATGCCTTCACAGGATCTTTGTACACACCATTTACTTTCTTCTTATATACAGTTACAACATTTGTATTTTTATTGACTTGTATATAATAAGGGGTAGCTGCTTTTACCTGTTCTATCCCTAAAAAGGATGGAGCTATCATGGAAAGAACCATAACCAATACCATGATAAAACAGGACAGTTCTCTTACTATTTTCTTCATAAAGAATTCACCTCCTACACCCTTATTATATTAAAAAAGATTGAAACTTGCAAAGAGTTTTTTGGCATAAACCTATCAAACTGATGCCAGATAGAACCTAAGCCCATTGAGGAAGATTCGACACTGGTTCATATGATTGATTCGAACTACAATAGATTCCATTCACAGTAACCTTCATTGCAAGACCACTCTTTCCTTTCATCTCATGTTTTGCACCATCAACTTCAACTTCCCATGTCTTTTTTATTCAGTACCTCCAAAAAGTTTTCATTGTATTATTATAAAAATATCAATATTATAATTTTTTATTTTGGACATGAAAAGTTATTTCCACATACTTGTTACATACCATCAAAAATCTGATCGATCAACCGACAATATTCCTTGTATGCTAATGTATATTCTAGCTCTTTTAGTCCATCTCTTATCCCCCGATAATACCATGCAATTTTCGATGGATCTTTTTGATTAAAACAAGTAAAAATTTTATCCCCCATCTTCTCATAATCCCTTAACATAGAACGAAGATTTGCAAGTTTATCGGCTAATGTAATCATTTTTACTTCGATTCTCGTTTCCGTTTTCAGTCGCTCAATGGTAGCACTTTTTCTCTCCATCCAAGTCTTACTCTTGTCCTCACTTTCCGCCTCAATCAAACGCAACACCCTTGTTCCAAATTTTTGTTCCAATACTTCTTTTGTGACGTCTTTACAATCCTCTAATGTATCATGTAAAATTGCGGAAACGATTACTTCTTCATCTGTGATCATTCCTGCTACGATGGCGGCTACTTCCATCGGATGCAAAATATAAGGAATTGGAACTCCTTTTCTCTTTTGTCCTTTATGTGCCTGTGTTGCAAATTGAATTGCTTCTTCAATCATAAGACTGTTTCTCCCTTCTGTTTTTTTACCACCACTAGACGGCTTGTCCAATTATTTTCCCTCTTGACTTATATTTTTCATAAGACGGTGCATCGTTTGCACGCAGTATTTTTTATATGATAGGAAATTCTTTTTCCATCATATAAAAAGGGGCTGTTCTTCACAGCCCCAGAATTTATTTACCTTCTTTTTCTTCCAACTCTGCAAGAACTTTGCTTTGTACATCGCTTGGCATTTGTTCATAGCGACTAAAACCATAAGAATATTCTCCACTTCCTCCAGTCATAGAGCGAAGAACAGTAGAATATCCAATTAGGCTCGCCATAGGAATATCCGCTATAATCTCTTGTCTACCATCTTCATATGGATTCATTCCAAGAACACGACCTCTTCTCTTGTTTAAATCTCCCATGACATCCCCTGTCTGTGTATCATTTACAATAACCTTTATAGACATAATTGGCTCTAGCAAAACTGGCTGTGCTTCCATCACACCATTTTTAAATGCAGTAATGGCAGCCATTTTAAATGCCATTTCAGAAGAATCAACAGGATGATAAGATCCATCCACTAACGTCGCTTTTAATCCAACAACAGGATACCCTGCTAACGGCCCTTTTAAACAACTTTCTTGAATGCCTTTTTCAACAGCAGGAAAATAATTTTTAGGAACGGCTCCACCAAAAACTTTTTCCTCAAATACATATGGTTTTTCCAGATCACCAGATGGTTCAAATTCCATATGAACATCACCATATTGACCATGACCACCAGATTGCTTCTTATATTTTCCTTGTACTTTTACTTTCTTACGAATTGTTTCTTTATAAGCCACTTTTGGTTTTATTAATTCAATTTCTACTTTATAACGATTTAGTAATTTACTTACAACAACTTCTAACTGTTGTTCTCCAATGCCAAATAATAATGTTTGACGATTTTCTTTATCATTGACTTCACGAAGTGTCAAATCTTCATCCATCAATTTGTGGAGTGCAGAAGAAATTTTATCTTCATCCCCTTTTGTCTTTGCAACATATCGCATAAACGTATATGGAATTGGCATATGTACTGGTTCAAATACAATTGGATTACTCTTAATGGTGAGCGTATCCCTTGTTTTTGTTTCTGCTAACTTTGCCACTGCTCCAATATCTCCGGCATGGAGTTCAGAAACTTCTATCGGATCTTTTCCTCGGAAAACATATAATTTTCCGATTTTCTCGTCCATTTCTCTACTAGCATTATATAATGTGTCATCGGGTTTCACAACCCCTGAACAAACTTTAAAGAAAGAATATTTTCCGATAAACGGATCAACTAAAGTTTTAAATACATAAGCGGACAATGGTTTTTCTTCATCAAAATCTGCCATATATGGTTCATCCGTTTTTACGAACTTTCCAATTAGTGTACTGCTCTCTCGTTCTGGAGCCGGTAGGTATTTACGAATACAATATAACAACATGCGGATACCATACGTCATAAGACCAGATCCCATCAACACAGGAATAATATTTCCTTCAATGACATTTTCTCGAAGAGCTGTATTGATTTCCTCTTGTGTGAATTGTTCTCCTTCAAAATATTTTTCCATATACTCTTCACTTGTTTCAGCGACTGCTTCAAGAAGCATATTTCTACAAGAGATCAAATTATCATCCATAACAGAAATGGTATCACTATCAACAAAGGTTCCATCTTCCTTGAAAATTCGTCCTGCCATCTTTACAACGTTATTGAATCCAACGAATTTTTCATTCTCATAGATTGGAAGGTAAAACGGAGCAATAACATTGCCATATTTCTCTTTTAAAGAGTTAACAATTTTCATGAAATTCGCGTTATCATCATCCATATCTGTTACAAACACAAGACTTGGTAAGTTGTATCGCTTACAAAACTCAAAGGCTTTTAATGTTCCAACTTCCACACCAGCTTTACCAGAAATAACGATCACTGCCGCATCTGCTACACTAAGTGCCTCATGAACTTCACCACAGAAATCAAAAAATCCCGGTGTATCAAGAAAGTTTATTTTAACACCTTCCCATTCAACAGGGAGCATCGTTGTCTGAATGGAGAACTTGCGTTTGATTTCTTCTTTATCGAAATCGCTTACTGTTCCGCCTTCTGCAACGGATTTCATTCTGTTAATAATACCAGCTGTATAGGCGATGCCTTCTACTAATGTAGTTTTACCACAACCGCCATGACCAAGAATTACCACATTTCGAATGTTTTTTGAAGTATACACGTTCATAATAGCTCCTCCAATGCTGTTATATTTAGTCGATATTCAACCATAGTCATATTTTACTAAATTTTTAATCATTTTACAACCTTTTTATTAAAAATTACTAGTATTTTTCTCAAATTTTCTTAACTATTTACTTTATCAAATTACAGCGTTGACTTTTCGGTAGTATCTAGTGTATACTGTACTTATTTCCTAGCTATCTTTACCTAAAACTGGCTAGCTAATAATAACGATGAGGAGAAAAATATTAATGGAAAAAGATCAAACAATCACAAGGGGATTCTCTCCCTCTTCCCCTCTTGCTCTTGGCTTTTTAGGGCTTGGACTTATTGGGGGATCTATCGCTAAAACAGCACGTCGCGTCTTTCCTAACTGCCAAATATTCGCCTTTGATCCGGATGAAAAAGCGTTAGACTCCGCAGTAAAAGATGGAATCGTGACGACAGCTTTACATACAGTAAATGAACAACTAAAGGCTTGTGACTATCTTTTTTTATGTGCTCCTGTACATTATAATATAGAATATCTTCCACAGCTAAAAACAATCGTATCAGACGACTGTATTATAACGGATGTTGGAAGTGTAAAGACAGAGATTCATGAGGCTATTCTTCTATCCGGACTTGATGAACAATTTATCGGCGGTCATCCAATGGTTGGCTCTGAAAAATCTGGTTATTTTGCCTCCAGAGATCGCCTCATTGAAAACGCCTATTATTTCATAACACCCTCTTCCTCCATTTCAGAACAAAAAATTTCCCTCTTTTTTGCTTTTATTCAACAACTTGGAGCCATTCCTATTCGTTTTACTCCAGAGTATCACGACTGGATTACCTCAGCCATCAGCCATGTTCCTCATGTGGTCGCTTCCTCTTTAGTCAACCTGGCACAAAAAGAAGATACACCGGATGGTCTATTTAAAAAACTGGCTGCTGGAGGCTTTAAAGACATTACAAGAATTGCCTCTTCTTCTCCTACGGTCTGGCAACATATTTTACTCAGCAATTCAAAAAATATTGTCGATCAACTCTCTGATTTCCAGCAGATGATCGAACAAGTCAAACAAGCAATTATTGCAAAAAATGACAAAATGCTTTATGATTTCTTTAAAACAGCAAGGGATTATCGTGACTCTCTTCCAGAAGGAGGCGTTGGAGTCATTCGTAAAAATCACGAAATTTATTTGGATGTGGCTGATCAACCAGGAATGCTAGCAATTGTAACAACATTACTTGGTTCTAACGGTATCAGCATTAAAAATATTGGAATTATTCATAGTAGAGAGTACGAAGAGGGGGCTTTAAAAGTCGCCTTCTATGACGAAAAATCTGTTTATCAAGCCGCAGATATTTTTGAAAAATATAATTTTACAGTTTATAAAAGATAAGGAGATTATTATATGGAATTTCAATCAATTCAATCATTAAATGGAGAAGTGCAAATCCCCGGAGATAAATCTATTAGCCATCGTGCCGTTATGTTCGGCTCTTTAGCCCTTGGCACAACAGAGATTCATAACTTTTTACAAGGGGCTGACTGCCTATCCACCATCGGATGTTTTAAAGAAATGGGAATCGAAGTTGAAAATACAGGTTCTGTTGTTCGTGTTCATGGAAAGGGACTTCATGGACTCAGTGCCCCAACTTCTACTCTCGACGTTGGAAACAGCGGAACGACAACACGACTTATTTCTGGGATTCTATCAGCACAACCATTTGAAAGTGTAGTAAACGGAGATGAATCCATTCAAAAGCGTCCAATGGATCGCATCATTCATCCCCTTTCCATGATGGGTGCTTCTATTACAAGTAAGCACAATAATGGATGTTGTCCTCTTTCTATCAAAGGGCAACCTTTAAAAGGTATTCATTATGATTCTCCCGTTGCCTCTGCCCAAGTAAAATCTGCTATTTTATTAGCCGGTTTATACGCAGAGGGAACAACAAGCGTAACAGAACCTTATGTATCAAGAAATCACACAGAATTAATGTTAGAAGAATTTGGTGTTCCTATCACAGTTTCTGGAACAACCGTTTCCCTCTCAACAGCAACGGAACTACAAAGTCAAAAGATTATGGTTCCAGGCGATATTTCTTCTGCTGCTTATTTTATTGCTGGTGGCCTTATTACACCAAATTCTTGTATTCGCATTAAAAATGTTGGTATCAATCCAACTCGAGCAGGAATTTTAGATGTGTGTGTGGCTATGGGTGCCGATATTACAATGGAAAACGTGAAAACAGGAACTGGTGAACCTGTTGCCGATCTCATTGTGAAAACAAGCTCCCTTCATGGTGTTGTTATCAGTGGCGAAATCATTCCACGACTTATTGATGAAATTCCAATCATTGCGGTTATGGCTTGTTTTGCCAATGGAGAAACTATTATTAAAGATGCTCAAGAATTAAAAATAAAAGAATCCAATCGAATTGATGTTATGGTTAAGAACTTATCTGCTATGGGTGCTGATATTGTAGGAACAGAAGATGGTATGATCATTCGTGGCGGTCTTCCTCTTCATGGAACAACCATTGATAGCAAACTAGATCACAGAATTGCCATGAGTTTTGCCATCGCCTCTCTTCTTGCAGAAGGTACAACAACCATTGAAGGGGCTGAATGCGTCAATATCTCTTATCCTAATTTCTATCGTGATTTAAAAAAATTATCACAGCGATGAGAAAAAAGTCCATGGGTTATCAACATATAGCCTATGGGCTTTTTTCTCACCATTACATACTGTTAAAACAATATTGCTATCATCCTTTATCTCTTACAATGCCAGCAAAAATTGGTGGATTATTTGGCCGATTATATAACTCTGTAACAATAACCGTATATTTTTTATGAGAAATATGCTGTAAATATTCTAAAATTGCATCTCTTTCTTCAATTCCTGTGTCCTTACCATGATAAATACATAGGCTCATAACACCTCCTTGCTTCAACAAGCTAAGTCCCACTTCTATGGCTTGAATACTCGTTTTGGGATTCGTGCTAATGGTATGATCCCCTTTTGGAAGATACCCAAAATTAAACATAATCCCATCCACAGAATCCGGCTCTGCATACTGTGCCATATTAGCATGACTGTCCAATACAAGTCTTGCTCTTTGCTCTAATCCACGCTCTTCTAGTCGTTCTTTTGTACTTTGAATCGCCTCTTCTTGAATGTCAAATCCAAGCACTTCTCCTGTATCCCCTACAAGCTCACAAAGATATTCCGTATCAAAACCTCGTCCAACCGTAGCATCAATCACAAAAGCTCCTTTGCTTATACCATCTTTTATAAAATTTCTAGCTAATAATGTTGTTTGTATTTTTTCCATTTCATTTTCCTTTCTCATGTTCATAAGTTACTTTTTATATTATAAGAAATGAAGTTTTCTATAACACAAAAAAACGGCAAATGAAAGAGGGTAACTTCACTTGCCGTTTTGGAGTTTGACGATAAAAGGATGCTCTCTTGCTAAATCGTTTTTAGACTGAACGATAAAAACTGATATAACATACGATACGCATTCAAGCATTTTATATAATCATTGTTTTAGAAAACAAAAATTATCACTCTTATTTACACAAAAATTCTTATTATTTAATATTCGCTTTTAAATATTCTGCAACTTCTTTTTCTGTTGACAATTTCATAGCACCGTCTGCGATAGCATCCGCTTCTTCTTTCGTATATTGAGAAATTGCCTTTCTTGTTGCAAGCACAGAAGTTGCACTTACACTAAATTCATCCAAACCAAAAGAAATAAGTAATGGAATTAACATTGGATCACTTGCTGCTTCTCCACACATACCAACCATAATACCTTCTGCTTTTCCACACTCAATGACACGTTTAATGGAACGAAGAACAGCTGGATTATAGGCAGAATATAAATAAGCAACTTTTGCATTTCCACGATCCACAGCCATTGTATATTGTGTTAAATCGTTTGTTCCAATACTAAAGAAAGAGGCTTCTTTTGCCAATAAGTCCGCAATCAAACTAGCAGCTGGAGTTTCGATCATAACACCAATTTGGATGTCTTTATTATATGGGATGCCTTCTTTATCAAGTTCTTCCATCAATTCTTTTACAAGTGCTTTTACAGAAGTCAATTCATCTACGCAAGTTACAAGTGGAACCATGATACGGATTTCACCAAAGGCACTCGCACGAAGCAACGCACGAAGTTGTGGGCGATAAATATCTTCTCTATCAAGACAGAAACGAACTGCACGATAGCCTAAGAATGGATTTTCTTCTGTTTCCAGTCCTAAGTACGGAATTTCTTTATCTCCACCAACATCCAGTGTTCTGATAATAACTGGTTTTCCTTTTAAAATAATAGCTGCTTTTTTATAGGCTTCAAACTGCTCTTCTTCTGTTGGAATATTGGTGCGATCCATAAAAAGAAACTCTGTACGGAATAAACCAACACCTTCTCCATCGCATTCTAACACTTTTGTCGCCTCTTCTGGTGTACCAATATTAGCAACAAGCTCTACTTTCTTGCCATCTGCTGTCATAGTCGCCTGTCCAATAAATTTAGCCAACGCTTTTTTCTCTTCTAAAAAGTTCTTTCTTTTTTCAGAGTAAGTTTCTACTTGCTCTTTTGTTGGAGCTACAAACACTTCTCCGTTTGTTCCGTCCACAATCACGTGTTGTCCATTTTCAACTTTTGATACAATGCCATCAATGCTTAATACTGCTGGAATCTCTAATGCTCTTGCTAAAATAGCGGAATGAGATGTCTTTCCACCAACCTCTGTCATAATACCAACAACATTTTCTCTATTGATTCCTGCTGTCATAGATGGAGTAAGATCTCTTGCCACTAATACGGTTCCAGCTGGAACGGCACTAATATCAACTTCTTCAATTCCAAGAAGGATCTTTAAAACACGTGTTTTAATATCATGAATATCTGTTGCTCTTTGTCTAGTCAATTCATCCTCTGCCATAGAAAATACTTGAATAAACATATCGCAAACTGCTTCTAATGCTGCTTCTGCACACTGTCCTGTTTTGATTAAAGTTTCCATTTCAGAAGTTAAAGATGGATCCATTACCATCAGAAGTTGTCCCTCTAAAATTTCAGCTTCTTTTTCTCCAAGTCTTTGTTTGATGTCTTCTGCCATCGCTTGTGTTTTCGCTGAAAATTCTTCAATTGCTTGATTGATTCTCGCAATTTCTGCATCTGTATCAACAACTGTTTTTGCAGTATATTCTAATGTTTGCTCTTTAATAATTACGACATTACCGATTCCAATTCCGGCAGATGCTCCAATTCCTGTGTACATAAACTCCACATCTCCTTCTTTTTTACTTTTCAATTTGCCCTATTGCCGAACGATACCTAGCACATATGTGCTTTACTAAGAAACGAGAAGAAATCGCTCTTACGACATTCTTCTCGTTTACAAAAATTGACAGCTATTCATACGCACACTTTTCCCTTGATTTGCGTACTCCTCCTATTTCACTGTCTTCATCAATTCCTTAACAATGAGAAACGCATCTTGCGGACTTCTCATTTCATCAAAAAAAATTATTCTCCTAAACCAGATTCGATTAATTCAATCGCTTCTTTTAATGCTTCATTTTCATCTGCTCCGTTGCATTCGATTTCAATTTCAGCACCACATTTAATGCAAGCACCAATGATGTTTAATAAGCTCTTTCCATTTGTTCTATTTCCGTTGTATACAATAGTCACATCACAGTTGTATTTTGTCATAGCTTTTGCAAAAACACCAGCTGGTCTCATGTGTAATCCTTGTTCGTTTCTAATTGTAATTTTTTCTGATACCATAATTCTATTCTCCTTTTACTTTTAATATTATTTTAATCATTTACAGTTTTAATCACTCGCTCCAATGATATATGCCATAATTCTGTCACTTTATTAAAACTGCCCTGATTAGTGTACACGAAATAATTTCTCCTTATACTTAAACATGACTTCTCTCACATTTGTCGGAGATACGAAAGGATGGAAATGCAACTTTTTATGGATATAAAAATAGACCTGATACAATAATGGCATAGCTTTCCTATCCACTATCATATTCAGGTCTTGCCTGCATAACCAGTAACAATCCTTTACATGATTGATTTTGATTTTTTTTGCTTGTTTGTAGTTTTATAATATCACTATCTATTGAAATCGTCAATAGTTTTTTTATTTTTCAACAAATTTCTTTTTACATAGACAGTTAAATACATTTTCTCTTCTTCCGAAAGTTGAAACCCATATTCTTTTTTAATATACTGTTCCATTCTCTTTACGCACTGGTGTGCCTCTTTATGTTTTGCTTGGACTGACAAATAAAAATCATCATCGTCGTCCACTTCATCCTCCACACCTTCAAATACTTTTTGTGCTAGATATTTTAAGTGTGTAATAAATCTTCCATACTCATATGTGGATGTGTTGAGCTTTATGTTAAGTTCCTCTTCAAGAATTGACAGCATATCTTGCAAAAATTGCGTCGTATTCAAAACAACATCTGGCATACTACTTTCATTTTCCGCATTTAAAAAGTGCATCGTAAGAAATCCAGTTTCATCCTTTGGCAATTCCAAATTCAACACTCGATTAATATAGTTTCTTGTATACTCTGCCACCTCAAACTCTTGAGGATAAAAGTGCATAAGATCATATAAGATAGGATTGGTAAGCACTGCTCCTTGTTTTACTCTTTGTACAACAAGATTTAAGTGCTCTAGCATTGTGATATATAAATTAGAGTTTAATTCTTTTTTTAGAATTTTTTTCGCATATTCAATACATTCTGTAATGATTAAAATATATTCCCCTGGAGTATCTTTAAACATCTCCTCTAATTTATAGGACTTTTTTTTCTCATCAGGCAAAAAGATTCGCTCGATTTTATCTTCTTCAATAGGATCTCCCTTTTTCTTTTGAAATCCAATTCCTTTTCCTGTTAATATCGCCTCTGCACCTTTCTTATCCATAGCATTGATGACATTATTGTTTATCACTTTTTCAACAACCCACATTGGAACCTCCATTTTCTTATCTGTATTTTGCAAAGCCAGTTGTCCACGAGATTCTCAGACTGTTTTATTACTTTGTCTTTGCATACGTCAATTTAAACTTGCTACCTGGCTGTCCTACAAAAGCAATTTTATCACCTTTTTTCAACTCCATTGTATTATTTTTTGTTACAATAGAATAATCCAAAACATTATTATCCTTATCGTATAGCACAACAGAAGCATTTTTTGGAATTTGTACAGTAACCGTTTTTCCAGCAACAGAATCTGCCAAATACCATTTTGTTTCTCCTGTCTTATCAATGGTTATCAAACTATTATTCTTTGTAGGCAGTTGTTTTAAAAAATCTTCTCTTATGTAGTTTCTCTCATCATACTCCATATATTCTGCATTTCCTTTTTTATAAAAACGCAAGTCACTCATATCACGCCCTGCCATTCCTGGGATCTGAATCATCCCTTGTGCAAGCACTTCATCTTGAATCATATTTGTCGCTATATATCCACGCAACTCTTCTGTAATCTCAATTTGAGCAACTGCACTACCAAAATAACTAAGAGCATTATATGGTTCATCTACGAGATAATATTTTTTGCCATCTCGCTCTTTCCAAGTGTTCCAAACTTGATCGCTCACTGGATTTTCTTCTATTTTTTCAGCCACATATTGTGCATCCTTTACTTGTCCTAAAGCAGGAAGCGTTGCACACTGACTTTGAAGCATATAGGTTTTTCCATTTTTTTCTTTTACAAATTTGATTCTAACACTACCATCTTGCGTAGCAAAATCACCATCTGTTGTGTAAATAAGCTGAACACTAGGCATTTCTTTATTTGCTACATAAGATAGCGTAAGAGTTCCCTCTTTTTCCATCTCTACTTGATACATAAGAAGTCCTGCATAGTATCCTGCATTCTCCATCTCTTGTTCTGGTATGGTAGCTTTCACTGGAGCTTTTAGCGTTTCCGATGGCTCAATCTGCTTAATGATACCTTTTTCTTTTAATGCTGTCAATAATATCTCTTGTCCCATCACTTGATCATAGGAGCTAGCTCCACCAGAGGATAACACAGCAACTGCCATATTTTCTTCTGGCAACGTAATCAAACTTCCATGATAAAAAGAAGTATCTCCTGCCTTTGAAAGAGCCTTGATTCCATACTTATGAAATGGATACACGCTAACATTATCCCATCCAAGTCCATAAGCAAAGAGTCCATCTTCAACTTCTGGCCACAATCCATTTTTATACTGCATGGATTCCATCTCTTCTTTGGCTTGTTTTGATAATATAGAGTTTTGTTCCATAAAAACAGTTGCCATACGACATACATCAGCGGCACTGGAATAAATTCCACCTGCCCCAATGGTACTAAGCACTTCTTTTGGTAACGCTGTTGTATCATTACCAACATATGTCTTTGCTAATTTAGAAGTAGGAAAAGACTGTGCAGGTGTTTTTGTATTATTCATGCCCAGTTCATCAAAGAAATTTTGTTGTAAGTACTCTGAAAAATCTTGTTTGCTCACACGTTCCACAAGGATCTCTGCCAATGTAAATCCATCATTGCAATAGACAGAAAATGCCCCTGGCTCCGCCTTTAATCGCTGTGTCTTTAATTCATTTAACAGTTCTGTTTTTACATTTTTATTATAGGTATCAAATGTAAATGAATTTTTAAAAGTAGAACCCATGAGTCCAGAAGAATGATTTAATAACATACGAACTGTAATTTTTTTATATCGGGAATCCGCCATCTTAAATTCTTTTATGTACTTTGTAACAGGTGCATCCAAATCAATTTTTCCTTCGTCATATAATTTCATAATGGATGCTGTCACATACATTTTGCTGATTGAACCAATGCCATACATATTGCCATTTTTCAAAAGTCGATTTTCCGTTCTACTATACGCTCCTGCGTGATTGGCAAGAACGATTTTCCCTTGATCAATCAGTGCATATTGCACACTTTGAACTCCATAGGTTTCGCAAAGTGTCTTTGCAAGAGAGCCGGCCTTTTTCGCTGTTTCTTCGTATTGTTCTTTTACCTCTTGTTGTGTTCCAACATAAGGAATCTTCTCAGCATAAGCTGACTGGGTAAATAATAACGTACTCACCATTGTAAGGGCAAGCACTTTCTTCCATCTTTTCATAACTTCTCCTCGCTTCCTCCTATTAAAAGTTTTCTGAATATTATTATAGCATGGTCATATATGGATTCCTAGCCTGCAACAAAAAAATCTTTGGATTTTGGCTCATCAAACAATGAAACCTCTTCCAAAGATTTTTCTACCTTTTATATTCTATTGTTTTAAACACGATATTTCTTTATCGGTATTTTTCTGATGATAAAATATGCTAAAATCAAGATAAAAATACAACTACCTGAAACAATCAAGGTATCTTTTATACTGTTCGTATTGCTTTGTTCCAATCCATGTTGACGTCTATCTTCTTTGACTTTTTTATCTGTGCTATCAGAATCTGGTCGAACCATTGGATCTGAAATCTGCTTATTTTCATTCTCTCCAACGTTTCCAACTTCTTTTGTCGCCTCAGAACTTTCTTCTTTCCCGTTTTCATCCGTTGTAGTCGCAACTGTTTTTTTATCTGTCATAAAAGCACCAAAATTACCATGATTTCCACCACCGATTGTTCCCATAGCAGTTATTGATAGATCTCCTGCATCGATCAGATTCGCACTTTCTTCTTTTTGTCCTTCTTCTGTTGATGGAATCGTACCATTTAACTGTCCTCTGACACTTTCACCACGAAGTTTACAAAAGTTCTCCAGATTTTCAACTGCTGTTTCATATTCATCATACGTATAAAAAGCTGTTGGATCTTGTTTTACATAGGAACTAATTAACTGTTTTACTTGTGTAATCACAGCTTGATAACGTCCACTTTCTATATATCCTTTCACAAGTTCATCCATATATTGGTGATACTCTTCTAAATACGTTTCATTATTGAGCAATTGTCCTACCATTGGTCTTTGTTCCAGTGTGGTGCCAGAAACTGGCGTATCAATCGGATCATTAATAGCACTGCTTGCATCATTGCTTTGATACCCTGCAAAGGCTAAATTCAGATCCCACGGAAGCATTGTTAAAATGCCATCTTTTTCATATAGATAATAATTATGCTTTAAATTTCCTGTATAACTGTCATAATTCACAAGAAAACTATTCACTGCAAAATATTTTAAATTTGCCGTAACATCCATATAACTTGATAAATCTTCACCACTTTGAATGCCTTTTAATGCTGAGATCAGGCGTTTTTGTGCCGATTTTGTGGAATCAAAGACAGCATTGTCAAAAATATCACTGTAACTGTCCACATTGTCATCGGTGTAGACTAAATCTCCTCCACCAGAAGAGCTATTTTGTTGTAGAGGATCTCCTGATGGTGGATTTCCTCTTCCCTGTTCTGGCATCATTTCTTCACTTGGCATATTCCATTCGCTCGATATATTCTCTTTACTTGGCATATCCCCTTCACTAGGTGTATTTCCTTCGCTTGGCATATCCCCTTCACTAGGCGTATTTCCTTTACTTGGCATATTCTCTTCCTTAGACATATCCCCAGCTTCCATAGGTGGTTTTCGATTTCCTTGTTCGCCCTCTTGTCTACCACCACCCATTCCTGCTTGTTCACTTTCTGGCTTATATAATTCTCCATGATCCGCTCCATAATTGCGTTCAGCAAAGGATTCTTTTACTCCTTCTAATGCCAAATAAAGACCGTATGTTTCTCCGTTTACTTTTACATCGGCATAACTATATAGAGGTGTTACAACGCCAAGATATTGAAACATATCATATGCTAAATATTCTTTCATGTAAGTGGCATCACTAAAATTATTATTCAAAATGAGCTGATCCAGTCCATCACAACTTTGTCCTTCTTGATATTTATCAAATTGTATCTTAAAGCTATATCGATCATTGGTTACTTGTGTTAAACTGGTATTTCCTTTTGGACGAATGGCAACGTTTTTATATAACACACCATTGACTTCCACATCACAAGGAATATAGGTTTCTTCTTTGGCATTATTAAGCATCTCCTGCCAATCTTCTTCATCCATGATAATATTCACTTCCATCACTTGATCTTTTTGAAAAAGTGTGGTGGCATATTTTTTTGCAATTTTACGCACTTCATTTCCGTTTGTTTCTGCCATCAAAAGACAGGAGAACAAAACTGCAAATGCCATTAAAAGCGCAGTGGCTCGTACTAATATTTTTTGTTTCATCCTGTCACCTACTTTTCTATGACATATAATTTCCATTATAACTTACTAATACCGCATTAGAAACTCCTTGCATGGAGGCAATCTTGTTCACAAATTCTGTTGACATCTCTTTTAATCGAACTTCCATTGTGATCTCTACACCGGATGATGAAACTGTTTTTGATTTGATTACATGACGTTTTACATACTTTTCCATATTTCCATATACTTGTTGTTCAATATTATCATCTTGGCAATTTACAATGAAAATATAAGGATTATCATTTTGTTTTCTATTTACTAATATCAGCAATAGTATTCCAATTAAAAGGCTTCCAAAAACAGCAAGGGGAATCATACCTGCTCCAAGAACAATCCCTGCTCCAATTGCCCAAAATAAATAACAAACATCCATCGGTTCTTTAATGGCAGTACGAAAACGAACGATAGATAACGCACCAACCATACCGAGTGACAATACGACATTGGACGTTACCGCCAATAAAACAAGGGTGGTAATCATACACATGGCAACAAGAGAGATTCCAAAACTTTCTGAATACATAACTCCTTGAAAATTTTTTCTATAAATGGCATAGATAAACATCCCAATCGCAATGGCTAACACGAGGGCAATGGCCGTATCCAATAAAGAGAATGTTGTGATGTTATCATAAAAACTTGATTTAAAAATATCTTGAAACGACATAGTTTACTCCTATTCTACTATTTATTCTATTTCTTCTTTTCCATTATGAAGGAAAAATCTTATTCATGCTGTCGACAAACCGCATATTTTGAAAAAGCACTACTCTGACGATTTCCCGTCTGAATAGCGGATTGTATAATTTCTGGAATAAAGTTGTCATACTTTACTTCCATAATATAATATCCATATTCCAGTGCTGGCATTGTGGGCAAATTTTTATTAAAAAAATCTTTGCTATAAAGTCCAGTTCTTATTTGACTGTCAAAAGTCACTCTCACATTTCCTGCTTGATAAACATAGGGCTCTCTTACATAATCCACAATGGTCTTTGGACGAAGCTGATGGTGATAAAGTTTACTATAAAATTCCATCAAAAGAGCATTGCCACTCTCTTTTAAGAACTGCCAATCGCCATCCAAAATTTTTTGGCACTGTTCTTTTGAAAGAGTTGCACTGATCTTTGTTCCCAATTGATTCTTTTTACTTTTCTTTTCCAAATTTACAAATGAATCATTATTGTTATAATAGCGGATACGGAATTTTTCTCTTTCACTTACCCCACTTAATTTCTCCGCTAAGGCTTTATCTTGGTAATTATCAAAATAAAGACTTCGAATGAAATATTGACCAGATTCGTCCACATGAGCATCTTGTTTCATAATCCATTTCAGCCGGCTTTTAATAGCCAAATAATCTCCTTGATGAATTAGATGTTTTAGCTCGTGTCGCATTGTTCCCATGGTGTTCTCCTTTCATAATGATTTTAGAAATTCTTTCTATATTGCCATTATAAAAAATAAATATGTAAAATCTTTGTAAACTTTATGAAAATTCTGTGTTCTTTTTTAAATAATAAGAAATACTCTTTGCATAAACGAAAATACACCAAACAAAAGTTTTCTTCTTTTGCTTGGTGTATTTCACACATTTAATTCATATCCGTATATTTTTTAATGTTAGACGCATTGACATATCGTTCAATTTGATTTCCTTTTTTTACGATAAGAGTTGGTGCCTGCATGACTCCATATTCTTGCACCAAATCCAAATGCTCCTCTGCATCAATGAGTTTATATTCCATATCACTCAAAAACTCTTTGGCAATCTTGCAGTTTGGACAAGTCTTTGTCGTAAATAACAGTTTTTCCTCTTTTGCTTCTCTTTCAATATCCCTATTATCTAACTCTTTCAAATCAACGGTTACTACCGCACTATCAACAGCTTTACCACAGCATTCCATCGCTCTTGATCCATTCATATCATATAGCTTTCTATCATGATATTCCTGTGTTTTTCCATCGTTCCAATTTTGTACAGGACGATAATATCCTGTAATACGGCTATATACTTCTGCCTGTTTTCCACATTTTGGACAAGTGAAATGTTCTCCTGCAAGGTATCCATGTTCTTTACAAATAGAATAGGTTGGAGAAAGGGTGTAGTATGGCAAACGATAATTTTGAGCAATCGTTCGAACAAGTTTTGCTGCGGACTTCCAATCCGGCAATTTTTCTCCCAAAAAGGCATGGAATACCGTTCCAGATGTATATAAAGTCTGCAACTCATCTTGAACATCAAGAGCTTCAAAAATATCGGCTGTGTAGCCAACTGGGAGATGAGAACTATTGGTATAGTATGGTGTTTCTCCCTCTTCTCCTGCTGTAATAATATCAGGGAATAACTCTCTATCATGTTTTGCAAAGCGATAGCTTGTAGATTCTGCTGGTGTTGCCTCCAAATTATATAGTTCTCCATATTGTTCTTGATAATCGGACAAACGCTCTCTCATATGGTTTAATACTCGTACGGCAAACTGCTGTGTTTCTTCATGGGTTAAATCTTTGTTAAGCCATTTAGCGTTCAATCCTGCTTCATTCATACCAACCAACCCAATGGTTGAAAAATGATTGTCAAAATTGCCAAGATATCGTTTTGTATAAGGATAAAGACCTTCTTCTAATAACTTTGTGATAACTTCTCGTTTTACATGAAGAGAACGAGCAGAAATATCCATCAAGCGATCCAATCGTTTCATAAACTCTTCTTCATTTTTTGATTGATAGGCAATTTTAGGAAGATTAATAGTTACAACTCCAATGGAGCCTGTGGACTCCCCAGAGCCAAAGAAACCGCCTGTTTTTTTCCGAAGCTCACGCAAATCAAGACGTAGACGACAGCACATACTTCTTACATCACTTGGTTTCATATCACTGTTAATATAATTTGAAAAATATGGTGTTCCATATTTACTTGTCATTTCAAATAAAAGTCGATTGTTTTCCGTATCTGACCAATCAAAATCTTTTGTAATGGAATACGTTGGAATCGGATACTGGAAGCCACGTCCATTATAATCACCTTCAATCATAACTTCAATAAAGGCTTTATTCACCATATCCATTTCTTTTTTACAATCTTTATAGCAAAAATCTTGTTCCTTACCTCCAACAATCGCTTTCATTTCCGCCATGTCCTCTGGAACTGTCCAATCCAATGTAATATTGGAAAACGGAGATTGTGTTCCCCATCTGCTTGGGGTGTTCACTCCATAAATAAAAGATTCGATACATTTCTTCACTTCTGGATACGTTAAATTATCGCTTTTAACAAATGGAGCTAAATATGTATCAAAGGAAGAAAATGCTTGTGCTCCTGCCCATTCATTTTGCATAATTCCTAAAAAATTCACCATCTGATTACAGAGTACAGAGAGGTGCTTCGCTGGAGCGGATGAAATCTTACCAGTAATTCCACCAAGACCTTCTTGAATAAGCTGTTTTAATGACCATCCTGCACAATATCCTGTTAACATAGAAAGATCATGTAAATGAATATCAACATTTCTATGGGCATTGGCAATCTCTTCATCATAAATCTCGGACAACCAATAATTAGCTGTGATAGCACCAGAATTGCTAAGAATCAAACCACCAACGGAATAAGTAACGGTAGAATTTTCCTTTACTCTCCAATCAGATACTTTCACATAATTATCTACAATATCTTTATAGTCTAAAATGGTAGATTTCATATTGCGAATCTTTTCACGCTGTTTTCTGTATAAAATGTAGGATTTTGCTACATCAGTATAGCCCGTTTGTTCCAAAATACGTTCTACACTATCCTGAATATCCTCCACTGACACTTTATCGTCTATTAATTTCGTCTGAAAATCCGCAGTCACTCGAAGAGAAATCAAATCCACGATATCTTTCGTATACACCTTTTCTGTGGCGTCAAACGCTTTTTTTATGGCATTGCTTATTTTTTTTAGGTCAAAGTCTGCGACTTCTCCATCTCGTTTTACTACTTGTAACATTTCAATCTTCCTTTCCCTTTCTGTATTTCCATTAATACATAGGGCAACATTTTGCTGTCCTGCTAAAAAACGCCCCCAAAAAACTCCTATTTTCTGGACAGGCGACTTACTGTTATTGTAGCAGATCCCACATATGAAGTCAACAAAGAAAACACTATATCTATATTCGATTTTCATCGAAAATACTAGATATAGTGTTTTCCACTTATAATCTCATTCAATTTTAATCCATTTCTAAGGCGTTTAAACCTTAAAAACTTATGGGTATTCCTCCACAAATCACCTTTATACTTGTTTTTCCATTTCTTTTGGAACATAGGCACGAACAAAGATGCCTTCGCTTTGATACTCTTCTTCTAAAAGTTGTCCATATTTTCTAATGAGCTGAATCACACCTGCTTCTGCATAAGAATAGGTTTTCTCAATATAGACTTGCTGTTTTGTTAAAATCTCTTCCATTAATTCTAATAGCTGGATTAATCCTACTTCTTCCTTTGCAGAAATGCGAATGACATGATCTGCCTTTGGATCTTTTAAAATCGTATCATGGCTTAATAAATCCATTTTATTGAATACCGTTATCATTGTTTTATTCTCAACTTTTAATTGATGAAACGTGTCATAGACAGCATCCATGTGTTTCTCCATCTGTGGATTGGCACAATCCACAACATGGAGAATCATATCACTATATTTTGCCTCTTCTAAAGTGGAACGGAAAGCATCCACTAAGTGATGCGGTAATTTTCGAATAAATCCAACGGTATCCGTAAGCAAAATCTCTTGTCCTTTTGGCAACTTCAAACTTCTCGTTGTTGGATCAAGGGTTGCAAATAGCTTATCTTCCTCTAAAACACCTGCTTTCGTCAAGCGATTCAACAATGTTGATTTTCCCGCATTGGTATATCCTGCAATACAGATCACCGGCGTATGTTTTTTACTTCTTAACTGACGCTGTACATCGCGGTTTTTCTTTACTTCTTCTAACTCTTTTGAAAGCTGTGCAATGCGATCCCGAATTAAACGGCGATCGATTTCTAATTTCTTTTCCCCTGGACCTCTCGTTCCAATCCCTCCACCAAGACGTGATAGAGAGCTTCTAAGCCCAATCAGTCTTGAAGAGCGATATTTTAATTGTGCTAATTCTACTTGAATCTTTCCTTCTCTTGTTCTCGCTCTTTTTGCAAAGATATCCAAAATAATCAAAGTTCGATCCATAATCTTCGTATCAAGGGCATCTTCCAAATTTTTAATCTGAGCAGGCGAAAGTTCATCATCACAAACAATTCCTGTCGCTCCAAGTGCATCTACCATCATACGCACTTCTTCTAATTTTCCTTTTCCCACATAGGTTGCCAAATTTATATGCTCCAGATTTTGAATCACTCTTCCAACTGTCGTAGCTCCCGCTGTTTCCACAAGCTCTTCCAATTCATCCAAAGATTCTTCTGCATCATGAATGTCACCTACATTAACGCTGACAAGAATTACTTTTTCTTCTTCTTGTTCCATATCATATAATATCGTCATTTATCTCGTCTCCAAAAATTCCAGCTCTTCCTTTGCTATTTTGTCATCTGGATAAGCATTCACATAACTCAAACATTTTTCATAGGCTGTTTCAAAGTCCAGCTTTTGCTCATAAATAACAATTTCTTCAAAGAGAAGTGCTTGTTTTTCATTGTCATCAAGGGCGATTCCTTCTTCCACCGCTTGAATTGCCTGTTTAAATTTCTTATCTTTACAATAGCTCTTTGCCAGTAGCATATAAGAAGTTCCATCTGGTTCTCTTCTCTCCATGAACTCCTTCTCATTTTCTATTGCTTTATCATAATCTCCTAAATCATAATACATTTTACTTAAATAGTGATATCCTTCTTCATTTCCTAAAGAAATACTCTTTTCAAACATTTCTTTTGCTCGATCAGTATCACCAAGTTTTGCATAACTTGCACCAATATAGCACTCTGCATAGCCTTTATTTTTTTCTTTTCGACTGATTTCTTGATAGAGATTTAATGCCTTTTCATATTCTTCATCAAGAAAATAGGACTCGGCTAAATAATATCGCACATCCTGTGTCAGATTTTTTCCAAAAATATTATGATGATCTAAGGCCTTTTCAAATTGTTTTTGTGCCTCTTCATACTCTTGTTGTTTAAAATACTCAATTCCAACTAAACGATAAGATGATTCCTTTCGATATTCTGTAAATTCAAAAATTCCTCCGATCACAAGTAAAATAGCAAGAACAATTCCTAAAATGGTCAACCTTCTTTTATTTTTCTTTCGCTTCCATTTGTTTGGTGTTTGCACCACTCTTGACTTTTTTGTTTGGCTTTTCCTTTTTCTTGCCGTGTTTGTTCTCCTTCTTGATGAGGAGTTCTTTGTCGATTTTGACGTTCCTTTTGTTGCCATTTTGATTCACCACTTTCTCTTTTCTGTAAGGGATGAGCTCCAAAGTTTCTTGGAGCATTTTACGGACACTTCTCTGCCGTAATTATCATCATAGCATATTTTTTTACTGTTTTCTATCCCTATTTCATATGGTCATGGCATGGAATCTCGAAGGCATAACGCTCCATATCCAAGAATAGGATTTGGATATTCAGAAAGTATAGGAAGTTCTTTTGCTCCTCGCAGTAAATACGCTTTTACTTTCTCTCCATAGAGATAGGGATCGTTGCCCTTTATAATTCCATATTCCATTAAAAGTGCCGAAGAACCGGTAACAAAAGGAGTTGCCATTGATGTTCCACTTCGAATACTATATCCTCCTCCCGGATTCGCTGAACGAATATTAACACCTGGGGCAACTAAATCTGGCTTCACTTGATTTCTTCTTGTAAATCCCCTTCCACTAAAATAAGCAAGACCATCGATTTCTGAATCATAAGCTCCAACTGTAATCACTTTATCAGCCGTTGATGGAATCGTCAGAGTTTGATATTCATCTGCAAACAAAAATCGGCTGAAGTCACCCGTTGCCTCTGCAACTGGTAACCACATATCATATCGCCCTGATACGATTCTCTCTGGAAATAGTTCCACTGTCCAAACGCCAGAATCTATATAATCTCTAATCGGAATCCACTCAATGTAGATTTCTTGATCTCGGTTATAAGGAGCAGGTTCACCAAAATAAATTAAAATTCTCGTGTTCCCAAGAGTAAATCGCTGTGTCCCCAATACCTGATCAATCGGTCCAATTCTTCGATTGGAAGGGTCGGATAAATAGACTCTAAAATTGTCCGTATACGACTTCCAAAGCTGTAAATTAATGGAAGGTTCATAATCAGAAATGGATAGCTCTATTTTGGATGAACTTCCTGCTGTCAAAACTCCCCCAGCATGCCTTGAATTGCCTCCTTCATTGCCAGAACCACAGACAATGACCATTCTTCCAACAGCGGATATATCATCTAAAAATGTTTCCATCAAACTGCTTCCATCATGTCCTCCATAATTATTTCCAAAACTCAGATTGATGGCGACAGGAAAATTCCTTGCTAAAGCAAACTGAACAACAAAATTGACTGCCTCCATAAGTTCCGTTGTTCTTGGAAAAGAACGCTGTCCTCGATTTCCTAGTTTGACTGCTATAATTTGTGCCTTTGATGCCACTCCGCTTTTTCCTGCACAGATTCCTGCTACGTGAGTTCCATGTCCAGATAAATCCGTTGATGGCACAATGGATAGACGGTTATTTCCACTTTCTAATGCTTCATTGATCTGTTCTTTTGTATAAAGAGTCCCCAACTGATACCCTGTGGGAGGAGCACCTTGAATGGTCTGATCCCAAATTGCCTCAATTCTCGTTGTACCATCTTCATTGCGAAATTCAGGATGGGTATAATCAATGCCAGAATCAATGACTGCCACTAAAACTCCTGTTCCATTTAGTTCATAGGGTGGACGCTTTACTTGATAAATACAACTATCCACAAGTTCTTTGCTTTGCTCCCAATGCAGTCCTTTTGGCTTTTCAATAAATTCTACTTGCGGATATTGTGTTAGTTCATCAATATATTCTTCACGAATAGTAATAATCGCATATCCACTCATCAAATACGTAACCTTAGCAAAAAATTTTTCTTCTAATATAGCCAAATCTCCTGAATACTTTAGAATCAAATCCCATGTATCAGTTTCAGCATTGAATCCAATGTTGAGATCCAAAGACTTTTCTCTCTCTTGTAATGTGGAATCTAAAGCAAGATTCAATTGGTTATCCACCTTCTGACTGTTCATAGTATTTTCTTTCTTCTCTTTTTATATAACTATGCTCTATTTCTCCTATATCATTCATACAAAGTATGCGTTGCACACTCCTTACGATTTTAAAGTTATTTTCAGCAATGGATAGCGAGTTTTTCACATCTATAAGAGTGACCATATAAGTGCTACCCTCATATAACAAAAAAGACTACTAGGAACTATATCCTAGTAGTCTTTTTATTTATGAATTAGTAGTTTTTAGCATGTACTTCAAAATAGCTTTGTGGATGTGCACATACTGGACAAACACCAGGAGCTTCTTTTCCCATGATGAGATGTCCGCAGTTTCTGCATTCCCAAATTTTTTCTTCTGCTTTTTTGAACACTTCTTGCATTTCTACGTTATGTAATAATTTACGATATCTTTCTTCATGTGTTTTTTCGATAGCTGCTACCATACGGAATTTTGCTGCAAGAACTTTGAATCCTTCTTCTTCTGCTTCTTTTGCAAAGCGATCATACATATCTGTCCATTCGTAGTTTTCGCCTTCTGCTGCAGATTTTAAGTTTTCCATTGTGTTGCCAATGCCTTCTAACTCTTTGAACCAGAGTTTAGCATGTTCTTTTTCGTTATCTGCTGTATGGGAGAAAATAGCAGCAATTTGTTCATACCCTTCTTTTTTTGCAACGCTTGCAAAATATGTGTATTTATTTCTTGCCATAGATTCTCCAGCAAAAGCTTCCATCAAATTTTTCTCTGTTTTTGATCCTTTTAATTCCATCTTTTCTACCTCCATAAATTTTGTAAATTTCTTCTCAATAGGCTAGATTTCCATTAAATGATCCGATCTCTTTCATGTATTTTATCTAGTCTATTACATGAAGATATATTATATCATATAATTGAATGCGAAAAATGTCAAACTATTTTTTTATCTCTTTGATTTTTTAACACATTTTTAATCTTCCACAGAAAAATTGCACAAATAAAAGCTCCTATTCCATCAATACAGACATCTTGTATGCGTCCTGCTCTGTCTGGAACAAAGAGCTGATGAAATTCATCCGTACAAGCAAACAGCACCGTACAAATCCAACTAAATAAGTAACATTGAAACCGATTTTTCCCCAAATGCCACACTATAATAGGAAGCAGTATGGTCAAGAATAATAGTGCATATTCCATCATATGAGCAGTCTTTCTAATAGGAAATTGAAGAGCCTCTATCCAGATCTCTTTCTCCTCTGTGGAAAGTTCTAAACGAGAAACTTTATCAATTATCTGCACAATACTGTTGCCTATTTTCTCACTAAGCCCACCAGAAGTTTCCCCGTCTTGTCCAGAAAAGCCAAAAATAATTCTCATCATAACGAGCATTGGCACCCATGAGAAAAAACGCCATACTTTATTTTTTTGCATTTTTATCCAAATCCTATCTCTCTAAACTCTCTAAATCTTCCAAGATCTCTTCCTGTCTTAAAGCATTCTTTATTCGCTCCAATGCTTCTTTTGAATGACAACGAACCATATGGGCATGGTATCCACCCGTCATTTGACTCATAAAGCCAGAACCATACTTTTGCTGTTTTTTGATAAACTCTTTTACTTCATATCGATCTTTTAATTTTAAACTAGCTGTAATCGTTCCATAAATGGGATGTTCAATCATAGTATTCATGACTTCTCCCCCATAATCAACGATGAGATTCAGCTCTTTTTCTGTATCCTCTATACTATGTTTACAAAAAAGCACTTCATAAATCCCATTTTCCTCTGCTTTTTCTAACACATACCCTCTGGCAGTTGATGTGATCAATTCCCCTGTGGCTCGTAAAAGTGCTACATCACCGACGATAACTTGTCTGCTAACGCCAAATTCTTTTGCCAAAGCAGAAGCACTGATTGGACGCTCCTCTTTTTTTAATAATTCTACAATCCGTTCTCTTCGTTTCTCCGCATTCATGAAATCTCTACTCCAAATACTTCAAAAGGTTCTCTTTGCTATTTAATACATGTCTTGTAGCACATTCTGCTGCTCGATCTCCATCGTGAGCTTTTAATGCTTCAAAGATAGCTCGGTGTTCCTCTAATGACTTAGGAGATCTCCCCTTAGAAGCTAAAGATTTACTTCTCGCCATCTGACAATATCGATGAAAATCTGTCAAAATATGCTCTAAATATCGGCTATGACAAGAACTATACATAATTTGATGGAAACTGCTATCTTCCCCTGTTGTGCCTTCTATATTATTTTTCATAATAAAGAATTCTTCTAAGTCCAGCGTTTCCTCCATTTTTTTCAGTTCCTCATCCGTAATTTTTTCCGCTGCCAGTCTTGCAGCCATTCCTTCTATTAGACTGCGAATCTCATAGATGTCCTTAATATCTTCTGTACTAATGCTTAATACTCTAGCACCTTTATTTGGAATCATAAGAATCAATCCTTCTAATTCCAACTGCTTTAATGCCTCACGCACTGGAGTTCTGCTCACTCCAAACTCTTCAGAAATTTTAATTTCCTGTAAAAGCATCCCCTCTTCATAGACACCATTTAAAATATTGTCACGTAATTTATAATAAACCTGCACCCGCAAAGAATATTTCTCCGCTTGTTCTGCTTGGTATGCCATTTTTCTTCCTCCATTAAAAACAATAGAACACCATAATCTTGTAAATTTCTGGTATTCAGACATTATTGTATGCAATTATTATACTGAATCCCATTCATAAAATCAAGATAGGTTTCCTTTTCAAAATGACAATTTTTATTTTGTTAAAATTATTCATATTTCTTCCCGACAACATAGATAGTGCCAACTAAATTTAAAAGTTCTGTCACTGTCACTCCTAATGTATCAGCAATTGGTATCAATAAGACAACATTTGGCATACTATTACCACATTCCCACTTGCTGACTGTCTTATCAGAAACAAACAGTTTCTCCGCCAATTCCTTTTGGGTCATATTTTTTTCCTTTCGCATTTCACTTAAAAATTTTCCGAATTTTTCATTATCCACTTGATACATATCATCCACCTCCTATCCATATTGTATAGCCTTCTTCTATTACATACAACCTACTGTCAGGAGAGTCCCAAAATTTCCAAGTGATGAGAAACGCTTTGCGAACTTCTCACGTTCGTGGGCGGCGTCAAATGTGAGCATACTTGCTCTCGCATGGCTCGTTGTCTTTGCGTAAACGATGAGAAACACGCTATGCGAGTTTCTCACGTTCGCGAGCAGTCGTCATATAAGAGCATAAATGCTCTTGCACGACTCGTTGCTTCCGCGTAAATAAAAAAGAACAGCCATACTTTTAAAAATCTGACTGCTCTTTTCTCTCTTTGAATGCTTTTCTTTTGCTTAGGAAAAACGAATTTTTAACACATCCTTAATGACTTCCACACACTTTTCAAATCCAAGATCTTGGCTGTTTAAACACAGATCATAGTTGCCTGCATTATCCCAATCTCTTCCGGTATAGTGTTTATAGTAATAAGCTCTATTCTTATCAATTTTAAGGATTCGTTTCTCCGCTTCTTTTGGTGTTAAACTGGACATGGATACTAACGTTTCCACACAACTTTCTAACGGAGCATGAACATAAACCCGCAATACATTTTTATAGTCCTTTAAAATATAGTCAGCACAGCGTCCAATGATAACACAGCTTTCCTGATCCGCTAAACGCTTTACCACATTTGCTTGTAAATTAAATAGATTTGCATCAGATACATAATCTTCTTTATCCGGTGTGATGATTCGCCCTTTATAGATTCCTTTTGTATATCGCATCAGAGGATTTTTCAACTTCTCATCGGCTTCTCCAAAAAGTGCCTCGTTAATTCCGCTTTCTTCCGATGCCATCTTTAAGATCTCGGTATCATACGATTTAATCTTAAGAATTTCTGCCAACATCTGTCCAATGGTTCTTCCACCACTTCCATATCCTCTTGCAATAGTAACTACGAATTTTTCCATGATGCCTTCCCTCCTCTTTATTCTCCAAGATAGGCTTTTTTAATGGATTCATCATCCATCATTTTCTTGGCATCGCCAGACATTACAATCTTTCCTGTTTCTAAGACGTATGCCCGATCCGCGATAGAAAGTGCTTTTTTTGCGTTTTGTTCTACAAGAAGAACCGTCGTTCCTCCCGCACTGATTTCTTTAATAATATCAAAGATTTCAGAAACATACAATGGGGATAATCCCATAGAAGGTTCATCCATTAAAATTATTTTTGGATGGGACATCAACGCTCTTCCCATAGCAAGCATCTGCTGTTCTCCACCGCTCAATGTTCCAGCAATCTGATTTTTTCTCTCTTCCAATCTCGGAAAACGTTGATAAATTTTTTCTATTGTCTGTGCCATTTCGGCTTTATCATTTCTCGTATAAGCCCCAAGTTTTAAGTTCTGAAAAACAGAGAGGGTTGGGAAAATTCGTCTTCCCTCTGGGACATGAGCCATGCCAAGCCCTACAATTTTATGGGCTGGTATCTTTAATAGGTTCTGCCCTTCAAATATAATAGAACCTGCACTTGCTTTCTTCAATCCTGTGATGGTATGAAGTGTCGTCGTCTTTCCTGCACCATTTGCTCCAATTAACGCGATAACTTCTCCCTCTTTTACATCAAAACTAATTCCTTTGATAGCTTTGATCATTCCATAATGGACTTCCAAATCTTTTACTTCTAATAATGCCATTTTGTTTCCTCCTACTCTCCTAGGTATGCTGTTATGACTCTTTGATCATTTAACACAACCTCTGGTGTACCATGAGCTAACTCCGTACCAAAATTCAACACTGTAATTTCTTCACAGATACCGGAAACAAGTTTCATATCATGTTCAATCAGCAAAATAGAAATTCCAAAGTGATCTCTTACAAAACGAATGGTTTTCATGAGTTCATCTGTTTCTTGTGGATTCATTCCGGCTGCTGGTTCATCAAGAAGCAATAATTTCGGATTGGTTGCAAGGGCTCTTGCTATCTCTAATTTTCTTTGTTTTCCATAAGGAAGATTGCTAGCTAGCGTTTTATATTCCTGATCCAGCTCAAATACTGCTAATAACTCAATCGCCTTTTCATCCATTTGTTTTTCTTCTTTAAAATATCTTGGCAACCGGAAAACGCCTTCGAATAAATTATATTTTACTTGATTGTGCATGGCAATTTTTACATTATCAAGCACTGTCATGTTCTTGAACAGACGAATATTTTGAAATGTTCTTGCGATTCCTGCTTTGTTAATCTGTGCAGGATTCATATTCACAAATTTTTTTCCATCCAATAAAATTACACCATCTGTTGGCTCATAAACTCCTGTCAACAAATTGAATACGGTTGTCTTTCCTGCCCCGTTTGGCCCAATTAATCCATAGAGCTGTTTGTGTTGAATTGTAATATTAAACCCATCCACAGCACGAAGACCACCAAAAGAGATTCCTAAATTTTTTACTTCTAATAACGCACCCATTATGAATTTCCTCCTTTGACCGCTTTCTTTGGCATATGGTTATGGAGCCACACTCTAAGCCATTCTTTGAATTTTGACGCATTAAATAACATCATAGCAATTAAAACAATGGCATAAATAAGCATACGGAAATCATCCATTCCACGAAGCATTTCTGGAAGAATGGTAATAATAATAGCTGAAATAATAGAACCTTTAATGCTACCCATTCCACCGAGAACAACGATTACAAGAATTTCAATGGACTTATTGTAATCAAACGTCTTTGCCTGAACAAATCCTAAATTATGGCTATAAAGCACACCTGCCATTCCAGCAAAAAATGCGGCTGAAACAAAGGCTAAAATCTTATATTTTGTAAGAGAAATTCCCACGGATTCAGAAGCGATATAATCTTCACGAATGGAGCAAATTGCCCTTCCATGACGGCTATTCACTAAGTTCATCACAATTAAAATTGTAATGATCACGACAACATACACAGAAATATAACTAGTATACATCGGAATATTATTAAGCCCTGACGCTCCGCCTGTAATCTTTAAGTTGGTAATAATAGATCGGATAATTTCACCAAAAGCCAACGTAACGATAGCTAAATAATCTCCTTTTAAACGTAACACAGGAACGCCGATAATGAGTCCAAAAATTGCTGCTACAATGCCTCCAACCAGTAGTGAAAGAATAAATCCCGGAAAATATGGAAGACCAGTATAAATGCTAAAAAGTGCACCTGCATAAGCACCAACAGACATGAATCCAGCATGACCTAACGTCAACTCCCCTAAAAATCCAGTTGTCAAATTCAAGGATACGGCTAAAATAATATTGATTCCAACTGGAATTAATAAAGAGCTGTACTGCCTTGTTAAGATTCCATTTTCCACTGCAACATATAGAATCAAGAAAATGCCTATAATCGCAATGATACGAAATAAATTTTGTTTTGATAATAATTTTTTCATTGCTCTCACCTACACTTTCTCTTTTCTTACCACACCAAGAATACCCGCTGGCTTAATGATTAACATAAGAATTAACACACCAAATACGATGGCATCTGCAAGTTGTGTAGAAATATATGCTTTGGATAAACTTTCAATGACTCCTAATAAGACTCCTCCAATCATTGCCCCCGGTACACTTCCAATTCCACCTAAGACAGCTGCAACAAAGGCTTTGATTCCTGCCATAGAACCCATATATGGGTCGATGAAACCATACGTACAAGCATATAATACTCCAGCAATAGCAGCTAAACCAGAACCAATGGCAAATACCATAGAAATTGTGCGATTAACATTGATTCCCATCAGCTGAGCAGCACCTTTATCCTCTGATACAGCCAACATAGCACTACCAGCTTTTGTTTTATGTATAAATAAAGTAAGTAGAATCATAGAAAGAATTGTTACAGTGATTGTTACAATGATTTCTCCTGAAATTGTAATATCCCCTATATGAATTGGCTTTACTGTAACAATGGACTTAAAGGCTTTTGCCTGAGAACCAAACAAAATAAGTCCAGCACTTTGTAAAAAGTAACTCACTCCAATTGCAGTAATTAAAACAGCTAACGATGGAGCATTTCTAAGGGGTTTATAAGCAATCTTCTCAATCACCACACCCAAAATTGAACAGGTAGCAATTCCAACTAAAATTGCCACTGGAATTGGAAGATGTGCTACTGTCAATGACAAATACACAGCGTACGCACCTACCATAATGATATCTCCATGAGCAAAATTGATCATTTTCGCAATTCCATACACCATTGTGTATCCAAGAGCAATGAGAGCATAAATGCTCCCTAAACTCAAACCATTAATAATCTGGGCAAGAAATTTCATCATTTCACCTCTTTTTCTTTTTGACACTATCCTTTTATTTTTCCATATGAACAAACGATGAGAAGCACGCTTTGCGAACTTCTCACGTTCGTGGGCGGCGTCAAGCATTTCCGCTTGACTTATGCCTTCCACGCAAAAAGAAACTGCCACAAAATAGTTTTTTATTTTGTGACAGCGACTTTTCCCATCAAAGGATCATTTATCTATTAAACAAAGTATACTGTCCTTCTTCAATCTGAATATATTTTGCATCTTTGTTTGGATTTCCATCAGCGTCAAAGGAGAATTTCCCTGTCACACCATCAACTTCTACACTCTTCATCGCTTCAATCAATTTATCACTATCTTTAGAACCTGCTAATTTGTAGGCTTTTGCAATGGCATAAACTCCGTCATAAGCATCTGCGGCAAACTGATCTGGTGTGCTACCATATTCTTTCTTATAGGAATCGACAAAGTTTTTCACGTTTTCTGTTGTATCAGCAGAGAAGAAAGGACTTAAGAAAATCGCTCCATTGGCAATATCCGCATTTTCTCCAAGTTGTGTTGTAACACCATCCCATCCGTCACTTCCTACAAATGGTGTATCAATTCCAAGTTGACGAGCTTGTGTCAAAATGAAAGATGCTTCTTGGTAATATCCTGGCACAAAGATCACATCAGCACCAGAAGATTTAATGGTTGTAAGCTGCGTATTAAAGTCTTTATCGCCACCGCTAAAAGATTGATCTGCCACAACATTAAGACCTTTTGCTTTTGCTTCTTCGATGAACGCCTCATAGATTCCTTTTCCATAGTCACTGGATACATCATAAAGCACTGCCACATCTTTATATTGCAATGTATCAGCAATTAAGTCAGCAATTTTTATTCCTTGTAATGGATCCGTAAAACAAATACGGAATACATTTTCTGGCTCTGTAATATCTTGTGCAGAACCAGAAGGTGTTACCATTAATAAGTTGTCTTTTTGTGCTAATTTGTTGACTGCCTGACAAGCACCGGAAGTAGTAGCCCCAAGCAAGACATCCATATTATCGGAAATCAGTTTAGAATAAGCGTTGGATGCGATTTGTGCATCTGCTTGATCATCTTCAAACTGTAACTTTAATGTAACATCCAGTTTTTCGCCGTCAAGTCCTTTTTCGTTAATTTCATTTACCGCAATTGTCGCTCCATTTTTGACAGAAGTACCATAAGAGGCATTCGGACCAGAAGTCGGTCCCATACTACCGATGAGCAATGTGTTTTCATCACCCCCCGAACTTCCACTTGCTCCCCCACATGCTACCATAGATACTGCCATCATTGTTGCCATCATGACCGCGATGGTTTTTTTCATCATTTTTCTCATAATACTCTTCCTCTTTCTTCATTATAATCTCATTTTTTTCATTCACTCGGATTCCTACAAAAAATTTCTGGATTCGATTGACTACAATTATACTCTCCACTTTTTCATTCGTCAATGGAAAAACGCGTTTTTTTTGAATAATCATTTTAAAATCCTTCATTTTTTTACAAAATTTCTAGTAAAATAGCCATTTTATTTTTTATTTTTTTAATTTTTATCCTGCAAAATTTACTTCTTCACAGTGAAATCACATGAAAATTCAAGGGTTTTATATCTTTTCTTTTTTTTATTTTTAAAATTCATAAAAATATTTTGCATTTCTTGCCAGAAGAAAACGCACAAAACAAAAAGCGGTGAGAAATCTGCATTTTGCATTTCTCACCGCTTTTCTTATCATGTTTTCTATAAAACTTCATTAATTAGAAGCGTGCATACTTCCGTAACGCTTTCCATTTTCTAATGTAATGCCTTTTGCTTGTGCTAATTCACTGACTGTAACAAGCTGATATCCCTTTTCCACTAACTTTGGCACTACAATTTCTACCGCTTTTGCACTTGGCATATGAATATCGTGCATTAAAATAACAGCACCATCTCTTGCTCCATTTAACACTGCCTGCACATTAGAATCGATATTTCTTGTCTTCCAATCTAAGGTATCAACGGACCACAAAATCAATGGATATCCAATATTTTGGGAAACCGTATCATTAATAGCACCATATGGAGGACGCAAAAGTTTTGGAGCTTCTCCTGTAATTTCTTTGATCAAATCGCTTGTCTTTGATGTCTCGCTCTTAATCTCAGGTATAGTCAATTTGGTCAACTGTTTATGATCATATGTATGGCTTGCGATTTCATTTCCGTTTTCATAGGCTTGTTTTAGTATTTCACGATTTTTTTCTTGTCCTTTTGTGAGATGTTCCCCAAGAACAAAGAATGTTGCTTTAGCATCATATTTCTTTAGCGTATCAACAATAATTTTTGTACTTTCATAAGATGGTCCATCATCAAATGTCAATGCAATCATCGGCTGATCTGGATCAATAATACGAAATGTTATGCTCTTTTTGATCTTAGAGCCATCGGTTGTCGTGGCTGTAATCGTCACTTTTTTTCCAGCCCCTTCTTTTTTTGCCTTTACAATTCCTTCTGCTGTAACAACCGCATATTTTGGATTACTGCTACTCCACTTTAGTTCTGGAGTGCCAGCAGACTTCGGAGTGCTTGTATCTTTAATCTGTACCTTTTTTCCAATATTGATTGTCGTTGTTGTAGCACTCAACTTTAAACTCTTAATCTTTTGTTGCACTTTTACTTTATAAGAACCTTCGACTTCTGAGCCATCTTCTAAAATATGGATCAAAGAAATCGTCACTTCTTTTCCAGCCCCTGCTGGTAACGCAGTAATATCACCCGTATCGCGATCCACTTCCACATAACTTGGATTGCTACTCTTCCAATCAGCAGAAATCACTTTTTCGGATTTATAAGTCGTATCCGGCTCTTGATTAAATACATAATCAACAGGAAGTTGTACAACACGTTCTGTAAAAGTCATCTGATTTGTACTCTCTGTCATATGTGTTGTAGTTGTTTTTTTCCCGTCTTTTGATGCTTCAACCTTATTTGGCTCGACTGATTTCGAACCACATCCTGTAAAAATGGTTCCCGCTAGAAGAGCAGAAAGTGCAAATATCATCCATTTTTTTCTCTGTTTCATTCTTACTTCCTCCTCTAGGCATCTTTTGATCTATGTGAAACATTCTCATGGCTATCTCACATAAATCATACTCATTTTAAACATAATCTATGAATAGTATAACACAATTTCGACATAATGTGTGTTATTTTTTCATTACAAAACAATTAAGTTTCTTATTATTTTTTATAAAGGAGCCTAAAGAATGTTACAGATTATTTACTAAATTCTAATAATTCCAATCCTTCGTTTCTTTCTAATACCATACGAATCGTCCACTGATTAGAGAACAATAAGAGAGGATTTCCTTTTAAGTCTTTTACTTTTTTCACGTCAGAAACTCCTTTTAACTGATTCATATCCATTTCTCGATCTTTAATCCAACGAATATCTGTATAAGGAAGTGTTTCCATACGAATTTCACAATTATATTCATTTTCCAATCTAAATTTCAATACGTCAAATTGGAGTACACCAACGACACCAACAATGATCTCCTCCATACCTGTATTGTATTCTTGGAAAATCTGAATAGCACCTTCTTGTGCAATCTGATTAATTCCTTTAATAAACTGTTTTCTCTTCATCGTATCCACTTGACGTATTCTAGCAAAATGTTCTGGTGCAAAGGTAGGAATTCCTTCGTATTCAAACTTTTCACTTCCTGTACAAATCGTATCACCAATGGAGAAAATACCAGGATCAAATACACCAATAATATCTCCAGCATAGGCTTCTTCTACAATATGACGCTCTTCTGCCATCATTTGTTGTGGTTGAGAAAGTTTGATCTTTTTTCCTCCCTGTATATGGAATACTTCCATTCCAGCAGTAAATTTTCCAGAACAAATACGCATAAAAGCGATGCGGTCACGATGAGCTTTATTCATATTCGCCTGAATTTTAAATACAAATGCCGAGAAATTATCGCTAAATGGGCTGATTTCTCCAATATTAGAAGTTCTTGGAAGTGGAGAACTAGTCATAGCTAAAAAGTGTTGTAAAAAGTTTTCCACACCAAAATTATTTAAAGCAGAACCAAAGAACACTGGAGTGAGTTCTCCTGCACTGACTCTTTCTTGATCAAACTCGTCGCTGGCTCCGTCTAAAAGTTCAATATCATCCAACAATTGATCATGGAGTGCATATCCAATTTCTGCTCGTGTTTCCTCAGAATCCACAGGAATTTCTTGTGTTTCTGCTACCTTTTGTCCACCACTTGATACCGCTTTAAAAGTTGTAATGTTTTTTGTATTGCGATCGTATACTCCTTTAAATTGTTTTCCACATCCAATTGGCCAGTTGATTGGACAAGTCCGAATGCCTAAAACATTCTCAATTTCATCAAGCAACTCAAATGGATCGTTTGCTTCTCTATCCAACTTATTGATAAAAGTAAAAATTGGAATATGACGCATAACGCAGACTTTAAACAGTTTAATTGTCTGTTTTTCCACACCTTTTGAAGCATCAATGACCATGACAGCTGAGTCCGCTGCCATCAATGTACGATACGTATCTTCTGAGAAGTCTTGATGTCCTGGGGTGTCCAAAATATTAATGCAAAATCCATCATAATTAAATTGAAGCACAGAAGAAGTTACAGAAATACCTCTTTGTTTTTCAATTTCCATCCAGTCGGAAACAGCGTGCTTGGATGTTGCCTTTCCCTTTACGGAACCAGCAGTGTTAATTGCCCCTCCATATAAGAGAAATTTTTCTGTTAATGTTGTTTTACCAGCATCGGGATGAGAAATAATCGCAAATGTGCGTCTTTTTTTTATTTCATTTGTTAAATCAGCCACAATAAAACCTCCTGTGTTTCTTCTATCATTTCGTCTTTTTCAATAAATTCTAACCATACGAAGGGAAATCATACTCCCCTGTGTGTTGGCACATAGTTACCATCTTATAATACCTCATGAAGTTTTGTCAAGATATGTATCCCATCAAGTTATAAAGATCATAAAAATCCATGACAGCCAGCGTACCTGTTATGAAAAGAACGTTTTCCTCTTCTTTTTTATGGCCGACTATCATGGATTCTTCCACCCTATTATGAGAAAGAATATTCTGTTACATTATTTCCATTCTTATCTTCTTTATAAACTTTTCCTGTTTCTTGATCTACATAAAAGACTCCAAGTCTTGTATCGCTTCCTTCTCTTGTATCATGCACTTCAAATCGGTATCCTTTTTGTCCATTATTATAAGTAACTGCTTCTTTTTTTACATTTCTCACTTCATAAGCCCCTGCATTATCCTGTGTTCCTAATTGAGAAAGCAAATAGTCATGAGCGTCTTCATAGGATTCAAAGCCACCATTAACTGCGTTTCCTACTCCATTGGCAACATCGCCAACTGCATCTCCTACTCCTCTTGCAACATCACCAACTGCATCTCCTACTCCATTGGCAACATCACCAACTGCATTTCCTACTCCGTCTGCAACATCACCGACTACACCATCTCCTCTGCCATCCCCAACGTGTGTATCATTTGTCGTTGGTTCTCCTGTTCCATCTGGTGCTGTGGAATTTCCATTTGGAACTTCCGTTGTCATATCTGTTCCTGTGGCATCATTCATTGTATCGGAACCACATCCTGCAAAAACGAAGGAAACCATCATTGTTGTCATGACAAGTGCCATGAATTTCTTACTTGTTTTTTTCATAAAAACATCTCCTTTTATTGTTTTCTGTCAAGGACGCCATAAATACTTTATGACAACTCCCTTGTTTCTCTCTTAGTATGTCTTAGTTTTCTGCTTTTATGAAAGAAATTGATGTTTCCATATTTTACAAATAAGAAGATAGTTCCTCTGTCCATTATAACCTTGTTAATCGCTGAAACGTTTCATACAAATTTAACCTGCCGTATCCCCATTCTCGATTTGGGTAGGTTCTAGTGCCATCTCGAACAGCTCCACGGATTAAAAGTTTTTTAATTGCATTGGTATCCATATTCGGAATATTTCCACGGATAATTCCCCATTCTAATAAGAGAGCACAAGCACTTGCTCCAATTGCAGCAGCAATACTACTTCCAGTTTTCCTCGTATATCCTTGACGCAAATTCGGTCCATAGACATTGACGCCAGGACTTGCCAGATCAGGTTTTATTCCACAGTTCCTTCCATATCCTCTGCTTGCCTGTAAATACAGACTATTATTATCATGACGATATGCGGTAAAAGTAATCACTGCTGGTGTCGTTCCCGGTACAACAATGGTTGTATCCGGATCGGAGCGAATAAAATACGTGCCTTCTGTAATAAATTGCGATATAGGCAACCACATATGAAATCCAGAATCATCCAATTCCTCCAAGTAGACATCGATTGCCCATATGCCTTTTGTAGGATTTTCAAAAGATATGACAATGACCTCATCCCCTGTTCCACTCTCCACTAGCTGATAATCCACACGAACTCTTGTTCGTTCTAGTATGAGTTGAACTTCTCGGCTTTCAGAAATCCCCGGTTGAATTCTTGGAATGACTTCTCCTCCCGGAGATCGGAGAGCAATCGAATACGTATTCGGAGATCTTCCCCATAGTTCCATGGAAAATCCTCTTTCCTCTCCTACATTTAATTCAACTGTTTCAACTCGATTGCCTTCTCTTCCACCACCATAATAATGAGCTCTTGCTTGCCCTTCATTCCCTGCTGGAGCAACGACACATACACCAATACTCTCCCCAATAATAGAGATATAAGAACTAAGAGGTCCCTTTCCCCATTTCCCACCTTGATTTGAACCAACGCCAATATAGATAACAAGAGGACGCAACAGTTCTCTCGCCACTCGAGTAATATAACGAATAGCTAGCATAATATCATTTTCTTGATAAACAGGTGCATCTGTATAGATCTGATGAAATTCTTTTAAACTTTCTTTTGCCTCTTTTAATTTTACAACAAGCAATTCTGCCCCTGGTGCACCTCCGATAAAATCTCCTTCTTCATCCCTTCCACCTGCACAAACACCTGCTACAAACGTTCCATGACCGTTCTCATCTTTTGATGGCACAATCTGTTCTGGAGTATCACTTTGTAACGCACGATTGATCTCATCTGCACGATATTCAGCACCATAATAAAATCCCTCTGGAGTCACACCATCTCTTATAGTTTGATCCCAAATGGCCTGAATCCTTGTTGTGCCATCCGCATTCTGAAAGATGGGATTCGTATAATCAATTCCTGTATCAATCATTCCAATCAGCACATTTTGCCCCCTTAAATCAAGGGCTGGCAATTCCTGTACCCGAATAATTCCAGCTTCTTGCAGACTGCTCTGATCCATAAGCCCAAAACATCTTGGAATCTTGGAATAGCCATATACCTCAATACTATACGGCGGATATATTGCACCATCCAAATGGGCAATGGCATAACGAAAATTGAGGAACTGGATACAAGTTACGTCAAATTGATTATAAACTGCACCCACTTCCTCATTGTATTCTACAATTAGATCCAGATAATTATTATCATAGACTGCACGCTTGCATTCTTCTTCTGTCATCTTATCTGTTTCCTTTTTGTAGTTATTGTATTCAATTTTTTTTAATTTATGCTAGGAAGAGCTGGTGTTCCTCTCATTTCAATGATTGGAGCTCCACGATTTTCTAAGTATTCTCTTGTAATTGTCACTCTTCCAATATTATCATCCTTTGGAATTTGATACATAATATCCAACATGAATTTTTCAATAATGGCACGAAGTGCTCTAGCACCTGTCTTTTTCTCCAATGCTTTTTCTGCAATAACTTCTAAGGCACTATCATCAAATCTCAAATCCACTTCATCTAATGCCAACAGTTTTTGATACTGTTTTAAAATCGCATTTTTTGGCTCTTTTAAAATTTGAATTAACATATCTTTATTAAGAGCATCCAATGTATAAATAATTGGAAGTCGTCCAATAAATTCTGGTATCATTCCAAACTCTCTTAAATCTTCCACTGTTACTTTTGAAATAAGATTTGGCTCATTATCAAACTTGTCTTTTAAATCTGCACAAAATCCAATGGAAGCCTGCTGTGTTAAACGCTCTTTTATAATCGTTTCTAATTCTGGGAACGCTCCTCCACAGATGAATAAAATATTTCTTGTGTTAATTCTTTCCAAAGGAACCATTGCATTTTTGTTGCTGGCTCCTACTGGAACTTCCACTTCACTGCCTTCTAATAATTTTAAAAGCCCCTGTTGAACAGATTCTCCGCTCACATCACGGCTATTGGTATTGCGTTTTTTTGCGATTTTATCAATTTCGTCAATAAAAATAATACCACGCTCTGCCTTTTCCACATCGTTATCAGCTGCTGCCAGTAATTTTGATACAACGCTTTCCACATCATCTCCGATATATCCCGCTTCTGTTAAAGAAGTTGCATCAGTAATGGCAAGGGGTACATCAAGAAGACGTGCCAATGTTTTTACCAAATATGTCTTACCAGAACCAGTTGGTCCAATCATGAGCATATTGGATTTATCAATTTCAATTTCATCCATTGTATTCGTAGCAACTCTCTTATAGTGATTGTATACAGCAACTGAAATCACTTTTTTAGCATATTCTTGTCCAATCACATATTCATCGAGTTTTGCTTTGATCTCATGTGGTGGCGGAACATCTTTTATATTAAATTCTTTCTTTGGCTTGCTCTCTTCTTTCTTCTTCTTTTTTACTCGTTGTGACTTCGGCATGGAATTCAGCATATTAAGCTGTGACATATCGAAGTTATTCATATCAATAAACTGGACATTCGGTGAATGATTGAATCCATCAAATGTTTTTTGCATACATTCTGGACAAATATTGATATTGTTTGGCAAATGAATCAATTTACTTTTACATTGACTTTCACTTCTTCTACATAAAAAACAATATTCCTCGTATTCCTCCTCTTTCGAGTTATCAGAATTTTTCTCTTTTGTTTCGTCCTTTTCTTTTTGATCGAGAGTATCAAATTCCTGATCTTTTTCTGACATCTTTTTTCACTCCTATTAATTTTATTTTTCCTTTGAAATGGGAAAATAAACGATGAAATCTTAGGATCGACTTGCGAAATAATCATGGAAAAACATGGCTGTTTCTTCGTCATCAACATCTGCATACAACTGCATACTTGCAATGACTTGCTCTAAAAATGTTTTCCACTCATCATCCTTTTTCACGTCAATTTCGCCTTCTTCTTTAAAGATCACTTTGCTTTTTTTATTCTTTGCTTCATAACAGAAATGGAACCAACTTTCCCCATCTTTGTCGCCATCCAACTTTAACATCTCAAGGCTCCAAGAAGATGTGCCATAGTGGTATTCATTTTCTCGAATGCGAACAATTTGCTCCAGTTCGTCTGTCAGCTGTTTTTCTACGACATCTGTAACAAAATATTTGCGATTTTGGTAAAGTAACTCTGTAACAGCCATGACGATTAACTCATTTTGAGTTCTTCCAACCGCTTTTGCGAGTTTTTCTAAATCATCCGCTTGTCTTGTTTCTAGACGATAAGTTTTTTGAATTGTGTCCTTTGGTGTAATTACGGGCATGTTACTTCTCCTTATAAATAATATCTTTTTTAATATCTTACCACACTTTTTTTAAAATCGAAATTCCTTTCTTAATATCTTCTTCCGATAATCTGGCAAACCCAAGAATAAAAACCGGATAAGGGAAGATGGATTCACCTCCAGTATAGCTAGACATTGGATACACTTTTACTTGTTTTTCCTTGGCTAACTGTATCAGAGTTTCTTCTGTCTTCTCTCCATGATAGGCAATCAGCAAATGCAGTCCTGCACTCTCTCCAAATACGCTAATTTGATTTCCCAATTGCTTTAATTCTTTTAAAAGACAATCATGCTTTGCTTTATAAATCCCTCTCATGCGATTCAAATGTCTTTCAAAATGACCCTCTATCATAAAGCGATTGATAACCGCTTGATCAATTCTTGACACCGTAGAAGAATAGAAAGAATATTTCTCTTTAAATTTTTTATATAGGCTCTGTGGCAGTACCATATAGGAAACACGAATTGCTGGTGCAATCCCCTTTGAAAATGTCCCTAAATAAATCACATTTCCTTTCCTATCATTTCCTTGCAGAGCCGGTATTGGTCTTCCATGATAACGAAATTCACTATCATAGTCATCCTCAATAATATAACGTCCATCTTTTTCATTTGCCCATGAGAGCAATTTTAGACGCCGACTAATTGGCATCACAATGCCAGTTGGGTATTGATGGGATGGCGTTACATAGGCAATATCACATCCTGACTTCTCTAGCTCTTGAACAACCATCCCCTGAGAATCCAAAGGAATTGCTTCACTCTGAAATCCCAAACTTTTAAATACATTATATGCTTGCGGATACACTGCATTTTCAAATGCAATTTTTTTATCGTTTTGTAACAACATACCGAGCAACAACAAGAGATAATCCATCCCTGCTCCAATAATAATTTGATTTTCTCGGCAGTTCACACCTCTTGATTGATGAAGATAAAGACGAATGGTTTTCCGAAACTCTCTATCTCCTTGCGGATCTCCAGATTGAAATAATTCACTATTATCATTGATCATCACTTCTTTTATGAGCTTTCGCCATTGATTATATGGAAAATTTTCCATATCAACACCATTTGGTGAAAAATCAACAATATAATTCTCTTCCGCTTTTTCTTCCTCTACCCAATCATCCTCTAACAGTTCTTCTCCCACTGTTGCTTCCAATTCACACACATAATACCCTTTTTTTGGTATGGACTCAATATATCCTTCGGATACGAGCTGTGCATAAGCAGTATCTATGGTATTGCGACTGACTGCAAGATGGGTTGCTAACCCACGACTGGATGGAAGTTTTGTATTCTTTTTTAGAGTTCCCGCTTTTATCTCATCTCGAATATATTTATAAATCTGTTCATAGAATGGCTCTTTTGACTCATGCAAAAGATCAATTGTGATCATAGCATTATCCCTCGTATTCCGTTATGGTAACTTTTTCGATGATGACGGATTTTAATGGTTTGTCCATATCATCCGTAGCAGTTTGTGCAATCTCGTCTACAACGTCCATTCCTTCATATACTTGTCCAAACACAGTATATCCACCTTTTAACCATGGAGTTCCTCCATTTTCTACAAACTTTTCTTTTTCAGCGTTTGTAAAAGACATCTGTGCACTATACGCCTCCATTTCTTCTTCACTTACAGCACTGGCCTGTACAATGAAAAATTGGCTTCCATTGGTATCTGCTCCTGCATTCGCCATACAAAGAGCACCTCTAATTGGAAGTAGCTCTTTTGCAATTTCATTTTCAAAAGGAGTTCCCCAGATACTTTCTCCACCAGTTCCATCTCCTTTTGGATCCCCACCTTGTATCATAAAGTCGTTGATTACACGATGGAAGGTCACTCCATCATAGTAGCCTTCTTTTGCGTGTGTTACAAAGTTTTCTACGGCTTTTGGTGCTAACTCATCAAAGAAACGCACCTTAATATCCCCATAGCCTTTTACGGACAAGGTGGCAACCGTATCTCCCTGTTTTGGTGTTTCTAATTGTAAGTCTTCGGATTTTACATAGGATGTTCCATCTGCTGTCGTTGTAACCTCACTTGCACTTTCTGAGGCTGTCCCCCCGCATCCAACTAACATTCCAGTCATAGTTGTTATTAATCCTAATGTTACCAACCATCTTTTTATCATGAGATTTTTACCTCTTTTCTCTAAAGATTTTTCATGTAAATATAATCGCTTTTCTTACATATTTTATAATACTCCCATTAGAATTGCAACTAATTCAGAAAATGTTCATACTTTTTATTATTTTTTATAAATATTCATCAATGTATTGTTCAAATTCTTCCATAGACATGATGACTTTTCTAGGCTTTGTTCCTTCTTCTGGACCTACAATACCAGCCTCTGATAATTGATCCATAATTCTAGCCGCACGATTGAATCCAATCTTAAACATTCTTTGAAGCATACCGATGGATGCTTTTTCTTTTTCAATAATAAACCTTCCAGCATCTACAAAGTATTCATCCCTCTCAGAACTTCCAATACCACCACTAGAAACTGCACTATTTATTTTTTCTTCTATATCAGATGTATTCGAAACCATTCCGCTTTCTTTCGCCTGTTCCTTTAAAAATTCAACAACATTGGTAACTTCATCATCTGAGATAAAAGCTCCCTGCACACGAACTGGCTTTTGATACCCTGCTGGATAAAAGAGCATATCCCCTTTTCCAAGCAACTTCTCAGCCCCGTTCATATCGATAATGGTGCGACTATCCACACCAGAAGAAACAGAAAAGGCAATTCTTGACGGAACGTTGGCTTTGATCAAACCAGTAATGACATTAACAGATGGTCTTTGAGTAGCAATGACAAGATGGATACCTGCTGCACGAGCCAACTGGGATAGACGAACAATTGCGTCTTCCACCTCACCTGGTGCTACCATCATCAAATCCGCAAGCTCGTCTACAATAATCACAATCTGTGGTAACTTTTGTAGATCGCTATTTTCTTTTACAAGCACCTCTTCTACTTTTGCATTATAGCCTTTTAAGTTTCTAACATTCACTTCTGCAAATTTCTTATAGCGATCGGTCATTTCCATTACCGCCCAGTTAAGAGCACTAGAAGCCTTTTTCGGATCGGTGACAACTGGAATTAATAAATGGGGAATCCCATTGTATGTACTAAGTTCTACCACTTTAGGATCGATCATAATTAACTTAACATCGGTCGGTTTTGCCTTATAAAGAATACTCATAATGAGGGTATTAATACAAACGGATTTACCAGAACCAGTTGCCCCTGCAATCAATAAGTGAGGCATCTTTGCAATATCTGTAACGATGGTTTTTCCGCCAATATCTTTTCCAACAGCAAAGGCAATATCCGATGGGTATTTGCGAAATTCTTCATTTTCAATTAAATCACGAAACATAACCGTCGCATTTGTTTTATTTGGCACTTCAATTCCTACTGCTGCTTTTCCTGGAATCGGAGCTTCAATACGAATATCCGCCGCTGCTAGATTTAACTTAATATCATCGGATAAACTGACGATTTTGCTCACCTTAACACCTTGTTCTGGTTGTAATTCGTACCGAGTGACGGAAGGCCCTTGACTGACATCTGTAATGGTTACACCAACACCAAAGTTTTCAAGGGTTTGTTGAAGTTTTTGGGCAGTTGCACGTAGCTCTGCCTCTCCATCCGCATTTTGCATCCTCTCGCCCCGTTTTAGTAAATCCATTGGCGGGAACACATATGGTTTTGGTTGTATCAATTCTGTTTTTTGTATGTCTTCCTTCATCGATACAGTTGGTGTTTCTCCCTGCCCTTTAGAAGATGGTGTTATCATTTGTTTTACAACCTGCATAGATTTTGTCATACTACCAGCGTCTTTCTTCTCTCCCATGCTCATGGATACTGCTTTTTTTACAGAATAGCCATCCCCATCTTCCTCTTGTCTTTGTGGGGATACAAGCTCTTTTTTATCAGCCACTGCTTGTTTCTCATCAAACGACACTTTTTCTGCCTTTTTTACCATGATTTCATCACGAGGTGCTAACTTGACTTCTCTTGCCGGCTTTGAACCTTGTAATAGCAGTTCTTCTTCCGTAGGAAGGGAATCTAAATCAAGATCCCATCCACTTTTTGGTTCTGTAACATGTTCCATCTTAGGAGCATGATTGACTCCAACTTCTTCTACAATAGGAGTAGAAGACACTTCTTCTTTGTTCTCTGTGACTTCTTGAACCTTTTTATCATCATACATAAAATGGAACTTTGGTTCCACTTTCTTTTCCTTATTCTCTTCTGCCATCTTATCCAGTTCAAAATTGATCTGAGAACCATCATAACGAAGTTCTCGAATTTCTGGAACAGAACTTTTTTTCTTTTGATTTTCTTTTTTATTTAAAAGAGGTGTTTTTTGTGAGAAAACTGCATCTTCTGGTAAAACCATTGTTTTCTTATACAAATCTGGATCTTTAATTAGATTCTTTCTTTCCTCTTCATTCAATAATGCCTTTGCTTCTGCTTGTGCCCGTCTTTGCTCACGAATTTCTGCTATATTTTTCTTTGCAACTTCACTTTGAACCTTGACATTACGAGCTACCGTTCCACTGCCCTTTTTCACAATGGATAAAAACGAATGTTCTGTAATCAAGACGATGGATATGAGCAAGATGGCGATAATGATCAGATAAGCACCAACCGTTCCCAAATATTTTGATAAAAAATTGCTAATTGCAGTTCCTATATATCCTCCACCAATATGCCTAATAGAGGAATAACGGTACGCATTTTTAGCAGTATCAATATTTAGTCCAAGCACCAACTGCCAAAATGCCGAAATGCTAAGAATACTAACTGCCCCCAAAATCACTTTTTTAATCGCAAGACTGCTAAATCCATTGGATACGAGTAGAGCAACTGCCAAAAATACTAAAACTGGCAGGACATATTGGATTCCTCCAAAAATTCCAAAAAAGAATCCACTGATTGTATCTCCTAATTTTCCACACAATGAAAAATTGCTCAGCATGAAAAAAATCATTAACACTGTTGAAACAATAATAATAATCTCTTCATGAAACTCTCCAAAATCCGCATTTTGTCTTTTTGCTGACTTTGCTCCCTTTCTTGTTTTACTATTAGCGGAACTGGCCGATCCCGATGTCTTTGTCTTTTTAGAACTTGTTGTCCTTTTTTTATTGTCTGCCATTTCCTTTTCTCCTTTCAGTTTCATTACACACAAAAACAGAAGAAACTTTCTGTTTCTTCTGACATCTTTGTTCTTTTCTATGAACAATTCCTTTAAAAGTATTTTACTATTAATACGGAAAGAAGTAAATACTATTTTCATTGCTTTTTCTTTTTCTTCCTTGTATAATTTTAGACAAAGAAATAGAAATTAGAAATAAAGAGAGGTATTTGTCATGGCAAAGAAAAAAGTTGTAGTGGCGTTAGGTCATAGTGCTTTAGGAGTCACACTTCCAGAACAAATGAATGCAGTTAAAACAGCTGCAAAATCTATCGCTGATTTAGTAGAAAATGGATGCCAAGTGGTGATTTCTCATAGCAATGGGCCTCAAGTTGGAATGATTCATAAAGCGATGAACGAATTTGGAAAACTTCATGGGGATTATACAAATGCTCCTATGTCTGTTTGCTCCGCAATGAGTCAAGGTTATATTGGCTACGATCTCCAAAATGCGATTCATGAAGAACTTCTTCGCCGAGGCATTTTTAAAACCGTTGTTACAGTGATCACACAAGTGGCAGTCGACCCATATGATGAAGCATTCTTTCATCCTACCAAAACCATTGGTCGTATTTTAACAGAGGAAGAAGCCGAACAAGAAAAGAAAAAAGGCAACTATGTTGTCCCTGTTGAGGGCGGTTACCAGCGTATTATCGCTTCTCCAGAACCAAAAGAAATCATTGAAATTGATGCCATTCGCTCTCTTGTGGAAGCGGGTCATATTGTCATTGCTTGTGGCGGTGGGGGGATTCCTGTTCTTCGTCAAGAAACTCATTTAAAAGGTGCTAGTGCTGTTATTGAAAAAGATCTAGCAAGCAGTGTTCTTGCTGATTCCTTGCACGCAGATGAACTGATCATTTTATCAGGAATTGAACACCTCGTTCTTCATGAAGGAACAGAGCATGAAATCATTCTAAAGAATTTATCTGTTTCTGAAGCCAAAGAATATGTGGACAAGCAAGTGTTCCCACAAGAAACAACAGGTGCTAAACTCTCCGCTTCCATCGCCTTTGTAGGAGAAAACAAAGAACGTCGTGCCATTATTACAGAACTTACAAAAGCATTAGAAGGTCATGAAGGCAAGACAGGAACGATTATCACCTCTATATCATAAATTCTAAATCGGTATCACTCGAAAAAAACCTTGAACTGGAACAGGGAGCCCAGCTCAAGGTTTTTCTTAAATTCCTCTTTTTTTATCGATCATATCATACAATTTTTGCATAGCATCTCGAATTCCACCCATCTCATCGATCAAGCCCTCTTTTACCGCTTCTTCTCCATCAAGCATTGTTCCAACATCTTTGACAAGTTGGGAGGTATCAAGCATCAATTGCTCCATCCTCTCTTGGCTCATTTTCGAATGTTTTGCTACAAAAGCGGTAATGCGATCTTGTATCTTTTCAATGTTTCGGTAGGACTGGATGACACCGATAAACATACCACCAGAACGAACGGGATGTATAATCATAGTGGCACTTGGTACAATAAAAGAATAATCAGACGACACTGCCAGTGGAACGCCTATGGAATGCCCTCCTCCTAACACAAGAGAAACCGTCGGCTTACTCAAAGATGCGATCATTTCTGCAATGGCAAGTCCTGCTTCCACATCTCCACCCACTGTATTTAAAAGGATTAATACACCATCGATCTCACTGCTGTCTTCGATCATAGCAAGTTGAGGAAGAACATGTTCATACTTTGTTGTCTTTTGAGAAGCATTAGAATTTTCGTGTCCTTCTATTTCTCCTATAATATTTAACAAATGAATGCGATATTCTTTTTCATTTCCATCCAACGTTACTTGACCAATCTCTCCAATTCGCTCTTCATCCTTTTCTTCTTTTCTTTGTCTTTCGTCTTGCTCTTCTCTTTTATCCATCACATTGGAATCTTCAGCCATGCCGTTTACTGGTCTTGTTTTCGGAAAAGCCTCTACATTGAGTCCTCCATCTATCTCTAACTGTTTTCGATTCATAGTCTACCTCTTTTCCATATCGTTTATAAACTATTATGGACAACTTGATAAAAACTATTCTTGAAAACTAAGAGCATTATTCTAAAATTGTTTTTGATGGAAACTGGGTTCTAATGCCTTTAATCATCGTTTCAGATGGTTCAAATAAAAGTTGAATCATTTTTCCATCTTGCTTTGTCACAACGGTATACACTTTTCTTCCTGCTTCTCCAGAAGAACAATCTACAACTTTCATTCCTTGTGAAATCACATCCTTTACTTTTGGATGATTCACAGGAGCAATAATATCTGCTTGCTTTAAATCTAAGGTCATCAATTGCTTTCTCTTTTCTTTTGACATAATCTTTGCTACATCCAAATCTGTCATCGTAAGTGCATATTCATATTCGATGTTTAAACGTTTAAAAAAGAAATAATCAAAGGCTACCACAACCATAATGATAATCATGGAGAAAAAAGGAATAAATAATATTCCAATAGCTATCAACAATGCTGAAATCACAATCGCCAATACTTTTTTCATCAAATCCTGCGATGTCACCTTTTTCTTTACAATTGTTTCACAAAAAATATCACTCATCTTATAACCCTTCCTATCTTTTAAATTTCTTTATAATCTTCTGTTTTTGTGGACATTTTTTTCTTTCGTAATCCATAATTGACAAGCCTTGATACCAAATCATAGAATACAGCAAATGTTGGCACTCCAATAATCATGCCAACAAATCCAAACAATCCTCCAAATAATAAAATAGAAAATAATACCCAAAAGCTCGAAATTCCTGTGGAATCCCCAAGAATTTTCGGCCCTAATATATTTCCATCAAACTGTTGGAGCAGTATAATGAAAATGATAAAGTAAATACATTGGATGGGACTTTCCATTAAAATGAATAAGGATGTTGGAATCGCTCCAATAAATGGTCCAAAAAACGGAATGATATTTGTTACACCAATAATCACGCTAACTAACATAACATAAGGCATTTTTAAAACGCTCATTACAACAAAACAAATAATTCCAATAATAAGGGAATCTAGTAATTTTCCACTAATAAATCCACCAAACATTTTATGAATTAAGCGTACTTCATCGATGACTAACTTAGCATGTTCTTTTTTCATAGCACTGTAAATAAGTTTTTTACCTTGTGCTACAAATTTATCTTTGCTATTTAGCACATAAATTGCTACAATCACACCAATAATCACATTCTTCACTAATGTTAAAATATTGGTGATGGAAAGTAAGATTCCAGTGGTAAGTCCATTTAAAATCTTTTGAATCGTTGGCATTAAGAAAGCATCAAACCAGTTCTGCATATAATCCATAACATCACCATTTACCAATAGACTTTTTAATTCGGGATTGTCATTAGATATTTTTTGAATCCAAGTAAGAAAGCGATAATAGCTATCTGGTGCCATTTGAATAATGCTCTTAATACTCTCTATTACCTGTGGAATCACCATGGCAAATAATCCAACAACCACTGCAATGGCAAGGACAATCGTAAGTGTAATACTAAATAATTTTCCGATAAAATGCACATATTTTTCATTTTTTATTTGCTTTTCTAGGAAAGGCTGTAACTTTCTCATGAAAAAATTATAAATGGGAATCGTCAAATATGCTAAGACAAGTCCATAGATAATTGGCATTAAAATATCCAATATCATATGAATGGCAGATGAAATCGTATCCACTTTTTGAATGATAAAGTAGAGTAAAATTCCAAACCCAACAATGGCACATCCTGTAATTCCTCCACAGATATACTTTCTCATTTCTTCTTTTTTCAAGCAATCGACTCCTTTTCTTGCACAACCTGCTGTCATTTTATTTTATGTTTTACAAAATATAATTTATTGTATCATTTCCCTTATAAAGTTACAATGTTCTTTTGTCAAAATTCGTAAAAATTTCTTTTTTATCGGTAGTATAACGATGAGAAAAAAATAGAGGCACTACTGTAAATAGTACCTCCATTTTTTATCCTTTATTGTTTCTATCAACTGATAATATTTTCCTTATCCTTCATAACCATTTGGATTGTTGGATTGCCATCTCCAAGAATCTTCACACATCTCATCAATTCCTCGTTCAGCAACCCATGCAAGTTCTTCTTTTGCTTTACTAGCATCGGCGTAGCATTGTGCCACATCTCCCGCTCTTCTAGGCTTAATTTCATATTTGATAGAATGTCCACAAGCCTTCTCATAGGCTTTCACCACTTGAAGAACAGAATATCCATTTCCCGTTCCTAAGTTATAAACATGGACACCATCGTTATCTTCTAACTTTTTAATCGCTTTTACATGGCCAATTGCCAGATCCACAACATGAATATAATCACGAACTCCTGTACCGTCTGGTGTATCATAATCATCACCAAACACTCCAAGGCAATCCAATTTACCAACGGCAACTTGTGCAACATAAGGTACTAAATTGTTTGGAATCCCCTTTGGATCTTCGCCCATTAAACCGGATTTATGTGCTCCAATTGGATTAAAATAACGGAGTAAAATAACATTCCATTCTGGATCGGCTGTGTTTAAATCCATGAGGATCTGTTCTAACATCGCTTTTGTACGTCCATAAGGATTCGTTACCTCTGCTATGGTGCAAAGCGGACATTCTTCTGTAATTGGTACAAACGCTGGATCTCCATATACCGTTGCAGAAGAACTAAATACAATATTTTTTACCCCATGCTTTCTCATAACATCACAAAGAATTAAAGTTCCTGTAATATTGTTATGATAATATTCCAATGGCTTTTGCACAGATTCTCCTACCGCTTTTAATCCTGCAAATTGGATCACAGAGTCAATCGTCTGCTCCTCAAAGATCTTTTCAATAGCCGGTCTATCCAACAAATCCGCTTCGTAAAATGTCACTTTCTTTCCAGTGATTTGTTCCACCCGTTCCAATGCTACTTTGCTGGAATTATAAAGGTTATCAACAACTACTACTTCATAACCAGAATTCAATAATTCTACACATGTATGACTTCCGATATATCCAGCACCACCTGCTACTAAAATTGCCATATACATTCCCTCCTATGGTTTCATACATTTTTACTTGAAACATTTTCCAATTCCATTATAACACAAATTTTGGTTTTATACATATTTTTTGTTTATTTTTTTCATAATGTCCCATTTTTTCTCCATGTCCGCTACTAATTTTAATTGTGTGCGACACCGATCAAGGTTATGATTTGGACGATGAATTTTGAAATAGGTATCTCCTTGCAAATAATCGGTTAAAAAACGCATCCCACATTCTAATGTCATAACCTTTGCTCCCATTGGAAGCATTTCTAATTCCTTTTTCGTTAATCTACCTTTACACCCTTCAATAAAACCTTTTGTATAAAGTTCGTATAACTCCATGCTACAAGATACTTTGGATAAGTCCACTTCATCTTCTGCTCCAGTACTCGCTCCAAATCGGATGGAATCCCCAAAATCATGGATAGAAAGTCCAGGCATAACCGTATCTAAATCAATGACACAGATCGCTTTTCCCGTCGTATCATCGATCATAATATTATTGAGCTTTGTGTCATTATGGGTTACTCGAAGAGGCAGTTCTTTTGCTTTTAACATCTCTTGACACACATAAGTATCCTTTTCATGGGCTTTTATAAATGCGATCTCTTCTTGTACATCTTTTACACGTCCCATGACATCTTTTTCTACCGCCTCTAAAAATTTTTGATAGCGATCTTGTGTATTATGAAAATTTTTGATAGTTTCATGGAGAGTATCCGCTGGATAATCTGCCAACAAAGACTGAAAGTGTCCAAATGCTACTGCACTGGCATAAAAATCTTCTGGATTTTCCACTAGATCATATGTGGTTGCTCCCTCAATATATAAATAAACTCTCCAGCCAAACCCTTCTGAATCGGTATAATACGTTTCACCATCCAAAGTTGGAATCACATTTAATGTTTCTCTTTCTGGATCACCGCCGTTTTCTTCAATTTTTTTCCGAAGATAGCTCGTAATCCCAACGATATTTTCCATCAGTTCTTTTGTATTGCTAAAAATATTTCGATTCATTCTTTGAAGAATAAATCGCTGTCTTTTCCCATCTTGTTCTGCTGTTACACAATATGTATCATTAATGTGTCCATTTCCATAGGGAATGACTTCTTTTACTCCCCCACCAAATGGAAAATGCTTGATCGCCTCTTCCAAATATACATTATTCTTTTGCATCCCTTTATTCCTCCCAAAGATTTTCTGGATAAACTCCATTGTCTTTTAATGTTTGAATAGCATTGACAACCACTTCTTTATCTTCTTTATAAGTCACTCCATACCAGCGGGCACAAGAGTGTAACACTTTCGCTGTTGCTTTTCCATTTTTAATTAATTTATCCACAACGGTTGGAAGAAAATATTCGCATTTTAATGGGTTTGTTACCATATTTTTTGCTAAAAATCTTGGAAATGTATCTTCTAACTCAGCCATAATACTTTTAGAAAATCCCCACATATTCATGGAAACGGTACTTCCCATTGGAATGGAAATCCATGTTTGTCCATCATCTTCTGTATAGGCTGGCCCTTCCTCTCTCTTTTCAATTCTTGTTCTTTCGTTAATCGTTACAAGCATATCATCACTATCAATTTCACAAACACCTCTTGCAACGTGTCCGTTGTCGGTCAATGTATTTTCCAATTGGTATCCAACCATACAATATCGATAAGCGGTATCCTCATTCTGCTGATTTGCTAAAAAGTCATATAATACTTTATACGCATCTTGACCATAGTAATCATCTGCATTAATAACTGCAAATGGTCCATCAATGATGTCACGACAACTTAAAATCGCATGTCCAGTTCCCCAAGGTTTCTTTCTTTCCTCTGGAACAGAAAATCCCTCTGGAAGATCACTTAACTCTTGATATACATAATGTACTTTTATATGCTTTTCGATGCGTGAGCCAATCGCTGATTTAAAATCCGCCTCATTTTCTCTTTTAATAATGAAGATCACTTCTTCAAATCCCGCTTTTATCGCATCATAAATTGAAAAATCAATAATAATATGTCCCTGTTCATCAATCGGATCAATTTGTTTTAATCCTCCATAACGGCTTCCCATTCCTGCTGCCATAATTACTAATATCGGTTTTTTCATCGTTTCATAAGCCTCCTTATTTATCAACTAGGTTCATTATATTATAATTCATATTCTATGGCTTTGTACAGTTGTTCCTTAATTTTGTACAATCATGTCATTATCTCTATACTTTTTTTCTGAATTTTCTAAAATTCTCCTTTTCTTTTACAATATTCTACCATATTTTATTATATTATAACTGTTTTCATTGATTTTTCTTAAAAATCAGTTATAGTATAAATTGGAACTACATATAAAAAGGAGGAAAAATCATGGATTATCAAAGTGTGTTTCTTCATCCTGTGATTGAGATTTATGAGATCTATACCATTCACTATTTTGAGTACATGAGCGACTTTAACTACACTGGTGAATCCCATAATTTTTGGGAATTTGTCTGTGTAGATAAAGGAGAAATTGAAGTAACTGCTGGAACTCAGACGCTGACTTTGCACAAGGGGGATATTCTTTTCCATAAGCCAAATGAATTCCACAGCATCAAAGCAAATGGCAAAATAGCTCCAAATCTAGTCGTTATTTCTTTCGCCTGTCATTCACCCAGTATTCAATTTTTTGAAAACAAATTACTATCCATTAATGACGTCGATCGCTCTTTATTAGCTCAAATTATAGCGGAAGCACGTAACTGTTACTCTTCCCGACTTGATGATCCATATCTTACTATGCTTGAGCCCTCAGAACAACAGCTTTTTGGAGCAGAACAACTGATTAAAGGCTATTTAGAACAATTGTTGATTCTCCTTGTAAGAAGATATACAAAATCAGAAGCATTTTTTCGCTTAGAAGCCCCTCTTGTTCGCAAAAAGAACAATGCAGAAATACATAACCGTATTCTTCTTTATCTAGAACAAAATGTTCATAACCGCCTAACAATTGATCAAATCGCAAAAGATAATTTAATTGGACGCTCTCAACTTCAAAAATTATTCCGGGATAAGAATGGTTGTGGAATTATTGAGTATTTTTGTCAATTAAAAATCAATGAGGCGAAACAGCTCATTCGCAACAATAACCTAAATTTTACACAAATTTCTGATCTCTTAGGTTATACTTCCATCCATTATTTCTCAAGACAATTTAAAAAAATAGTAGGAATGACGCCATCAGAATACGCCTCTTCCATCAAACTCCTGACTGAAAAATCAACGACGTTAGAAAAAGACGATACTCTATAAACCGATGCATAGCAAAAAAAATGCCTTTACACTCATTGTAAAGGCATTTTTTCTTATGCTAGCTCCCGACTATCCAACACAATCGTAAAGGGACCATCGTTTAACAAATCCACTTTCATATCCGCTCCAAACGCTCCATGTTCCACTTTTTTTATTTTTTCTTTCGCACACTCAATAAAATATTCATAGAGCTGTTCTGCTTTTTCAGGCTCGCCAGCATTGATAAAACTAGGTCTTCTTCCTTTTTTACAATCTGCGTAAAGCGTAAATTGAGAAACTACAAGCAGTTCTCCTCCCATGTCTTGTAATGATAGATTTGTCTTACCATCCTGATCTGCAAAAATGCGAAGTCCTATGGTTTTGTCAACAAACTTTTCCACATCCGCTTTTGTATCCTCTTTGCCAACACCGAGAAAAACAAGCAATCCCTGTTTAATATCTCCAACTATTTCTTGTTCCACTGTCACCGTTGCATGACAAACTCTTTGAATCACTGCTTTCATGTTTCTTTCCTCTTTCTACCGATATTGATTTTCCCACAGTTTTTTCATCACTTTATCATTGTATTGACTGCTATTACCCACAAAGACAAGACTCGATCTTTGCAAATTCATATATTTTCTTATATATAAATTCACTTCTTCTCGTGTCACCTTTAATAATTTATCCACAAGATCGGTTGTATTTTCTAGTTTTCCCGATAACAACAAACTTTTCCCATTTTGACCCATGCGATTTTCACTGGAGTCAAGCCCCATCAAAAGTTCTGCACGGATTCTTTCCTTAGCACAACTAAGTTCTTCTTCTGTAATGCCATTTTTTCGTAAATCTTCTAGTACAACTCCAATTTCTCGCACTGTCTTTTCCAACTTTTGACCGTTCATAGCTCCATAAATTTGAAAAAGTCCTGTATCCTCATACGTGTTGCAAAAAGAATATACAGAATACACAAGACTTAAATCTTCCCGAAGTTTTTGAAAAAGTCGGGAATCATCACTATCCCCAAGACATTGATCTAAGATCATTTGTGCATATTTTTCATGATTCTTATAACCACTTCCTAAAAATCCAATGGTCATGTGAGTTTGTTCTGTATCTTTATGTAGCGAGGCAAAGGAAGGGCAAAAAACTGCTTGTTTTCTAAAAAAGTTTTTCCCAATAGGCTTTATCATACCAAACTGCTCTTCTAAAAGTTCTAAAATCTCTTTTTGATCAAAATTACCTGCAACCGAGATTACCATGCGTTCCCCTGTATAGAAATCCTCCATAAAGTTCACCACATCTTCTCTTTTAAAGTTTGATACAACCTCTTTTCTTCCAGATATTAAATACCCGAGGGAAGAATTGGGCATGCTGATCTTTTGCAAATGTTCAATTGCCAAATCTTCTGGTGAATCTTGATACATATCAATCTCTTCCAAAATAACTTCCAATTCTTTTTTTAGATCTATGGGATCTAATTTGGCATGACATAGCATGTCACCCAAAAGTACAATAGCTTCTTTTAAATGCTCATCAAGCACCATTGCATAATAACACGTTTCTTCTTTTGATGTATAGGCATTGACATCTCCGCCAATCCTTGCAAAGGCAGTGGCTTGTTCTTTTGCAGTCTTTGTGGTCGTTCCCTTAAACAACATATGTTCTACTACATGGGCAATCCCATTATTTTGTTCTGTTTCGTAAGCAGAACCCGCCTTTACATAAATTCCAATGGCCGATGAACGCACAGATTCCATTGGTTCTAATACAATTCGGATTCCATTGGATAACCGATGGAGTTCTATCATAAATTTTTTACTCTTCCTTTCTTTTTTCATTCTTTCGCTATTTTTAAAGAGAGAATCCAAATGGCAGTAACTCTTTTAATACATAACTTTTGATGACATTGTCTTTTTCACATAAGACAATTTCAAACGTATCTTTATCGCAAAATTCTGCCATAACTTGACGGCATACTCCACAAGGAGGACAAAAATTCCATTCTTTTGGATCGCTGTTTTCCTCTCCTCCAACAATGGCAATTGCCAAAAAGGAACGTTTTCCTTCTGATATCGCCTTAAAAAATGCCGTTCGCTCTGCACAATTGCTTGGAGAATATGCACTATTTTCAATATTGCATCCATGATAAAGAGTCCCATCATCTGCAACTAACACCGCTCCCACCATAAAGTGGGAATACGGAGCATAGGCATTCTCTCTCGCTTTTATCGCTTCTTTTATCAACTCTTCTTTATATTCTTTCGTCATAACCTTACCTCCTACTATTGGAACTCATTCCTTTTATGGATTGATCTCTACATATCCATAATTATAGTTATCAATATTCAATTCCCCATTTGGATCAGCCGTTCCTTGTAGTGCGTAAGTCTTATAATGAAAACCTAAACTATCTTGAATTTCCACTGCAAGCTCAAACTGCTGTCCTTGTGCAAATTCCATCTTCTGATCCACTTCACAAACATATTCGTTTCCGCCTGAAGTATTTTCATCCTGTTCCATCGGAATGACCACTTGCTCCACACCATCAATATAAATATGGGCATTGACCGCTTTAATATAGTTATCCTCCACTCCTTTAATTGGATTGCTATCATTTGGATTATAGACATCAAGATGAACGGTTCCACTGACTTTTAACTCCCCATCTCCATTATAGCTATAATCACCATCAAGATATGCTCCTGTTACCTGTAACTGCATCTGACTTTCAATATTATAAACCCAATCAAGATATTCCTGTCTTGTTGTATTATTTTCCTTTATGAGAACCCCAATATGATAATCTTTATTGTATGGAATCTCAAACTCTGCTTCAAATAAGTTATCCGATTGTCTTACTGCAGGAACTGTGTGAGTTTTTCCTCCTTCTTCCTCATAGGTAACGAGCAATCTAGTGTTTTGTTGGCTTTCTTTTGTGACAACTTTTACTTTTAAGCCGATTTTTCCTGTTTTAGCATTTAAGTCATCATAAATAAACTCAAAAGAAGAAATGTAGCGATTTTGTTCCTGCAATGTCTTTTGGAAATTGTAACTGATGCTATCGATCTGTTCTTCTAATTGTGTTTGATTATTCCCCATACTTTTATCTAATGTTTTTACCGCTTTTTGCAATTCTAAAATAGAATAAATCATCAGTCCATTCATACTCATGAATAATAAGCAAATCATTCCTAAAAGTATAAGACGATACTTCTGTCTTTTCATTCTTTCACCTCAATCTCTGCCCTTCCACGACTCATGTAAGAAAAAGCTGTCACAGGAAGACTTTAATTCTTCTCTACAACAGCTTTTTCTTCTTCTATGGGATTAATCTACATCTTTCATGCTTAAGTTGATTCTTCCCATTTTATCAATTTCAACTACTTTAACACGAACGATGTCACCAATGTTGACAACGTCTTCTACTTTGGCAACTCTTTCATTGGAAAGTTTTGAAATATGAACTAAACCATCTTTATTTGGTGCTAATTCTACAAAGGCACCAAATTGCATAATACGAACAACTTTTCCTTCATAGATCTTGCCTTCTTCCACTGGCTCTACAATAGAACGAATAATCGTTATTGCTTTATCAATGTTTTCCTGAGCAACACCACAAACAGAAATTCTTCCATCGTCATCAATGTCAATTTTTACACCTGTTTCATCAATAATTGCATTGATTGTTTTTCCTTTTTGTCCAATCACTTCGCTGATCTTTTCAGGATCAATGGTGATCTGACTGATCTTAGGTGCATACTCTCCAACCTGTTCTCTCGCTTTTGAAATAACAGGAGCCATTACTTCATCTAAAATATAAAGTCTTGCTTCTCTTGTTCTAGCAATGGCTTCTTCAATAATTGCCTTTGTTAAACCATGAATTTTAATATCCATCTGAATCGCTGTGATCCCTTTATGAGTTCCAGCAACTTTAAAATCCATATCTCCAAAGAAGTCTTCTAGTCCTTGAATATCCGTTAATACGATATAGTCATCGTCTGTATCTCCTGTTACAAGACCGCATGAAATACCAGCAACTGCTGATTTAATTGGCACACCGGCTGCCATCAAGGATAAACTTGAAGCACAAACACTTGCCTGTGATGTAGAACCGTTGGATTCCATTGTTTCGGATACGGTACGAATTGCATATGGGAATTCCTCTTCTGATGGAAGAACAGGAACTAACGCACGTTCTGCCAATGCTCCATGTCCAATTTCACGACGCCCTGGACCTCTTGATGGTTTTGTTTCTCCAACAGAATAAGATGGGAAGTTATAGTGGTGCATATAACGTTTTGACGTTTCGTTTACATCAAGTCCATCCAATCTTTGTGCTTCTGATAATGGGGCTAATGTACACACATTTAAAATCTGTGTCTGTCCACGAGAGAACATACCAGAACCATGTACTCTTGGAAGAATATCCACTTCTGCATGAAGTGCACGAATTTGATCAATCGCACGTCCGTCTGGTCTTTTCTTATCCTTTAAGATCATTTTACGAACTGTTTTCTTCTGATATTGGTATAATGCTTCACCAATTAATGGAAGCCATTCTTCATTTTCTGCAAATGCTTCTTCTAATTTTTCTTGCACTGCACGAATATTTTCTTCTCTTTGCTGTTTTTCATCTGTAAAAACGGCTTTCTCCATTTCTTCTGGAGAAACAATTTCTTTTATGGCTTCAAATAATTCTTCTGGAACAGCACAGCTTGTATATTCATGTTTTGGCTTTCCACATTCTGCTACAATCGTATCAATAAAAGTGATGATCTCTTGATTTGTTTCATGAGCTTTAAAAATGGCTTGTAACATCACATCTTCTGGCACTTCATTAGCACCTGCTTCAATCATGATCACTTTTTCTCTTGTGGATGCTACGGTTAATGCCAAATCAGATACCTGTCTTTGTTCTGCTGTTGGGTTAATAATAAATTCTCCATCAATAAGACCAACCTGTGTTGCGGCTGTTGGACCATCAAATGGAATATCAGAAATCGCTGTTGCGATTGCAGAACCAAGCATTGCTGTAATTTCTGGAGAACATTCTGGATCCACAGACATTACAAGGTTGTTAAGAGTTACATCATTGCGATAATCCTTTGGGAAAAGTGGACGCATTGGTCGATCGATAACACGAGAAGTTAAAATCGCGTGTTCTGATGCTTTTCCTTCTCTTTTATTAAAACCACCCGGAATCTTTCCTACGGCATATAATTTTTCTTCGTATTCAACACTTAAAGGAAAGAAATCAATTCCTTCTCTTGGTTTATCTGAGGCAGTTGCTGTTGATAAGACAACTGTTTCTCCATAGTGCATAAATGCTGCTCCATTGGCCTGTGCGGCAACTCTACCGACTTCTACAAGTAATGGTCTTCCAGCAAGTTCCATTCTAAACTGCTTTGTCATAAAATCTATCTCCTTAATTTTTACACATATTTTGGTCACCCGCCGAAACAACTGAAAAATTCACCCTTTTTGTTCCTTATATCCTATTGATGGACTTTTCAGAAGTCTCGGTATAGGGCTGACCACCATTGACTAAAATATTATACCACTTTTACATGTTTTTTACCACAGAAATTTCCTAGAAAAGAAAAAAAGGCATCGCTGTTTGCGATGCCTACAAAAATCATTGATTATTTTCTTAATCCTAATTTTTCAATTAACGCACGATATCTTTCAATATCTACACCTTTTAAGTAAGCGAGCATATTACGTCTCTGACCTACCATTTTTAAAAGACCTCTTCTTGAATGATGATCTTTTTGATGTGTTTTGAAGTGATCTTGAAGATCATTGATTCTTTCTGTTAATAAAGCGATCTGAACTTCTGGTGAACCAGTGTCATTTGCTGTACGTCCATAAGTTGCGATAATTTCTTGTTTTCTTTCTTTTGAAATCATGTTTCATTCCTCCGATTTTAATTTCATTTCTCATATCACCCATCACTTAGAGAAGGTTGGAGTCATCCAAACTCCAGGTGACGGCTCTATACCTTGAATAGTCTATCATATTCATTTTAAAAAGTAAAGCCAAAATTAAAGAAAAAATGGCTTCATTTGATTTTCCTGTTTTTGTACATACGCTCTTCCAAACGCAGAATCTTTGTGTATCTGAGCAGAAAGTTCCTCCACATTTGAAAATTTCATTTCTGGGCGTACAAAATGCAAAAGTTCTACAAAAATATTTTTTCCATAAATATCATAATGGAAGTCAAAAATAAACGTTTCAACGCCCCTTTGTATATTGTCATCAATGGTTGGTTTTACTCCAATATTACAAATACCATAATATTGTTGTTCATCGCCCTCTATGCGAATGCTTGCAACATACACTCCATTTGGTGGGAGATATTTTCTCTTATCTGGAACAATATTGGCTGTCGGCATTCCAATGACTCTGCCTAACGCTCTTCCATGAATCACTTCTCCAACCATTGTATAAGGATGACCAAGCAATTCATTTGCTAACGCTAAATCGCCATTCATAATGGTTTTCCGAATTCTTGAACTGCTGATATCTTCTCCCTTATATTGAAGTTTTTTTACAACCTTTAATTCATATCCATATACTTTGGAAAGTTGTTCTAATAACTTTGTGTTTCCAGCTCTTTTATATCCAAAACCAAAGTCTTCTCCAACGACAATGGCTTTTACATCCAGCTGTTTTACAAGAATTTCTTTTACAAAAGCTTCTGGTGAAAGCGTTCTCAATTGTTTGAATGGATAGGCGATCATAACATCCATTCCTAGCTTTTCTAATAAAAATTCTCTCTCTTCCTTTGTATAAATTACGTTCTCTTGTACTCCATCAATCACAAGTTTTGGTGGCATATCAAAGGTGAAAATAACACTTTTCTTCCCTTCTTTTTTCCATTCCTTTAATTCATGAAATAAAAGCTGATGTCCACGATGGAGACCTTCGAATTTTCCAAGAGCAACTGCTGTATTTTTGTATTGAAAATCTGTTTTGTTAATTAAATATTCCATCCTATGCTCCTTTTGTGGCTTTTTATCCAAAGATTGCTTACAGGAACATCTTCTGTGGATAAAATCTATTTTTTTCTTTTTTATATTGAAAAATGCCAATAAAGGTTCCGTTGCTGTCATAGACACGAAGAGGACTCTCCTCTATCACTTGCTGTTCTTCTTCACAGATATCTTTCTTTTCAAATGGATTGCCATTTTGAACAAGTTTATCGCTTTTCTTCTTTGTATGAACTGCCTGATAAGTTTCAAATACTTCTTCAATTCCAATAATATATTTTTCAAGCTGATCTTCTTTTACCAGTGTTTCAATTTGGGATAGTGTAAGACTTTGTTCGATCTCAAATTGTCCAACCTTTGTTCTTTTTAGCTCATCCATACACCCTCCACAGGATAGTTGCTCTCCAATGTCTCTACACAGACTTCGAATGTAAGTTCCTTTGCTACAAGCAACTTCCATCTTCACCAGCGGAAGGTTCATCTCCAATATTTTTATGGAATGAATCGTCACTGTACGAGCTTTTCGTTCAATCACTTTTCCCTCTCTTGCCAACTCATAGAGTTTTTTGCCATCCACTTTTAAAGCAGAGTACATCGGTGGAATCTGTTCAATTTCCCCAAGAAACTGAAAAATCACTTGCTCTACATCAGTTTCACTGCAAAGTACCTCTTTTTGCGTTAACACTGTTCCTGTCATATCCTCTGTATCTGTTGTAACACCAAGTCGCATGACAACTTCATATGTCTTATTATGATCAGTCAACATATCACAGAGCTTTGTCCCTTTTCCAAGACACACAGGTAACACTCCTACCGCATCGGGATCTAATGTTCCTGTGTGGCCAATTTTTTTCTGTTTTAAAATTCCTCGGAGTTTCGCGACGACATCATGGGAAGTAAATCCCTTCTCTTTGTATACATTGATAATTCCGTCAATCACTTTTACTCCTCCGCTTCTAACTGTTTCTCAATATGCTCTGTTAAATTATTAATCACATCATGAACAGTTCCTGTCATGGTGCATCCGGAAGCCTTTATGTGTCCGCCACCACCATATAATTTTGCAATCTTGCTCACATCCACAATCCGATTGGAACGCATACTCACTTTATATTCATGTAAGGCTGTTTCATAAAGGAAAATGGCAACCTCCACTCCTTTTGTAATGCGAAGCTGATCAATAATTCCATCGAGATCGCTCGGTGCGCAACCATAAAACTCCATCATTTCCCTGCTAATAAAAGAGAAAATGACTTTCTTATCTAAAAGGCGTTCACTCTCCATTAACGCTCTTCCAAGCAACTGATTTTGCAAGTAAGTTTTTGCATAAAAAGTTTCATCAATAATATAAGAGTTATCCACACCTTTTTCTAACAAATCACCAGCAACCATCATCGTTGTCTTTGTTGTATTACTGTGCTTAAATACTCCTGTATCATGCACAATTCCAAGATAAAGAGCCGTAGCTGTTTCCTTTGTTACTTTCTCACTCTCCATAAGCCCATAGAGCAACTCACATGTGGAACTTCCTGTTGGATCAATCCGGCTATCGTCGCCGAACCCATCATTGCTAATATGATGATCAATGCAGATTCGGTACTTTGCTTTCTCATAGAGTTTGCCAAAAGCCCCTAGTCGTTCGATATCTCCGCAATCACAGCAAATAAACAAGTCATAAAACTCTTCTTTGATCTCATGTAAAATCAATTCAGAGCCCGGTAAAAATAAAAAAGTATCTCGGATTGGCTCTAAATAAACATCCACTTGTTTTTCGCTAAAGTTGTCACGAATATACTGTGCTAGAGCTAAGGAAGAACCTGTACAATCCCCATCTGGTCTCATATGTCCACTAATGGCAATGGTGTTCGCTCTTTCTAAATATTCATTAAACTTCCTCTTTGTCATCATGATGGTTCACCTCATCAATCATTTTTGACATTGTTACACCATATTCAATAGACTGATCCATGATGAATCGAATCTCTGGTGTATTTCTTAAATTAACCGTTCTTGCCAATTCTTTACGAATAAAGCCTTCTGCACTTTTTAGCCCTGCCAATGTATCAAGGCGTGCCTCTTCATCGCCATATACACTAATATAGGCTTTACAACTCTTTAAATCCGGCGCAACTTCCACTGCTACAACAGATGTCAATGGATGAATTCTAGGATCTTTAATTTCACGACTAATAATTCGGCTCAATTCTTTCATCACTTCGCCATTAATTCTTGTATTTTTAATGCTATTCTTTCTCATAATACTCCTCCTGTCTATGAAAGGATTTTTAAAAAAGGCAGACAAATAAAGAACTTTCATTCCATTGATCCGCCTGCCCTTTCTAATACTATTTTATCATCACTTATAGGAAGTGTGCAAGGACTATTATCTAGGAACCTCTACCATTTCGTAAGCCTCAATGATATCTTCTTCTTTTGTATCATTGAATTTATCAAATACAAGACCACATTCATAGCCTGCTTTCACTTCTTTTACATCATCTTTAAAACGTTTTAAGGAAGCAAGATCTCCTTCAAAGATCTTTTCTCCTTCTCTCGTAATACGCACGCGACATCCGCGTTTGATCATACCATCAAGAACATAAGAACCTGCAATGGTACCAACTCCTGATGCCTTGAACGTCTGACGAACTTCTGCATGACCAATTACTTTTTCTTCATAAATTGGTTCAAGCATTCCCTTCATGGCATTTTCAATATCTTCAATTGCACTATAAATAACACGATAAAGACGTAAATCCACTTTTTCACGTTCTGCAATTTCTTTTGCCATATTATCTGGTCTTACGTTGAAACCGATGATAATCGCATTGGATGCGGATGCTAAAATAACATCAGATTCATTAATTGCACCAACACCACCATGGATAACTTTTACAACTACTTCTTCATTGGATAATTTCACAAGACTTTGTTTTACGGCTTCTACGGAACCTTGAACGTCAGCTTTTACAATCAGATTCAATTCTTTTACATTACCTGCTTGAATCTGATCAAAGAGATCATCAAGGGATAATCTTGCTTTTGTATCGGCTAACATCTTTTCACGATTGTAAGCGATAAATTCTTCTGCCATACTTCTTGCGATCTTTTCATTATCTGTTTCAATCATAATTTCACCAGCATTTGGAACATCATTCAGACCGATGATCTCAACAGGTGTAGATGGTCCTGCCTCTTTTACACGACGACCTCTATCATCTGTCATAGCACGCACTTTACCATAGGCACTTCCTACCACGATAGAATCTCCAACACGAAGTGTTCCTTTTTGTACTAATACCGTAGCAACAGAACCGCGTCCTTTATCAAGCTGTGCTTCAATGACAATACCACGAGCATTTCTCTTTGGATTCGCTTTTAATTCTAACACTTCTGATGTCAAAAGAATCATTTCAAGTAATTCTTCGATTCCTTCTCTTGTATGAGCGGATACTGGAACAAAAATAGTACTTCCGCCCCAGTCTTCAGGAATTAATTCATATTCTGCTAACTCTTGTTTTACACGATCAATATTAGCACTTTCTTTATCAATTTTATTGACAGCAACAATAATTTCGATATCCGCCGCTTTTGCATGGTTAATAGCTTCCACCGTCTGAGGCATAACACCATCATCGGCAGCTACAACTAAAATTGCAATATCTGTTGCCTGTGCACCACGCATACGCATAGAAGTAAATGCCTCATGACCTGGAGTATCAAGGAATGTGATTCTCTTGTCATTATATTTTACAACAGACGCACCAATATGCTGTGTAATACCACCAGCTTCACCTTTTGTAACACTAGTAGAACGGATAGCATCCAATAAAGAAGTTTTACCATGGTCAACGTGTCCCATAACACAAACAACAGGTGGACGTTCTACCATTAAGCTTTCATCTTCTTCTTCCTCACGAAGGAGTTCTTCAATGACATCCACTTTTTCTTCTAATTCTGCAATATAGTTATACTCTAATGCGATTTCCGCTGCTTGTTCAAACTCAATTTCATGGTTTGGTGTTGCCATAATTCCTTGCATAAAGAGTTTTTTTACAATCTGAGCCGCAGGTGTCTTAATATGATCAGCTAACTCTTTAATTGTCATTACTTCTGGAAGCACAATATTCTTAATGGTTGGTTCTTCTTTCTTTGGAGGCTGTTGTTTTGGTACGTTATTAGGTTTCGCATTTTTATTATTTTTATTATTGCGATTGTTGTTATTATGATTTTGACGATTGTCTTTTTGACCGTTCTTATTATTGGTGTTATTAGCACCAGTATTTTTTCGATTGTTGTTGTTGCGGTTTGCCCCATTATTATCGCGATTACCACCATTATTTTGGCGATTATTGTTACGGTTTGCACCATTGCCACCGCTCTTATTTCCATGATTTTCTTTTTTAGAATCTCTATTATTAGAAGTAAAATATTCCTTCACTGCACTAACCTGAGCATTCTCCAAATTGCTAGCTTGTGTTTTCCCTTCGATTCCTTTTGCATTTAATGCTTCAATAATTTCTTTATTTGTTTTTGATAGTTCTTTTGCTAAATCTCGTACTCTAATTGACATCCACACTACCTCCGTTCTCTGTCATATCCAGTTGCTTTATAATTGACTTTGCAAAGCCTTCGTCAAGCAGTACAAGCGATGCCCGTCGTTCCTTTCCCATCGCATGACCCAGTTCATCCTTTGTGCCAAAAAAGCGAATTGGAACTTCATAAAAAGTGCACATATTGGTGAACATTTTCTTCGTATTATCGGACGCATCTTCCGCAACGATAACAAAAAATCCTCGACCAGATTTTACACATTTTTCTACGGAAAATTCACCACTTTGCACTTTTCCTGCTTTTGTCGCCAATCCCAATAGGGAATATACTTTCTGCTTATTCAAGGTTTTCCAACTCCTTTGTCAGTTTCTCATAGACCTCTTTTGGTATTTGCACCTTAAGAGATCGTTCCAGTCCTCTGTTCTTTACTGCTTTTTGCAAGCATTCGATTGATTTACAGACATAGGCTCCTCTTCCATTTTGTTTGCCAGTTGCATCAATGAGAATTTCTTCTTCTTTTGTTTTAATCACACGGATTAATTCCTTTTTATTCTTCATTTCATTGCAACCAACACATTGTCTTAATGGTAATTTCTTAGCCATAATATCACCTCATCTTTCCTTTGAACAAGAGAACTATTCCATATCATCGCTATCAAATTCTTCGAACTCTTCATAGGAAGTTTCCGCTTGTTCCTCTGTATTTTCTTCCATTGGAACATTGCTTGGTTCTTCCTGTTCTTCATCCATAGCAACCATTTCTTCTAAATCTTTTGCCTGTGATTCACTCTTAATATCGATCTTATATCCAGTCAATCTCGCTGCAAGTCTTGCATTTTGTCCTTCTTTACCAATTGCTAATGATAACTGATAATCTGGTACAACAACTCTTGCACTCTTTTCTTCTTCATTTACTTCTACGGATACCACTTTTGATGGGCTTAACGCATTTTCAATAAGAACTGCTGGATCTTCATCCCAATTGATAATATCAATTTTTTCGCCTTTTAAGTCGTTGACAATGGCATTCACTCTCGCACCATTTAATCCAACACAAGCTCCAACTGGATCTACGTTTTCATCATTTGACCAAACAGCAATCTTTGTTCTAGAACCTGCTTCTCTTGCAATGCTCTTGATTTCCACTGTACCGTCTTGAACTTCTGCAACTTCTTTTTCAAAAAGACGTTTTACAAGTTCTGGATGGGTTCTGGACACTAAAATCTTAGGTCCTTTATTTGTTTCTTTTACTTCAATGATGTATAATTTGATACGATCGGTTGGTTTGAATACTTCTCCTGGAACCTGTTCATTTTCTGTTAAAAGTGCATCTGTTTTATCATCTAAGCTGATACTAATATTCTTTCCAACATATCTTTGAACAACACCTGTTACGATATCTTTTTCTTTACAGTAGAAGTGATTGAATACTACTTTTCTCTCTTCTTCTTTGATCTTTTGAACAATAACACTTCTTGCGTGCTGAGCTGCAATACGTCCAAAATCTTTTGGTGTGATCTCTACATTCACAACATCTCCAATTTGATATTGTCCACTGATCATTCTCGCTTTTTCAAGGCTGATTTCAAGTACAGGATCTTCTACGTGTTCTACAACTGTTTTTTCTGCAAACACAGAGATCGCTGCTGTTTCTCTATCCATACTCACTTTGATATTATCGGCTTTTCCAAAATCACGCTTACAAGCGGCAACAAGTGAATTTTCAATCGCCTCCATAATTACTTCTTGGCTAATCCCTTTTTCTTTTTCAAGCTGTTTTAAAGCTTCAACGATTTCATTCATTTTTTTATTCCTCCTGACGTTAAAAATCTAATGCTAAACGAACCAACGCAATGTCATTTCTTGCGAATGTCATCTCTTTTTCTTCTAAAGCAATCGTAATCGAATCTTCATTATAAGAAACTAGCGTACCTTCCCACTCTTTTTGTTTCTCAACCGGTTGATATAATTTGATCTCAACTTCTTTTCCTAAACTTCGTTTAAAATCTTTATCTTTTTTAAGAGGTCTGGAAAGCCCTGGTGAGCTAACTTCCAAAACATACGCATCTTCGATAAAGTCTTCTTCATCAAGTTTCGCCTCTAAAGCTCTACTTAAAAGAACACAATCATCAATGTTAATTCCGCCTTCTTTATCGGCATACACTCTAAGATACCAGTTTGCACCTTCTTTTACATATTCTACATCTACAAGTTCAAAATGATTTTCATCAATAATTGGTTGCACCAATTGTTCTGTACGAAGTTCAATGTCTGCTCTTCTCGCCACAATAATCCCTTCTTTCTATATCTGTTTCTTCTTTTACTTTCTTTTATTTGGAAATTTTTTCCTGCACAAAGAAGAAGAGTGGACTTTCGTCCACTCCTTTCTAGTTAACTTTATCTTATCCATAGCCATTATAGCACTATTGTATTGAATATGCAAGAGGAAAACGAAGAATAATCCTAGTGCTGTATTTCTTCCCTACTTTTTGACATATCTTTCGTAGTTTATGCTTGTGAGTATTTCCACAACATTTGGATCATTATAAAATAACATTCACTCCATATTATTTTCCTCTTTCTCATAACAATACGAAATACGCTATGTGATTTTCTCTTGTAAAAACTACTTTCTTCCACGTATAATAAAAAATATACTATTATAATTCAAATAGGAGGGGTATGCTATGGAACGACAAGAATCTCATATGCTTTGGAACAATTTAATGGAACACATGGTAAATGATAACTGCCCTGTATGCTCATTAATGAAAGAACGCAATCACAGTGCAATGGATAACTTTCTCTATGAATGTGCCAATCTTCCAGATATTCGTTTAAAAATAAAAAAAGAAGGTGGCTTTTGCGAAAGACATAGCAAAGAATTACGAGAATTTGGCGATCCATTAGCTCATGCCATTCTCTATCAGGATCTCTTTGATGAGGCTTTTCAAGAATTAAATCAGACATTTCTTCCAAAAAAAATTACTTTTCTTGGAAAAAAGGAAAGTCAAAAGAACAACTGCTTTTTTTGTAGGAAAGAAAAAACTGGCGAAGAGCATTATACAAAAGCTATGGCTAATGCTGTATCCAATGCAAAATTTCTTGAAACATATACACACAAAGGAATGCTTTGCCTTCCCCATTTAAAAATGGCACTCTCTTCCAAAACAAAAGATCAAGAAAAAGTAAAGCAATTAAAACAGATCACATGGAATAAATATAATAAAATATGGGATAGTCTAAAGGAAATTGTGAGAAAACATGATTTTCATTACACAAATGAACCATTGACAGAACAAGAAAAAAGAGATTGGAAACGTGCAGTTGATATTTTCAATAGCCTAGAAAAAGAACAAGTGTAACCATCCAAAAAATAATGCTTGACTACATAGCTCCCATCTGTTATAATAAAATTCGTCTTGAAAAGACAAAACAAAAAATTAACAGTATGGCCTGTTGGTCAAGAGGTTAAGACGTCGCCCTCTCACGGCGAAAACACGGGTTCGATTCCCGTACAGGCTGTTATTATACCCAGTGTTTATGCGGGGTTCGAGTGTTTTATAAGTTGAGGTAATCAAATATTTATTTAAGAAGAGATGTTTAAGTGTAATTTAGACTATCTCTTCTTTTTTTTGTGTGATTTTATAGATATTTAATATTTTCTTTATTTTGTTTTTATAAATCCACTTTACCTCTCGACATACGGTACACCTTATAGTATAATGATATTATCAAAAGAAAAGAAGGAAATCAGATGGCTAAAAAGCAAAAAAAAGAAACAGCTACTCGAAAAAGTTGCTCTCATTACTATCATTATCTCAACCATAATCAACATGATACAGCTAGTATATACAACATCTTTCAAATAACTGTTTCGGTGATAGGTTTCTTACCTAGCACCATTTTAAATCATCTGTTTTAAAATGTCTATGAAAAAAATAATTTTATTAAGTCAAGTATCAACATTAACACTTTTAGTTTATATGGCAATTTTAAAAGGAATGGATTTCTTTCTTGTAATCACTATATTCTTATCTATTGTATCAATCATATTAAATTTAATTATGGAGGTGCAAAATGGCAGAAGAAAATAAAAAAATACGACCACAAGATAAATGGAATGCTAAGGCAGGCTATATGTCAAAATCCTATAAACTCAAAAGAGAACTTGTGGAACAATTTGCGGAAACCTGTGAAAAAGCTGGAGTTTCTCAAGCTGGACAGTTATCAAAAATGATGAAGGAATTTATTGATTCTATGAATTAGACGGTCTTTTGATCGTCTTTTTTATATACGTATTTTTACGTCAAGTTTCATTTACACACGTATTAATACGTGTTATAATATAAATATGATAAGGAAAGGAGATACATAAATATGCCAATGACTTCACGAGAAATGATTCAATATCTCAAAAAAAATGGTTTTATCATTGTCAGTCAAAACGGTTCTCATATAAAAATGAAAAATCCAGTTACTGGCAAACAAACCATTGTACCTTATCATTCCAAGTCTTTAAAAAAGGGCATGGAACAGGCAATACTCAAACAGGCAGGGCTTAAATAGTAAGCCCTTGCCCCAATTTTATAAATTTGGAGGTGTATTATGAATAAAAAACTATTCTATCCTGCTATTTTTCACAAGGCTGAAGAAGGTGGTTTTTGGATTTCTTTTCCCGATCTTCCTGAATGTCTTACAGAAGGGGATAACATGCAAGAAGCCTATGAAATGGCTGTTGATGCACTTGGTCTTTGCCTAACAAGCCGTGAAGAAGAAAAGGAAGAGATTCCTGCTCCTACTTCTCCAGAACATATTACTTTGGAGGCGGATAGTTTCTTAGTTGTTATAGAATTTGACATGCTCGCTTACAAGAAAAGAACAAATTCAAAAGCAGTCAAAAAAACTTTAAGTATTCCAGAATGGCTCAATGAAGAAGCCACATCAAAAGGAATTAATTTTTCACAAGTTTTACAAGAAGCATTAATGGAAAGATTACAATTATAATATTGAAATCTGTAACCTAAAAAGAGAAAAAATTTATTAATCTTATGAATTAGACGGTCTTTTGATCGTCTTTTTCTATGCTATAAAAATAACATCATAAGAAAACATCTTTCCGTTCCATATTCAAACACTCTACTGTGATTGCGTTTCTTTTCATAATTCCAAATGGCAAATACTTTAATAATCCAATTCAATACAACCTCTGTTCTTATTAAACGTCTTTTCATACCACCATTCGGCAAATACCAATCTAATTTCAATACAACTTCTATTCTTATTAAACTATACGGATTTGTGGAAATTTCATAAAGAATTTTTATTTCAATACAACTTCTATTCTTATTAAACATCGCTTAACAGTTCCACAATCTTCCGACCTGTTTCATTTCAATACAACTTCTATTCTTATTAAACTTCGACAGATTTTATCGTTGCACCATTTAAGCACCTCATTTCAATACAACTTCTATTCTTATTAAACCCTAGTATTTCCGCCATCTTTAATTTTCATTATACTTCTTTTTTCTTATAGATTCAACCTTTTCTTCCTTTTTTACCAACCATCCACTCTTTTTTAGAATTTCATAAAAAAGAACGATTTTAAGCCATTTTCTCATATTTTCGAAATCAGTGGCTGGTAATTTTTCTTTCCTCTAATCTATTTCATACTTGTTTGATTGCTTTTCTATTATAGATTTCTCACTACATTTTTATATGGATTTGTGATATGATTGTTCCATTCTAACTATATGGAGGGATCAATTCTATGAAAGAAGTTATTTTATTTATCGGCATGAGCCTTGACGGATATATTGCGGATTGCAATGGCAACGTAGATTGGATGAATGGACAATGTGAAAATGAAGATAACATGGATACTTATTCCGATTTTATAAAGGGAATTGATACTGTTATTATGGGCTGGAACACGTATCATCAAGTTGTAACAGAACTTTCTCCAACAGAATGGATCTATTCTGATTTAACAAGTTATGTCATTACCCATAGAGAGATTCCTTCCACAGATAACATTATTTTTACTCATGAACACCCATGTGATTTGGTGAAAAAATTAAAACAAGAGCAAGGGAAAAATATTTGGATTTGTGGTGGCTCTCATATCATTCAGCAACTGATGAAAGAGGATTTCATTGATACATATTATATTTCCATTATCCCAACGATTTTAGGTAATGGTATCCCCCTTTTTAAAACCATGAAAAAAGAACTCAAATTACAGTTAATCAAAACACAAACCTATAATGGAATTACGGATTTAATCTATAAACGCAACCGCTAGAGAACATCCCAACAAGTAGAGGGAACTGTCACAACATAGGACAGTCCCCTCTTTTTGTTAACGATATGCTTTCCGCATTGCTTTTGCAAGCACTTTTGGATCTTTATGATATGGTGTCACTGGACAAATTTTCTTTCCTTTGACTCCCATTAACTCATAAACTGCTATTCTAGCCGCACGAACGGAATATTCTTCTGTAAATACCATATCATTTGGTATTTCTACAAACTGGGAAATCATTGCAAAATTGGTAGAACCTTTTGGAACTACTTCTGGTCGATCACTTTTTGCTCTTGGCTGGAATTGTGCATCAATATATGGCATCATACAAGGAATTACATTAACAACGGAATCCAAGATTTCCTCTTGTTCTGCTTCCATATGAAGATGATGGATAAGTTCTATTAATAACTCTTCTCCTGTGCAATCTCTCATCGGTTTTTTCACATAATCACCGATTCGATCCGTATAAAGACCATAGCCCCAAAAAATCGTTGTATCCATTGGTTGATTTTTAAAATGTGGTTGAGCTGCTACTACAATGCTCATAAGCCAACTGGAATCTTTAAATGTCATTAACGCTCCACTACCCGGTATATTTCCACTGTATTTTTCAATCATTTTTAAAAGTTTATTTCCTTTCATTGTCACAGTGAAACTTTCCCAATTGGTTTCATCCGGATGAGCAAAAAACGGTTCTGGATTGCCAAGTCCTTCTTTTTTCTTCGCCACTTTTGCCCAGAGTTCTCCTGAGATTGGATTGTTCGGACTGTACTCTGGAGCAGTATCCTTATCCCCTAATGTGGCACAATCGGTCATACAGCCATTTGTCATAATGCAAAGATCTTTTTCTCCCAATACAATGACTTCTTCTTCTCCGTTTTTATCAAGATGAATAGCTGTCACTGTAATACCTTCGCCTTCTTTAAAGTCCAAATCTTTTACTACGGCTTGGATGCTAAAATCCACATCTTGTTTTGATAAATAAACTTTTAGTGGAAGAATAACCGATTCATACTGATTGTATGGCGTTCTTGTCACTCCTTCTAGCGTTTCAATTCTTGAAAATTCAAAAATCATACGGTTCATATAGCGTTTTAATTCAAATGCACTTGACCATTTTTGAAAAGCAAAGGTTGTTTGCCACATATACCAAAAATTTGTTTCAAAGAAGTGTGGAGTATGATGAAACCATTCTTCAATTGTCACATTGTCCAGCTTATTTTCTGGTGTTTTCATCAATTTAAATAATGCGATTCTATCCGCTTGATTAAATCCCATGCTCTCCACATCCAGTATCTTTCCGTCTTTATCAATTAGACGAGCTTGTGCATGGGTAGGATGTAAATGATCAAAATTTAAAATTTCTTCTGTCACACTTTTTTCTGGTATTTCTAAAGATGGAATACTTCTAAATAACTCCCAGAAATTCTCATAGGTTTCTTCGTTTAACATTCTACCACCACGACATACAAACCCTTGTATCGGATCGCCAGCTCCGTCATTGCTTCCGCCTAATACGGGCATTCCTTCTAAAATATGAATGTTTTTTCCCTCCATATGGCAATCCCGAATTAAATAAGCCGCTCCTGCTAAAGAGGCTAAACCTCCACCAATAAAGTACACCTGTCGATCGGTTGTTCCTGTCATAGTCACTTTATTAGCCTCTTTACCATTCTTGTTGTTGCTGTTATCTCTATTACCTTTGCCGTTTTTATCTCTTTGATCTTTTCCCTTTTGCTTCTTGTTGGTAGCTACCACCGTTGCTACGGTTGCACCAATTAACAAACTAGCACCTAACACTGTTTTCTTTTTACTCATAGAATCATCCTTCTTTCTCACTATCTATTCTATCACTCAGATTTTGTTATCCTCACTATACCAAAAGATAGAAGACTTGTATCTATACAAAAGGAGAGAATCGTCAAAAAATACGACACTTTCTCCTATTTGTATAAAATCTTTTTTTGTTTTCTTATTTTGTAATATTCCCATTCTATGAGTAATTTATTTATTCTGTAACTCCTCTTTCTTCCGCATACCGTTCATATGCCAACTTTTCACTTAAAACTACTAATTTTTTTAGCTGTGCAGTGATTTTCTCTGGGGATTCTTTCATATTCGTATGCACCCATTCAATAATAATTCCACACATTCCAAATGCAAAGTATCGGCTATAAAACCATCGTTCTTGTTCTTTTAAAGATTTCTTTTCATCCAATTTTAAAATAGCTTCTAAAAATAAATTTTGGGTTATTTTTAATAAATATTTTTGAAAATATTCCTCGTTTTTACAGATGGTGTTTCGATAAAACACTTGCTCTTTTTGCATTTTATTCAATAGAACGAGCAATTTTTGATCCCAGTTTTCCAAAGAAATGCCCTGTGTTAGTTCCCGAAATCCTTCTTCATAATAGACCCATTCCAATAGCTCATATTTATCCTCGAAGTGGTAGTAAAATGTCTGTCTATTAAGACCACACTCTTTTGTAATATCACTAATTGAAATTTTTTCAAAACTTTTAATATGTGTTAGTTTTTTTAATGCTTTTGCAAGTGCTAACTTTGTAATATTAGAATCCGGCATATCCTTTCCTCACTATCCAACTAAAAAATCAAAACTCAACTGATTGGTTTCTGGTAAATCACCCAATATTCCAAGTTCTGCCATCTTATCCGCAATGGTTTTACTAACTTTTGTACGATTTCTAAAATCTTCTTTTGATAAAAAAGGTCCATCTTTTACTGCCTCTACAATGGCTTCTGCCGCCTTTTCTCCAAGCCCATCAATGGCACTTAACGCTGGCATAATTTTTCCATCAAAGATCTGGAATCGTTTATCATCTGCCTTATCAAGTTCAATAGGAATAAATTCAATTCCTCTTGCATACATCTCTTGCACAATACGCATATCCTTAATGGAATCTTGATCTTTAGCTGTTAGATTTTCTTTTCCTCTACTCTGTAACTCTTTTAAATTATATTCCAATCGCTCTTTTCCTTGACACATCAACTCATAGGAAAAAGCGGATGCACGAATGCTAAAATATGCCGTATAATATGCCACTGGCTTAAACACTTTAAACCAAGCAATTCTCCATGCCATCATGACATAGGCAGCCGCATGAGCCTTTGGGAACATATATTTAATCTTCTTACAAGACCAAATATACCAATCAGGCACACCATGTGCTAACATTTCTTCTTCCCACTCTGGCTTCAATCCTTTGCCCTTACGAACACTTTCCATAATAGTAAAAGACTGCTCCTTATCAAGCCCCATATGAATGAGATACACCATAATATCATCACGACAACAAATGGCGGTGGAAAGTTTTGTTTTTCCTTCCTCGATCAATGTCTGGGCATTGCCAAGCCATACGTCCGTTCCATGAGAAAGCCCAGAAATACGAACTAAATCGGAAAAACTTTGCGGATCGGTATCCACAAGCATTTGAATAACAAAGTCTGTTCCAAATTCGGGAATCCCAAGAGAACCAAGCGGAATTCCGCCAATGTCCTCTGGCTTAATTCCCAAGATTTCTGTTCCATGAAATAACGCCATAACATCTTTATCATCCAGTTTAATGGATTTTGCATCCACACCTGTCAGATCTTCTAAACGCCGAATCATGGTCGGATCGTCGTGTCCGAGAATATCAAGTTTTAATAAGTTGTGATCGATGGAATGGTATTCAAAATGAGTTGTAACAATTGGGGTATTCATATCATTTGCTGGATGCTGGATGGCTGTAAATTCATAAATATCATGTTCATGAGGTACAACGATAATTCCTCCTGGATGCTGTCCTGTTGTTCTCTTTACCCCTGTGCATCCTTCCGCAATTCGTTCCATTTCACACCGCCGTTTATGAATCCCTCGTTCTTCATAATATTTATATACATAACCAAAGGCAGTCTTTTCTGCCAGCGTTCCTATGGTTCCTGCTCGATATGCCTTTCCTTTTCCAAAGATAACCTCTACATAAGCATGTGCCTTTGCTTGATAATCTCCTGAAAAGTTTAAGTCAATATCTGGCTCTTTATTCCCTTTAAATCCTAAAAATGTTTCAAACGGAATATCATGCCCTTCTTTGTTCAATGGATGTCCACACTTTGGGCAGAGTTTATCCGGCATATCACAGCCAGAACTTCCAGAGTAGGAACGAACTTCTTCGGAATCAAAATCCACATAATAACAGTTTGGACAAATGTAGTGAGCAGATAGAGGATTTACCTCTGTAATCCCCGCCATCGTTGCCACAAAGGAAGAACCAACAGAACCACGTGATCCAACTAAGTACCCATGATCGTTAGAATCCCATACTAGTTTTTGTGCGATAATATACATAACCGCAAATCCATTGGAAATAATGGAATTTAACTCTCTCTCTAATCGCTCCACAACGATTGGTGGCAAATCTGGCCCATAGATTTCATGAGCTTTGTCATAACAGATCTTCGTCAAGGTTTCATCCGATTTATCAATAACAGGAGGACATTTATCCGGATGAACTGGGGAAATTTTTTCAATTTGATCGCATATGAAGTTTGTATTTTCAATGACAACCTCATGGGCTTTTTTACTTCCTAGATAATCAAACTCTCGAAGCATTTCTTCTGTGGTTCTCAAATAAAGAGGAGGCTGATCATCTGCATCTTTAAATCCTTTTCCAGCCATTAAGATTCGGCGGTACTGTTCATCTTCTGGATCCAAAAAATGCACATCACAAGTGGCAACAACTGGCTTTTGATACAGTTCCCCTAACTCCACAATTCTTCGATTATAATTTTGTAAATCTTCTATGGAATTGGCAGCATAGCGATCACTTCGAAGCATAAACTCATTGTTTCCAACAGGTTGAATTTCTAAATAATCATAAAATTTCACGATTCTTGATAATTCATCGTTAGAGCGTTCCATCAAAATGGCTTGAAATAGCTCTCCTGCTTCACAAGCAGATCCTAAAATCAGACCTTCCCTATACTGGTTGATCAAACTTTTTGGCATTCTCGGTCTTCTGTTAAAATAATCTAAGTTCGAAGCAGATACCAAACGATTTAAGTTGACACGCCCTGTTTCATTTTTTACCAAAATGATCCCATGATACGTAGGTGCTTTTTTTATCGCCTCTGGTGTCATAACCGCCATTTCATTTAAACCGTCTAACGTTTCGATCCCTTTTTCTGAAAGCATGGTTAAAAATTTTAAGAAAATTTCAGCTGTGGCTTCTGCATCATCAACAGCACGATGATGATTTTCTAGACTGATGCCGAGGGCTTTTGCCACAATATTTAACTTATATTTGCTAAGTTCTGGCAATAACAAACGTGCAAGGGATACCGTATCCAGCACTGTATAATCATAAGGCAATGATAATCGTTCACAGTTCACGCGAATAAATCCCGTATCAAAGTCCGCATTATGGGCAACTAGAACGGAATCTTGGCAAAACTCCATAAATCTTGGTAATAAAGTTTCAATGGTTTCTGCATCCAGTACCATATGATCGTTAATGCCTGTTAAATCCTCAATCTGGAATGGAATCGGCACTTCTGGATTCACAAATTCGCTGAATCGATCCACGATCTTACCACCAACCACTTTGACCGCTCCAATTTCAATAATCTTATTCTGTGTTGGGCTAAAGCCCGTTGTTTCTAAATCGAATACAACATAAGAACTATCCAGTCTTTGATTTTTGGAATCTGTCACGATCTGTTTCATATCATCCACAAAGTATGCTTCGACTCCATAGATTACCTTAAACGGCTCATCCATAGAAATACAGTGGTTGGCAATGGGAAAGGCTTGTAAACATCCATGATCAGTAATCGCAATGGCAGGCATTCCCCACTCTTTGGCACGATTGATCACTTTTTTAATATCCACCACACTATCCATATCACTCATAACCGTATGGAGATGAAGCTCTACCCGTTTTTCAAGGGATGTATCCATTCTCTTTTCTGTGAAATCAGGAATGGATTTCATGCCCATAACAGATGTGATACCAACATCTTTATCAAATTTATCAAAAACTGCCATTCCTTTAATGCGATAGAATTTTCCTTTTTCTAGCTCCCCTAACACCTCTGGAAGCTGATCATTTCGCACAAAGATCTTAACCATAATCGTATCGGTAAAATCGGTAATGCTGAACATGATGATCGTTTTTTCTGAGCGAATTTCTCTCGTATCCAGCTTTAATAATTTTCCATGAATGACAACTTCTCCGATTTCCTCTGTAATTTCTGAAATTGGAATCAGCTCACCATCGCAATTTCTTCCATAAAAGACATCGGGATCGTCGGAACGCTTTGGGGTATATGAATTTTGTTTTCTTTCAAACGTCTTTTGTTCTTTTTTCTCTCTTACCTCTTTTTTCATTCCATGATCTTCTGTCTTTTTCGGCTGTTTCGTTGTTTTCTTGTCTTTTTCCTCCACCTTTTCATGAAACTCTTCATTTACAGATAGATGTTCCATGATCTGATGAACTTCCAAGTCCAGTTTATGACGATTCGCCTCATAAAAGGCTTGTTTTTGTGCCTCTGTATAATCAAACCCAACTTTTAGTGGCATATGAAACCGTTCTTGATAAATCGTTTCTAAATATTCTTTAATCTCACTAGAACGATTTCTTGCAAGAAAAGAATCTTCCAAGAACAATGTCAATATCTCACCATTCACATTCCATTCCGCTTTTGATAATAGATTATATAAAACAAGACTTTCTTGCCTTATTTCATAGAGTAAACTATCTTGATAAACCTTTGTCAGAGTTTCAATCGTATATTGATCGGATAAATCATAACGTTCAATAAAACGCACTTTTGCCTTTGATTGATAAAATAGATTTTCTTTAATATGGCGTTCCATTGCTTGGATTTCCCTTTGGTGAATCAGCCTTCTAGCACAGATATGAAAAGACAACATATTTTTTTTCTTATTCATAACTACTTTTTCTACATCCACCTTTGTAAATAAGTTATGAAGTTCTTGTTCTACTGAAAGCTCTGTGAATACATCAAAAAATGGTCTTTTTGTTGTTTCCATAAACATACTCCATTCTATTTTCTCACGACCTTCTATGAGAAACGGTAATACAAAATTTATAGCAAAAGAAACTCTCACGTTCTAGTTTTGTGAGAGTTTCTCATCGTTTCTTACTTTATTTCCAGTTCCTAAGTTCTTCTCTTAAAACAGAAAGTAGCTCCTGTTCTGGCACTTTTCTAATAATTTCTCCTTTTTTAATGAGAAGTCCCTCTCCTTTACCACCTGCGATTCCAATATCCGCCTCTTTTGCTTCTCCTGGTCCATTGACAACACAGCCCATAACAGCCACTTTCAGATCCAAGTGATCAAATTCTGTTACCATATTTTCCACCTGATTTGCTAGCTGAATGAGATCGATATTCGTTCTTCCACAAGTTGGGCATGATACAACTTCAATTCCACCCTTTCTAAGACCTAAGGTGCGAAGAATTAATTTAGCAGATGCAATTTCATTGACAGGATCCCCTGTTAAAGATACACGAATGGTATCTCCAACGCCAAGACCTCCAAGAATCATCCCAAGACCTAAGGCAGATTTAATATTGCCACTATATACTGTTCCAGCTTCTGTAATTCCAACATGAATTGGATATGGAATTTTATCAGCAATAATTTCATGGGCTTTTACACACATCATAACATCGGAAGATTTGATGCTGACAACAAGGTTATCGTATCCCATCTCTTCTACCAATCGCACTTTATTCAATGCACTTTCCACAATGCCTTCTGCTGTCACTCTTCCATATTTTTCTAAAATATCCTTTTCCACAGAACCGCTATTAACACCGATACGAATTGGAATATTGCGTTCTTTTGCCGTATCAACAACTGCTTTTACACGCTCTTTACTTCCAATATTGCCAGGATTAATGCGGATTTTATCAGCTCCGTTCTCCATCGCCATAATTGCCATTTTATAATCAAAATGAATATCCGCAACTAAAGGAATATGAATTTGTTTTTTAATTTCTTTGATAGCTCTTGCAGCTTCTTCATTTGGAACCGTACAGCGAACAATTTCGCATCCTGCCATTTCCAAACGATGAATTTGTTCTACGGTTGCTGTTACATTTTCTGTTTTTGTATTGGTCATGGACTGAATGAGAATTGGATTTCCTCCTCCAATCACACGTTCTCCAATTTGAATCACTTTTGTATTATCACGATACATCCTTTTTCCCTTTCTAAGCATTTGATGCCCTATTTATCGAACAAAAATCATCCGAATATCATTGGCAAATAAAAATACCATAAGCACCATCAATGCACAAAATCCCACAAAGTGAATCATACCTTCTTTTTCCGTTGACATTCTCTTTCCACGAATCGCTTCGATCAATAAAAAGATAAAACGTCCACCATCCAATGCTGGGATTGGAAGCAGGTTCATAACCCCTAAGTTAGCACTCAACAAAATAGAAAAACTTGTTAGGCTCAATATGACAGACATAATATTAATCTTTTGTGCCTGTTCATACGTATTTCCAATCATTCTCACAATTCCAACTGGACCTGAAAGCTGATTTACACTCACCTGTCCACTGATTAACATTCCAAGACTTTGAATCACTGCTTTGATATAATAAATAACATTATAAAAGCTGTACTTGATGACTTCTATTGGATTTCCTTTTGTTCTTTCCGATTGAAAACCAAATAAATATCCACCTTCTTCTGTCTTTGTCGGTGTTACGGATACTTTCTGTTTCACACCATCACGTTCATAAGTCACTTGAACTGCCTCTCCATTTGGATGGGTCTGTAAAAATAAACTAATATCCTCAAAAATATGAATTTTTGTATTGTTTAATTTTATAATCTTATCCCCTGCTTGAAGCCCTGCTTGTTCTGCACCGGAGTTTTCGGTAATCCCTTTTAACGTATTGTTATTCACTCCCGCAATGCTGGATACGAAGATTGCCAAAACAAAAGCAAGAATAAAATTAAAAATCGGTCCGGCTAATATAACAGACATTCTAGCCCAAACGGATTTTTTATTAAATGCGTTTTCATCATCGCTCTCTTCATCTTCTCCTGCCATCATACAAGATCCACCAAGAGGCAACAGCTTGATACAATAGTCCGTTTCTCCTTTTTTAAAATGGCAAAGTTTTGGCCCCATTCCAATGGAAAATTCCTCCACTTTAATTCCATTTTTCTTCGCCAAGAGAAAATGTCCCAGTTCATGAAATAACACCAATAGACCAAATATAATAATTGCTATAATAATGCTCAATCTACCACCTACCTTCAATAAATTCGTATGTCCATTGTTCTGTTTCTAAAATTTGTTCCACACTTGGATCATCGACCAGTTTATGTACTTCCATACATGTTTCAATGATCTCTGCAATCTGTAAATATCCAATCGAGCCATTTAAAAATTTTGCAACGGCACATTCATTGCTGGCATTGAATACGGTTGGCATACTTCCTCCAGCAATTCCCGCTTTGTACGCCAAAGAAAGAGCTGGGAAATTGTCAGTATCTGGCTCTTCAAAGGTCAAAGAACCAAGTTTTGCAAAATCCAATCGCTCGCCATTTAAAAATCTTCTCTCTGGGTAATATAATGCGTATTGAATTGGCAATCGCATATCCGGAGTTCCAAGTTGTGCCATCACGCCTCCATCCACAAATTGTATCATAGAATGAATCACACTCTGTGGCTGAACAATCACTTGAATCCGCTCAAATGGCACATCAAAGAGCCAACGTGCTTCCATAACTTCCAAACCTTTATTTGCCAAAGTAGAAGAATCAATTGTAATTTTTCTTCCCATCGCCCAGTTTGGATGCTTTAAGGCGTCCTCCACTTTTACATTCTTTAACTGATCTTTTGTCTTTCCACGAAAGGGCCCACCAGATGCTGTAATCAAAAGTTTATCAATTTCTTTTTGGCTCTCTCCATTTAGACATTGAAAAATTGCAGAATGCTCGCTGTCCACCGGAAGAATTTTTACCCCATGTTTTTTTGCCAAGTCCATAATAATATGTCCTGCTGTTACAAGAGTTTCTTTATTAGCCAGTGCAATATCTTTTCCAGATTCAATGGCTGCAATCGTTGGGCGAATACCAATCATACCAACAATGGCTGTCACTAAAATATCCGCCTCTTCCATGGAAGCAATGGTCAAAAGTCCATCCATACCACATAGCACTTTTACTTTTAGATCTGCCACTTTTACTTTTAATTCTTCTGCTTTCTTTTCATCAAAGACAACCGCATACATAGGTTGAAATTCTCGAATCTGCTCTTCTAATTTTGAAATATTACTTCCTGCGGACAACGCTGTTACAAGAAGATCTTGGTTGTTTCTGACAACATCAAGCGTCTGTGTTCCAATCGATCCCGTAGAACCTAAGATTGCTATTTTCTTCATGTTTTCCTCTTTTCTATTATAAGATTGCACCTTCTTATCCTTAACACAGCAAATGGTTGCTAACGAATAACATTAAGAAGTGTGCCTTTTGTTAAAAAGATCATCAAATAAAAGATGGTTGGTGCTGTAAAAATCATGCTATCAAAACGATCTAAAATCCCACCATGCCCTGGTATCAACTTGCCATAATCTTTCATATTATGATTTCTTTTGATGGCAGATGCACAGAGATCTCCAATCATGGAAAGCAACGCTCCTCCAGTGCATACAACTGGAAATACAAACAATACATTGTATCCAAAATGCACATGATTCTGGATGAGCATACCATAAAGAAGTCCCAGTATCATAGCTCCAATGACTCCACCAACCGCTCCTTCTATGGTTTTTTTAGGGCTTAAAACTGGTGACATTTTATGCTTTCCTATCAACATTCCAGTGCAATAGGCGAGGGTATCGCATCCCCAAGAACTTAAAAAGATTAAGACAACGAGATACCCACCATTTTCCAGCACACGAAGCTGATAGACAAAGGACATCATAACCGCCACATAAAATACTCCAAAAAATGCCGACATCGCCTGTTCTGCACTGTATTTTGGATACCGAAATACATAGAGTATCATCAACAGTATTAATAGAACAGATGCCATCATTAAAAAGCCTTCCCTATATCCAATTCCAATCATTGCGTAATAAAGGATTGCCATTAAATATGCCATATAACTAAGACCGCATTTCTCAATTCCATAAATGCGGTATAATTCATACATTCCAATTAAGGATACAACACCCATAACAAATAAGGTGACATCGCCTCCCATATATAGAGTTCCGGCAATAATCAGAACTAAAATAATCCCGCTAATCAATCGCTGTTTAAACATACTGTTTCCCCCTTATACTGCTCCAAATCGCCGATCCCTTCCATTAAAATATTCGATCGCCTTAATCAGCTCTGCTTTGTTAAAATCAGGCCACAGCACATCCGTAAAATAAAATTCTGTATAAGCAAGTTGCCACATCATAAAATTGGATAATCTCTCTTCTCCACTTGTGCGGATCATAAGATCGGGATCTGGCATCCCCGCCGTATCTAAATAACGTTCAAATGTTTCTTCACTAATGTCTTCTTCCTTTAATGTTCCAGCTTTCACATCAGAAGTCATCTTTCTCATAGCACGCACCATTTCATCTCGACTTCCATAATTCAGTGCCATTGTAAATTGAATGCCATCATTTTGTTTTGACGCCTCTTCAAGCTCAATAATTTTTTTCTGAAGTTCTGGTGACAATCTATGAATTTCTCCGATGACTTTTACTCTCATATTATTCTTATTACATTTCTTTATGCAATCTTCCAAATAATTATTTAAAAGTTTCATCAGTGTATTAACTTCTTCTTCTGGACGTTTCCAATTTTCTGTTGAAAAGGCGTATACGGTTAAATACTTTACACCCAATTCACCAGCAGAACGAATAATTTTTTCGACCACTTTACTTCCTTGTACGTGTCCATAGCTTCTTGGCATAAGGCGTTTCTTCGCCCATCTTCCATTTCCATCCATGATAATAGCAATATGTTCTGGAATGGTCAATATTTTTCCATTAATCTCTCTCTCCATATTGAATAGACCTTTCTATTTCTTTCTTGTAAGGCAAAGACGGATGTTTTCACATCTTGCCAAAACATCCGTCCCCTCTTATTTTCTCTTATACAGTAAGAATTTCTTTTGATTTCATTTCAATTTCTTTATCAATTTCAGCAATAAACTTATCGGTCATTTTCTGAACCTTATCTTCGTAATCTTTTAATTCATCCTCACTAATTTCGTTCGCTTTGTTCTGTTTTTTCAACGCATCATTCGCATCTCTTCTGATGTTACGGATCGCAACTTTTGCAGATTCGCCTTTTTTCTTCACATCTTTTACAAGCTCTTTACGTCTTTCTTCTGTTAATTCTGGGAAAATAAGACGAATGCTTTTTCCATCGTTGGTTGGGTTGATTCCAATATCAGATGTTAAAATAGCTTTTTCAATTTCTTTTAAAAGGGAAGTTTCCCAAGGAGTGATCATAATACAACGAGCTTCTGGCACTGCAACGTTGGCTGCTTGTTGTAATGGAGTAGGTACTCCATAGTATTCTACTGTTAATTTGTCAAGAATATGAGGGTTTGCTCTTCCAGCACGAATAGTAGCAAATTCTCTCACTAAGTTATCTACTGATTTGTTCATTTTCTCTTCAAAAGGTTTTAACATATAAGTTTTCCTCCAATATGATTATAATTTCTTTATTTTGTACATGAATCCACTGTGACAAGTGTTCCATTGAAATTACCTGTCATCGTATTCACAATGCTATTTGGTTCATTTAATCCAAATACCATCAAAGGCATTTTGTTTTCAAGACACATAATGGTAGCTGTCAAATCAATGACTGCTAGTTTTTGAGCAAGCACTTCATCCAAAGTAATACTGTCATATTTTACAGCATTTTCATTTACTTTTGGATCACTATCATAAACGCCATCAATGGCTTTTGCTAAAATAATGGCATCTGCCTCAATTTCGATGGCACGCAAAGCTGTTGCTGTATCTGTTGAAAAATATGGATGACCGGTTCCACCTGCGAAAAATACAACTTTTCCTTTGGATAACTCTTTGACTGCACGTCCTTTTGAAAATAACTTTGTAAAACTTCCGCATTCAAATGGTGTCATAATTTCGGTTTTCATTCCAGCAGTGCGAAAAATTTCTGATACATAAATACAGTTCATGACCGTTGCTAACATACCAATCTGATCTGCTTTTGTTCGATCAATATTTTCGCTTGTTCTTCCTCTCCAGAAGTTACCACCGCCAATTACGATAGCAACCTGAACACCGCGATCCACAACTTGTTTTACCTGCTTTGCAACATCCATACAAGTTGCTTCATCAAATCCTGTTTTCTTATCTCCTGCAAGGGCTTCACCGCTTAATTTTAATAAAACCCTTTTCATATCTTTTACATCTTTCACTGGTCTTTCCACCTCTACTCTTCTTCCTTGAGCGTTCCTTGCTCATCATGTATAAGTATAGCATATGTTCTTTCATTTTGAAAATATATTTTGCAGGATTCCTCAAAATTTTCTTATTTTATTGACAATTCCTTCCACATGAAGTATAGTTTAGTTATCTGGTTAGTTACTGGACTAATTAACTATATTTATTAGGAGGTGCAATATGGAAGTCGATCCAACCTCATTAAAACCTATTTTTATCCAGATCGCAGAATGGATAGAAGAACAGATTATGAATCACTCTTTACACGAAGGCGATCAAATTCCTTCCACTAACCAATTGGCATTAGAGTACCAGATCAATCCTGCCACTGCTGGAAAGGGGATCAACCTCCTTGTTGGAGAAGGTATCCTTTATAAAAAAAGGGGAATCGGTATGTTTGTAGCCGATGGTGCTTATAAGAAAATTCATCAAAAAAGAAAATCACACTTTGAAAAAGAAACTCTGCCGATTGTATTATCAGATGCCAAACAGCTTGGCATTACGAAAGAAGAACTGATCAATATGATTGTCCATATGCCAGAATACTAAAAGGGGGCTTTATTATGAAGAAAAACAATATACCAAGAAAACAAACATCTTCCACTGCTTCAATTGTTTCCATCGAACATCTCTCCAAATCTTTTGGACATAAAAAAGTTCTAAGCGATATTTCTTTTACATTAGAAGAACCAGCTATTTATGCACTTCTTGGTCGCAACGGCTCTGGAAAAACAACGCTTTTAAATCTTTTAACCTGTCGCTACTTTCCTGATCATGGAAAAATACAGATCTTTGGAGAAGAACCATATGATAACATTCCTGTTCTATCTGATATTTGTTATATGCGAGATCATCTTGTAGGCTTTTCTGAGCTTCGATTAAAAAGAATTTTAAGTTATGCAAAGACGTTTTATCCAAATTGGGATGATACTATGATGAATCGCTGTCTTTCTCTCTTCCATCTCAATGAAAAAGAGATTTATTCCAACTTATCCAAAGGAATGCAATCCGCAGTTTCCATCACAATTGGGCTTAGTGCTAGAACTAGACTCACTTTATTTGATGAAATTCATACTGGATTGGATGCTAGCATCCGTCAAGATTTTTATAAACTTTTATTGGAAGATTACATGGAGCATCCCCGTACCTTTGTTTTGTCCACCCATCTCATTGATGAAATGGAAAACTTATTCAGCCACGTTTTAATGCTAAAAGACAATCAACTTATTTTGCAAGAATCATTGGAATCCATACAGGAAAAATCCTTTGAACTGACGAGCAACACAACATTTCCTCCTTTTGTTATGGAAAAACATATCCTATCTTCCTCAGAATTTTTATCCACGAAAAAACTACTTATATTTGATACGTTGACAGCTTTCGAAAAACAACAACTACAAAAGAAAAATATCACAATAAGCCATCTCTCCTTACAAGAGCTATTCATCACTTTGACAAAAGAAGAAACGAGGTGAACATAAGATGAATGAAAATAAAAACTATTATAAAAAAATGCTTATTTTTTCTGCACCCATTTATCTTGTACTTTTGTCGATTTTAGGGGGTATGAAGTTATTTTTCTCTATCAATATAGATATAGAAACTCTGTTTTATACTAGCCAAATTTTGATCCAATGTTTTTGTTGCCTTTCTATCCTTTTATTTTTTATTTTTAGCTTTTCTTATTTTTATGCTTTAGAACAAGTAAGACTGTGTCAATTTTACTTAATAAGAAACTTTTTTCAAAGAAATATCGGAAAGAAACTTATGATAGCCAGTTGTTATTACGGAACCTCTTTTTTATTGTTTACAATACTTGCTCGTCTTTTGTTTTCCGAAAACAATCCTATTTCTCTTTTCACATTGACAAAAGATTTTTTTGGAACTTTGATTATCAGTGGCATTCTTCCACTTTTTTATTACTTCGTAGACGTAATACGATTAGGTTTTCCCCGCCTTTTTCATAACCAAAAACTTTGCACAGGGTTAAAGTTTATCGTCTATATCACATTCTTTTATACGATTTCTACTCATCTAGGAACTCCTCTCATCCTTTGGACAACGACGATTTCCTACTCGCTAGCATTAGGATTTCTTTTTTTAGAATTTCTCTTAATTGGAATTTTAATTGCTGGAACATGGTCTTTGTATAAAAAAAGTGACTTGCCAAAACTGTAATTTATATTTTTAATAGGAGGTATCATATGAAACCCTATGATTTTTATTATATCAAGCAAAATATGAAATATTTAGGAAGCTGGTTGCTCGCATCCTTACTATTTCCTTTGCTATTTTATATATTCTTTTCTTTAATCCATTTTATATTTTTTCATCAAACAGGAGTTGGCTCACAGACGAACAACTTTTTTATCTTCACCCTTTTGTCCACCCTCTGTACAACGATACAATCCCTTAAAGTCGTACCACTTCTTGGATATTTGCAGTTTGCCAATCGCACCAGAGCTTATTATAAACCTGTACTCCTCATGATGTTTCTTGATAGTTTTCTCATTGCCCTTTGGGCAACGCTGATTGGAGAACTTTCCCTTTCTTTTCATCAGACATTTTTTGTCTATGAATATGGTATTTTTACTGATGTCAGTTTAACAGCTACAAAACGATTTCTTCTTGTACTAGCACAATCCCTTCTGCCAAATTCCATACTATTTTTTGATTTAAGTAGGAAAAAAATCATGTATTTTACTTCTATCAGCAATATGAAATTTGAGCAAAACTTACAAAATGCTCAATTAAATCATCCTTACGCATCAGATAGTACCATACGTAAAAAAGCACTTTCTGATCGCTTACTAGGCTCTGTCTTATATATGTTATTATGCTTGATATTTAGTGTCCTTTTTCCTATCTTGTATTTGATGAGCCAATCCCCTTCTTTTCATGACTCTTTCTTTGTTTTTCTTCTTGGGTATGTTACCCATCCTATCATTCTTCTTTTCCTATCCTTTCTTCTTTTCTTTTTCTCCTATAAGAAAAGTCAGCAAAAGAAAGAATACCTTTTATAAAGATAGAAAATAAAAAACGTACGATTCAACCCCAATCGTACGTTTTTTATCTTCTCTTTTTAATTCATCCCAAATTCTTTTGCATATACAATAGAACCACAAATGGTTTTTGGGGTTTCTTGCAATGGAATCGCCATAAAATTAATAGAAGGGATTCCATCTGGGACTTCAATCCCCATTTGTTCTGCTGGAATATAGCCAAAACGTGGATAATACTTCTCACTTCCTAGTACCACAGAATATTGATAGTTCAGTTCCTTCGCAATGCGATGTCCTTCTTCTATTAATGCAGTGCCAACTCCTTGCTTTTGATACTCTGGCAACACCGCTAATGGTGCTAACACAAGGACTGTATCCTCTCCCACTTTCGCCTCTGTAAACATAATATGCCCTACGATTTTTCCATCCAGCTCTGCAATCAGCGATAAATCTGGAATAAAGGCATCACTATCTCTTAGTGCCATAACTAAGTCCTGTTCGTTTCCATCTCTATGCTCTGCTGTTGCAAAAACTGTTTTTATAACGGTATATACTTCATCAAAGTCTTGTTTTTTCTCTTCTCTAATTATCATATCATTTCCTATATTTTTGATTTCCGTTTTAACTGTTCCTTAGCAAATCTTCGTGCATGTTTCATACCACCTACATCCTTGAACATCCGCTCCAACTTTTTCACTTCGATCTCTTTGCTACTAAGCCCATCATATCCAGTTTCTTGCTGTAACTTAAAATAGCTATCCAACCGTCGTTGATCGATAAGATTGTCTTGGACTGCCTTTAAAACTGCACATCCTGGTTCGCTTGTATGTGTACAATTCCGAAATCTACATTGGCTTGCCAACTCTTCTATCTCATGGAATGTTCTTGATAAATCTGCACTCTCTGCACCCATTTCACGCATACCTGGCGTATCGATCACAACACCACCCAATGGACAAGGATACATTTCACGTCCAGTTGTGGTGTGCCGTCCTTTATCATTCTTTCCAATTTCCTGTGTTTCAAGCATTTCCTGACCTAGCAAACGGTTGATAATGGTAGATTTTCCAACACCAGAAGATCCGATAAATGCACAGGTTTGATCTTTGGAAAAATAAGGTGTAAATTTCTCAATGATGTCTTCATCAAACATGGATAGTACTAATACATCGGAAAAGGATGAAATCCTTTCCACCTCCCGAACCGCAGTTTCCAAATCATCGCACAGATCTGATTTTGTCAACACAATTACAGGAGTTGCTCCACTATCCCATGCAATGGAGAGATAACGTTCCATACGATTCAAACTGAAATTTTGATTAAGGGACATACAAAGAAATACAATGTCAACATTGGTAGCGACCGGCTGTGTCTGTTCAGAAATCCCCACAGCCTTTCTCTCAAAAAGACTTTTTCTTGTGAGAATATGATGAATGATAGCTTCGCCATCGCCCTCTTGTTGACTGATCATGACAAAGTCCCCAACTGCGGGATACTGTGCCAACTCTTCTGTATCAAATCGCATTTTACCAGATATTTGTGCCAATGTTTCACCGCATTCTGTAACTATTTTATATTTCCCACGGTATTGTGCAATAATTCTTGCCAATTGGTACTCTGGATACATGGTTGCCTCTATAATAAAACGTTCACTTACTCCATATTGTTTTAAATGATTCAAAATTTTTACCTCCGTTCATATCTCTCATATGTCCAACAGGAAGGAGGATTCAAAATATTATTTATTCATACCTCCTTCCATTTTTACAATTCCCATTTTCTTTGTATTCATCATAAAACATACTCCTTTCCATCCATTATTTATCTTTACGGTTCTTTCTTTTTACTTCTGCACATCCGTACCCTGCTTCATTCTTTTTTACAGGAAGATGCAATATCTTTCGAACCGTCAAATAGCATTTGGTATAAAGACACTGGGCATTTCTAGCACGCTTACATTGCTCTTCTTCTTCCTCTGAAATAGTGACTTTTTGTGTTTCCTCTTTTTGCACCAACTGAAGTGCTTCTTTTATATCTTCAAAGTGCTGTTCACAAAGCTCTTGTGTTAATTTCTTTCTTCTTGTGGAATAGAAAATATAATACCAACCTTTTTCCTTACCTTTTTCCACCGGTTTTGCATACACCATATGGCAGCCTGCCTCTTCAATGGCTCTTTGCAAATCTCCGATTTTACGATAACGATTGCTTTCTCCTAAACTATATCTTCCCACACAGTCTTTTCTATAATAAGCAAATGTTCCAGCAAGTAATTCAAGGTATCCTTGCTCTAATCCATTCTTTAAAAAGAAATCAAAATCGAATTTCTCCCCTTCAATTTCTTCTAAGCATATTGTATTGATTGTTTTACCGAAATAAATGCTACATGCTGTTAAATGAGAGCCATCAAGAACCTCTTTTCTTGCTCCAGTCACAACGAACTGCTCACTTTCGTCAATCTCATCTATTTTAAAATTTTCAATCATTTCTTGAAAATTCTTCAGTGACTTATCCAATTGTTCTTTTGATTGTTTTTTTCCCTGTACTTGGTACTGCATAGCACTGATATGTTTTCGATAGAGTTCTTCAGCAAGGGCAAGTCCTTTTCCTTGTATATAACAACGTATATAATACAATTTTGCACCGAGATCTAATCTATTTTCTGTTAAAAGTGCATCCGCATTCATTGTTTCAATTTCAAATTCGGTTTTCTCTGTAATGTGATATCGTTCCTTCAAACCTTTTGAAATCTTCTCCAATTCCGGTTTCATTTTTTCTTCTCCTTGTATTCCATTTTAGAATTTTGACACTTAATTCTAGCACACATTCCCCTAGATCACAAGCGGATCATAGGGCAATTTTCCTTGTATTTTCAAACATTCAAGTATACAAGTTCTTACTTATCTTCATGTATACAAGTATAACAAAAATTCACTCTCACCTAAAAAGCTAAATTTAAAATCCCAAGTACAAGTCCAATCAAAGCCCCTAAGTTGACCACCATTTGCAATTCATGTTTCATAACGGATAGTACAAGTTTTTCCAGTTCTTCCACTGGCATGGCATTGACTTTTTCTTCTATGATCTCAGCTACTTTAAAATAGTTTACAATCGTGTCCGCAAAGGTTTCAATTCCCGTGACATACAGCTTCTCTATCTGCTCTTTCATCGTTTCAAAATCTAAATTAGCATTTTGTATCAGCTCCCCTACCTTTATTTGCTCTAGGGAATCCATTTCTCTTTCCACCATTGGCTCTACATAGTTTCTACCTTCTCTACAAATATAACTTTCCACATACTCACCAATTGGTTGGGCTAAAGAATCCATTAAATCCTCATTTAAAAACATTGCAACAAAAGAACCTGACATCTTCTCACGAACTGCCTTTTTTGCTTCTTCCACAACAATATTGCCAATCCCCACTTGCTCTAAGTTCTCCATCACCTTATCTGTCACTTTTTCCACAATAACACCTTTTGTTTCATCATAATTGCCTTCTTTCATGACAGTTAAAGCAACTTCTTTCATTGTTTTTTCATTTTGTGATAATTGATTTGCCTGTGTTATAAACATATCTATCACTGAATTCTTCACATTCTCTGATACTAACACCTTTTTTAAATCGTCGGTTGTAAGCAAGGTGTTTCCAACGGCCGTTCCAAGTGCCTTTGCTAGTGCAGGTTTCCGCTTCGGCATAATACCTGGTGTAAATGGCAAAGTGAACGTTCCAATTTTAATTGGTTTCAATGGTCGAAATAACATCTTTACAGCAATGTAATTAGTACAATATCCGATGAGAGCACCTACGGCTGGCCCTCCTATTATATGTAAGAAATCCATATATACTCCTTTTCCTATCTCTTAAACGGTGAGAAACACGCTATGCGTTGCACACTCTTTATAACTTTTAGTTTCTAATAGCAAGTCATACTTAGCTGTGCATGAGCAGTTTATGAAATGCTATCTATTATTTTATCAGAAACATCATAATTGTCAGCCTTTTTATAGAATCTTTATTATTATTTTATACTTTCTTATCATATCAAACCAGAAAAATACCATGTGATTAGCTCACTTCCAAATAAGACCGAACAAAACATTCCCAAACATAAAAACGGTCCAAACGGAAAATGATCTTTTCTCCCTTTTTTCTTTATAATCAACAGATAGATTCCATAAATACCACCAGTGATCACTCCTAAGAAAAAAGATAAGATACACAATTTCCAGCCTAAAAAAATTCCAGCCACCGCCATCAACTTAATATCCCCACCACCAAACGCTCCAGGAACAACAATGGTGAGTAAAAGCATTGGTAAACTAATGCTAAAAAAGCCAATAAAACGATCGAACATTGTAAGTTCCGAAGGCACAAAACAAGAAAGAATGGCAATACTAAGCATTGCTATCACAAGACGATTTGGAATTAACATGGTATCCCAATCCACAAAAGAAATTACCGTAAGCATACAAAAAAACAAGAAAAATAATACTGTCTTTAAACTATTTCCCCATAAATACCAACTAAGGAAAGCAAAAATTCCTCCTAAAATTTCTACTAGTATATCCCGCCTACTCTCCTTTATATGGTAGTATTGACATTTTTGTTTTAAAAAATTCCAGCTAACAATAGAACCGAAATCCATATGCTTAGGAATGCGACAAATTATCACATCTAAAAATGAAAAAATAAAGACTCCCATGATACACCAAAGAATCATACTAACATTCTGTTCTAGCTTCATAACTCCTCCCACTACTTTCCTTTTCCTTTGCTCTCCATAAAAACATCATCCATACAATCTTCTCATATAAATACTTTATATTCTATAATATTATCATGTACAAGACAAGGCATATAGGAATATTAACATTCTTCGCAGTGCTATTGATTTTTATCCTTTATACTAGCATATTTTTCATTTATTTTATCCAGTATAACACTGCCTCTTGCAAAAACTTTGCACAACCTTCTTCCTCTTTGTCATAATATTGTTGAAAACGGCTATCTTCTGTATACATCATGACCAAAGAGCGATGTGCCTGTTCCTGATAAAAATTCCAAGACATAGTAATCCAGCGTTTATGAAGGAGTGCAAGTTCTTTTCCCTCTTCTCCTTTTACATCCACCCCTGTTCTCACTGCCTCTTGTAACCCATGTAGAATTTCATTTTCCAAGTCTTTCCACTGCTCATATTGTTCTTCTGTCATCGCTAAAAGTGCTTGTTTTGACTGTTCCAACTCTTCTTTTCCATATTTCTGTTTTAGTTCCTCACCATATACTTTTTCATTTTCCTTTACCAATTCTTGTTTCAGCACCTCAAATTTTTCTGTTTTACTCACTATACATCCTTCTTTCTCTTTTTTCCAAAATAAAAAAACATAATAGCATCCAACTGTTCTGCTATCTTAAAAAACGGTTGATTCAAATCCAGTGTTTGAATGCCAATCGTATTGCCACTCATTTTATATTCATAGTGCAAATCCCCATCTTCTTCTGTTTTGGCATATAATAAAAGTCCAGCAACCGATCCATCCCCCTTTTCATCCCTGTTCTTTACATAGGTAAAGATCTGATATAAATTCTGTGAATAAAAGGTGGGTGTTTTAAAATCCTCCCGAATTTTTATGATCTTTTCATAATATTTTGCATCAATAATCAGCGATTTTTTTCCATCTGTTATTAAAATATCTGTTTGCATTCTTGGAAGCATTGCATCATTATTATCATCCAACTTCCACTGAATCTGAGATGCTTTCGTTTTTAAATCAGGAAATTCTTTTTTATAGTATTCTAAAATAAATTTTTCATAAAGACGGCTCATTCTCTGTTCATCCAAAAAATTTCTTAAAGAAACGGTTCCATGTTGTTGTGTTTGTAATAACCCTTTGATAATCAAATAGCATACAGCAATTAGCATTTGATATGTTTGGTTGTTATGGTATCTTCGAAAATTCCAATCAATTTTTTTGTAATCGATAAGGGTAACATGAGAAAAATAAACCATATATTTTCTGAGCTCTCTTTTCCTTTTTATCGAAATGTCAGTATCTAATAACAAAAAAGCCGTCGCCTTTATCACCTGATTTATTGGACAATCCACAGAGGCTTCATCATATTGGCATATCATTTGCCGTTTTTGAAAGGATTGTTTTTTTATGGAAGAAGTGATATTCAATTTCCCTCGAATCCTTCCTGTACTCTCTTCTTGTTCTGTATATTCTTTAATAAGCCCTCTCTTTAGCTGAACCGAAATTCCATTGATTAAAATAGCAGTGAGAAGTTCCCCTGTATTTTCAAAATTTTCCGTAGAACACTTCTCATATCCACATCCTTTTAACACTTGAAACGCATAGGATAGCATATAATAAATATTTTGAATCCGAATCATGTAATTGCCTCTCTTAGTAAATGGCTCCATTCTTTTATTTTACTCGGTTCATCAAACCAATACTCTTGTAAAAGTGGTATGAGTTCAAATTCCACCGTAGACTTTAACCATTCTTCTGTTATAAAAGAATCTGTACAAAAGTAACTGTGTCCAATTTGAAATCCTTTACCGAGCATTTCATCCTCTACAATGGCACGATTTAAACTCTCTACAGTCTTAATCAACCGATCAAACTTTTTATTTCCAATCCGCTTTTGATATTCAATAAAGCCTTCCGACTCAAAGGCTGGTTCAAATTCATAAAAAGCAAATCGCCTCCGCAAAGCATAATCAAGCATAGCAAGGCTTCGATCCGCTGTATTCATCATTCCAATGATATATAGATTCGGTGGTACAAAAAACAATTCATCAGAGTAGAGCAACTGGGCTTTCTGTCCTCGCTTATCCTGTTCGATTAATAAAAATAATTCTCCAAAAATCTTGCTCAAATTCCCACGATTTATTTCATCAATTAGAAAAAAATAAGGATTCTCACTATCCATCTCGGCTTTTTTACAAAAATCATAAAAAACACCTTTTTTTAACTGAAACCCTTGTTCCGTCGGACGAAATCCCATAATAAAGTCTTCATAGGAGTAACTTTGATGAAACTGCACAAGCCTTATGCGATCCTCATTTTTTTCTCCCATCATGGAGTAAGCAAGACGGCTTGCACAATAGGTTTTTCCAACACCAGGAGCTCCTTCTAAAATAAGATTCTTTTTACGAAGTAACAACTGTTTTAATATTCGATACTCTTTTGCACTGATATAGACTTCGGATAAAAAATCATTTTCTGTATAAGTTTCATATTCTTTTTCTAACTCATATTCTCCAAAGCCTTCGATTCCTTCTGTTTCTCTTTGCATGACTTCATCCAAAAATAAAAATTCCAAGCTGTGAACATATTCTGTATAAGGAGTAATATCTGTCAATATCTTACTAGCAGATTTTACTGGTGCTTCCCGCTCTCCTTTTTCTATCCACTGGACACTACGAACATTTTTATAATCTTTTTTCTCACTTTTATATTCATACTCTCCCGATACAATCCCTTTTCCGATAATCTTTGTCCGCCCACGCTTTACAAAGACAATATCTCCAATTTGTATCTCTTTTGCAAACTGCCATGTGGCATGAACTTGGTTTCGATAAGAAAATCCTTGCCCATATATGGTCTTCATTTTCTGACGCATCTCTTCTTTTGATGAAAATTGGGATAGATCGCCCAGCTTGTCCCAACCAATTGCCATAATTCCCTGTCGATAATCTTCTTCCCAATTTTTAGAGTTCTCTCCAGCCGAATATAGCCAATATCGAACATTTCTTCTATTTTCTGCATTACCCATACCCTTTTGCGTTTTGGGAATTATATCCTTGAAAATGTCATCACCAAAAGAAATTTTATCTTCTTTTTCATCTTTCACTTGCTCATAGAGCTGTTCGCATTGTTCGCAAAGTTCCTGTAATGGTTCTCCTGTCTGTTCATAACAGTAGCGGATATTCTCATAGGTCGCCTTTAATGCTTGGTACATCGCTTCTTTTCCATAATCTGTTCCAATCTGAGAAATAAAATAAAGGACTAATTCTGTATGCACCTTACAAGTGTATTTCTCTCCCTTCATCATATTTTCAAATACGAGGATTGCCAATTTATGAGAAGTTTCTCCAAAATTCCCAGCGTGTTTCACAAGATAAGCCACCCCTTCTTCTGGACTTCTTACCCCGTCATAAACAGATTTACACACAGAATAGATCAAACCTTTTACCTCTTTCATTTTTTCACCACCTTTCCATCTATTTCTTTCTAATATATCCCATAGAAATACCAACAAAAACTCACGAATCCGCATAAATGCTAAAAAGTCTGGTAACAAATCTCCATCCTAACTAAGATGGATAAGATTTATTACCAGACTTCTATCATCAATATGAACTTATGCTAATTTGCTTTTTGCAACTTCAGCTAATTTTGCAAATCCTTCTGCATCGTTGATAGCCATTTCAGAAAGCATTTTTCTGTTAACTTCAACACCAGCTAATTTTAAGCCGTGCATTAATCTGCTGTAAGATAATCCGTTCATTCTAGCTGCTGCGTTAATACGAGCGATCCATAATTGACGGAACTGACGTTTTCTTTCTTTACGTCCAGCGTATGATGTTGCTAAAGCTCTCATAACAGACTGTTTTGCAACTCTGTACTGTTTTGATCTAGCTCCTCTATAACCTTTTGCTAATTTTAATACTTTATTATGTCTTTTTTTAGCGTTTAAACCGCCTTTAATTCTTGCCATTGTTCAAACTTCCTCCTATATCTTATAAGTATGGTAAAATCTTCTTCATGTTTTTAACGTTTGTAGAATCAACCATTGCTGCTTTTCTAAGATTTCTTTTTCTCTTTGTAGATTTCTTAGTTAAGATATGGCTTTTGTAAGCTTTCATTCTTTTTAATTTTCCTGAACCTGTTTTTTTGAAACGTTTTGCAGCTGCTCTGCTTGTTTTAACCTTTGGCATTATAATATTCCTCCTTAAAATCAAACTGTATATTCAAAATTTAACGTTTTTCTGTTAAAAACATTATCATACTTCTTCCCTCGAATTTCGCTGGCTTATCAACAACTGCGATGTCGGCAAGCTGTTCTGCGAAATTATCAAGAATTATCTTGCTTGCATTAACATGAGCTAATTCACGACCACGGAAACGAAGTGTTACTTTTACTTTATCGCCTTTTTCTAAGAACTTTCTTGCATTTTTAACTTTTGTATTCAAATCATTGGTATCAATATTTGGAGATAAACGAATCTCTTTTACATCCATGACTTTTTGTTTCTTTTTCGCTTCTTTTTCCTTGCGAGCAAGTTCATAGCGATACTTACCGTAATCGATAATTTTACACACTGGTGGTTTTGCAGTTGGCGCAATCTTGACTAAATCAAGTTCGGCTTCTCTTGCCAGTTTCTGTGCCTCTTTTGATGTCATAATTCCAAGCTGACTTCCGTCTGCTCCGATTACGCGTACCTCTTTGTCTCTAATTTGCTCGTTGATCATTAATTCTGCTATGGTAAAGCACCTCCAAATATTTTCTAATTCATCTGTTATACAGACAACAATAGTTACCCTCTTTATTCTATAAACGACTAGCCATAAGAAACTTCCTAAATGTGTTTCTCAGGCCTATGAGCATTCGTCATAAACTCCTAAAAATATAGTTTCTGACTCATTTGCCTCTGCGTAAAAAAAGTGGATAGATAGACTATCCACTTCAAAAATTCATACAAAATCTTTCATTTTACTTTGAAAGTTATGAACGCTTAGTCATTTCTTCATGCTAAGGTGAGAGCGGATACTCTTCTTTGTTTTCTCTAAGTTGTTACTCACAACAATGAACAGTATAGCACTTTCTATTTATGCTGTCAACAACTTTTTAAAATTATTTTTTCACTCCTCTTCTTCCATTGGAAGAGCAGGGCGAAAAGTTCTAATTGGCGTACCCTCTTTCACCTTTTGCCGTTTTTTCGCCTGTTTACAAAAATAGTCTTGAGAATTTAACGGTTTCTTATTGCCTGGTGTCACTTTTTCATAAGAACCATCTGGCTTTAATATATGGGCTTTTACATTATCACTTAACTGTATCTGCACAATCTGAATCACTTGTCGTTTTAGATCCTCATCAAGCACTGGGAACACGATCTCCACACGTTTATCCAAGTTTCTAGGCATCCAATCCGCACTTCCCATATAGACTTCTTCTCTTCCATCATTATAAAAATAGAAAATACGGCTGTGTTCCAAAAACGTTCCCACAATAGAACGAACGGTGATGTTTTCACTAATTCCTGCTATTCCTGTCTTCAAACAACAAATACCTCGAACAATTAATTCAATCTTTACTCCCGCACAGGATGCCTCATAGAGTGCCTCCATAATGGTTGCATCGCAAAGGGAATTCATTTTCGCAATAATATGAGCTTCTTTTCCCTCTCTTGCATTGGCAATCTCTCTTCTTATGAAACGTAAAAATCCATCCCTTAACCAAATTGGTGCCACAAGAAGTTGATTCCACTTAGATGGCTCTGAATAACCAGATAACATATTAAAAACAGCCGTCGCATCTTCTCCAATGGAATCATGGGCAGTCAAGATTCCCATATCGGTATAAAGTTTTGCTGTAATATCATTATAATTCCCTGTTCCTAAATGAACATAACGTTTAATTCCTTCTTCTTCTCTTCGAACAACTAGTGTAATCTTGCTATGGGTTTTCAATCCAATCAACCCATAGATAACATGGCATCCGGCTTTTTCAAGAGCTTTTGCCCAGTTGATATTATTCTCTTCATCAAATCTCGCCTTTAACTCCACAAGCACTGTAACTTGTTTTCCATTTTCCGCAGCCTTTGCCAGTGCTGATACAATGGGAGAATGACCACTGACACGATACAACGTCTGCTTAATGGCAAGCACATCTTTATCATTGGCAGATTGTTTCACAAATTCCACAACCGGATCAAAGGAATCATATGGTAAATGAATTAAAATATCTTTCCTGCGAATCTGTGTAAAAATATCTTCTTCCTGATTTAACGTAGTGAGCGGTTGTGGTATATGCACTGGATATTTTAAATGCTCAAACCCTTCCATTCCATAGACCTTCATAAGAAATTTTAAATCCAACGGTCCATGAATCGCATAAATTGCTTCTTCTGGCACAGCAAACTCTCTTTTTAAAATTTTTAACAGCTGTGGATCGATATGTTCCTCCACTTCTAGCTTAATAACTTCGCCCCATTGACGTTTTTTTAATTTCTTTTCAATTTCTTTTAATAAGTCTGCTGCATCCTCCTCATCAATGCTTAAATCGGCATTTCGTATAATGCGATATGGATGTGCACACAAAATTTCACAGTTTAAAAAGAGCTGTTGTAAGTTTCTTTCAATGATCTCTTCCAACAAAATCACCGCTTTACTTTCATCCGTTGTCGGAACAGAAATCACACGTGGCAAAACATCCGGCACTTGGACTGTGGCAAATTCTGGTTCACTGCCCTTATCATGATTGACGATTAAGGCACCAATATTTAATGTTTTATTTCGAACAAGAGGAAACGGTCTTGAAGAGTCCACCGCCATTGGTGTTAAAACTGGATAAATATCCTTTTTAAAAATATCATCCAAGTATAACTCCTGTTCTTTTGTCAAATCCTCATGGCTTTCAATAATCTGAATTCCCTCAGAGCGAAGGGCAGGTAACAAAGATTCTTGATATGTTTTATATTGTAACTTAATAAAATCGTGAGTCTTTGGCAATAGAGCTTTTATCTGCTCAATGGCTGTCATTCCTGCAATATCTCTTTTTTTATAGCCCGCATGCACCATATCCTTTAGGGAAGCAATACGAATCATAAAAAATTCATCAAGATTTGAGGCGGTAATGCTTAAAAACTTCATTCTCTCAAACAAAGGAATGCTTGTATCCATTGCTTCACTTAAAACACGATAATTAAATTCAAGCCAACTAATTTCTCGATTCCAAAAGTTTTCGGGTTTTCCAAATATCGTTTTATTCCCCATACCTACACCCTCCTTTTCTGACGTAACACAGGACGAATTCCATATACTTTCTCAAAATAATCAGATTTTTCAGAAAATAATCCCATTTCTAATGAAAGATCCATTGGCGTATCAGCAATAATCAAAAGTTCTTTTTCTTGCAACTCGATAGTATACTGCTGAATCTTTTGTTGGTGCCCTTGATCAAGGGCATTGGCAACTCGTAGAATGGCAGACAATTTGGCAATGACCATATATTCCTTCATCGGAAACCATTTTTCCATATTTTGATAGCTTGGCAGTTCCTGTTTATTATAAAACACAATGTTTGCTACCGTTTCACGCTCCATATGGGATAGCCCAATAATTTCTGTGGACATAATAATATGATAGGAATTTTTTGAAGAATCGTTGATGTTGATAAATTTTCCACAGCTATGTAAAATGGCTGCTAAATGAAGTAAAAGTCGTTCTCTTTTTCCTAATCCATGAACTTTTTTCGTCGCATCAAAAATCGCCATGGAAAAATCTTCCACATTTTGAATATGAAGACGATTGGAGCGATATCGCTTTACGATGCTTCTAGCTTCCGCTAAAATATCTTCCGTAAAATCATGTGGCAATTTTAACTTACAATGTTTTTCCGCATACCCAACGGCAATTCCATCGCAATTTGTCACATAGGGAATCCAAATGGATTCTGCTTTTGCTTTTTGCAAAAACATTCGATAAAGATTTGCAGAGTACAAAAGTAAACTCGCCATTTCTCTTGGAATGCCATATCTTATATATAGTTCATCTTGGGAACATTTCTTTAATTTACTACAAATATATCCAATCTGTTCTCGATTAATATAATTCGTAATGCCAAGTTCCGGAGCACATTTTACAATGCCAACAATCTCATCCCCTACCGCAATAATATTTTTAAACTCTTTATCTTTCATATACATATTGCGGAAGGTATCAATTTCATTTCCAACATATTCTTCCATCAAATGTCCAATCTTTTGCTCCTGTCCTTTTATCCGACTAAACATCTCCCGCAAACGCAACGAACCAATGCGAATATTTTGTGTTAATTGAATATTTTGTTTATCAAAAAGAGAAATCTGCACACTGCCTGCACCAATATCGATCATGGCAGTATTCTTTTGGATAATCTTATTGAAGTCCGCATTTTTGTTGACAATGGCTTTATAGGTGAGCAAACGAATTTCTGAATTGCTCATCGTCTTCACAAGTAGTCCTGTTTTTGTGCGAATCTGATCCAGTATCATTTTTCCATTATCCGCTTCTCTTATGGCACTTGTAGCGTATGCCCGATAATGCTCCACTCGGTATTCCTGTAACTTGCGTTTAAACTCTTGCAATACCTCACAAAGCTCTTCCACAAGAGTATAACGAATTCTTCCATATTGATAGCTGTCGGCACCTAACTCAATCATATGACTAATATGATCTACCATACGAATTCCTGTCTTTTCTGATATTTCATAGATCGTCAAAGAAATATCGCTAGAACCAACATCAATTGCTCCAAACATGATATAAGACATTGCATCATCACTCCCTATCTTCTACTATTTTGAGATTATTTTCATACCCCTTCTTTTATCTTCCCCTATTTAATAATTTCCAAGCACTTTAAACTCTAAAGCCTCTTCACTAATGGCTTTACAAGCATTTTGCACCGCAATATCTTGTAAATTTCCAATAAATTCTACAAAGAAACGATACTCCCATTGATGATTTTCAATTGGTCTTGATTCGATTCTTGTCATATTCAAATCGTTGTGAATGACATTGGACAAGATTTCATATAAAGATCCTGTTTCATGAGGAAGAATAAAACTGATTGTAATTTTCTTCGCATTTTTTTGGTAAACTCTTCCCTTTTTCAAAATAATAAATCTTGTACAGTTCCCCTCTTCTGTATTGATCTTCTTTTCTAATACTTGCAATCCATAGAGTTTACCTGCATATTCACTCGCAATGGCACCTTTTGTTTTATCACCAAGTTGTGCTATCATTTCTGCTGATTTTGCAGTGTTAGAACATTCATGGGCTTTTAAATGATGTGCTTCTAAAAATTTTTGGCTCTGCATAATGCCTTGAGGGTGGGAATATACTTCCTTTACATCTCCCATTGTGGCATCTTTTGTTCCAAGCAATGCGTGATCCACTTTTACAATCTCTTCTCCTACAATACAAAGTTCTTCATACTCTGTCAGCAAATCATAAATTCCGCTTACCGTACCAGCAGAAGAATTTTCAATTGGTAAGACTCCATAATCCGCTTTTCCTTGCTCTAACATCTCCATAACATCTTTAAACTGCTCCACATAAAGACGTTTTGGATGTTCACCAAAATATTGGCACACGCACTGTTCGCTATACGCACCTGGAACTCCTTGATATACAATACATACTTTATCGCTCATTGGTAGTTGTTCTACCCTTTGGAATAGATTTTGTACTCCATCTTCGTTATCTCCTATCAAAGTATATTGATACTTACGATTTAACGACATCAACTGGCGAAATAACTCTGCAACCGCCTTTTTGTTGAACTCATTGGTTGCCAACGCCTGCATGGATTCAATTTTTTGTTTTTCTCTTTCTTTATCAAGAATCGGTTTCCCGACCGCTCTTTTATATTCCGCAACATCGGTTCCAAGTCGCATTCTCTCTTCAAATAAAGCGACAATCTGGCGATCGACTTCATCTATCTTTTTCCTTGTTTCACTTAACTCTATCATTCCTATCTCCTTTTTCCTTGCTTTATGTAGATTTTTTAAGTTCTTCTAATAATTGTGTCATCGTTTTTTTGCTGATGGGATGACGAAAATAGGGAGCGATTTCACACATCGGCTCCAATACAAAGGTTCTCTTTTCTATTTCTGTATGAGGAATGATCAAATCTTTGGTGGATAAAATTTCTTCATTAAAGAAAAGAATATCTAAATCAAGAGTGCGTGGTCCCCAATGAACCTTGCGTTCTCTTTGTCCTTTTTGTTCTACTTGATGACAAAAGGTGAGTAACTCTTTTGGATTCATCAATGTTTCAATCTCCATACAACTATTTAAAAATTCATATTTTGCATTTTCTCCATATGGCTCTGTTGCCATATAAGGTGCTATATTCTTTATTCTTACATCTTTCCTGCTTTGAAACTCGGAAACAGCCAGATCCAAATACTGCTCTCGATCCCCTAAATTTGATCCCATGGCAAGAAAGGCTCGATTCCATCCACGTCGTATTTTAACAGACACATATTCAAGGGGTAAAAGCACTGGTGCCCATGGCTTTTTCACTTCTAATTCAACGGTTTTTAATCTCTCATACTTTAATAAAAGCATCTCACATAGCTCTTCTGCTACTCGTTCAATCATATTGCATACATTTTGTTCCATCCACGTTTTCATATCCTGACTCACAAGACCATAATGAATGGATGTATCAAGATTATCTGTCTTGCCAGCTTCTCTCGTTTCTGTATACAAAGTAGCGGATATCATAAACTTTTGACCGAGGATATTCTCTTCTGGAAAAACACCATGATGTGCAAAAACTTCTAAATTCTGTATTCTAATTTCGTCCATTTCATCCTCCAGTTTTTGTTCTTTTTTTCTATTATATATATATTTTCTGTTATTTCAACAAAATTTATTAAAATTTTTCTTTTTCTTTTCTTTCTCTTTACATTGGTTAATTAAAACCTTGCATTCAAAATTGCTTCTGCCATCTGTAATGCCCTTTTATTCTTCTTCACATCATGTACACGAAATATTCGACATCCTTTTTCATATCCAAGCACTGTGGTGACCATCGTTCCCTCTTCTCTTTCTTCTACGGGAAGATTCAGTGTGAGTCCAATCATAGATTTTCTTGATGTGCCCAATAATACTGGATAAGATAATTCCAAGAGCCGTTCCATATGATTCATCAAATATAAGTTCTGTTCTAAGTCCTTTGCAAACCCAATTCCTGGATCGAGGATGATCTTATTTTCATCCACCCCTGCTTTTTTTGCTATGTCTAAACTTTCTTTTAAATCTTCTATAACATCTTCCAAAAAGTTCGTATAGTTTGTATTGTTTCGATTGTGCATAAGACAAACAGGAACTTGATATTTTGCAACCACGTCTGCCATCTTCTGATCCCATTTAAATCCCCATATATCATTGATTAAATCAACGCCTGCAAGGATGCCTTCTCTTGCCACCTCTGACTTATACGTATCAAGAGAAACTGGAATGTCAAAATTTTGTTTTATACCCTCGATAATAGGCATCACACGTTCTAACTCCTCTTCAACAGAAACAAAGGTGTGTCCAGGTCTTGTGGATTCTCCTCCAATATCCAAAATGTCTGCCCCATCTAAAATCAAATGCTCCGCTTGTTTCATCGCCTTATCCAGTTCATGATATTTTCCACCATCGGAAAAAGAATCCGGTGTCACATTTAAAATCCCCATAATATACGCTTCATGTTCTAAGTTAAATATTCGATTTCCTATTTTCATATGCTCTTTCTTTTTCCTTTCTCTTGTCCTCTTCTTTCCTATAAAAGAAGAGGGCGGATATTAATACTTTATAAATAAATTCTTTTTTTCATCGCTCCAGTTACATCCTGATTGGGCTTTACAAAAATAACACAGTCTGGATTGCTTGTCCGCCTCATAAAGAATCCTCTCCAGTTCATGACTTTGTAAAGACGGTTTTGTTCGATGACTTTTTATTGCCTCTTCCATCAAGTTGCATTCCTCTTCCTCGTATCCACATTCCAATAAAATTTGATGTGCTAACTCAGCACTAGCCAGTTCATGGGGAATTTTCTCTTCATACTGCCTGTGTTTTCCAATATCGTGGAGCAGTGCCGTTCCATAGATCACATCTTTTTTTAATGGTAATTGTTGCTCTAAGGCTTTGATATAAGCGATTCTTGCAACATCTAAAAAATGTTCTATTCCATGCTTACAAAAGATTCTCTCTTTCTCTGCCTTCTCATTTTTTGATACATACTCTAAAAATTTTTTATGATGTAAAATTCGATTGATACGATCTTGATTTTCCTCTTTCATCCAACTCCATCCTTTCTTTTTATCTGTCTTTTTCCATCTTTATGGCTTTTTCATTATGCTATTTCCACTTCCCCTAGAAAGGATAACGAACCAAAGATCACAACCACATCTTCTTTTCTTGCCAATTCCTTTACAAGCTCCACTGCATTGCTCATGTTCTTCGCATCAATCACTGTATCCGCATATTTTCTAGCTACCCTTGCCAAGTCTTTAGAAGGGAGTGCTCTTTGATTATTTTTTGTACAAATGGTGACGATCACATCCGCAAGAGGTGCCATGATGGATACGATTTTTTCATATTCCTTATCCGCCAATACTCCTATTATATAGAAGATTTTCCTCTTTGTAAAACCGCTAGAAATTTGGAAATACTCTTCTAAAGCACCTTTTAACTTCAGTGCTGCATCCTCATTATGAGCCCCATCCCGAATCCAAATTGGGGATTGTTTTACTATTTCAAATCTTCCTTTCCATTTCACATTTTTTAGCCCTTTTCTCACTGCTGTTTCTGTCAATTTCGGATAGGTTTTTGCCAATACTTCTACCGCTTCTAAAACAACTGAGGCATTATAGATCTGATGTTCTCCCAATAAAGATAATTCTATCTGATCATACTGTTTATAGGAGAATACTTGCCCATGAATAGAATGATGTTCACTTTTACTATCTTCTTTTTTTATAAAGACATAAGGACTCTGTTCTTCCTGTGCCTTTTTTTCTAAAATCTGCTGTACTTCTTTTTTATTTGGATAGGCAATGACAGGACACCCTTTTTTTATAATTCCCGCTTTTTCCATAGCAATTTCTTCGATAGTATCCCCTAAAAGTGCCATATGATCTCGGCTAATGGAAGCAAATAACGTACATAGTGGCTTAGAAATGACATTGGTGGAATCCATTCTTCCGCCAAGTCCTGTTTCCAATAACACAACATCCACCTGCTCTTGTAAAAACCATAAAAAGGCCACAGCCGTTTCGATTTCAAATAGAGTTGGATGGGCAAATCCCTCCTGTTCCATCTCTTTTGCATGAAAAGCCACCTCTGACATCAGGGTTACAAGTGTTTCTTCTTTCATATAACTACCATTGATCTGAAATCGCTCTAAGTAAGTAAAAATGGTTGGAGAAATATACCTCCCAGAGCGATACCCTGCCTGTTTAAAAATACTATCTAACATAGCCAATATCGAACCTTTCCCATTCGTTCCTGCAATATGCACGATAGACAATTGATCCTGAGGATTTCCGAGCCTTTTTAATAACTCCCTTATGGTATCCAGTCCATAAACACTTCCTTTACCCTGTACCCATTCAATATACTGTTTTATTTCTTCTTTATTCATAATCTCTTACCTCATTTTTCCTTTGTTCGATTTTCCTTTTCTACCTTATCACAGTCTTTTATGAAAGAAAAGAGCGTTATAATCTCCTTTTTAGATTTTATAACGCTCTTTGTTCACAACAATCTGAATATTGACCCATAATATCATGCACAACATTTAGACTATTTACAATATTTTTATATATATTTTCTACTTTTCTTAATTTTTTCCTATTTCACAAAACAAATATTGTCAAAGATTCGAAATTAACAATATCACTTCTTTGTGATATCTCTATCACAGTGCTCCCAATTTTTTAATGCTATCTTTTTCTCCGTTTTTCTTTCCAATAAAAAATCACTCATTCTATTGTCTTTTATTAAGCAAGAAACCCTAAATGCTCTAGTAAAATTTTTACCCCCATAAGAATAAGAATTACGCCACCAAATAGTTCTGCCTTTGCTTTATATTTTGTTCCAAACACATTGCCAATTCCCACACCACAAAAAGAAATGAAAAATGTAATCACACCAATCACCACAATAGATGAAATAATATTCACTTGTAAAAAGGCAAATGTTACACCAACCGCAAGTGCATCAATACTAGTTGCAATGGACAACATGACCATTTCTTTATAGTCTAATTTCTCTAATATAGGATTTTGACATCCCTCTTCTTTTTCTCTTGACTCTTTTATCATATTAAATCCAATGACTACTAGCAAAAAAAAGGCGATCCAGTGATCAACCCTTACAATATATTTTTGAAATTGCTTTCCAAGTATCCAGCCAATCAACGGCATAACCGCCTGAAACACTCCAAAAAAACAGGCAATCACCCCTGCTAACCGATAATTAATTTTTCTCATTTGAAGCCCTTTGCAAATAGAAACCGCAAAAGCATCCATCGCAAGTCCTGCTCCAATAATCATAACTTCCAAAATTTGCATAACAATTCTCCAATCGTATTTTTTGCCTTTGATAAGACAATGCTATTGTATGGTACATTGTCTGATTCGCCAATGTATCTATCCATTTTTTATACGCTCTTAGCGTTCCTCTTTTATTTTTACATGCTGAATTGCCGGTGTAGCTTCTGTAATGGGAAGTAACTCGCAATCCATTTCTTTTAACTTCTTAATCAATGGCCGCAATGCTTCTACCGTTCCATGTCGGTCACCTAAATCGTGCATGAGAACAATACAAGGATCATGATTTTTTAGATCTTTCATTATATTTTTATTCAAAGCGTTAGGAGCTAGATCTTTATATATCGCATCTTCACTCAACGCGTTCCAATCATAATATGTAATTCCTTGAGAATTCAAATAGCGAATCAATTTTTTCACCGGTGTTTTCATAACGGAATTACTACTCCCTCCAGGGAAACGATAAATAGTCGGTTTTACACCCGTTGTATCTTCCAATAGTTTTTGCAATTTTGTTAAATCATTTGAAAATGCCTCAACCGAACGATATATTTTATTATAATCGTGATCATAGGCGTGCATAGCTAGCGTATGCCCTTGATCCACAATTTCCTTATATCGCTTTGCATACACATTTCCCTCATGCCCTATCACAAAAAATGTAGCTTTTACATCCTCTTCTTTTAATATTTTTAAAATCTCTTCTGTATATTGACTTGGCCCATCATCAAAGGTTAGATACACTTTTCGTTTCTCTTCTATTCCCTTTGCTTTTGATGCCATAGCTTCTTTCATAAACATCCCTTGCATTTCCTTTTGCAACTGTTCTTGTTTGACATTTTGATAGAGGGATATAAAAAGCAAGAGTACAAGACATCCTGCCATTATATTTAGCCGTTTCCATCTCTTTTCTTTCATAGATAAGACCTTTTATCATTCTTTTTTATAACCTATGATGCTCTCTATCACATCATGACTTGTTATCCCATTTTCATAAGAAAAATCCCTCTATACTTCATTCATTCTCCTATAAGACCTGAAGTTATAAAGGGATTTTATAAAGTTAGACAAAGGCAACAAGCCAAAAGGCATACCTTTAGAAATTAAACTTCAAATAATAAATCTCCATAGCTTGGGAATGGCCAATAGCTCTTATCAACAAGCATTTCAAGACGATCCGCTGGTCGTCTTACATCTCCCATAGACTTGAAAATGACTTCATGATAATATTTTGCCTGCTCTTCTATATTTTCGCTCATGGCACTGCCCTGTTTACATTCTTCCTCAAGCTGTCCAACAGCAGTGTACAATTCTTTTAGATTCTCATTGATAGAACGAAGCAATTCTGACTGTACTGTGGCTTCTTCTCCAATGGCATTCCTCATCGCAATAATAGAATTTGCCAAACATTCTTGATACTTCATAACCGCTGGAATGATCTGCTTTCTTACGATGTTCAGCATAGCACGAGCTTCGATGTTGATCTTTTTCACATACTCTTCAAATAAAATTTCATGACGAGCTTCTAACTCTGCTTTTGTATACACCTTATGGCGTTCAAATAGCTTAATGGACTTTTCTGTTGTTAAAGCACTCACGCTATCAACCATGCTTTTTAAATGAGGAAGTCCTCTTCTTTCTGCCTCTGCTACCCATTCATCCGTATAGCCATTTCCATTAAAAATGATTCTCTTATGTTCAGAAACCGTACGACGAATATAATCATGGATAGCAATCAATTTATTATCTGCCTTTTCGATTTCATCCGCTGCATCGGCTAAAACATCAGCTACAATGGTATTTAAAACAATATTTGGATCTGCTGTTGACTGGCTAGATCCTAACATACGAAATTCAAATTTGTTTCCTGTAAATGCAAATGGTGATGTACGATTTCGATCTGTTGCGTCTTTTAGGAACTCAGGGAGCGTATTCACTCCTGTCATAAGAAGATCCCCTTGTTTTGATGTGGTAGCTTCTCCTGTTGTATCAAGCTGTCTAATGACATCTTCTAACTGTTCTCCAAGATAAATGGAAATAATAGCAGGAGGTGCTTCACTTGCTCCTAAACGATGATCATTTCCCGGTGTTGCAGTTGAAACACGAAGTAAATCTCCATGGAGATCTACGGCTTTAATAATGGCTGAAAGGAAGAATAAAAACTGTTGGTTTTCATGAGGTGTTGTCCCCGGATCAAGTAGATTTTGTCCTTCATTTGTTACAATAGACCAGTTATTGTGTTTACCAGAACCATTAATTCCTGCAAATGGTTTTTCATGAAGCATACAATGAAGACCTTTTGTATCAGCAACACGTTTCATGGTTTCCATAATTAACTGATTGTGGTCTGTTGCGATATTTCCTTCTTCATAAATTGGTGCTAACTCATGCTGTGCTGGAGCAACTTCATTATGCTGTGTTTTTGCCATAATTCCTAATTTCCAAAGTTGCTCATTGACTTCACTCATAAAATCAGCAATTCGTTCTTTGATACTTCCATAATAGTGATCATCAAGCTCTTGTCCTTTTGCTGGCATAGAACCAAATAGGGTTCTTCCTGCATATACAATATCTTTTCTTTGTAAATATTTCTTTTTATCAATTAAAAAATATTCTTGTTCTGCACCAACAGAAGCCGTTACTTTCTTTATATCCGTCTTTCCAAATAAAGCAAGACAACGACGAGCTTGAATATCTAACGCCTGCATAGAACGGAGTAACGGCGTTTTTTTATCCAATGCCTCCCCTGTATAAGAACAAAAGGCAGTTGGAATACATAAGATCTTAGCATTATCTGTTTCTTTAATAAAGGCTGGTGATGTACAATCCCATGTTGTATATCCTCTCGCCTCAAAAATAGCTCTAAGACCTCCAGATGGGAAAGAAGAGGCATCGGATTCACCTTTAATCAATTCTTTTCCAGAGAACTCCATTAATACTTTTCCATCACCACTTGGGCTAATAAACGCATCATGCTTTTCCGCTGTAATACCAGTCATTGGTTGAAACCAATGGGTGTAATGGGTTGCACCTTTTTCAATCGCCCACTCTTTCATTTCATTTGCAACAACATCTGCAATTTCAGAATTTAAATCCGATCCTGTTTCAATGGTTCTTCTTAATTCCTTATAAACTGCTTTTGGAAGACGTGCTCGCATGACCCTATCATTGAATACATTTTCTCCGAATATTTCTGAGATATTGATCTTTTCCTTCATTTTTGCTTCCTTTCCTCTTTGTTTCGCAACATCTACTCGATATGTACTAACATAGCTTTTCTATTATAATCTATTTGTTTTCTTACCCCATTATAAGTTTTTACTTTAAACACTATATCAAAAAAGAGACTGTCTTGCAACAGTCCCCTTTTTATTTTGATTAAAGAATCTATATTTTTTGATTATTGTTTTCTATGCTGTCGCCCTGTGTGATCAATATAATAATCATTTCGATAAATGAGTTCCGAGATCGGTACAAAAGTATATCCCTTTTCTTTTAGCCCAGTAATGACACGCTCTAAAGCATCTTTTGTGTACTTCGCACCATTATGTAATAAAAGGATAGATCCATTTTGTAGATTTTTATGCTCTACCACAGTCTTTACAATATTATCCGCACCATAATCTTTCCAGTCAAGACTATCCACATCCCACTGAATAGTATAGTATCCTGCTTTTTTGGCTGTTTGCACAAGTGCTTCATTATAATCTCCATAGGGAGCTCTAAAAAGATCGATTTCCTTTCCTGTCACTGATTTAATCTTATCAAAACATCCTTTTAATTCTTGCAAATTCTCCGTTTCTGAGAGCCTTGTCATATGTTTATGATTATCTCCATGACTTCCTATGTCATGCCCCGCTTGATCAAGTTTTTGAATTGCTTCTGGATATTTTGATACCCAATCTCCTGTGACGAAGAAAGTCGCCTTTACTTCGTGTTTTTGTAAAATTTCTAACACTTCATCTAAATCTTCATCACCCCACGCCGAATCAAATGTCATACTAACAACCTTTTTCTCTGTTTCCACACTATAAATAGGTAAAATATGATCCGATGTGGGATTGATCACTTCAAAGTTCTCTCTTGCCATAGAAATACTTCCAAAAAGAATGAGCAATCCGCACACTCCAGTCAGTAAAAGGTTCTTTTTCACTGTTTTACTCCACATTCATTCTTGTAATTATTTTATGAGAGAATAAAACAGATATTCATATTCTATTTTTTTACAGCGGATATCATTAACATCATCGGTCTTCTCATTTCGTCTTTCATATCTGGAAATTCCATATCTTCAATTCCAATACATCGATACTCCACTTCTTTATATGTTGTTCTACTCTTTGCCACTTCTAACATTCTCTTTCCTTAAAAACTAGGGAATATTTTCTTTCATCGTTATCACCCTCTAATACCTTTTTATTGTCAACCACGATACGAAAATAGCAGACACTAAAAAACTAGTATCTGCTATTTTTAAATATTTTAGTTTTCTTTTTCGCTGATCAGCTCCATGATTTCACTTACAGAATATCCTGATTTTTTCACAGCTTCATAAAGTTCAGAAACTTCGATTTCTTTTTGTTCCTTTTTAAGAACTTCTAATTCTTGTTCCAATACTGCTACTTTGTCTTTCGCTTTTTTAATTTGTTCTTCCTTTGCTTTAATTAATGACTCATAATTTTTTGCTCTTGCCATCTTTCGTTTCTCCTTTTCTCTATTGTAAACTTTTATTGATCTAAAATAAGGTGCTTATCTGAATTTATTCCTTTCATACACTCAGACAAGCACCTTATTTACGCGAATGTAACAACTCATACAAGATCGTCTATGTTCTTATATGACAACCATTCGCGAACGTGAAAAGCATACTTTGTATGCTTTTCATCGTTTACTTCAACAAATGCAGTCGACGGGACTTGAACCCGAACCCACGTACGTGGACATGAACCTGAATCATGCGCGTATGCCAATTCCGCCACGACTGCGTTTTCAATAAAACTTCAAAAATATATGCTATATCTTTCAAGCTACCAGCGGTCATCCCATCACATATTAACTATGTAGCTGACTACTGCCTTTGAGTAGAAACGTCTAAGACATGCTCCTCATATTTGTGGATGGTATGCCCTCCACGCAAAAAAATCCTACCTGCATTATACAAAACAATGAGAAACACGCTATGCGAGTTTCTCATGTTCTTTGGCAATTATTATAAACTATGTTTATAATCCATTACCTTCCACGCAAATAGAAAAGTGCGGGAAAAGGGACTTGAACCCTCACTTCCTACGGAAACATGATCCTTAGTCATGCCTGTCTGCCAATTCCAGCATTCCCGCTTAACGTGCCTGAAGGGATTCGAACCCCTGACCCACGGCTTAGAAGGCCGTTGCTCTATCCAACTGAGCTACAGACACATTTGCAATATGTATTTGCAAAGTCGGGGTGACAGGATTCGAACCTGCGACCTCTTGATCCCAAATCAAGCGCTCTAGCCAAGCTGAGCCACACCCCGTTGGTGTCAGAAGTTTCTTTTTCCTTGCTAAGACTTTTTTATTTTAGCAAAGTTCTTTGTTTTTGTCAAGAAGTTTTTTTAATTTTTTTATTTCAATAAAATTTTAAAACTTTTTTAACTTTAAAAACAATTCAGAAATATTAGTTCTTTGCTGTTGCGATTTCCATAACGAAATAGTTTCTATTCTATTATTTTTCGCTCTCTCTCAGCGACGTTATATATCTTACACCACATTTTCTAAGAAGTCAATAGCCTTTTTAGAAAATTTTTAATTTTTCTAATTTTTTATACAAAAGCTAAAACGATACCTAGCCCATCCTTCTTTTTTATTACCCTCTTTCCCTTTATATCACTTTTGTACAAGCAATTCCAAGAGCATTGGGTCCTGTATGACAAGCGATACTCCAAGTGAGCGGATCCATGATCACTTCTCTTTGTGGATACATAGACTCCAATTTCTTTTTCATTTCTTTTGCTTCTGTGGAATCCACACCAGAATACGCCACCTCAAAATGTGCCTCCTCTGGTGTTATTCCCAATGTATCTTCACATTCCTTTTGAATTGCCTCCAACATAAGAGCTTTTGCACTTTTCATCGTACGGGCTTTTTTATAAATATCAAGCACACCACCTTGAATCCGAAGAATCGGTTTTATATGGAGCATCTCTCCTATCATGGCAGTAGCCTTTGTAATTCTTCCGCCCTTTTTCAAATACTTTAAAGTATCAACAGCAATGAAGATGACGGAATCCAAGGCTTGTCTTTCCATGGTTTCCTTAATTTGTCTTGCATCCCACCCACACTCTATAAGCATTTTTATATCATATACCATCTGCTTTTGTGGAACAGAAATTCTTCTTCCATCAATCACTTGTACCCTTCCATCAAACTCTTGTGCTAACATCATAGCATTTTGACAAGAACTGCTTAAGGTACTTGACATTGGCAAATACAACACTTCTTCATACCATTGTAATAAAGACTCAAAGCAATGTATCACCTCTCCAGCGACCGGCGTTGATGTCAGTACTTCTTCATCCGCTGTTAACTTAGTATAAAACTCTTCTTGACTCAAATCTACCCCTTCATAGTATGTGACTCCATTCATAGAAATGGGCATAGGGATCACATAGATACCATCTGTATTATCCTGACAAATTCCACTATTGCTATCTGTTACAACTGCAATTCTACCCTTATTTTCAGAACTCCATTGCTCTTTACATTCCCATTGCTGATTTCCCATCTTATTACCTCTTAATTCTCATTTTCTCTTTGCGGAATCCATATTTATTTTCATGAAACTAATTATTCATAAATTAAATTCTTTCGTTTTTCGTAGGCGGAAACCCACTGCCTTCAGGCGGTGGAAGAAGCCATGTAAATTCGTAGCCACTCCCCTTGGTTCTCGATGTACTTTTGTATCATAGCGGATGACACTTCTCCAATACTGCAAGCAAAATATCCGTCAGACCAAAATATCTTCTTCCAATACTGTTTAGAAAGACATGAGCTGTATTTTTGCCAAAGATAATAGGTTGTCTGTTGTTTTACTATCTTTACAATGTCCCAAACTCTATCCTTCGTATCGTAACTTAATAGAAAATGTATATGGTCTTTGTCTGTCTCCATAGCAATAATTTCGTAGCCATTCGCATTTGCAATATCGAAAATCTTTTGCTTAATATCATCAGCGATAGAACCTTTGAGCAGCTGCTTGCGATCCTTCGTAACAAGGACTATATGCACTTTAAGACTGTATTTTTATCTGTTATGACGGTTATATCTGTTATCCATACTTCACCTCAAAATATTGATAATCATTAATTATTATTATATAATAATTCTAGTGAAATATCAACGAAAGGAGTACATGTATGAAACAGATGACCATAACTGCAAAAGTTCAGATAGTCGCAACTGATGCAGATAAAGTTTTGCTTGATGAAACCATGGCTGTCTATCGTGATGCCTGCAATTATGTTTCCGAGTATGTATTCCGTACACATGACCTGAAACAGTTTTCACTCAATAAGACTTTGTACTTTATGCTTCGTGAAAAGTTTGGACTGAAATCTCAGATGACGCAGTCTGTAATTAAAACTGTAATTGCGAGATATAAAACCATTCTTGAAAATCAGAAAGAATGGATTAAGCCTTCTTTTAAAAAGCCACAGTACGACCTTGTTTGGAATAGAGATTATTCCTTAACGCAAAACTGCTTTTCTGTAAATACTCTTAATGGTCGTGTTAAGTTACTATATTTTGCGGAAGGTATGTCTAAATATTTTGACCATACAATTTATAAATTTGGTACAGCCAAACTTATGAATAAGCATGGCAAGTATTATCTTCACATACCAGTTACTTATGAGGTTGAAGAAAGTAATCTTTCTGATATTTGCAATGTTGTAGGTATTGACAGAGGTATTAACTTTGTTGTCGCTACTTATAACAGTAAGCACAAGTCTGGATTTGTCAGCGGTAAAGCCATCAAACAGAAAAGAGCGAACTATTCTAAGCTTCGTAAAGAACTTCAAATGCGTCAGACCCCATCTTCAAGACAACGAATCAAAGCGATTGGTCAGCGAGAAAACCGTTGGATGCAGGATATTAACCATAAGGTATCAAAGGCACTCGTTGAAAGCAATCCAAAGCATACACTCTTTGTATTAGAGGACTTGTCAGGGGTTCGTAGTGCTACAGAACGTGTCAGAACCAAAGACCGCTATGTTTGTGTATCTTGGTCGTTCTATGACCTTGAACAAAAATTAATCTACAAGGCGAAACAGAATCAGTCTTCGGTAATAAAGGTAGACCCTCGTTACACAAGCCAGTGTTGTCCTATTTGCGGACATACTGAAAAGTCGAATCGTGACAAGAAGATACATCTGTTTACTTGCAAAAACTGTGGCTATAAGTCTAATGATGACCGCATTGGAGCAATGAATCTGTATCGTATGGGAATCAACTATCTTGTGGATAGCCAAGTACCTAATACAGTTACGACAGAGTAAACTCTGTCGTAAAGGGTGCTGTCAACCACCCTATGATGTAACGCCACTTTAGATAGCAATAGCTATCGGGATTAAAAGTCGGAGGCGTAAGCCGTTAGTACGACTGGGCAGTTACAAGCCCATGACCTTTAGGTCGTGAGTAGTTGACACTGTATCATAGGGTATTTTTCTTGTCAACGTATGGTTAACGCTTGATTGCATACTCCTCTTCTCCAGCCCCTTCCCAAAGTCGATGCCCTGTAAGAGTAATCGCACCTTTCATCGCCCAAACTCTCATATTATAAAAACGGAGTCTTGCACTTACACTTTTCCCGCTTAACTGAGATAAGCTCTGTGCAAAAGAAACCTTTTTCCAACCTGCTTCTCCTTCTTCTATCACACAATCTTCAAAAGAAAAACCAGAAAATGCCTCCTTATTCCAGTTACTGGCTATCATCACAGAAAGTCCACTTTTTTCATTTTCTTTGATTGGTTCTGCTAGAATTTCCAGTTCTTCTCCTTGTATTTCTAATTTGCAAGTGGAAAGAATTCCTTCTTCCTCTGTGTTTATCGTCTGATACGAAGCAAAACGATCCTTTTTTATAAAGGCTCTCATTAGAGAGCTCTCTCTAAAGTTGGTGTGTTTTCCATTCCCTCCCATATAATAAAATAGAAGATCGCCATTTTCCAATAAAACAGGTGGTGAAGCATAAATACATCCACAATCCGCTTCTCCCTTTGGATACGTTCCCTCTCCTCGTTCTATGAAATTTTGTCCTGCAACAACCCAGTCAAAATGTTCTGGTTCTACCGCCCATGTGAGTTCACAATCCACCCGATCAAACATAGGACTTTTTCTATCTCCTTCATGAATCACAGAGGCAAATCCCAAATAAAGATTGCCATATGAAAATGCTGGCATGGCATAAATCTGTCGTTCAAATCCCCCACCACGCAGTGTTTCTATTGGCTCACTCCAATCCAAAAAGTCGTAGCTATGACTCATTGTTGTAATGCGAATCCCATCTTTCCATACACGAGATAGCAAACAATATCGTTTCTTTTCCTCATCCCAAAATGGCAGATTATGACTATCCGCAGGTGGATTAAAACGCTTCCATCGAATCGGTTTTTTCCAATGCACTCCATCCTTTGAAAAACTGACAGCCATATAAGCTGTATGCCCTGGCTGATCAATTTTTGTCACCATTTTATATCGCTTTTCTTCTTCTACTTCTCTTTCATCCAACATAACCCCTGTTCCATGGGCATATGGAAAAATTAAATTATTTTCTTTGCTCCCTCTAAAGTCCACAAGATGTAATTTGGGCTTTCTCCAGCAGATTCCATCTTCACTTTCTGCATAGGCAAGGGCTGGAACTCGATCTTCTCTCGGTTGATAATCTCTACGTTCTCTTTCCTCTTTTGAAACACCTTCACTATCTTTATCCTCAATAAAAAGCGTGTAATAACACCGATAGATGTTCTCTTTCTTATCATAAATCACATTGGGATACCCATTGTCAATCCGAATTTCCCATGGTTCACTTTCTGAAAATAACACCCCATGTTCCTTGTCTTTTTTAGGAGGTGTCACTTCCAATTGCACGTTTTCCATCCCTTGTGGGTTTAAAACACGCCGATCTAGTAATAAATATTTTTGCATCATGCCTCTTTTTCTCCATCCATTTCTTCATTTTTATATAGATGACAAGCCACCATATGACCTTCTGCCCCATAATGCACCATATCCGGCTCTTTTGTTTTACATATTTCCATACACTTAGGACAGCGATTGTGGAATGGGCATCCATTTGGCTTATGAATTGGACTTGGAACTTCTCCCTCCAAAATCTGTCTTTCCTTTTTTATATGAATATCTGCCACTGGAATAGCGGATAGGAGAGCTTTTGTATAAGGATGTAACGGTTCTTCATAAAGTGCCGTTGAATCCGCAATCTCTACAATTTTTCCTAAATACATTACAACAATTCGATCCGACATATATTGTACAACCGATAGATCATGTGCAATAAACAAATAGGTCAGATTCATTTCTTTTTGAATTTCTTTCATAAGATTTAACACTTGTGCCTGAATGGATACATCCAGTGCGGATACTGGTTCATCACAAATTAGCACTTCTGGCATCACTTCCAATGCACGGGCAATACAAAGTCTTTGACGTTGTCCCCCTGAGAACTCATGAGGATACCTCATAAGGTAATCTGGCTGAATATTGACCATTTTTAACACTTTTTCCATTGTTGCCTCACGCTCTTTTTGATCCGTCATGCCATGCACTTTTAACGGCTCTTCAAAAGAAGAATATATTTTCTTTTGTGGATTCAATGCGGAATATGGATCTTGAAACACCATTTGCACCTTTTTTCGAAATTCAAACATCTCTTCTTTATTAAATTTCGTAATATCTTTAAACTCTCCGTCATAACAATACAGCACTTCTCCACTAGTTGGTTTTTCCAACATCATTGCCGTTTTTCCAAAGGTAGACTTTCCACAACCTGACTCTCCAACAATCCCGATGGTTTCTCCTCTATATACATCTAAACTGACACCGTCCACCGCTTTTACATGACCTACAACTTTTTTAAACATCCCTTTTGTAATCGGAAACCAAGTTCTTAGATCCTTTATTCGAAATATCACTTCTTTTTTATCAGTTGTCATTTCACTTTACCTCCGGATATGTATCATATTTCACACAACGAACAAGATGCCCTTTGCTCACTTCATAGGTTGGAATGGCTTTTCCTCTGCACTTATCCGTACATTCTGGACAACGATCGGCAAATTCACACCCTGCTTTTAAATCAGCCGGATTTGGTGTTGACCCAGGAATCGTTTCTAACTTTTGTCCATTGGCAAGCCCTAGCACTGGTACACTTCTTAATAAGGCTTTTGTATAAGGATGACTTGTTCGGTCAAAAATGTCTTCCAGGCTTCCAAACTCAACCACTCTTCCCATATACATAACACACACTTCATCCGCCATCTCTGCTACAAGCCCCATATTATGCGTGATTAAAATAATAGATTTTCCTTCCTTTACTTGCAGTTCTTTTAATAAATCCATAATCTGTGCTTGAATCGTCACATCCAACGCAGTGGTTGGTTCATCACAGATAATTAATTCTGGATTGCATATCATGGCAATGGCGATGACGACACGTTGTTTCATTCCACCAGAAAACTGATGAGGATAGCAGTTGATTCTCTCCTCTGGATCTGGAATTCCTAGCTTTTTAAACATGGTAAGCACCTTTTCTCGTGCCTGTGCTTTTGTCATTCCTTTATTATGTTGAAGCAAACCTTCTGCCACTTGATCTCCTACTTTATAGACTGGATTTAAACTAGACATGGGATCTTGAAAGACCATAGATAAATCCGCCCCACGAAGTGCTCTCATCTTCGCTCCATTTGGTTTATCAATTTGTTCTAAGTGATATTCCTCTATCTTATCCCCTCTTAGAGCGTTATATTGAATATTATCCGCTTTTACAATGGCATTTTTTCCTGTAAAACGCATAATGGAATTCATCGTTACACTTTTTCCACAACCTGATTCCCCAACAACTGCCAATGTCTTTCCTCTTTTTAATTGAAAGGACACATCCTTTACAATCTTTATCTCTTTTTGATCAGAAATAAAAGATGTATTCAAATTTTTCACATCTAAAATAATTTCTCTTGTATCCATCCTCTATTCTCCTTTATTGCTGTTTTGCATCCAATACATCACGTAATCCATCTCCTAAAAAATTGATGGCAAGCACAAATAAACTGATAGCAAGTCCTGGAAATACCCAGATCCACCATTGATCGGTCACAATGGAAATAGATTTTGCTGCATTTAAAATATTCCCCCATGTGGGCGTGCTATCCGCAACTCCCAGACCAATAAAAGATAAGGATGCCTCTTGTAAAATAAAAAATGCTACGTTTGTTGTGGTGGATACGATAATAGGGCTCATAACATTTGGTAAAATCTGCTTAAACATAATGTTATTCCCACTCATTCCAAAGGCTTCACACACTTTTACATATGTTTCTCCTTTTAAACTCATGTATTCATTTCGAACCATACGAAATGTCGTCATCCATCCTGTCACAACAAAAATAAATAATAAGTTAGTAAGCCCTCTTTTGTTCACAATGGCTACTAACATCATAACAAGGACAAGCTGTGGAAATGCCTGAAAGATTTCAGAAACTCTGACAAGAATTGCATCTGTTTTTCCACCAAAAAATCCCGCAACAGCACCCAGTACTGCACCAATAACAGAGCTCAATACAGCACAAAAAACACCAATTAAAATAGAATAACATCCGCCAATTAATACTCTTGCAAAAAGATCACGACCGATGGTATCCGTTCCAAACAAATGTCCATTCCCCGGTGCTTTTTTCATTTCTGTCAATACTGGTGTGTTATAATCCACACCTGCAATGGCACCGATGATACAAGCAATAGTCATAAGAACTACAACGAAAAGACCTATGACTGCTAATTTATTTCTCATAAATTTACGCACATTCTTTTTCAATAAAGAAGAAGATGCTGTACTTTTTTGTTCTTGCAAATTCACTCTCATGTCCCCCTTTTTTATTCACTTAAACGAACACGTGGATCTAATAGTGCATTGAATACGTCAACCATAAAGGAACAAATTAGCATCGTTCCTGCAATGATCATAGTCGTAACAAGCACGATTGGATAATCTCCTGAAACAATGGCATCTGTCATCGTTAAACCAATTCCTGGATAAGAAAAAACACTTTCAATGACAACAGAACCACCAACAAGCATTGGAATACGAAAAACTAAAATGACAAGAACTGGTTTCATAGCATTTCGAAACCCATGTTTTAAATACACTTTCCACTCTGGAATGCCTTTACTTCTTGCTGTTTTTATGTAATCACAATTTAAAACATCAAGCATTGTATTTCTCGCATAACGCATAAGCACCGCTACCATACCAATGGTTAAAGTAACAACAGGCAAAAACAAATGGAGAAACGCATCTATAAAAGGATTGGTAGCTTCTGGACTCACACGATTTCCAGATGGAAAAATACCAAGTTTAATTGCAAAAATCTGTATTAAAATAATGCCAACTAAAAACTGTGGAACAGCCTGTCCAAGCACTGCTAGCACACGACCGACATAGTCAATAATTCCATTTTGACGAATGGCGGATATAATACCAATTCCAATTCCTAAAATAGCAGAAAAGACTAAAGAATACCCTGCTAATTCAAATGTATAAGGGAGTCGTACACTGATAATGGAAACAATAGAACTTCCATCAAAAGAATATCCTAGATCGCCTTGTAGGCAGTTGATAAGCCAATGAAAATATTGCACAATTAAAGGATCATTTAACCCTAACGATTCTCTTAAAGCATCAATATTATCTTTATTAGAAGATAGTACTTCTGGACTAACCATGAAGTTGATCGGGTCGATTCCCGTTAATTGTAAACCATAAAATACAATAAAACTAATGAGCAATAGCATTGGAATCATCATAAGTAATTTTTTTATAATATACTTAACCATTTTTTCACCCCATTTTTAATCTCGATTTTTTGATCAAGTGATTGATTACAATATCAGAAAGTTGAATGGGGCTGTTTTACAGCCCCTATGTTTCAACGATTATTTCACTTCCCAATTTGCAAAATCTAAATCACACATATAAAGTGGATTACAGAATGTAACACCATCTGGCAATGTCACATTTTTACTTGTGAATACATAAGTACCAACAGTGAAGACTGGCACTTTATACATTTTTTCTTGTTCTAAATCTTGTAATTGTTTATAAATTTCATTTCTTTTTTCTGTATCTGTTTCACTGGAAAGTTCTGCAATGAGTGCATCAAATGCGGTATCCCCACCAAAAATATTTTGGAATAATCCATCATTACTCATATACTCTACATACCATTCATCAATGGAGAAAGAACTCTTTCCTTTGAATCCAATATCATAGTCACGTGTTGTAAATAAATCTGTTGTACCATCGTTAGAAAGTGTCGCTTCCACTTTAAATCCAACTTGTTCTAAGTAATAAACAACGGTATTAATTAAGTCAATAGAAGTCTGATCATTGTTATAATAACAAATTTTTAATGTGCGGTTTAAATCATAACCAGATGCTTTTAAATCCGCTTTTGCTTGTTCCACATCATATGAATATTCAAATCCATTATACGCTGGATTATTATTTGGAACTCCACTATTTAAAACAGTTGCATTTGGATACAATCCTGCCAATGCGGTACGATCAATAGCTTCTATAATAGCTTTACGCACTTCTTTATTCTGCATTGCTTCGTTTTCTTTTCCATCTACACCCTTCATATTGAAAATAAAGTATTTATAGAATAAAACGTCCACTTCATGGGTATCAAAATTATCCATTTTTTGTAAGCTCTCCACAAGGCTTGCATCATTTCCGAATACATAGTCTGTATTTCCAGCTTTGGCAGCTGTCACATAATCGGTAACGAAATAACAAATGATTTTAGAAATCTTAGGTTTTGTTCCTTCATAATTCTCATTTACTTTTAATGTGAAGTAGTTTCCTACGTTGAGTTCATCCATAGCATACATACCAGAAGTAACTGGTGATTTCCAGAATCCATCGGAATCCAATTTTAACGGATCGACATTTTCTAAACTGTGCTTAGGAAGAATTGCAAATTGTGCTAAAACATCAAGCATTGTAGCATATGGTTTAGAAAGTGTTAATGTGATCGTCGTACCATCCACTTTTATTTCTTTAATATTTTGGAATGCAGATGTATAAATAGAATTGATAGTAGCTGTTTTTAATGCTGTTTCTATTGAAAACTTAACATCTTCTGCGGTGAGCTCCTCACCATCAGACCATTTTAATCCTTCTCTTAGATTAATAGTGTATACAAGCCCATCATCACTAATGGTATAATCCTTTGCTAAATCTGGCTCCACCTCTGTTAATGTGCTATCTGCGAGAAACAATCCTCGAAACATTAAGTTGGTCGCCATAATACGATTGTACCATGGAGTTGGAATTTTATCGTCTGTTGTGGAACCATCCCCTGTTGTAACCGCTAATTTTAAAGTTCCCGCTTCTGCTTTTGATGCGGTAGCTTCTGTTGCATTAGCACCTCCTCCTGTTGTACTTTCTCCATTGCTCTTTGAGCCTCCACACCCAGATAACGTTCCTAGTGTTAATATTGTTGCTAAACTAAGTGCAACAAATTTTTTCACCATTTTTCTCATAATACTTCCTCCCTTTACATTTTTGATTCTTTGATAAATCAAGTATGTTAATCTTAGCATTTGTGAAAATTATTTTCAATTTATATTTTTAATGAAAATAAATATCATTTTTTGTCACTTTTTCACAAATTTAGACTTTATCAACAAAAAGTCATTGCATATTTTTACAAATATCCTCTATACTGTATTACGGCTAAACTCTGTTTTTAAAAATTTTAAAACCTAAGAAAGGATTTTTATAAATGCAACGTGATATTCTATACGCCATTACAGAACACTATAACTCATTAACCCGCTCTGGAAAAAAATTAGCTGATTATATTTTTGCAAATAAAACCAATGTCCAATATATGTCAATTACCTCTCTTGCCGAAAATTCTAATGTATCAGAAGCAACCATCACCCGCTTTTGCAAGGAACTTGGTATGTCTGGATACAATGACTTTAAATTATCTCTCGCCAAAGCCAATGGAGCTTTAACAATGAAAATCAGTTCTGAAGAATTTGAAACTACAACGGATGATACTGATTTTAAAACGATTTGCAAAAAACTTTTTGTTGTCAATGTGACTTCTTTAAAAGAAACTTTGCATTTATTGGATGAATCTTCTGCCTTACAGGCGATTCAGATACTTTCTACTGCAAATCGTGTCTATTGTTTTGGACAAGGTGGAAGTAATCTGATGGCAAAAGAGGCATGGGCTAGATTTTCCACCGCCACTTCCAAGTTCATTCACATCGAAGATTCCCATATGCAAGCAGTGGCTTCTTCCCTTTGCAATTCTTTGGACGTGATTTTGTTTTTCTCTTACTCAGGCTCTACAAAGGATATGAAAGATATTCTCATTCCGGCCAAAAAGGCAGGTGCGAAAATTATTTTAATCACCCATTTTTCCAAATCTCCTGCCTCTGAATATGCTGATGTGATTTTGCTATGTGGCTCAAAAGAAAGCCCTCTTGAATCTGGATCTGTGGCAGCAAAAATGGGACAGTTATTTATTATTGACTATTTATTCTATGGCTATTGTCAATCCAATAAAGCGATCTGTGAATCCAACCTAGAAACAACCGCTACTGTTATCTCTTCCAAATTATTATAATGACCTCCATAGTAACTTGCATACTTTCTCCAAACACTAAAACTCTTTTTATTGTCAAATGCGACAAAAAATAAAATCATTTTTATCGTATTTTAACAAAGAAAACAATTTCTTACGGTGATGTGAAAAAGACTTGCAATTTGGACATAATCATGTAAAAATGAATACATAGTATCAATAAATCATGAAAGGATGGAATAGACAATATGAGCATTCGAATTGGTATTTTAGGATATGGTAACTTAGGAAGAGGCGTTGAATGTGCGATTAAACACAGCCCAGATATGGAGTTAAAAGCTGTTTTTACAAGACGTAATCCAGAAACAGTGACAATTTTAACAAAAGACGCCAATGTATACTCCATTGATGAAGCAGAAAAAATGGCAGACGAAATTGATGTCATGATTCTTTGTGGTGGAAGTGCTACGGATCTTCCTGTTCAAACACCAAAATTTGCAAAATTATTTAACACAATTGATAGCTTTGACACACACGCAAAAATTCCTGAACATTTTTCAGCTGTTGATACAGCATCCAAAGAAGGAAATAAAGTTAGCATTATTTCCGTTGGCTGGGATCCAGGAATGTTCTCTTTAAATCGCCTCTATGCAGATTCCATTCTTCCAAATGGTGCCGATTATACTTTCTGGGGAAAAGGGGTTAGTCAGGGACATTCTGATGCAATCCGTCGTGTAGAAGGTGTAAAAGATGGAAAACAATATACAATTCCAAAAGAAGAGGCTTTAGAAGCTGTTCGCTCTGGAAATAATCCAGCATTGACAACTCGCCAAAAACATCTTCGTGAATGTTTTGTAGTTGCCGAAGAAGGTGCTGATAAAGCTAAAATTGAAGAAACTATTAAAACAATGCCAAATTACTTTGATGAATACGACACCATTGTACACTTTATCAGTGAAGAGGAATTAAAAAGAGATCATAGTGGAATCCCTCATGGTGGTTTTGTTATTCGCAGTGGAAAAACTGGTTGGAATGATGAACATAATCACATCATTGAATATAGCTTAAAATTGGATTCTAATCCTGAATTTACTTCTTCTGTTCTTGTGGCTTATGCAAGAGCTGCTTACCGTTTAAGCAAAGAAGGACAAAGTGGTTGCAAAACTGTATTTGATATTGCACCAGCATACTTAAGTCCAAAAACTGGAGAAGAAATTAGAGCTCACTTATTATAAAAAACAGGGAGAATATGTTGATAACATATTCTCCCTGTTTTATTTACGCGAAGGCAACGAGTCAGAAACTATGCTCGCATAAGTTTATGACGACTGCCCGCGAACGGAAGAAGTTCGCATAGCGTGCTTCTTATCGTTTGCGTGGAAAGCATAAGTCAAGCCAAAACCAAAGAAATCTAAATCAATCCTGCCATTTGTGGTAATCCCAAACTAATAAATGGAACATAGGTTACCAAAAGTAAACCAATTAAGATAGCAACATAATAAAGAAGCATATATGGCATTACTTTTGCTAAAGATGATTTACCTACTTTAATGGCTACAAAAAGGGTATTACCTACTGGAGGTGTAATATTTCCAATACAGAGGTTATATACCAAAACTAGTCCAAAATGCACTGGGTGCATACCAAATGTTTGTACGATTGGAAGGAATAATGGAGTAAAAATCAAAATAGCTGGTGTTACATCCATAAAAGTTCCTGAAATCAATAAAATAATATTCATAATCAAAAGAATGATAATCGGACTATTCGTAATTCCTAACAAAATATTAGAAATCGCTTGTGGAATTTGTGTAAATGCCATAACCCATCCAAGAATATTGGACACACCGATTAAAAATACGATCATTCCACTAATTTTTGCACTCTCAACTACTGTATTCCAAAAACTTTTGAATGTAATACTTCTATAAAAAATACTCAATATCAAAGCATAAACAACAGAAACCGCTGCCCCTTCTGTGGCAGTAAAGATTCCAGCTATAATTCCACCAATAACAACAACGATCAAAGATAACGCTGGAATTGCTTGCAATGTGGCAATTCCAAGATTTTTCCAATTAAATTTTTCCTTTTGTCCTTTATATCCTTTTTTGTTGGCAATTAACACTGCAACCACAACACAGCAGATCGCCCATAAGATTCCTGGAACATACCCTCCAAGAAATAATGCCGCCACAGAAGTGCCACCAGATGCAAGAGAATAGGTGATTAAAGCATTGGATGGTGGAATCAATAATCCAGATGGTGCAGATGCACCATTTGTCGCAGCACAAACTGCCACATCATATCCTTTTTCTCTTTCCCCTTCTTCTACCATACTACCAACTGCTGCCGCTGCCGCTGATGCAGATCCAGAAATCGCTCCAAATAAAGCATTCGCTCCTACATTGGTAACAAGCAAAGCTCCTGGTAACTTTCCAAGAAGTGCTAGTACAAAGTTAACAAGTCTCTTTGCAATTCCACCTTGATTCATCAAATTCCCTGCTAAAATGAAAAATGGAATGGCTGTCAAGCTAAAGTTACTCATACCAACGAAACTTCTTTGTGCCGCAGTCAAAACGGAAACATCCACTGGCATACTCTGAACAATTGCCACCAATGCAGAAATACCGATGGAATAAGAAATAGGAACTCCACAGATTAATAATACACATAATATCACAAGAATAATAATCAATGATTGGATCGCCATAGATTACACCTCTCCTTCTTTCTGGCTTACCGCTTCTGCCACTACACCATATTTTGCTATATCATAAATATTAAGTATGGTGTAAAGAGCATTTAAAATTCCGCTAAGTGGCAAAATAACATAGAAAACGCCAACAGCAACGCCTAAAGAAGATGTGAGCTGTCCCATCGCCAACTGTGTAATCTGCACTCCACCATAAACTAAAATAATGACAGAAAATAGAAGTGCAATCACTTCTCCTAAGATTCCAAAAACTTTCTGTACAGAGGCAGAAAATCTTTCAACAATAACCGGTATGCTCATATGTCCACGTTCCCCTGTAATTAAACAAGCCCCGAATAAAGATGCCCATGCGAATAGATAAGAAACAAGTTCTTCTGACCAAACAGATGGATTCTTTAGTATGTAACGAGCAACGACTTGCCAAAAAGTTAATACAACCATGGCTAAAAAACTGATTCCAGCCAAACCATTTAACACATGGTTAAGTCCAGTTCTTAACTTCTTCATAATTACCTCCTATTCCACTCCTGCAACGGATGGATATTCCTCATTATATTTTTGTATCGCATCATAAATATCTTGAAGAGCTGGATTTTCTTTTAAAATCTCCTCATGTAATGGTTTACACGCCTCTTCAAATGGTTTCGTATCTGGATAAATAAAGTTGACATGTTGTTCCTTTTCTGCCTTTTCCTTTGATTCTTTCACAGATTTTGCCCATTCTTCTCTTTGAACTTGATTCACCAGTTGAAATCCTTCTTCGAAAATTGCTTTGTCTTCTTCTGGCAATCCTTCTATAAAAGCATTATTTCCAATTAAAATATCTGGTACCATTTGGTGCATATCGTAAGAATAATACTTACAAACGTCCCCATGACCATTATCTGTCAACGCTAACTCATTATTTTCTGCCCCATCAATGATTTTGGATTGAAGTGCTGTGTACACCTCTCCAAATCCCATTGGTGTTGCGGAACCTCCAAGTAACTGCATCATTTGAATATTAATTGGTGACTGCTGAACACGAATTTTAAGTCCCTTTAAATCTTCTGGACTCTCAATAGGTGTATCCACAGTGTAAAAGTTTCTCGTTCCTGCATCCAACCAAGTGACCGCCGTAAATCCCGCTTTTTTTGTGGATTCAAAAATAGGATCTGTTACTGTCTTATCATCCATAACATGATGATAAGACTCCTCACTTGAAAAAAGATACGGTAAATTGAAAATCTCATAATTCTTACTAAACGTATCTAAGATTGCATTACTCGCTACACAAAAATCAATGGCTCCTGTTTGTGTAAGCTGAACCATATTGTTTTGAGAACCCAATAATTCACTTGGATACACCTCCACTTTATAGCTATCCCCTAACTTTTCATGAATATAGTCTTGAAAAGCAACTAAAGCCTTATGTGTTGGATGATTCATTGACTGGTTATGCCCAATACGAACAATCCGAATGTTCTCTTCTTTGGAAGAACATCCTCCAAAGAGAACTGCCAATATCATGACAGCAAGTAAAATAGATACTTTTTTACAATGTTTCATATTTTTCTTCCTCCTTATATCTAGCAAAAGTACCTTATATATGATATATTATTATATAAAATTATATTTTTTTCCATTGTATTTAAAATTCAAAATATTGTAAAAACAAACCTTTTAGGAGATTTTATGAAAAGAACAATTGATATTTTTCAAAAAAAGCAAATTATGGACAGCTCTGACTATGAACTTTATTTATACTCTGATCCAAAGACATTAACTGTATATCCCCATAGTCACACCTTTTATGAATTATACTATTTACTTTCAGAACAGATTGATTACATTATTGGAAATCATGTCTATCACTTAAAAAAAGGAGATTTTCTTTTACTACCACCGGGATTACTACACTACCCTTCCACCTTATCCCTACTTCCTAATACAAAATATGAACGCATTATTTTGTGGATTAGCATTCCTTGTTTTGAAAATTTAATAAAACTCGATCCCGATTTAAATCATATTTTAGATGCCATACAAAAAAACTCTTCTTATCATATTCGCCCGTCTTCCGGCATTTCCCATCGCCTCTTAACTTCCCTGCTCCTTCTTCTTGATGAACAAGAATATAAAGGGTTCGCCTCAAATGCCATGATACAGTCTTTGCTCTTGCAAATTCTTGTTCAGGTAAATCGCATTGTTTTCCATGTTGATTATTTTGAAAAACATACCCCAGTTTCTAATTTATTCAACAGCATTCTATACTACATTCATACTCATTTAACAGAAGAACTGTCATTAGAAATACTTTCTAAAAAATTCTTCGTTAGCAAAGGCTATATCTCTCGTATTTTTCGTGAATATTTGGATATTTCCGTTCATCAATACATTTTATCCCTTCGATTAGAAGGATGCAAAAATGCCATCTCACATGGAGCATTGATCACAGTTGCGGCAGAAACATTTGGGTTTCAAGATTATTCTAGTTTCTTTCGGGCTTTTAAAAAAGCCTTTGGAATATCCCCAAAACAATATCAAAAAAATTATGGAAGAGTAAAAATAGAAACAAAGAACAAAAAAAACACACCTTAAGATTAAAAAAATTAAGGTGTATTTTTTATGACTTTTGAAAAACATGAGATTACAGCATTAATGAAAAGGACTCCCCTACGACATCTCGGCTTCACCTTGTTCCTTTACCTCACTAGGGATTTAAGAAAATACCAACAATCTGGCAGATTAGGATTTGTTATTTACAATTATTACGTTTTTTCCATACATGATATAAAATATCTTTAAGCACTAACATTGCATCTTGTTTACTAAAATGATATTCCTGCTCTATTTCATCTAGCATTACGTTTAATCTATGAGCATAATTAGGAATATTTACTTTTTCTTGATATTTAAGCAGGACAGGATACTTTTTCCCCCATGCGTTTGTCCAATCAATTTTTTCATCTGTTTCTTCATTGTTTTTTTCAATGGCCTCCTGAATTTCCGTCAGCTCTAAATCAAAATCAATCAGTTCATCTAAAGATAAATGATACAGTACAGCCATTTTTTTTGACTGGCGAATATCTGGAATTGTTTCATCCGTTTCCCATTTTGAAACAGTCTGCCTACTTACCCCCAATTTTTCCGCCACGTCTTCTTGTGAAAGTCCACACCTTTTTCTCGCATGAAATAAACTATTTCCTAAATTCATTGCATTTCCTCCTATCATTTTATAATCTCAATTATAATATTTGATATAGACAAACTCCACCAAGAATAGTATACAAATATGCACGTTTTATTTACAATTTTGAAATTGATAAATCCCTATTTTTTGTTTCCTGCTATGCTCTGATTGTACCCATTGCTCCTAATATCTTCAACAACTTTCAAAAACTAACAAGACCTTTTTCAGGAAACCCAATGTATCCAGCATACCCTGCTGATATGCTATCCGTTTGTATTCAGCACTTTTCTCATTATTTTCAGACAACATTTCATCAAGAATCTTCTACTGTTCAGAAGAAATCTTGCTCCTTTCCACTTCTGCAGTCTTTTCCCGTTCTCTCTTTCTGGCGCTCTTATATCTCTCATCATTCCACAAGCTCTCTTCTAAAGCACATCTATCCTGCTCTAAACTATTTGTTACAAAAGTTCCGTTTTGTTGCACAATATAATACCCGCTCCACAAGTCGGGAACTGGAAGTTATAATGAAAAATCACATATCAGAATCTGAAAAGACACATGGGAAAATTGAACTAAAATAATTGTTATACGTCAAAAAGGAGCTATTGCTCCATAGATGATTAGTCATCTATTTTGCAACAGACCCTAGATACAAATATTTATAATCTATGTTTGAATTTCTCTATGAATCTAAAGAACTCATAAAACAAATTTCTCATCATTTATAAACATTTATTTTAATCCTATTAATTATTCAAAAAGTTATTTCTACATTTTGTCAGTGGAAATTGAACAAATCGTTCATTCCATTCATCAATAGATAATACCATAACTTCATCAATTAAGCGTTCCATGTCTTGATTTTGTTGTTGTAATAAAAAAGGTAATGAACTTTGTAATTTATTACGAATAGCCCTTCTCGTAACCCCATCTCCCTTTGGATACTCTAAAATATAAACATAATATTTCCTCTTTTCTCTTGCTTTTCTTAGTCCCATTATATAAAACAGGCTATCGTAATACTTTCTTACAACTTTTTGGATTGCTTTATCTGCCTGTGGTTGAAAAGCATTTGGATTAGAAGCATTTTTAATATTTGCATTTTTATACTCTATAAATATAAGTTCTTCTTCTGTTTCAGCAATAAAATCAACATCTGATAACTGTATTTTAGCTTGATGGTAGATAGAATTCAAAGAGTCCATTGCCCATATTGCTTTCGTAAAATCAATCTGATATTCCTTATTTTCTTCTATAAAAATCCGTTTCATGTTACTCACCCTTATTCATTTCATAAACTTCATCTAGCAATTGTTCAAATGCCTCCATAATTGTATTATTCTTTAAATCACTAAATTTTTTATTTGATTCACATAAAACTTCATCATTCTGACTTTTATAAAGAGAATGAAATAACATATCATCTGATTCTTTTTTTCTTATTTCTAAATACTTTGCTATAAAATAACTATGTGTTGCAAGAAAAACTTGGACACCATTACGAGATAGCTCCAACACAATTTCTACCAGCATAGGGATAAATTTTGGATTGATATTACTTTCTGGTTCATCCCATAATAGAACGGTTCCTTTTGTTATATTTTCTGTCATTAAAAGTTGCCAAATCAACCCTATTTTTTTAAATCCTTCCGCCTCCATAGAAAATGGGATTTTTTTCCTATCTTCTCTTTCTATATAAAATTCTTCGTTTTCATAGACAATTTTTCCACCCATCATAGTTTCCAGTTTTGGCAAAATATTTTGTGCGATATTAGGTATCTCCTTTAATTGCCACTCTTGAGAAATCCTCACAATATCAATCAAAGTTTTATCAAATGGAAATTGTGAAAATTTTTCAGACATTGCAATAAATCCTTTTGAATGAGTTAACATATCTTTTGCTGGAATAAAAATAGGTTTCTTATAATTCCCATCAAAGGTTACATCTTTTAAATAATCAAAAAATGTTAGTTGTCCTGTTTTTTCTTCATTTAATATTTTTAATAAATGAGTCTTTCCTGTTCCATTCTCTCCAATTAATACATTAACACCTTTTGCAAATTCAATTTTAATATTTTGAAATACTGTAAAATTTTGAATCTCCACTTGATTAATAACCATTTTCCACTCTCCATTTTCTAAATTTATACGCAAGCTCCATTTTTTTAACACTTAAAAAGTATTTTATCTCCTCTTCTTACCTTCATCAGCAAGAATCCTATTAATGTAAAAAATTGTGCAACTTCTTTTTATAATAGTATATCATTTTTACTTATGAATGAACAGTTCTACTTCATATTCTTAAATATTTCCTTTACCAATTGAATTCCATCTCTTATTTTTTCTTCATGTGCAATTTATCCATATTTTGCTGACAGCATATTACAAACAGAAACTACCTTATCAATTTTCTCTTTTTGTTCTCTATATCTTCTATTTCCACTAAGAGTTTTTACGGTGTTTGATGACAATTTATCTATACGCAAAAAAACCCCTAAAACTTCATAAAATACTGGACTTCCCTTGTATTTCATGAGTTCTAGGGGCTTTGTAAATTCTAATTATATCAATCCACGCCTATCTCGACTACATTTCATTTCGTCTCGATATCCGGCTGTCGCCTTATAAAATAAAAACAAAAAGGCTATATGAGAATAAACTCTCAATAGCCTTTCTATTTTTATTATGCATGGCTTGTAGCTTACGCTTACATTCCCATCTGTTTTGCAAACTTTTTTACAGAACCCTTATATATTCTACGTTTTTAGAGATTCGTTTCTTTTTTTGACCATTTTTAAAACATGGTCAAAATATATTACAAAAAATTAGTTGCCTTTTTCTTCTTTTTCGTAACATGGTCAAACTTTTAAAAACTTGGTCAGATTAGGCTGAAGTATCCTCTGTAAAAATAGACTCTCCAAATTTCATTGTTTCTAACTCAATTGTTTCACCAGTGACATGAGTATAAATATCAATAGTTGTTGAATATCTCGCATGTCCCATCAAATTCTGTACTACCTTTGGACTCATTCCTCTTTCAAAACATCTACTACAAAAAGTATGCCGAATGGCATGAGGATAAACATGTTCAAATATTATTGGTTCACGACTTTCTTGCATTGCTTGAAATATTTCTCTTTCATTAATTGCTTTTACAATTTTCTTTGTTTCTTTTTCACCAATATATCTAGTAATAGGAGAACCAAGACTTGTAGTAAATACTAAATCTTCAAATTCTCCTTGACTTCTCCATCTATCATCCAAACGTTTTTTTTCTTTTTGTTGCTTCTTTTTCCATTCTTTAAGAACTTCTTCTACTCCACCCATGAACGGAATACTTCGATACGAATTAGCAGTTTTTAAGGTTGTTAACACCATAGTTTTGACACCGTCTTCGTAATTACAAGATAATGCCTGTTGTATATTAAAGCACTTATTTTGGAAATCAATATCTTTCCACATTAGACCACCAACTTCGCCAATACGCAGTCCTGTACAAAACATTGTGTAAAACATTTCATAATACCATGTGTTTTTAGCTTCCAGTAAAAAAGTATTTTGCTCTTTAACTGTTAAAAACCTTCTATATGGCTCTTCTACTTTCCAAGGGACTATAATGTCAAAACATGGATTTGTATTAATTAACCCATTGTTTTTAGCAGAGTCCAAACACTCTGTTACTCTACCAACTGCTTCTCTAATACTAGATAATGCAATGTCAGTTTTTAACAATTCATTTACTGCACATTGAATGTCAATATTTTTCAAACTACTAATTTTATAGTGACCTATATATTTTCCTAATGTATTTTTATACTTATTTTTCATAGGACGTATACTTTGTTGTTTTATTTTAGGCACTTTGTAAGTCTGGAACCAAAATTCAAACCATTCATCTAATGTCGCATCTAACAACTTATTGGAAATTCCTAACTCAGCTTCTTTTCTTGCCTCTTCTAATTTCTGACGTAAAGAGGTTAGTTTTGTATCATAAATATTGATTTTCACACCATTTGCAACTACTCTTGCCTCATATCTCCCATCTTTTCTCTGGTGTATTCCTTTTCCTAATTCTTTACCTTTTAGATCTTTTCCCATAACTATTTTATTCCTTTCTGTGTAAATAAAATAGACTGGAAATTCAGTATACATAATTATTATATCATCTTCTTTTTATTTTTCAAGATACATAGATTTGGCTTGTTTTTCTAGCCATGTATCAAGCATTTTTTTGTTGGCATACCATCTATTCCCAATCTTGAGTGAAAAATTACACTCTTTTGACTTTACTAGTTCTCTTGCTTTTGTTTCTCCTATACCTAAGTAATCACATAACTCCTTAAGATTTAATAATGCTTTTTCCATTTTTTTCCTCTTGAAACAGAAATATTGACTGTTCTATTAATGGAACTATTCAATATTTCTGTCTTTCTCTTATATTTTACTTATACACTCTAACAGTCTTTATATTCCCTTTCATGCCTTTATAAGCATATGACATATCTCCCATTAATTTTACTTTTTTTGGTAATCTATCTATATCAACAATAAATTCCACAATTGACCCATCACTTGTATATCTATGTGTAGCATCTGTATCTCTATTTGCTTTCTGATCTGCCAGTATACATTTGATTACTTTGCCATTTTTCATAACTAGATCAATCTTTGTTCCTATCTTGGTAGCATAATAACTACCCATGGCAATACAATATCTTCCATTTACTACTCTAATACCCTTTGAGTTTGTCTTAGCCTTTTGTTGTAATTTATATTGTTTACTGCTTTTATCTGTAATTGCTCTGTATGACATGTATGATTTATAATTACTGCTACTAGGTGTTCCATATGTTCTATATGACTTAGCATGACATACCATACCATTTGCTAATATAATCGCCATAATAAGGCAAATTACGCATACTCTACTCTTTGTCTTTTTCGTCATTTAATTCCTTTCTTTGCTTGTTTACGAGTTAATTATCGATTGTTGTGTTCTTTTATTCATTTCTTTATCTTTCTCTTCTGTTACTTTCTTTTTCAACTCTTTTAGATACTCTTCTTTAAAGCCTTTTAGGTAGAAGTAATCCCTTAAACTCACCATTTCTTTCTTTGCATCTGCTGCTATTTCAGTTTCATTCATTTTTAGTCTTTTACTAATCTTCTTAACAAAATCTTTATTGATTGTCTTTATTAACAATGGATTACTAATTCTAAATGGTTCTACAATCTTTCTATATTCTTCCAATTCTTCCTCAGTAAGTATACTTTTCTTCTTTGGAAGATTTTTTGTTGAAAATGGGGAAATATTCGCTCCTGAGACCATAGGGTTTAGATGTTGAATTATATTTGATAAGTGCTTGTCCTTTATTTTAAACAATACTTCTGAATCTGTTCTTTCTATATTAGTAACCAATTCTTTATTTCCATCTTCTTCAATAGATTTTAAAATGTTGTTTCCACGTTGCTTTGATGGTATGTATACTTGTAAAACTCCTCTTCCATAGTGGAAAATTTTAATACCTTTTTTACATTTGATATATACATCTTCATCATTGCAAAGATTGCCTCTCACATCTCTGCAAAAATCATTAGTATTTTGGTCAATTTCTGCCACTACTCGATATTGACCTACATATTTACTTAAATAGCTACTCAATCGCTTTTTACTCCTTTATCGCTCATTTATGTATAGTGTTGAATTGAATTATGCTCATTCTTTCACACCTATCACTTTCATTAGTTCTCCAATAGTCAAGTCTTCTAACCGAACCGTTCTATAATCAATTTCTTCGTATGTGTAGGTTTGACCATAGATTTCTGCATACAGCTCCTTCAAACCTAGCTTACGCTTTATTCCATCTGCAATAGACTCATTATCCTCACAGATAACAACTCCGCTCCAATTATATTCTTGCCCCCATGAAAAAGGATCTCTCTCTTCAATTTGGCAATCGTATACTTTATATGCTTTCATTTATTTTCTCCTAACTCTTTTATTTACTTTCATATAAAACTATATTTTTATCTGGATCGGATATAAGGTTATCTATATATAGAGTAAGAGGGGTTTTCCCACTACCTGATAATTTTTTGAATAGTTTAACTATCTTATCTCCTCTAAATGTTTCTTTCACATCAATCACTCTTTGGTTTGTGCTACCAGCCCATGGATAATTTACATCAAACTTGCTCTCCTCATATTTTCCATCTACTAACACGTTAATCTGTCGAAAAACTATATAAAATCTATCAGCTATTTCTCTGTACTTATCAAAATCTGTTTCACTATAAATATAATTCTTACAAATCTCTTCCAATGTATATCCTGTATAAACCCAAATAGTCTTATTAGGAAATCTTTTTTTAATCTTCTTGACTAACTGATATAGCTCTTCCACATTTGCATCATTCAACGGATCTCCACCACTAAACGTAACACCGCTTATATAATCTTTTTCTAATTCGGCAAATAACTCTGCTTCTGCTTTCTCATCAAATGGTTGTCCACTATTAGGATTCCATGTTTGAGGATTGTGGCAGCCATGACAATGATGATCGCAACCTGACAAAAATACTGTAACTCTTATTCCATCCCCATTTAATAAATCGTCTTTTTTAATTTGATGATAATTCATATTTTTTATTTCCTCTCTAATTATTTTTGCTTATATTTGTTCGTTTTTGTTTATATCTGCTTAATTCTGTTTAAATCTGTTAACAACCGATTGGTTACATCAAAAAGAATACTGGTATTAAAATTATGTAATGTAAAACTTGATCTGTAACATATCCAATTTTTTTGTATCTAGCCTTTAGTGCATCAACAATCATATGTGTAATAAACAACCATAAAAATACTGGAAGGCTAAATCCTTTATAGATATAGAAAACAAAAGAATATAATACACAATGCACTACCAAATGATACCAATTCTTTCCTTTTGTGGTTGCTATAAAGTCAATCTGTAACAAATAGTCACCTACAAAATGTAGTGCAATTGCCATGACAATTGTATTTAATATATAACTCATATAAAATTCTCCTCTCAATTTCCTTTAAAAAGTGTTCTTCTCACTGATATCATAAGTCTATATTTTTCTTTTAGTTATTTTTTATATAATGAGCGCAAGAGAATAATTCTTTTTTCTATACACTGTTTTAATTCTTTATCAAAAAATTTAACAACATCAGCTACATTCTTATAAAACTTCTCTAATTCCTCTAACATCTTGTCTTCAGAAATCTCTTCATTCCAATATTGGTCACAGTCCGAATCATACCAATCATCACACATTTTTCTTCCATCATCTGAATACTTACTGCAATACCCATAGTCCTCTGGACAACCTTTACAGCCACCTTCTTCTTTTTCATCAATGCATTCTGGATGCTCTATTTGTAATCTTTCTTTGTATGTCATAAATATCCCCAATCCTTATACCTTTTTTCAACAACTTCAATTACATTTTCTAATAAAGCCATTACTGTGGTCTGCCCAACGCCAAATGGAACTGGTGTAATATTACAATCCCATTCCATCAGCTCTTCATAATCACTTTTCTTAATATCACCACACATTTTACCATTCTCATCAAAGTTGATACTTACATCAATAATTGTTTGATTAGCACCAAAATCATCTGCTGTAAAACAATTAGCATTTCCAATAGCTGTCACTATAATATCGTATTCCCCAAACCTATTTCTAATATTCTTAGTTTTGCTATGTGCAATCGTTACCGTTGCATCTCTCTTTAAAAATAATTGTGCGAGTGGTTTTCCTACTATATTAGAGCGGTTAATAATTAATACATCTTTCCCAGCAATAGGGATTTCATAGTAATCCAACAGTTCAACAATTCCCCTTGGAGTACAAGATACAATTCCATCTTGTCTGCTCATTAATTTTCCTAAATTTTCATCAGTAAATCCATCCACATCCTTCTCAGGAGAGATACAATTCACCAACTTTCTTTCATCAAGGTGTTTAGGAAGTGGAAGTTGTAGAAGAATGCCATCATTAAATTTACTTTTATTGAAATTATGTAATAATCGTTCAAGCTCTTCGTATCCAATATTTTCTGAAAGATGTACTATCCTTGGAATAATCCCCACTTCTTCACACTTTTTCACTTTATTCCTTATGTATCGCTCGCTTGCTGGATCATTTCCAACACGAATGATTATAAGTTTTGGAATATAAGGAAGAGCCTTAACTCTCTCCTTTAACTCCAAAATTTTCTTTTCCACATAAGGTCTAGCATCTAATAATTTTCCTTTATTCATTTATTTCTCCTTCTACATCCTACCCTTTCAGTTTTACCTTGCACCCTTTTCTTTTCTCAGCCATTTGTAATAATTCTTCCATTGTTATTTCCTCAACACGTTCCCATAACAACTTACCATGATGATCAATCAGATCTCTTAATTCAGTGATAGAACTTGATGGTTCAAATACTCGTATAATATCCATACTACCCTTATCTTCTTCACATTCTGATTGAACATAAATTGTTAAATCATATCGAACATCATCTCCATCTATAAAACTATCATCACCAATTAATCTAATTTTTCCTTTACAATTGATTACAAACATCTTACTCTTATTTCTTAATTCAACAACCATTCCAAATTCTAAATCTGATTTTGTAAATTCTTTTCTCATTTCATTTATCTCCATTTATTTTACTTCACGATCCCAACACTGACAACACACATCATCATCATGGTAGAAATCATCTTGGCAATAATCAGGTTCTTCAGCGTATCCGTAATCATGCGGACAATCAACTATAATTCTATAATCTGCATCTTCATATTCTAGTTTTAATTTCTCTTTACAATTCATCTTCTTTTTCCTCTTCTAACTCTCTTTCTCTTTTCAACTTCTCTAATCTTTCCTGTTCTCTTTCATACATTTCATATGTATAACCATCTTCCCAATCAGACATTTAAATTCCTCTATCAACACCAATTAGCTCATAAAAATATGATAATTCATCACACAATCTAATAAAATCTTTATTCCAAGAAAACATTTTATGTGATTTACGCTGGTGGTACATTGTTTTAAGCTGAAGGTAATTTGTAGTAACTCGTCTAGTTAGTTCAATTCCTTCTGGAATATTATGAATAACTCTATGGAAGTTTTCAGGTGTTGGATCGTTGTTATAAGCAGCAATCTTTTCTTCTAAAATTGAGATAACTCTAGGATCTACATACTCACTAAATAATCCTTCATTTAAATTAAATATTAAGATACAATGCATTGTTGACATTGATGATACTGTATCTTGGTGATGATAACGCTCCCATTGTAACCAAAACGATTGATCTGCTTTGATGTTTACACTTACATTAATTCCTTTTAACATGCAATCATGCCCTGTTCCACTGAGAGCTCCACCTAAATTCATAGCTCGTTTCATATGTAAAACTGTTTTTCTTAATGTGTTTGCATTATATTTTGTATCTTTTGTATGGATTTTAACCATTTCAATAAAATATTCTTTTTCTTTATCGTTATAATAATCCAAGTATGCTTGCAACATGCGTACTTCTTTATCCCATTCTTCATGTGTATAATCCCTCTCCCTCATAGGAAGTCCTGATGCAATAATACTTTCTTCTAAATCATTAACTTTTAATCCGTAAAATTTCATATTTCTTATTCCTCCTCAATTCTTTTTTCATATGTAACACATATTTCTTTTTGATTTGTTGTTGGGTTTGTATCTGAGTAACGAAATTTCAAAAGCCAATCATCTTCTTTCATTTCTTCGATATGTTCTATTGCTTCTCGTTCATCTTGAAAAACATATTGAACTACCTCACAATGATAAATTTTCTTTATACCTTCCTTTGGAAAACTTCTTTTATATCGTATAAGAAGTCTATTTATTCTTTCATAGATAGAAATAATTTCACTATAATATTTTCTATTAATGGATTCTTCATTTATAGTTTTAAATTTAATAGACTGTCTAGCTAAATTAATAAATTTTTGATGTAGTTCTTCTAAATCCTCATATTCTAATTTATTTGTTTTAGATAATCGTTTAACAAGCCAGACAATTAGATTGTTTAATTTAGATTCTATAACTCCTTTCCTTATATCTAATTCAAAAGGAGATTTAAAATTAAGATGTGTTAATAATTCTCCTTTAACCTCATTAAAAATACTAAAAATCAATTCTAAATCTTTCATTTTTCACCCTTCTAATAAAATGTCGATTTTATCGGGAAAACTTGGATTTTAAGTCCTCGCTTTCCCTTATTTTTATTAGTGTTAAATATTACATTTTTTTACAAACTGTAATATTTTTTATTTTTGTTTTGTGCCAAGTACATTTCTCTCAATTCTATCCTCTGTTCTTCGATTTAACCACATCAGAGCTTCTTCAATATGTGTTAAAGCACAGGCATTCTCTCTTGAAGAGAATTCTCCTGATTGAAAACCAATTAGCGTATCTCTAACAATTTCTAACAAATCTACTCCTGCAACACCCGAAATAGCATTTGGATTTTTTCTTGCACCCTTCTGAAATTGAATTGTAGCAATCACTTTATCTGTTTCCGCATTTCTAATCTCATAACAGTGATTCGCATTTCCTACACCTTTCTCATCTACTGCGTATACATTGTTTAACTTTTCTCTTTTTTGAATTGTGTTTAATTTTCTCATTTTTGTTTTTCTCCTTCTTTATACCTTTCTTTATTCGCTTCCAACAACTTTCCAATTTCGATGAACTGAAACTTTCTTGGGACACAAGAATCAAATAATGCACACTTAACCTTCTCACACAATTTTGAAATTTCAGAGTTTTGTAAGTTGTATGTGTTGACAATTATTTGGTCTACCCTTTTTCCTCTAACATTTTCTTTAATAATAAATTCATAGTTTACATTTGGTGTTTCGATATAAGAACTGTTTTTACTTCTGCAAAGCTTCATTGTGTTTAATCCACAATCTTCTTGTTCTTGCAACAGTATTTCTTCAAAAGCTATCTCTAACTCCTTTCTGTCCCTACAAATTACTAATATATCCAGTCTATTTCCTGTCATTTTCTTCTTTATCTATTTCCTCCTCAATTCTTTTTTCAGTTATTTGGTAATAATTCTCATCAAGCTCCATTCCAATAAACTTGCGATTTGTATTCACACAAGCAACTCCTGTACTTCCAGAACCCATAAAAGGATCTAATACTATATCATTTTCTTGGCTTGAATTTAAAATATAAAATTGTAATAAATCTACTGGCTTTTCACAAGGATGTTTTTTCTTGCCAATAATATTATTAAATTTATGGACAGTTTTACTGCTACCTATATTGTTAATATATTTTGCTTTCCCTTTTCTAAGAAAGAGAACATATTCACAATTCTTCATATAAAATTGACTAGGAGTACAATTATTTTTCTCCCAAATTAAAATATTATGGATCTTAAACCCTGTTTTTAACGATTCGTCTAACATTTCTTTAAGATTAGTTAAATTTGTAAAAATATAAATATGTGAATCTTCCTTTAAAACTCTATATAACTCATCCATCCAATCAGATATTTTAATATTTTGATATTTAAAAAGATTCCTACTCCCTTTTAATATTCCTTGGGGTCTTTTTGAATTTTTCCCATTACTGTCTCCACCTTTTATAATCTTATAAGGTGGATCTGTTACTACTAAATCAATTGACTTGTCTGGAATCTCCTTCATCAATTCCAAGCAGTCACCTTGCAATAATTTAATATTTTCTGTCATTTTATACTTCATTCCCCCAACAATCCCAATCTTCTCTATGTTCTCTTGCAAACAATTCCAATTTATTCACATTTGGGAACATGTCTTCTAACATTTTATAAGCACAGTTTGGTTTCTTACTATGTTTAGTGCTTGCTTCTCTCAATACTGTTGTATATTTTCCTCTTGTTTCTTGAGAAGTTTTAAGCATACATCCTTTCTTATAAAACCACAATAAATACTCATGTGAGAAACGAACTGTAAAAGCTGGAGCAATTCCATTTTGCTTGTCCCAGATAAACCTTGCATGGAGCTCATATCCCAATTCTTTCATCATCTGTTCAGATTCATGTAAATATTTATCAATCGTCCACATAAATACATTATGTTTTTCAGATACATTTTTAAGGGCTTGTATATGTATTTCTTTAATTTCTTCCAAACTGCAAGTTTTATAATCCAATTCTTTTTCTTGATTAGGTCGACATTTACGTTTATTTCCCTTAGTCTGTTGCCAAGGTGGATCAGTGTAAACGATGCCATACTTGTTCTCTGTATTAAAAATATCTACTTTCATCTTATACCAAAAGGAAATTCGAATTTTATGTGCGCACAACCGTTTCCTTTCTGTATTATTTATCCTTATTTTTTCCTCGCTTCTTTAATTCTTTTTAAGTTTCTTTCATGTTTGTAATCAGCCCATTTTTGAGCTTTTTGCATTGTTACAAAGTTGAAGAATTGTTCACCTGAATCACTAAATTCTTCTATTACACTAAGTAGTTCTCTGTATAGCATGTCTGTAGCAAGTTTCACTTTTTCAACCTCTTCTTCATTAAAGTCAAAGACACCAAAAATCATGTTATAAAAATTATCTTTTAACAAAATTACATCCAACAAAAACTGTTTAAGAATTTCTTCACTTGACCAATTTTCATCAAAGAATTTCCAACTAATTTTATTTAACTTTGTATTTAACATCTCAGAGTAAAACCACTCGATCAAATTCATAACATCAACCATTTCTTCAATAAAATTATCTCTGATTTTAACGTGTTGCTCATCGTCACCTTGCCATCCAAAACGTAACATTTTACAAATGGCTTGTTCTAACTCCGACAACTCTTCGTATAAGGTGATACATTGATGTTCTTTCCCAAAGGCTTCTGTTGACTCTTTTATCGTTTTATTGAACATTGTTACTCTCCTATTTTTCAAAAATTCATGGTTTTTCTCTCTACCACTCCACTCTTAGTCTTTTTTTAGTGCATTTACCATTCTCAAATACCCATCGCCAAGTTTCTCCATCCTCTCCGTGCATTTCGATGTAAGAACCTTCCTCTACAACTGGGGCAATAGCATTGAACATCTCGAAATCATCACCCAAGTTCTCTCCGTAGAAATATTCTAATTCTACTCCATATTCCTTCGATTCAATTCCCCATCTATACTCTTCCATTGCTTCTGATAACATCTTTGAATCTAATACTGTGCGTTTATTTACAAACATAATATGAGCTTTTCTTTTTGTAAAATCTTTCAAAAGTTCTAACGCTTTTGAAACATTCTCTTTTCTAATTAATAAATTACATTCTTTTATTTCAATACAATATCCCATTTTAAAATTCTCACTCTCCTATTTTTCAACTACAACTAACTTACTCTCGTATTGACTCATATCCAGTACTTCACCTGTTTCTTTATGTTTATAAACTTCTTTTAATTTAAAGCTATTAATAAAGTCATAAGCTTTTTGTAGAGCCTCTTTCACTTCATGGTCATCTAAATCAAAATATTCTTCTATAAAAACATCTACATCTGCATATTTATATTCCACAAGAATAATCATAAGGTCTTCAAAATCACCCTCTAATTCCCCATATACTTCAGAAACAATCGTACCCATTACTCTCTTCTCTTCTGTAAAGAAATCACATTTATTTTCCAACATCTCCTTGTCATTTACATCGTATGCCAATACATGAACTGTACCTTCTTCTTTGAAAAGCCCTTCTCCATACCAAACTCTTAATCTTAGATCTTCTTTCTCATTACTTTCTCCTACCTCACTAAATTTATATTTTATTGGCTACAATTACTACATTTGCAATAATTTTCTAATTCTTCTCTTTCTTTGTTCACTTTAACTGTCACATCCTCGCATATCAGAGTTGCCTTTACTGGAACTACATTCTTTTCTGGATAAAAGGTTTCAATTTTTCCTGTTGATAAACAAAATCCTAAACATTTTGGTATATCTTTTTTGATTAGAATATAAATAGGAGCACTAACTCTAAAGGTATCACCTACTTTTAAATTTGAAAGTGGTATTATATTTTCTGCATCTTTTCTTATAATCTTGATCATTTATCTGCCCCTCTTTCATTCATCTCTTAAACAAATTAATAAAAATCCGCTTGTTGTTATATGTACTACTTTCGATTTCCAGTGTTCTTTATTAAAAGATTCCTTCCAGTCTTTCCAAGTTTGTATATATGGTAATTTCCGTTCATCGATCAAAATCCCAACTTCTGTTTCATCTGTAATAACATCTTTCAAATCGTTTAAAATCATATATTCGCCTCATTTAATTTTCCATTTCTCTTGACTCATGTCTTTATTAATTTCTTACTCTTCAGACTCTTTTAATAGTTCTTCTGCGTTTTCCTTCATATATTCAGATACTTTTATATATCCCTCTGTATTACTCTTATTATCAAATCCTCTGAATTTTATTCTTGCAGGATATACATTTATAATTTCATCATTTTCTATTTCACATACAATAGCCCAACCAAATGTATGAAGAATCATATTAATCCACCATAAGAACCCTGAATCTCTAAACTCTTTCCATGATTTCTTTTCAATCATTACTGTGCGTCCTTATTTAATTTAATTGGTTTATTGGCAATATTATTTTTTGCATTGTTAATTGTAATGTTTGTCATTATTTATTCCTTTCTTTCTATAAGGTCGTTCATAATTTGAAACCAACTTTATATTTACTTACTTAGTTTATATAAAGCTTCTCTGATATAAAATGGAACTTCTTTTTTATATTTTTCATAAAGTTGTTTCATTCTTTCTTTATCATGACGTTTGTAATTGATAACTGTATTAATTTCTTTTGGGATAAAGCAACATGTGCTTGGAGAATAAATTTTATTTCCTTCTACAAGTAAATCTTTATCTAATTTCAATGAATACGAACATAAATATATTTTTTTATCATACCATTGAGCAAAGTTTTGAAAATTCCAAAATTCTTTACTTACTTCACAATCAATATATCTTGGTAACCTCTCATGAACTTTTGGGTTATAACATCTATTAAACATGGAAAACCATTTTATGTATTGAGGAGTTTTTTTATTATTGATTCTCGAAGTATATTGTCCAACACCATAATATCCTCTATCATACACAGTTGGTTTAAAAGGAAATTTTAACTCTCCTTTTTTTATATTTTCTGATGTAGACCAAACCTGATAGTCTGGTCTACAATCAAAAGAAATTAACACATTGTTTTTATTTATATAATCAATTACAGTAATAGAATAACCTTCGTTTGTAACAAAAGAAGTTCCAATAAGATTTTCATTTCTTTTCATTACATACTCTTTCTATCTTTAATCTCGTCATTTTTTGCTTTGTTATACCTTGTGTCACCTTTGATTTTTGTATAACTAAGATAACCATTCCAATATCTCACTACCGTTACTTTCGTAATACTTTAACACTCGTTTGAGTCGGCTTGGACTATACAATCTATGGAGCATTATAGTCTCTGAACGTCCTCCATCATCATTACATGTTAAGGAGTTTCGCTGCGGATTGTCCAATTCTTAGAATTTTTATGCTTATTCACGTCTATCGTTTCCAATTACGTTGTAGCTTCTAGGACTCTAAGGAGTTTCCCGCAATTTATTCTCTTTATACAGGACAAATGGATTTCTTAATCCTGTCGATCTTTGTTAAATTTTCACTTCCACATTTTGGACATACATCCATATCTAATTCTTCATGTCCACAATCTTCGCAGTAAGAAAGTGCTAAATTCACTCCTTCATAAAATCCCATGTTCATAGCTCTACGAATAAGAGTTTTAATTGCTTCCTTATTATATGAGATCGGATAACGGCAATACTGAATCTTTCCACCATTGAAATAATTCCAAAATCTATTTTCAAGATCTTGTTTTTGAATTGGTGTAATGTCTTCTGATACATGGCAATGGAATGAATTTGATACATAAGAACGATCTGATACTTTATCGATAATGCCATACTTTGCTCTGAATTGTTCTACTTGCAATCCGCAAAGTGATTCGGCTGGGGTACCGTACAATGCATAAAGTATTCCATCTTCCTTTTTAAACTCATTCGCCTTGTCATTAATATGTTTCATTACCTCTAAGGCAAATTCTCCATCCTCAACCAATGATTTTCCATTGTATAACTCTTGCAATTCGTTTAAGGCTGTAATACCAAAACTCATTGTCATTGGTTTCAGGATTGATCTGATTTTTTCATCAGGTTTTAAATGTCCCCCATAAAAACCACCTTCACAATATGCTAAAGGATTAGTTGAAGCTTTCATTTCTCCCAAATAGTTATATGTTCTAATATGAAGCCTACGGATTAGTTCAAGGTAATAATCCAATACTTCATAAAAATCTCTGTTTTCTTGTCTTGATTTTGCTAAAATCATAGGTAAATGTAACGAAACAACACCGCCGTTCCAACGACCTTCGAAAACAGGTTTGTCATTTTCATCTACTGGTTCCATACCACCTTCTTTATACCATGGCGAAAGGAACGCGCGACATCCCATTGGTGAAACGACCTCACCATATTTCTTATACATACTTGGCACATATCCTTCGCCAGTTAATGAGAGCCAATCAGGATACATAGTTGCCTGACTACACTTAACCCCTGCTTCAAATACATCCTCATTTACACAGCCTTTCCCATGTAAATTTTCATCATAAAGAAATACAGATTTAGGGAATAGTGTTGGGCGTTTAGCTCCTTCTTTTCCTTGTCCTTCTCTATGGACATCTAAGTATGTAATGGCTGCCATTTTACCGAATTCAGTTGTATCCAATCCAAAAGTAATCGTTACGAATGCGTAATCCCCACGACTGCTACCAACTGAATTCAATTTATACTCAAGACCTTGCCAACCTTGCTCAAAGTCTCGTTTTACTTTTTTACGAGCATATTCTATTGCTTTTTCTTCATAAGGATTAATTTCCATATACTCTTTTTTATACATTTCAAAAGACTTCTCTGCATAAGGAACAAGAACAGAATCTACTCTTGGTACAGTGAACCCTCCGTATTGCTGGCTTGCTGCACTAAAGATAACATCTCCCATTACGTCAAAGGCAACATCTAATGTCTTCGGTTCGTTGTACCAAAGGTTTCCCATTTCGAAACCGCCTTTTAAAACTTCTGCCATATTGAATAAACAGCAATTCATCGTATTTCTTCTAGCACTCATATCATGAACGTAGATATATCCATCTTTACATGCTTGCAACTCTTCTTTTGTTAGAAAGAAATTCTTATACAACTCTTTCTCTAAACAATTCAAAGTTAAACTTCTCTTTGTCGATACTAAAGTACTATCTGTATTAGCGTTTTCTTTGTCACCAATGTACATAATTTTTTGAGAGTCTTGATAAACTTTGTCCATCATATGAATAAAATCTACTTTATAATTTCTGTAGTCCTTGTAAGACTTAGCAACGCTTTCATCAACTCGTTCTAAGGCATATTCAACGCACTTGTGCAATTCTCCAACTTCAACCACACCATTTACTTCTAAATGTCGTTCTCTGATCTGATTTTCGACAATACTGACAATTGTTTCTAAATCCCAAGCAGTAAACTTTGCCATAACTCTATCTGCGGATTTATTAACTGCATTGATTATTTTTTCTTCATTAAAGACTTCAACAGTTCCATCTTTTTTTAGTACTTTTATTTCCATCATATTTTGTTTATTATTGATTTGACTATTCATGCAATTCTCCTATCTTTGTTTAATAACTGACAGAAGCGGTTAAGAAAACATCGGAATCACCTTCTTTTATTTTTACGATTTTATTTAGTATTATTCTATGTTTTTAACTTCTTCTTCTGAAAATTCCTTTAGTCTTCCATTCGACATTAGGGCAATATAATTTCCAAAATTAACTCTATAGTTAATAAATGTACACCGACCAATACGTTCTTTAAAAGCTAAATAGATTTGATTTTGGTCAAATTCAAATGAATACGGTATTTTTTCTTGATAAAATTCAAGATCTGGTTCTTCAATTCTTTTTTTAATCCAATTAGGGAGAAGTATTTTTCAGGAAGTTTGTAAAAATTTGTAATAAATTTAATATTTTCTTTTGTTACATGAAATAGTTCTTCAACTTTGTACCCTTGTTCAGATAAATATGTTGAAACTTCGTTTTCAGATACATAATCTCTTTCAAACTTATCACAATTCATAACCTTAAGAAATTCATTTTCATGCACAAATCCTTGAATTGAAAGAACAAATTCACGACCACCTTTACAAACCATAAAACATTTTTCTGTTTGTGGGCTTACTCTTTCAAAAACACATTCTAATGCACAATACCAATCTAATTTTTTTAATCTCTCTTGCAAGTCTGCTTCCGTTCTATAATAACCAATTCTTTTTAAATCTTCTTTTCTATAACACTTCATTATTTCATCCCATTAATCTTCCATAATATACCAATCTTTGCTTTCATAGTCTGTTTTATAAGGAATATAATATTTCACATAATCTTTGTCATTTGTTTTTTTCAATTCTAAGAAACTATCCTTATCCATCTCTACATAATACCCAGCTCCATCAAAATCTTCATGTCGATATGATACTTTAAATCCTTTAAAGACATATCCCATAGCTGCATTAAAATCTAATCCAATTTTCCCACCTTTTAATGGACAATTTTCTTCAGTAGCAATAATAAATTCGTCACTTGCTAAATGTTGCAAGGTATATTCATACTGTTCGGTATCAAAAACATTGATAACTTTTCCATCCCTACAATGCATCATGATTGTTTTTTTCTCATCGTTCCATTTCCAAAACCCTTTCCAACTAGGAAGTTTGATGTCGTTACCTTTTCTCATTTCTTTAAATGCTTCTTTGAAATTCATATTATTCTCCTTATTTTTTACTTAATCTATATCTACCTTTTCATATGTCTTTTTAAAAATATCTGGTTTACATGGATAGAACTCTCCTTTCACACCTTTAATAATATAATCCCCTACATTAGCAACCATAACACCTTCTAAGGTCGCTATTTTAATTACTGGTTTTTGTGGTTCTGAGTAATCCACACAAATACCGCTATCTAAAAATTCAGAAATCATCTGAATTGTATCCGCATCATCTTTAAATTGAATTGCTTCAATCACTACTGGTTTCTTTCTATATTTCATCTTGCCCCTCCACATCAAATTTAATATTTTCCCACTTCTTATACGCATCAAAATACAACTCGTTTTTATCTCCGTTGTATGTAATCTCGTAATACATACCCTCAGAAACGGTTGTGCTTACTAATGCTTTATTATTTTGCAATACCTTACAGCTCCAAACGATAAAAACATCATCTTCTGTAATTTTTTTGTTATCTGTTTTATCTACACGGCTGTTAAAATATTCTACAACTTTCTGTTTGCATAAATTTAAAAACTTATCATTGCTCATATTTTGTCTCCTTATATCCATTCAGAACTCTAACTGCTTCTTCAACATGTTCTCTCTGCAAACCACCATTCTCACCATAAAATGATGTTTTTATTAAACAATCTCCGATTTCATATTCATCATATTGTTCTGGTGTAAAATCATCATCTAAACTTATAAATATCATTCCATCATGCCCTATGTTTTCGTCAACCCATGTTGCAATCTCTTCTGGTCTACGATGATTTAAAATAGGAGTTTCAGAAACAATAGATAAACCGTATTTGTTTAGAGTATCAATTAAATACTTGTACATCTTATTACAAGTTTCAATATTATCGTGCTGCATTCCTCTCCAAGTTGAAGATAGAACAATTTGTGCCTCAGTTCTATCTACTATCTCTTTTAATAATTGCACTTTACTTTCATCAATATCGTCTAATTCTGCTGATACCGGTTGTAAAGTTTCAAAATATTCATCTGAATTGAGGACACCATCAATATCAAGAAAAATTATTTTTCTCATTCTACTTCTTCCTCAAATGTCCTTCTTTAATAATTTACCACTAGCACTTCACAATCTTTGCTCTTATCTTTCTTTTGATAGTTACAATTACCATAATCGGCTTTCAGATAATGCACCTTATATCTACCTTCATTCTCTGTAATCCATTGTTTTAAATATGGATTTTCATATTTTAGATTATTGGATAAAGCAAATTTGATTCCCTTATTATCCAACTCATCAAGCCATTTCAACAATTTAATTTCATCTTCATCTTTCCATCTACCTTGCTCATTATAAGTAGCCGTACTATTTAGATAAGGTGGATCACAATAAAATAAATCATCTTTACCAAATCTTAAAATAGGAAGCTCCGTAGCACTCCATAAGCTAAATGTTATATTTTTTCTTTGTAGCTCTTTAACAAATCTAATAAAGTTTTTCTTCATCTCTTCATTAAATGTACGTTTCCCAAAAGGCATATTAAATTGACCTTTTTTATTGAATCGAATTTGATTACAAAAGGAATGGCAAATAAGTACATATAATTCTGTTTCAAAATTTACAAAAGGCTCTTCACTCTCATTGTAATCTCTTCTTAATTCCAAGTATCCATTTTTATTTTTCTCATTCAACTCAAATTTTTTCATTACGATGTCAGTTTCATATAATAGTTTGTCTATGCCTCTATATTTAAAATACCTAAACATATATACCAATTCAGGTAATAACTCGTTATATATGATTTTATTCGCCTCAACATTGATTCCAACATTAAATCCACCACCGAACATATCCCAAAACGTATTAATCTTTTCAGGAAATAGTGGAAGAATTTGAGGAAGTAGCTTATACTTTCCACCTGTGTAATTTAGAGGACTTTTTATATAATCAGCCATTCTAATACCTCACCACATAAACTTCATCTAATCCATATCTTTTAGCAAGATCGATCATTGATTTTGTACCTTTGCTTTTTCCATCCCAAAATGCAATTAATACTCCAATTACCCCTTGTTCTTTACCTTCAACAGCATATTTTGCCATTTCAGCATTTCTTCTATACCCTGCACTTTTGCCATACTTGTCCCATTCCGCAGGAAAGATTTTCAATTTAATATCATGTTCATCTGCAAATTTTTCTCCCATAATATCTGCTCCCCTAGCATGACCAGATACAATCTCAAACTGATTTATATAAGCAACTAAGTTGTCTTCATACCTCATATTCAGCTTGAATAAAATATTATATAATTCCTTATGTAGTAACTCGTAATCATTAAAATCTCTACCGCCTGCGATAATAACTCTAAATTTCTTCATTACATCTCCTTACTAATAATCGAAACTATGTATAAACAAACCCAAATTATACAAATGACAATTGTGTCAACTTCTCTTTCAATTATTTTTCCATATAGCTTGACTTCTATTACTTGCCAAATTGCTTTAATAAAATAACTAAAAACTGTTGCCAAAATTATACTATCTATCATTTTTATTACTACTCCTTATAATATTCACTTGTCTCTCCTATTTATCATTTTTCAAATAACTCATTCAAAACTCTTGGAGTATATTTCTTTTTCTTTTCTTTGCCTACACCTTGTTCATAATTAGTCGTATGAATTTTTTTAACGCTATAATCAAATAATCTATCAATTTTTTCTATTTCATTTTTAATTTCTCTTCTTTCTAATAGTTTCTGATGCATTAAATTGTATATCTTATAACCCTCACAAGCATTTAGCTTATAAAATTCCATTGCATGAGTGATATCGTTAATTTCTTGATCCTTTATAGAAAGATTTTTCCTCAATTCTTCTAATTTTAAATTTATTCCCTCGGAAATTGATTCAACTAATCCGTATAATGCATGAGTAGATATGTCGTCTATACTTTCTTTTATTAGAGTTTTTCTTATTTGATTTTTTAACATAGCTATATCAGCATTTTCTTCTTCAACTTCCTCATAATAAGAAACACATCTCCATTTTCCAGTTACTTTACTGCTTCTGCATAAATTTTCAGCAAATTTATCACATTTCTTTTTAAAGCGATAAGCTTCTTTCAGTTCACTTGTTTCACTGATATTAGAATTTTTATCTATTTTCAAGAAATTAACGCCATTAGTTAATACATACATTTTTATACCTCTATATTTTAATTAGTTTATTAGATTATAGAATATATTTTGTTTCCACATCTTCAACTAACCATACACCATTTTCGGAAACAAAAAATTTAACCCCATCTTTTACCATTTGTCTTGCATTAATAACCAATAAGACTGGTTTTCCGTGTCTGCTTCCAACTTTATATGCTGTTTCCTTATCTGCTGAAAGATGAACGTAATCTCTACTCATCTTTTTAATTCCTTCTTTGGAAATTGATTTAAGAAATCTATCAGCAGTACCATGATATAAAATATCTGGTGGAATTGCTTCCTTTAATTCCAAATTTACTCCAGTAGAATGTCCTTGACTAGCTCTAATGTATTTACAATCTTCGGAAAAAAAATATCTTTTCTTATCATCTTCTTTAACAATTCGACACAAATCATCATACGTAATACTTACATCTTCTATTAGCTTACTCACTAGAGCATATCCTTTATCGTCTGTATATCCTTTTTTATGTCTTAATAAAAAAGAAATCTTTCTACTTATTTTAATATCATACATTTTATTCCTCTCCTCGCATAACCATCTCTCAAAATCATCTCCTGCTACACAATTATCAGGAATCTTTATTGTCCCTCTAGCATCCATCTCTTTAATAATATCTTCTGCGAATTTTATACCCATTTATTAAATCCCACCTTACAACAATCCATGTATCTTAACTTAAACAAATTCTTCTTATGCATCTTATTAATCTTTCTCTTTACATCCATATCTTTACAATATCCTGTACGAATGTATTCGTCTAATAGCTCATAAGTAAATCCGAAATTTTCTTCATCTGTTTTCCCACATAATCCATCTGAAGGAACAGTTTCAACTAAATGTTCTGGAAGACCTAACTCTTTGGCTAATAATCTAACTTCTGTTTTTGTCAAATCAGATAAAGGAGAAAAATCTCCTGCTGCATCCCCATATCTTGTACTATAACCAATCCAGTCTTCTGAAAGATTGCAAGTATTAGCTACTCTTCCATTAAAAGATTGAGATACCGCATATAGTGTCGCCATTCTAATTCTTGCTGGAAGATTGATAACAGATTGTGGCGACATTATAAAATCAAATTTTTTACTTAATGCAGCAATAGTGTCTTGGATATTTACCTCTTTATATTGAATTTTTAAATGCTCACACAAATCATATGAGTTTTTGATATCCTTTTGTTCGCCACAAGGCATTAAAACGCCCAATACCCTATCTCGTCCAAGTGCTTCTACACACAGAGCTGCTACAACTGTACTATCTAATCCACCACTGATTCCAACAACAGCCGTACAGCCGTTGCCATTTTGAACAAACCATTCTTTGATCCAGTTTACTACATACTCTTTTACTTTTTTTTCATCAAAATTTTTATGTGTGCCTTTTGGTCTTTTTGATCTTACAACTCTCATTTTTTCTCCTTGTCTTCTATTCTTTTTTTCTTTACATTTTACATTTATTTCTATCTTCTTTACAAGTTTTGCATGGTTCTTTTACCTGCCACAATTCCATTCCATCTTTAGTGCATTTAGGCGAGATAATTTTTTGATAAATTAACATTGCTTTAATTAAATCCATATTTTCTCCTTTTGTTCTTTTTTATCCGTTTTTTCTTCCTTTACACTTATTTCTATCTTCATTGCATCCCTTACATGGATCTCCTTGTGAATTGACTAAAAGCCAACACATTTGACCATCCATTGTGCATGTACTTGGAACATATCCCTGTTGAACACACATTTCTTTATACATATCCATAAATATCTTCTCCTTTTCAACTACTCTTTACTTTCTGTACAAATCCACACTTTTTGCAACAGTATGTCTTTTCTAAATAAGTTTTATATTCTCCGTACATATCTTCACTTCTTACACGTGCATTAAAAATCATTTCCCAGTCATGTTTGCAGAAACATGAGTAAATATAGTGAATCAACTTTCTCATTCTATTTCTCTACTCCAACATTCCTTACATCTTCCCTCGTAAAGACTTCCATTTCCTTCACAATAAAACTCATCTTGGTATCCAAAATTAGGTGGACAAACTAATTGTAATATCACATCTAACATCTCTTCTTTTCGTTCACTTGTTCCATCAAACAATTCTTGTATAAACTTTTCTCTATAAGTCATCCTCTATCCCATCTCCATAATTCTACATTACAACCTTGAAAAACTTCTTTAATCATTGGAAATACTTCATGCTCCCAATCAGCACCACCTCGACAACAACCAATTTTATATGGCATTGCGATTGATGCATTATATAAATTATTTTTTAATTCTGTCATGTCTCTAACTTTTATAAAACAATTTTTCAACGCTCCTAAATCAATATACATCTTTCCATCATACCCATAATTTGCTTGTGCAAATAAATTGGCTATATATTGTTCCGAATCAACATAACCAATAAGTTCTTGGCGGAAACCACCATCAAATCGATAAAGATACCGTTCTTGTTTTTTCACAGGACTAAAATATACAACACCAAGCAAATCATCTAGTTTTAATTTAAAATATCCACCTGTAAATCTTTCAACAACTTTGCGGTATGCTTCAACATATCCTTTATACTCCTCATAAACATGTGGAAATTTTTCTCTCACTTGCTGCGCCACTCCAGTATTCATTTCACCTTGACAATTGACTTGATGGCAAATAATTTTGGCATTTGTAGTGAATAAATCACCATCTATAATTTTTATTGGCATAAAATTCTCCTTTTATTAATTCTTATTTATGTTGTACATATTCTTCAGTTAAAAATTTCATTAATTTTTTGTAATATTTTCTTAATATTTTTTGACTATTATATAATTTCAAACAAATTTATTGACAATTTTCTTTTTTTGTTTTATTATTTTAGTCGTAACTTTATAACAATGATTGTATAATAGGAGATATCTATGGGCAGAAAAGAAAAATTTCCTGAATCTAAAAGCAGAAAAGCTTTAGATGCTATTTGTCAAACAGTAGGGATTGATTGTGTAGCAGATGCTTTTAGTGAATATTGCTGTAAGGAAACAGTACAAAGAGCAGCAAAATTAGGTCATGTTGAAAATGAAAGAGACTATTATAAAAATATGTCACAACAATTAGAAAATGAAAAACGACAGCTTCTAGTACAGAAAACAATACTAGAAATGCAAGTTGAATCCCTAAGCGAAGAGAATAAAAAACAATCACTTTTTGGTCGTACTGAAAAACAAAACAAAAATTAATCTCATCAGCCAAGAAATAACTCTTGGCTGATTTTCATTTCAATATCTTCTACTTCCTATCTCTCTACCAATTAAAACTTCCCATTCCACAAAGTTTCTCTTACCTCATCAAATGCTACTTCTTTCACCATCTTGCCGTCTTTGAATACGGTTTTTAACTCATTCTTGTCAAACAACTTATGATCCCATTCTTGAGATTCACCTCGGTAAAATTCATCCTTGTACTCTAACTCTCCATTTAAACCTCTTCTTACCTGAATCATTCCTTTTGGCGACTTTTTAAATCCAGACTCTTTTGGGTTTTTAAAGATGAAATACTTCTCTGATTTTAATTTGTTCTCTTGTTCACATTCGCAATATGTAGCTTTAATAGCAACAGAGAACGTATCTCTTGTCAGCGGTTTTAACATTCCATCTTCTTCTACGCAGTGGAAAGAGAATGAACCAACTCCAAGCTTTGCATTTTCCGCTGCAAATCCTTGTTCCTCTAGCAATCTATAAATCTCTTTTGCTCTCTTTAAAGTGATAGAATCTCCATAAATAGCCCTTATATGAGGATCTAAGACTTTATATCCCTTAGAGTTGATGGTACCACCAAAGGTTTCCCATAGCATTTGAACTGTTCCTTTGTTTTTGGTTGTAAGTGAATACTCTTCAACGTTAAACTCTGTCCATTCGAGTGCAAATCCATAATCGCTTTCTTTGAATTTATAACTTCCTGTTGCTTTATAATACTTACCTTTATATTCAAAGAATATTTCCTTTTTATCGTTATTGATCATGTGTTTTTTAATAAGTTTAATAGCCTTTTCTAATGTTTCCAAAGAGCTCCAATCTTTACATAATTTATGCCAATCACCACAAATGACATCAACCGGATCACCGCTGTCTCCTCGTACTAGCAATGTACCATTATGTGCCATAATCTCATCTTTTAGTGAAGGTAACACATTTTCAAGCACGTTATCATAATCATAGGAGTCACATACTACTGAAAAACTCTGATTATGATAAATCTCTGCCAGCAATCTCTTTAAAAATGTTCTCTCATCGCCATCAATCGCAGCATTACTACACATTACTGAATGTTCTGTTGAAATAGCTGATGTACCTGCTTTATCCAGATTATACATTTTCTTAATATACGGAATTGCTGGAATAGTAGCTGTTGATGTAAAAGAACATAACCATGCTGATGATGTTTTAATTGCTTCTTGAACACAACTCATTCCTCTAAATCCAAAATCACTCATGGCCTTTCTTCTGTCCACACTCTCATCAACCGTTTTGTCATACCACTCATTAACAATTTCTCGGTACATATAAGCGATTGTGGCATCAACACATGGCTTCCAAATCTCACTTGATAATAAAGATTCTACCCATTGTACAAGCCAATAAAATTTTGGATGAGTATTTGTAATTTCAAGACAAGGAACTTTCATCGGAACTCTTGTTCCTTCTGGTAATGCTCTAACTTGAATTGGCAAATATCCCAAATCGTATAACTCCATAAATTGCTCAAGAGCATGTACATCTTCGCCAAGTATATGATCTAAAACAACCTTTGCTTCCTTTTCTACCTCTTCTCTAGGAAGATTAAAAAAGTTATTATTGAAATAATCAATAAGATATGTTTTACAAAAGCCTTGTAGACCAAAGAATACCATTTTATCTTCTTCTAATCTTGAACTTCTTGGAGTCATATATGATGCTAGAAAGTTTACTTTTGGATTATATTGTTTTGGATGTACAAATTTATACCCATCTGCTAATAGACAAGCTAATACTTCGCTCATTGTCTCACTTCTCCTTTTTGTTTTTGCCTTTTTTAATTTCCTCTTTTAATTCTTTTATCTGTAAGCCTAAATAAATTGATAATAAAATAATAGCTATACATGATAATGCTGTGTTTAATAGTTCTATATTCATTGTTTTTCTCCTAAAAAATCTATGTATTGTTTAAAACTTATGCACAACCTCTACCCAAGGATCATTTCCTCTATAAATAGAGTTTGTTGTAAACACTCTCTTAATCAATCTACTCTTGTACAATTCTCCTTCTAAAATGGAATTTTCACAATGTGATACAAATAAGTACACATCATTTGCACCTAACTCTTTTAATTTCTTAGCAGAGTGTAGAAATGTTCTACCATATGAGGAGATATCATCCATAATTAATACATCTCTTCCTTTGACTAGGTCTTTATTCCCAACTACTTCTAAATCAAGGATCTTACCTGTTTTCCAATCTCTATTTTTATAACCGCACAGAGAAGGCATTTTATAATCATATCTTTTTCTAGCACCTTCATCGGGATAGAATAAGATAAAATCATTATTTAATCGCTCTTTTACTTTGTTAAATACGATTTCATGAACTGTACACAACCCAAACACTTCATCATCTATCAATAGTTTTATAGCTTGTGAGTGAGGATCAAACACAAAGATTCGATCAAAATTCATATCATCTAATAACTCACAAAACTTTTTTAATGTAAACGACTCATTAAAACGATCTTTTACTCTATCCATACGAGCATTAGGAAAGTATGGTACATTTAAAAAAATTTCATACGGATTATATTTATTAATTAAATCAACTAAATTTATTAGTTGGAATATTTCTTCGTCTCCATCATATAACCATTTAATCTCATTTGTACGACCACTGAAGACCATTCTATCTTTTAACTCAATTTTACTTGTCCCATCAGGGAACTTAATAATATTAACTTCTTCTCCATTTAATCTAAACATTTTATTTCTCCAATTCATCCAAGTACTCATTAATAATCTCAATCTGACACATTTTCATTGCTTCTAATGCATTTTTATGACTTTCTGGAGTCACTCCTGCACAACATGAAGCATCTACAATGATTGGTACTTCTGGAAGAAATGATTTTAATATTAAAGCATTTGAGATTACACAAATATCTGTACAAAGACCAACTAATTGGATTTCACTTATATTTTCCTCTTCAAAGCGTTTGATACGACTTACAGAAGACACTAAATCATATGAACCAAAAGTATCCTTTTCAAATACTCTATAACCATATTTTTGTGGTGTCTCATTATGTCCATGCGAAAGAACGCCACTTCTTTTATTTGTTTTATACTTTAATGCCCCAATTACTTCATTGCAAATTTTCCATCCATCTGTATTTTTAATACAATGTACCACTGGTAATTTCTTTCCTTCCTGAGTATCTAAATAGTTTACAAAGTGTGTGTCTTGGGTAAAAATGATTTCTCCATCCCAATTAACAATTTTTTCACACACTTTATGTACAATTGCTTGAGCTTTGGGTGTTCCAAGGCTGCCTGTAATAAAATCATTTTGTAGATCAATAATAACCAATACTTTCATTGTTATATCCTACTCCTTGAAATCATCAATTAACTCATTCATCGCTTCTCTTACTTTTTTACTTCTGTACATTTTGTCTGCAAGAAGTGTAATCGCTTCTTTTACAATATCATCTTTTCTTTCTTCTATAATTTCATTAATTTTATTTTCAACAAGTTCTTTATATGGTTCTTCCTCTTTCCCAAACCTATTAAATCTTGTTTTTAACCAATCTCTTGTCTCTTGAGTAACTGTTCCAATTACTTGTTTTTCAGCATTTTTTTCAATCGATTTTCTAATTTCTTCTTCGTCAAAATCAATCGAAATTTGAATGATTCTTTGCATTTAATATCTCCTCTTGTTCAACTCTTCGTTATATTCTTTTATTTTTTTATTTGTTTCTTCGTATAAAATACGGATTAGAAAAACACATCCAATTATGGCAATAACTGCTAATCCAATACAACAACTTCCCAACAAAAATAAAAAACTTCCTAGTGCAAAACTTCCCATATTTACTCCTTTAGAGGATTATGCTTTGCACACAATCCTCTATCTATATCTATCTAAAAATTATTTTGTTACAATAGTATTAGCACCTTGAATTTCAATCCATCCATGTTTTAAACGTGCTTCCGCCTCTTTCATTTTAATTAATTCAGGTGTAATTGATTTTGATAGTTTTTCGTTTGCTTTAGCTTCTGCCTCTGCTTTTTTGAGCTGAACTTCTGCCTCTGCTTCAGCTTTCTTCACTTTGATTTTTGCTTCATTCTCAGCTTGTAGCAACTTTGTCTCAGCCTCCACTTTAATTGTTTCCTGTTCGGCTTTCGCTTTTTGTTTTTTCTGTAATGCTGCTACACGTTCATCAATAGTTTTCTTCAAAGTTTTATCAGGATGTACTTCGATAATGGAAGCATCCATAACCTCAATTCCAAATTCTTTTTCAAATTCCTTATCTAAATATTCTGTAAGTCTTGTGTTGATCTCATTTCTATTCCCTGAATAGAGTTCCATTAAAGAATAATCTGTTGTAATTTCAGAGATTTTTGATTTAAGGACTGTTTTTACTCTCTGTTCTACAATCTTATCTCCGTCCATTCCTTTGAATCTTTTATATGTATCAACAACTGTTTCTGGATTATAACGATAAGACATCTGAAAACTAATAGAAATATTAGCATCATCTGATGTTGCTACCTTAAAAGAGTCATCCTCTTTGCTTCCGTCTCTACTATCCTTACTTAAAATAAGCTGTTCATTGCCAACCGTAAATTCTTTCACATGCTCAAAAGGTGACACAAAATTATATCCTGGGTCTAAAACTTCATCTTTTACTCCGTTCTTCATGGTGTATACAACGCCTACATTTCCAGTATCGATCTTTTTTAAATGTGTTACTGTATATCCTCCACCTACTACTGCCAAAACTCCTACTGTTACAAATGCTAAAATTCCTTTGTTGTTCATTATTTTTCTCCTTTTATTTTTGTTTTTCTTTCTCTTTTTCTGTTTCTAGTTCAAACTTCCTATTCTGTCTTTTGATAGATAGAAATACTTTACTGCCAATCCAAAGCAGGATAATGCCAAGCAGGAATAAAAAACCCACTGTAAATAAAAATATAAAAAACATAAACTCACCTTCTAATCTTTCATAAGAACCTTTATTACTATAAGCAGGAATATAATACCAATAAGCATTCTTAATTGTTCCATACTCATTTTCACAAAATATCCCTTACAAAATTATTAGCTTTTTCTTGCAACTCTTCTAATGAACCGTCATTTCTAATTACAAACTCATAGCTATAATCTCTTACCTGTGCATCAGCCACATTGCTTAAAATAGGGTCTACACCTTCTCTTTCAATTAGTAGTGTCACATTCTTTTTATCCATACCATCTAAGAATTTTGTACAATTTTTAATATCCTCAACCTCTCTGGCGCACACAAATAAAATTAGAGGTTTATTTTTTCTTTTTTCTATAACTTTTATAGTTTCTTGAATATATTGATTACTCATATTAAATTTTTTATCTGCAAGTATTTTAAAGTCAGACAAGAGTTTTCTAAACTCTTCTGTTTTTTCACCATTCCAACCAAGGATTGACAATGCAGCTTTAGGCTTGTCTGCCAATGAAATTGTTTTAACCTTTCCTTTGCAAGCCTTTTTACACATTTCCATAAATGTGTCTTTTCCCGATGTTGCGGGTCCATTGATAAAAACTATTACCATGATATTTTCACCTCGTATTTCTTGATTTTTTCATACAATTCTTTTTTTTCTTCCTCGTCACCCATAATATTTAAATGAATTGGTTGACTTAAATCTAATGAGAAAATTCCCAATATAGACTTTGCATCTATAAATCTTTTATAATTCATGGGACAGACATCTACTATGCAATTGCTTAAAGACACTTTTCTATGAAAATCCTCAATTTGTTCTATAGTTCTTAGTATGACGTTCATATGTTTCTCCTTTATTTTAAGATTTTATTTAGTATTATTGTTTGGATTTTATTAATTCTTTGTTGTTGATCCAAAGCCACCATTTCGAATTTCAGAAGTTTCATCATCAAAAGTAATGCCATATTCTACAAAAATTCCCTGCATAAATCCTTCTTGTGCTTTTAAAACAACTTCTTTTCCTTCATTAGAATCATTGGTAATTTTTGCAAAAATGTGTCCTTCATTATCTGAATAACGATAATCACTATCAATGATTCCAACGGTATTATTCATTTGCAATCTATATTTAAAACCAAGTCCACTTCTTGGATAGCATTTTAACACCCAGCCTTTTTCCATATAAACACAGATTCCAGTTGGAATTTTAATAGTCTCTCCTGGTTTTAACGTAAAACTTAATGGACTATAAAAATCATACCCCGCAGAACCTTTTGTGGCACGCTTTGGAAGAGAGATTCCCTCATAAATTTGCTCACATTGTTCTAATGTTCCAAACGTATCTTCCCAATCTTTTTGGAACTGAGCAAAACTCACTTTTTCAAATTTTGCAACTCTTTTCATAAACTCCTCCTTGATATTTAAAGAATAATATTTAATTTAGTATTATTGTGGTTTACTATTTCTTTTCTTGCCTCATCATAAGAATAAAAATATTTATCTTCTACTGACATCACTATATTGCTATCTTTATTTAATATTACATATGACATATTTTTTTGCTCCAGTAGTCTTGTGAGCAAATAAATTTCCATATCATTATAGCTATTTTTATATAAAACTCTTATATGTAAACCTCTCTTCTCTATATTATTATTTATAAATATAATTGTCAAACTTTTTTTAGTATTATTGTTTCTTAAAAAACCAATTTTCCATTATCAAATATTTCTTTTTTAGTAACTTCTTTTTCTAATTCCCTACTTTTGTTTTTTATAACTCTTTGCATGTGTGTCATTTTATCTTTTATTGAGTTAGTTGATATGGCCATTCTTAATGCTTTGTTTTGTGCCACTACATCTATATAATCACTCGCTCTTGTAAAGGCTGTATATACTAGCTCTTTAGATAGTAAAATATAAGATGAGTAATCTAAAGCAAAAATTATATATTTGCATTGGCTTCCTTGATATTTATGTACAGTTGTAGCATATCCTAGTTCTAGCTGGGCAGCGTCTTTAAAATCTATTACAATATCTCCGTACTCAAAAAAAGAAACTATGATTTTTTCTTTAAACTCATCTATTTTTTTTATAATTCCTATCATTCCATTAAATACAGGCATTATCTCTAATTCACTTTCTTTTTCTGAATATTTAAATGTACCATAGTTATTCTTTACATTTATAACCTTGTCGCCTTCTCTCAACTCATAGTTCTTTTCTTTGTGTACTACATAGTGTGGTATTAAACAATCATCTGGATGCGGATTATAAATTTCCTGTATAGCTGAGTTCAGCATAATTGTTCCCGACTGAGTTGCTTTAATTGGGCATATAACTTGAATATCTTTAATATTCTTCACTTCTTCAAATCTTAAAGCAAATCGTTCCAATGTCTTATAAAACGTCTGCGTTGTGTCAGAATAACATTCTATATAAAATTCTTTCATATTTCCCCTATATTCACTTCCAACCCAATCCTTATCAATAATCTGCTCTCTATTACGTACTTTAGAACTTTCCACAATAATCTCAGATTCTAAAGCTTGTCTATGTATACTTGTTAAAACAATAGAAGGAATATAGGATGATTCTAGTAAATCATTAGCCACATTTAGGCATCCTATACTTTCTAGTTGTCCCACATCACCTAATAATATTACTTTTCCTCCATCTTTAACAGCACGTAGTAAATAATAGAATAGTTTTCCATCAATCATTGAAATCTCATCTATGATAATAATATCATAATTTAGTTTGTTATCTTGATTATACTCAAAAAACTGATATTCCTGACCTCCTCGTGGAAAACCAAGTAATCTATGTATAGTATATCCTTCTTTTTTTGTTACTTCTGCCATTCTTGAAGCAGCTCTACCAGACAAAGCACACTGAACAAAATTATATTCATTTAAAACTGTTACTATCCCATCTACCAATGAAGTTTTTCCTGATCCTGCATATCCCCCAATAACACAGATTTGATTTTCAAGTGCTAATTGTATACCATTTTTTTGTTGTTCAGTATATTTCCAACCTTGTATTTCTTCTTTCTCCTCTATAATTTTTCCCCAGTTTTTATAATTGAAATCATTTTTTCCACTTTTAATTCTAAAGAGCTCTTCAACAATTTTACATTCTAGTTCATAGTACTTTCTTAGTCCTATGTATAGCCCGTCTTCTGAAATCCACAGCCTATTTTTTATACTTTTAAGGCTTTGTAAAATCAAAGTTTCTTGAACTCCTTCTCCTATGTTTTCTACCAAAGCATCCATCAAATTGAGCGGATTTTTTCTATTTATATCTCTTCTTTCAACTTCTATGTCTATTGGAACATATGAGTAGCCTGAATTTGCTTTTTCTTCTAAATAATGTAAGATAAAAGCTTTTATTCTTCTAGGATCATACTCTCCTATCCCACCATTCCTAGCAATCTGATCGCATCTCTTCCAGCCAAATCCTTCAATACTTACTAAAGAATACGGATTGTTTTTTACTATTTCAATAACAAGTTCTGGTGTTCCATATTTTCTTAACAACTTTTTCATAACATTAATCGATAGTTGGTACTGTTCTAACTGTATCATTATCTTCGATATATCCAAATGTTCTTTGAATTTATTTAAAAGAAATTGATAAGTTTTTATACCAACTCCCTTTGTTTGTATAATTGATTGAACATCTTCATTTATAAATGCTTCATAAGGATCTTCCATCACATCATAAAGAGAATCAACTTGATTCTTTGTAAATATTGATTCAAGAAATCTTTTTTTAGTATTTTTATCAGGATTTTCTAAAGAAATATTAGGACTCATAGCTATAACATTATATTGTACCCCCCATTTAGGATCATTACTCTCTGTTGCAGTTATATAATAGGATGAGTTAAGTTGTGGTTCTAACATTTGCCCTTTTAGAATCACATAACCACATTTATCAGTCCTCATTTTTCCTTCTTCAATTTTATTTGGTATTATAACTAAAATCCCAAAGTTGGTGTCTTTTTTAAAATATCTTATTTTACTGACTGTAACTGTTCCTTTTATAATATCTCCATTCATTTTATTTTGCTTAATCGACTCTATCTCTTTCTGTTTTTAGTTTCAGCTCTCCATTTTCTAATACATCTACAATTAAATTACATGTATGAGGGAATATTGTATCTGCATAATTATATACTCTAAACTGATCATCTTTTCTGTAACCACATAATAAAACCTTGTTTCCTCTTGATAACCAAGATTTTTCAACTGTCGTTTTTGTACCATCATCATTAATTTTAGATATTTGCTTGTCATAGTTTAAAAACTGTCCTTTATTAAACTTCACATTAACAACACCATATTTTGTCAACAGTGTAATCTTGTGCTTATTTTTATCTTTATCAAGTATTGTGCCTGCAATACGGATAATTTCATATTTAGGAAACCATTTTTTTGTCCATGTTTCTTTTCCATCTATGATTTTTTTTGTATATCTACTATAATAGTCATATATTTTGGGTTCTTTTGATAATTCAAAATAATTTTTTATAAAATACTTATCTTCATCCACATAACTCAATTCATGTGGTTCTGTGTAAATATTTAATGCTTCCATTTCCCATTTTGCTACTGTTCCACTGGCATATTTTTTATACTCTTTTTCTCTCAAATAATAATTATATTGTTCAAGAGTTTTTTCTTTAGACATCCATTTTTTCAACTCTTCTAGTTTACTATCAACTTGCTTTAAAAACTTTTTTTCAGAAATAATATAAGATTCTCCAGCAACTCCTACTACTGAATTTTCATTATAATATACTTTAAAAAAATCCATAGCTCTTTGGTCTAATTTAAAGTATCTATCATGATAACCCTTATTTGGAATTTTCTTCCCTGATTGTATATAAAGTTTATAAATGTTTGATTCTTTTAATACATAATCTTTAAATAGCTTATGTTCTACTGCTATATCTAATGATTTAGGGATAAATCTAAATTCTTCATCTAAATTTAAAAGAGTATTAAACTGTTGCATTGTTAATTTTGAACATCCTGTAACCGTATATCCAAAGTATTTACGCATCGTTTTTCTTCTATCCAAGTTATCGAGTTCTATAAAAGCACCTGCTTTAATTAGATTAATCATAGCTGAATTTTTGATAATTTTTGTTTGGATCATTCTCTTCATAAAATCATCAAAAGACTTGTATGGTCTATTCTTAATAATTTCTCTTACCATATCTTCTCCAATTCCAGAAATAGCTTTCATGGAATAGATAATACGATTATTTGCTTCATCTGGTGTGAATCCGAATCCTGCCTCATTAATCAAAGGAAGAGAAATTTTAATACCTCTTTGTTGCATATTAGCAATAGCAGTGGCCATCTTTCCATATTGAGTTGTCTTATTTTCTTCCACTTCTTCATCTGTTCCCGCATCAACAATTAAACAAGCAGTGTTCCAGTATATGATTGGAAAAAGATAAGCTAAATTTAATTCAATAATTGCAACGGTTGTATAAGCCAAAATATGTGGTAACGAGAAAGAATATCCTAACTGCTTACCAATAATTTCATTCCATACATAGTTTAGTAAATTATCAGAAGCTCCTATTTCATGTCCTTTTTCGAACAATTCCTTCTTCATTTCTTCTTGTAGCTTCTTTTTCTTTTTGGCGATACTTTTTCTTAATTTGTTTGCTTCCTGCATTGAAAAGTTGGCCACTCTCTGATCCATAGATACACGCATTACTTCTTCTTGCATTGTGCTTAATCCATACACATCTTTTTGGTATATTTCCATTATCTTAATTTCATCTTCTGTTAAATGATATCTCTCACGCATACACTTATACCATTCACTTATATCCTCTTTATACCGAATATAAGTATCTATCGGTTGTTCTATACCATCTGAAACAGATAAGCGCATTACTGCATTTGCTGTACACAACTCTCCTAATGATCTTGGTTTAATTTTTTTAGCAGCATTCAATCCAACATCTGTAGAAAATTGGAATAGATCTACTACCTCGTTTCTATCTACCATTTCCCACATTTTTTTTGTCTCATAATCTAAAACATCAGGATGAAAATATTTGTTATATGTGTTTCTTAAATTTCCTTGCCATTTAATATATCCTGCTTCTAAAAGCATATTAATACAATGTCTAATGGCATCGTAATTCTTGACCGTTAAATAGTCATACTTTAATCCACCTGCATATGTGCTATCGTCCATAGACCATTGAGTAATTTCTTGTCCATTTGGAGCTTTCATCATTGCATTGTTTTTGTAATACTCTTCATTATAGATAATGACACCACTAGCATGTATACTACGACCGCATATCAAGCCTTCAATCTTTAACGCTACTTCTAGCCAATTTTCATGTGATTTTATCTCACTTACAAACTCTTTAATAGGTTTTCTTTCTTTTTCTTCATCTCCATAAATACATTCGCTTAAACTCCATGTAGCACCCCTTTCAATCGGAACCATATTTGCTACATATTGTGAAGTATCAATATCAATTCCTAAACCTCTAGCAGCCGTTAATATAGCTGATTTACTTCCTTCAGTTTTAAAAGTTCCAATATTTAATACTTTATCTCGACCAAAAAAATCTTTTGTTGCTTCAATAATTTTTCTACGTTTTGAAGCTTCTGTGTCAATGTCAACATCAGGCATCTCTGGTCGAGACTCATGCAAATGTCTCCAATATGGAATTTGATATTTAATTGGGTTTATTTGATGAAGATTAATAAGAAAACCAGTGTAAAAAGAAGCAACACTTCCTCTTCCTGGGCCAACAAGACTATTTCCGCCTTTGTCATCCCACATAATATCTAAGATTTTTAAGGTGCAAATATAATAAGATGATACTTTATCATTTATTCTTTCAGACGAAAGCCAAATAGCCTTCAACTCTAATTCAATTCTATCTACTAATTCATCAATCGTTGCATATTCTTTATTTACTCCCCTATTTACTTCTTTCTCTATAAAACCCTCTTCAATCAAATGTAGTAAATATCTATCGTTTTCATTATCTGATAGGGCAAATTTCTCTATGTATTCATGATCTGTATAATAATTTTTAAATAAATTCCGTAGAGTAAATGAAGGTAACTCAATTTTTGGAACTATTTGAGAATGAAATAAGTCATATTCTTCTATTTTACTTGTAATAATTCCTGTATTTTTTAATCCTTTATTTACCGCTTGTACACCAATATATTGATCCATATATTCGTGTATTTCTTTTTCATCCATCATGTAAGTTGTCATATAGAATTCATCTGTTTCTCTTTCCTCTTCATGAGATTTAAGATATGCAGAATGAAATATTCTATCTTCTTTTGTTGAATAGTGTGCATCTGTTGTAATGATATAGGGAACTTTATACTTTTCACTTAACCCTAAAATGATACTATTCACTAAAATTTGTTCTTCATTATCACTGGGTTGCATCTCTAAATAAAAGTCATCTTCAAACAATCCATAGCACCACTTTACAAACTCTTCACATTCTTCTATTCTGTCATTTAAAATTAATGAGCCTAATTCTCCACCAATGCAAGCGGTTGAAGCTATTAAATGTCCTTTATTTTCTTTAACTACTCTTTCTAAATTTGCTTTTAAAGTTGGAACTCTAGTCATTTTTCCTGTATTAAAACTATTATTCCATGCCATCGAAGACAGTAAACGCAATTGTTCATGTCCTACTTTATCTTTGGCTAATAAAATAAAATGGTAGTAAGGTGTTTTACAATACCTCCTACCCTCTTCTTCCTCTATATTATCCACTAGGTATATCTCATTACCTAAAATAAGCTTAAACTCTTGTGGTATTTTTCCATTTTTCTTTTCTTCTTTTACATATTGAATGGCTTGTATATGACCTGATACACTTTCATGATCTGTTATAGCTATGCCACAGCATCCTATTTCAACTGCTCTATCAATAAGCATAGGTATCTTATTGATAGAGTCAATCAATCTGATATTGCTATAATCTGAATGTACATGTAAGTGCGACCATTCAAAGCTGACAATATCTTGCTCTCTTCTATCCATTTTTACTTACTTTATTAATTTACTCTTTTTAATTCTTTAACAGTGAATAACCATTTTATTTCACTGTCATCTTCTTTTAATTGAAAAATTGTAATACTGGTCTGTTTTCCATTTAACAAGACTCCTTGCTCTACTGTAAATACTCTTTCCTTATTTTTTTCAATCCATTCATTTCGTTTTAAATTTCCTCTATTTACATTTTTAGGTTCTATTCTTACTTTACTTCCTATTTTCATATCTGATTCGATCTTATTCTTCATTTTTTTCATAAAGCAACCTTTCTGCAATCGCTTTTATTACATTAACTGTTACACCATTACCAGCTTGTTTGTAAAGTTGAGAATCCGAATTAACAAACTGCGCCTTTTTAAAATAGTCATCTGACCATCCTTGTAAACGGAAACATTCGCAAGGAGTAAGTTTTCGAATTCTGAATTGAAATTCTTCATCTACACAGACCTTCAGTCCACTTCTTTGGCTTCGTAGAGTAGGTGTTATATCCTCATAAGTTCTAACTCCATCAAACCCTTGTGTGTCATCTATAACCATAACCCCATGTCGGTCTTGAGCTGTCAGAGTAAACATTGGTTCTCCATCTTCTTTAAATCGTCTACCATTTTGTCTTTTATTCGTTCTGTCTGGTGTAAGGACTGGAATTGCTACACCTGAATTATCAGCACCTCTATTTATAACTCCTGCATCATATTTAGCTTTTAAACATCTTGCATGTTCTGTTGTTTTAAATTCTCCTTTTGATAAATCACAAAATGCTGGTAACAGAATATGTGGTTGTCTTCCACCACCTTGACAAGTGTCTAATGTTTCAATAATTCCATTTGGATCATAAGTTTGAGTGTTTCTTCTATATCCTTCTCTATGCCCAACTATTCGAATACTATTTTCGCTTGCTGCTCTGGTGATAGGAAATACTTCTTGTCCACCTCTTCCTCTAAGATGTCCAATAATGAAGATCCTTTGTCTGTTTTGTGGGACTCCGAAATCTTTTGAGTTAAGCAATTGCCATTCAATATCGTACCCCAATTCTGCCATTTCACTGAGAACTCTGGTAAAATCCCATCCTCTATTAATTGACAACAAATTCTTAACGTTTTCCATGAATAGGAATTGGGGTCTATCTTCTTCTCTTTGCTCTTTGAGGATTCTAATAATTTGGAAATAGAGATTACTTCTTTCGTCACTAAGTCCAAGTTGTTTTCCAGCCACGGAAAATCCTTGACAAGGACTCCCAAAGCACCAACAATCTGATCTCGGTAAGTCTTCTCCTCTGACTTCTCTAATATCTTTTGCATACCATTCTCCATTTCTATACTCCTCTTTTAAAACTTCTTTTTTTCTTTTATTTTCTTTTAAGCTATTTAAATATTCTCTTTGTTCATCCGTAATGAGATGCATTGACGTATAACTAGCAGTGGCAAAATCATCAAATTCACAGAAACCCACGCACTCATGCCCTGCGAGTTCCATTCCCCTTCTGAATCCACCTATACCAGCAAAGAAATCAATAAATCTCATCTACGATCTAGAACCTCAATTTTCCCAAATCAGATGAAAATATTCTTTGATTTTCAACTACTTCACCGAATTTCTTGTTTACTGCATATGTTTTATTTTCAGGAGTCCATAATGAGTAGTATTCGCATAAAGATTTTGAATAGGAATTGCCACCAACAGAATGTTTACAAAAATCACACCAGTGGCATAGAGGCGATGGACTTGGTACAAAGTCATCCTCAAATATCTTCTTCTCTACAGCATCCAATAAAGAGTTAATCTTCTTTACTCCTCTCTTCAGATATCCTTGAGAACACACTCCTTGCTCTTCCGTTTGTTTTTTATTTAAACATATAAAATCATATTCATGCTTTGTGGGGAGTGCTCCATACAGATGTAAGCAAGCCAAATCATAGACAACCATTTGTAATGGAGTTTTTATTTCTTTATCAATGAATACTTTTTTTGAAGACTTATAATCGACTACTCTATATTCGCCAGTTCTTCTATTCCTATCTATTCTATCTACGAATCCGTGTATTATTACTCTTCCGTCATAGACAAACTTGAAAGGAATTTCTACTCCAATAACTTCCCATTCTTCATCTTCCATTCTCGTAGGAAGAACTTTATCAAAATACAGTCTTAACTTCTGTTCATAGGTCATTCCTGACTTTTCATCAACTTTATTCCACTCTTCAAAATATTTTCTTTTAATTTCTTTGACTCCGATAAGTTTTTCAGTTCCTTTGTCTGTTACTTCTTCAGCACCATCCATAACCACTCTTTTGATCTCATCATAGTCAACTTTTTGTTTGTTTATAATATAGCGACCTTTTAACTCCAATCCTTTATGAAGGATAGAACCAAGTTCAGTCGCTAAAGAAGGAGCAAATATGTAATTTCCTTGTTCATACTTTTGATAAAACTGATACTCACAATTCTTAAACACACTTAATTTAGAATATGAGAAATTAATAAAAGAATCTCCTTCTCTAACTGACCGTATTCTCTTTTTTAAAGTCTCTATTGTATGCTACTACTTTCTTAATAAATTTTTAATGAAGGAAGGAAGCTCAATGTCTCCACTATTAACAAGATTTCTGATAGCTCTTTCAAAAGCTTCTGTCTGCATTTGAATTTGCTCTTCTTTTTTTCTTTCTGTTTCTTCTTTTTGCTCTCTTTTTAATTTTTTCATAACAGTGTCTTGAATCTCTTTATTTTTCTTTAATTTAGCTTTTTCTTCTTCTTTAGCTTTCTTCTCATTATCTTTCTTATTAATCCACTGTTTCATAAGGTCATTGTAACGTCCTGTATTACCACAAGATTTTTTTAGATAAGCAAGAGCAAATCCTGCTTCAGCACTAAATTTGTCACCCTCTTGTGCTTCTACAACAGTGACTGTTCCATCACTCCATTTTAAAACCACTTTTGGGTCTTGAATAATACAATCTACTAATTCTATCTCTTTCTTTTTGATACGTTCACTTTTTCTATTCATATCTTTCATCAAAACCTCTGTAATACCATTACTCATAGTTTTCCAATCCAATTCAACAGGAGGGAAATCAAATGAAGGTGACCTCTCTCCAAACAATAAAAACTTTGTACCTTCTAAATTATTTTGCACTGCCATTATTATTCTCCTTTATTCTATTCTCATTTCTTCTAGCTCTCTATACTAATATCAAAATCTGTATCAACCTCTATCTTCTCTTTCATTAATTCCTCTAATACATCTTTCCCTTTATCAAGAGGAGAATCTTTCTTATTCAATAGTCCTCTTTTGTCCCAAAGAATATAGACTGTACAATATGGATTTAATTTTTTAGCTAACTTAATCAACTTGTTAGCATAAGCTTCTGCTTCCCAAGAATCTGCATCTGTATATTCCTTATCAAAAGCTATAAAAACCTCTCTAACTCCTAATGAAAGAATAAGACGACATTGTTCATCTGTTAGATTACTGCCACAAACAGCAACAGTAAAATTATTCTGTCTATAGAATCCATCCGCAAGTAGAACAGATTTTTCACTCTCAACTAGCATAATCTTTCCAATTCTTCGTATTGCCTCTTCATTTTGGCAAAGACCATACAAGTTATTTCCTAATTTATGCTTTAGGCATATTCCCTCAACAGTGATTGGCATATATTTACCTTTTTCTAGATCTTCTTTATTAAAAGCCCTACCTCTCACACCAATCAGTTTTCCCTCTATATCTCGGTGAGGGATAATGATTTTATTTTCAACTGCCCAGTAAGAAATTTGATACTTTTGCATAGATTCTTCAGTGATTCCATCTTTTATCCATGCTTCATGTGGTAAATAACAAAACATTTCTAATATGTGTTCACTGATTATCTTATTATCGTTATTTACTTTTTCTTTGTCTCTTGTCTTTTTAATGCGATTGAGCCATTGCCAATCATCAATTCTATCGCTCTTAACTTCTTCAATATTTGAATAAAAAAGATGTGCCGTGATACTTGCTACATACTTCACAGCTTGTAAAAAATTAAGATTAATCCCTTTTGCTCTCCTACTTCTTAGTACCAGCTCATACACATCAAAAGTGTCTCCGCAGTCTGTGTAACATGTAAAAAGTTTAGAATTATCATGATAACATAATTTATACTTTTCACCACCATGGCAAACTGTTTTGAAGTAGATTTCATTCCCACCATTGTCAATATAATTTTCAGATCCTAAATCTGCCAATATTTTCTTCACATCTTCTTTGGTTAATGACTTTTTTATTTTTTCTTTATCTAAATAAGCCATAAATCACCTAAAAAATATATTTACCTTTTGGTTCTAACGAGAAAATTGTACTTTCATTTTCTAGATCCTCAACTTCATCCTTATTAACAGAATGTTCTTCAACAATAGCGTTTATGTTTTCAATTGTAAGTCTTTCAACTTGTATTAACTCATTATTATAGTCCGTTAAAAATAGTTCAGTAAATCTACATATTCCCAGTTCAGCGTATACCCACAATTTTACTTTCGATAATTTACCCTTTCTTACTTTATAGAAGTGATAAATCATATTTGGAACTTTGCCAAACCTATGCCTCAATATCTCTTCAACTGCTTTTAGCTCTTCACGACTTGGTTGACACATAATAATTCCCAAATCTATCTTATCTGCTATGGCTTTTGAACCTCTTAATAATGTTTCATCCTTATCTTTGGCACTCTTATATTCACCATTAAGCTGCGTGCTAGTATCAATGTGTATACCAAGCTTATTGCAAATATTTTTAAGTCGTATAGCAAAAATATAAAGCATCTGATCTTCTCTTAATTTCATTCCTTTTGAGATTGTAGCTATCTCCATGATTAATTTGACAGATGTATGAATATAGTCAAAGCCTACATATAACACGCCAAATTCTTTCTTATATTTTTTAATTAAATTCTCTATATCTTCAATATTGAAGTCACTTACTTCTTCTAAATATAGTGGAGATGATTCTAAGAATTCAATAGCCTTATCCACCCTCTCCTCTTCATCTCCTACGTATGTACCTTCTGTAATATGTTCTTCTTCAACACCACTAAGGTATGCTAAAATTAATGAACGGATCTCACTTAATTCTAGTTCTGTAGTAATTAATAGCGAAGGCTCTGAAAAACCTGTATATACCCATTCCTTCTTATCCAAATCATAAATCCAAGGCACAGAATATGAACAAATATCAGCAACCATGAAACGAGTTTTACCTGTTCCAGTAGCACCTGACCTTAAATATAACTTTTTAAGTCTAGCACCTCTAGCAATTGTGTTTACAATGGCTCCCTGCATTGGTATCCCAATTTCAGGAGCTTGTTTCCACTGTTCTTTCAATTCTCTTAAACCATTGGCTGCTAAACCACCATTTCGTTCTTGTCCTATACAAAACTTATCTTTTGGAAGAATTACATATGTATATTCTATGACTTCAATAATCTGTTCTATTGTATACTCATCAAATTGCTTTTGTTGTTCTTCATATTTTCGGGGACTAATCTCATCAGGATTATATAAAAATTTTGTGTCTAATCCTTTACTTTCATAAAATCTCATAAGGCTGAACTTTTTCATCCTCATGAGATTATAATTAAAATTATCAGGCTCACACATTTCAATCGCATCTGCTATATAATTTGCACCATCATTCTCATTGAATACTTTATACTGTTCTGCATAGTTGGATAGATAGCTGTCAATAGCAAAAAAATCAATTACTTTACTTCCTTGTTGATACAAATTATATATTGTGCTAAAAACAATCCTATGAAATTTTTCTGTCCCAAAATCATCTGACTCTAGGTTATATTCATCCAATATAGTAGGATTTTTGATAATGCATCCTATTACTTGAAGAATAGCCCTTTTATCAATTAGTTTTGATATTTTATAAATCCTCTATATTAATCAATTTCTTTTTATTTACTTCTTTTTTAGGAATTATTTTCACCACTTTGCTTTTAAACAATCCCTGTTTTAGTTTTTTACTGTTTATATCATTCACTACTTCAACCCTTTTGAAATAACTTATGGCTTGATCAATTACCCTTGGAATAATTCCTGCCACGTCGTTTCCTCTAATTGGGTTCTCCTCTAAATCATAAAACCAGTACAAAGCTTTTTGCATATCACTATAGTCTAATCTGTACTTATCGTGATAATCTTTTATTTGTACATAGGTCTTTACTGGTATTTCTCCTTGAATGAGAGATCTTATATAATTAAATAACTCTTGTTTCTTTTTATATTCTTCTTCACTCAAGCCTTCTTTTAACTCTGTTATTTTTTTCTTTGTTGACTTATTTGAACTTTTTGAGGATAGTTTTTCCTCTTTTTCTTTTGTAGATATGCCAATAGCAGCACTAAAGCATCGCCTATGAACGTATCTATTACTTTTATAGGGGATTTGTTCCTCGCTATCAGCGAAGAACTCTCCACATAAAGGGCACTTTCTTTTACCCATAATTTTCTACTCTCTTCTTTTCGTTTTTATATTTAATTTTTAACTAATCCACTCTCTTGAGCTAATTCTTTTAGATCTTCAAGAATAACTTCAATTGCTTCCGTTTGTTTCTTAGTACATTCCATAACTTTTTTTCCTGGACCAAGAACATTTTCTACAATTTCTGTCATTTGCTCAATAAGACCTGCTTCAGCTAAAATACCTCCATACTTTGCAACTTCTTCCATCAATTCCTCATATGAAGCTTTTTTAGATGTATTTCTTTCTAATTGCTCTGCATAGGATACAGCTTTGATTCCAGTCTCATCAGCTTCTAATCGAATTGCTTCTGCTAATGCTGCTTCTAATTTTTCTGCTGTAAATTCAGGAATTTCAGTTACAATCTTAGTAAATCTACATCTAGCGAAATATTCATTTGTTTGAGCTAAATGAGCTGTTGATTTAATTACTTTACCCTTTTCGTCAACTCCTGCTGGTGTTAGATAACAAACCACATCACAGTTATCAATAATTGGATTAAGGCAACGTTTGTCACCTTTTGGTAAAGTATACCCATCTTTCTCATCTTTGTGTGCAATAAATACAACTGTATAACCTGAGCCTACAAGTTTATTGATTTCACGCCAATATTCTTGTTCATACATCTGATAAAGGTTTACTTTACTATTTTCATTCGCTCCCAATGAAAGCGCTCCACCACCGTGCGTTGCACATACATAGTCTTTACAAAATACAGATGAAGCATATACTTCATCAATGACAATTGTAGAATAAATAGCTTTAGCCTTATCAACAGTATTTTTGCTTGTAAACTGTTTTACAACTTTTTTAAAATCACCCCATGAAGAGATTTTATTATATTTAATACCTGCAATTGCATTTAATCCCATTTCACAAGCCATAACATATGCCTGTTTACTACCAATGCGAACCCCTTGGAAAGTTTTCCCTGTATTATTTGTTCCATACAGCATAATAACTTTTCCTTCTGTTCCTTCAGCTACAACTGACTCTTGTGGATTGAAAATATCAATTTCAGCCATTAGATATTAAGCCCCCTTCCAAATGTACGACCACTTGTATTGGTCACCTGAGATGGTGATTGAGTAGATGGTTTATTTTTAGTTTCTTCTTTCATTGCTGCAATAGCACTTTCTCTAATAACTAAAGCATTGCGAATAGCTTCTGGATTGAATCCTCTTTCTTCGTCTTCAACAGGATTTCCACCTGTAATAATTAACTCATTGACAGTTTTCTTACTTTCTTTTATACGAGACTTACCAAACTGTCTTTCAACTTCAACTTCTGTAACTTGTACGTTATGTACGATTTCTCCATCAAAATATGCTGTACTATTCACATTAAAAACGCTTGTAAAAGTGTCTGCCAATTCAGCTTCAACAATTAAAGTCATTGGTTCAATTTTACATTTTGAATATTCTTGTGGAACAAATACATCAACTAACAATCTTCCTGTTTCTTCCTGTTCTTTTATTTCAGGACGAATTGCTTTGATCCAGCATTTCCAATCTGTAAAAATAGCATGCGGTTTATATTCTCCAGTAACTCGATTGAAAAAGTTACTTCTATATCTTGTATTTGTTGCTAAACCGTTTTGACCATAAAAGGTGCTTGGTGCAGCCTGTCCATTGCTGATCGAAATTTTTGTAGCTTGTTCTTTTCCAACATCAGCAACAGACTTATATTCATCCATAATCGTTAAAAGACTTTTATAGATTTTATTTTCTGTTCCACTCTTAGTAAACTCATTTGCATACGCTTCAACTTTAACAACATTTAATCCTTCTTCATCTGTCTGAATTGAAAGACTTCCTCTAATTGTGTTTTTCCCATCTTTGTTTACTAACTCTAAATTCTTTTCAACTAGGATTCCTTCTAATTCGATTCCTAATTCAACTGACTGTAATACTGTACTATTTTCTGCCATTAAAAATTATTTTTCTCTTCTTTTCTGTTATTTTTACTATTTACTCTTTCTTATTTTCTTTCTCTTCTATTTTTTAATATTTATAGTATTTATCATCTGTATTTACATACAGAAATTTATCTAAAAATTGATTTTTTATATCTATTGAAGTAATATTACTTAGGCAACATGGACTTTTAAAATAAGGTATTCCTGTGTTCGTCTTAATCTTTACTTTTTCATTAGAAGTAAAGACACTTCCACATTTCAGACATTGATATTTATTTTCTGATTGCTCCATCAATTAAACCAACCTCTTGTTCTTCTTCAATGTCAGGAACAGTTGCAGTATCTTTAATGATACCTTCTAATACCTTAAAGCTAAAATTCTTCTCCTTGAATGCTGTAAACTTATCTCTATTTTCAATTCGAACAACAACTCCTTCTCTAATATGACTCTTGCCAATAGGATCTGGCCCATCATAGTATTTATGGACTCTTTCTAATAAATCATCCCATGTTGTATATTCAAATTCTTCAAATAAAGGCACTGCCTTAACCCCCATTTGTTCACATCTTAGGCGCATTAACCAATCAGGATATTCAATAACAAATCCATCTTCATTCATAAGTGTCATTCTGTAAACATAGCAATCATTTTCACCTTTCTTTTGTCCGTATGTAAACTCAGTTTTATCTCCATACTGTTTTACAAACTCTTTCCCTAGTTTTTTATTATCTAAACTAGAAGCCATAATAGGAGTCTTTTCATCAATCCATCCAACGCATTCAAAGTATACCGTTTCACCTTTTTGTAATTTACTTTCAAATAATTTATGGTATTTTTTACGAAAGGCATTTGTTCCATAGAAACCTCCACTTTTATCACAATCTTCGATTATGACTCTCCTAGAACCCGAAATCATATTCCACTTCACATTATACTTATTCTTACTAAATAATCGTTTGAACCATTTTTTATCCTCTTTTACTAATGTAAATGACTCTCGACATGAAGTTCCATGCATCTTTAAAGTGATATTACACTTATCCCCTTCTTTAAAAGCACTCTGATTATAAAGAAGTTGTTTTGTATCAATGTGCTCTTTAAATAATGGATATTTTGATTTCAAGTCTACTTTTAGTTTTTTTCTATTCTTCTTTCCCTTTTTATCGTTTCTTCCATTACTATCATTATTACTTCGTATCTTTGTATTATTAGGAATATACTTTTCACAAATAACTTTCCCACCTAATACGTCAATTGTATCACCTATATTGAGTTTACTAATGTCTGTAAAATCTTTCAGTGCTTCAATAGGTAATACCAAACCATCAGATTCTTCACCTCTTAATCTGATAGCTTTAATATTTCGTTTGATTGGGTCAATATAACCGCCAATATTTTTACCATTCTCATCTTTCTTTATAAGAAGATTATTTGATTCAGCGAATTCTTTGCCCAATTTTCCATCTACTGGAAAATAAATAATTTTTTGCCCTTCCTTATAACTAAGATCCACAACAACTGAATTACTGAATACTTCAGCACACAGGAGCTTATCTGCATTATTGTGTTTTCGGACATTCTTCAGCTCTGCTATGTAAGCACAATACAAATGCTATACAACTACTCCTTTTTTCATTTACAATTTCTCCTTTTGATAATTAATAATTAGTAAATATTATCTTGCTAGTATGTCATAATAATGCATCTCTTCAATATCATTTACCAAATCTTTACCAAGAAATCTCTCAAATTTTCTTCTTGATTTCATTTGGTTTACAGAATTTTCTATTTGAAAGCCTATCATATGATAGTTAATGAGATTAAGTAGCTTTATCTCACAACAATTTTCATAAAAATCACTAGAAATAAACATACTTTCTGTAATGGCTTCAAAATTGAATTGAAACAAGTTCATTGCAAGATATGCTGATACATTTTCATGCCCGTAATAATGAGCAACACCATTATCATCAAATTCTTTACAAAATTCTTTACCAATATCATGTAAAAGTAAGGCTCTATAAATAGAATCTGACATAACTCTCTCCGAATGTAACTCTTTATACATACTAGCTGCAATTAGACAATGTGTCCCAATGGTAAGAGTGTGATGTGGATTATCTTGCGGGATTTCTGCTAAATGCATAAGGAATTTCCAAATATTCTTCCATGCATTATTTCTTTTACTACTCTCTTCTTCATTATTCCCTACCACTTTAATCACATCCCAGCCTTCATTTTTAAGAGGAAACTGAAAGTTCTTAACCATTCTCACAATTACCTCGTTAGGAACTGATTTGTCTCTTTTTCTGTTTCTTTCAAAACAGTCATCGAGTGTAGTGTTCATAACTACCACAATCTTTTTCACATCAACTATTTTTTCTATGCTATTAAGGAAAGACCTTCTACGTTTTGATGAAAGATTTGTGGCATCATAAATAACACTTTTTCCACTTTCTATGTCTGTTTTGATACGTCTATGTAAAATATCAAAACATTTAATATTGTCTTGTTTTGTATTTTCAAATCCAAACTCTTCTCTAATTGAATCGGAAGAGTGAATTCTATATCCCTTATCATCTAATTTTTCAGCATATGTAGATTTACCAGAGGCGGGTAAACCTACCATCATTACTAATTCTGGCAAATCTATCACCTATACCTTTCTATCTTTTTATCTTCTTGAATTATTTCCCATCATTAGATGTTGAGATAATTTTTGTTGTTCCGATCTGCTGAGCTGTTGTTGTAGCAAGCTCATTCATCTTTCTGTATGCTTCATCAAGTTTTTCCGCATATGACTTAGCCTCTACATCTTTTTCAGCTAACCTCTGTTCTAACTGCTGAATTGTAGCATCACTCATAGCTTTCTGATGTTCATTCTCTTTTTCTAAAGCTTTCTTTTCAAAAGCGTACTCTCTTCCAGCTTTTTCTTTTCCTTCTTTAATACCTCGCTGATACTCACAATCTTTTTCGGCTTCGAGAGATATGATATTTTCATGCAACATTTCATTTGCTTCTTCTAATCCTTGAATATAATCTTCCTGATCTTGAATTTCTTTTTCTCTAGCTGCTAATTCTGCTTCTCTTTTTGTTTTCTTTTCTTCCCATTTATCATCTAATTCTTTATGAGCACGATTTAAATTATACTGATACTCTTCTTCTTCTCTTTTGCGTTGTTTATCTAACTCCGTTTTTGCGTCTTCTAATTGAGTTTTATATTCTACTTCTTTTTTCTTAGCAAGAGATTTAGCTTCCTCTAATTCTTCTGCAATTTTAGCTTTCTCAGCAGCTAACTCGCTTCTCATTTCTTCTACCATTTTTGTATGATTTTCTTTTAATTCTTTTTCTTTCATGTTGTATGTGTTAAGCATTTCTGCAAAAGAGAATACAACATTCTCTGTTTCCATCAACTCATTTAATTCTTTCTCTTTTAAATCAATTGCTTCTTTTAAATCCTTATATTTTTGTACAAATTCAGGATTTAAAAAATTATCTGAAATTGCTGCCTCTGCATTCTTTAACACACTTTCCAGTCTTACTTTTTCAGCTTCAGCTTTTGGATCAAAATCCACTTTGTTGTTTAATGCTTTCTCTTTCATTTCTACATAAGCATCAAAAATTTGTTGTTTTGTACTTTTCATGGTCACTTCTGACATTTTTATTCTCCTTTTATATCATATATTTATTTAAGTGTTAAAACTCCTTTTTACAAATAAGAGAAGCTACACTATCTTTCAAATTATCTTCATACTGAACTTTTTTTATCATCAGAGATTTTTTAGTATCTCGATAATTTTTTTCTAATTCTTCAAGATTTTTAATCTCTGTTTTCTTTTTATTAATCATAGAAACAACATCTTGAATTTGCTCTTCAAGATAGTCTTCTTCTTTCCGCATTTCTTCTTCAGCAGCTAAAAGACAATGTTTCATTTCATCAATTTTTTCTTTGGATTTTTTAATAAAAGTTTTATTAAACTCTTCTCCTAATCCTAAATCTATTTTATATAAAGTAATCACTTTTCTTTTACTTTTGTCTAAGATGATTACCCATGTGCCATTTAAAATAAAATATGTAGAATTCTTTTCTTTTAAATTACCAAAATAAATCTCTTCTCCATATTCTACCATTTTAGAAATATCGCTTTTAATCTTTTCCTCTTCTTCCAAAACATAAATATTTATGTCTCGCACTTCTTGTTTTCCCATTATTCTTTCAGCATACCGTTCTTTTGCGTGCTGTGTGATAATGAGTTCTTCAATTTCAGCCATTTTATGCCCTTTCTTTATTATTTTCTATTGATTATTTTGGAATTTAAACGAGAATTTTAGCTTGGAGTTTTATATTAATTAAACATTTTGAATATAAAATTGATTTGGAGGTTTAGCACTAATAATGATTTATTTGAGAAGTAACTCCAAGCTCTGCTTCGTATTGAATTTATAGAATTTAACTGAGAATTATTTAAATTAGTATTTTTACCGCTCTATCCATCTGAGCTACTCTCCTATTCCCATATAGGAGAGATAAGACTCGAACCTACGACCTGTGGCCCTAAGCGAAGTATCTAATTTAGCTGCTTCAGACATAATTTTAAATATTTAATTTTATTTTTTCTTTTTCAAACTGATCCCACAATTTATTCATCATATTGGCATAAATAATTTCTTTTCCTGTCCAACCATATAAAATATTAGTTCTATATGTGTTTTCAGGTATTACCACATTGTCATAGACTGCCGTTTGAACTGAATGAACATTTACAAAAGGATTGACTTTTTCTCTATATTCTTGTATTAATTGAAATACATTAATATATCCATGACTAGTAGAATACTTTTGATACTCTCTTTCTTGAGTGGATGTTCCATATAGTTCAGCATGTCCTGCTTGTTGATCTGAAAAAATAAAAATATTATCCCAATGCTCTTGGTTACTGATAGCATTTTTAAAAAACTCCCAAATACCACCTTTAGTATCTCCACCAACATCATAATATTTATCTTCTGAAATTTTTTGAGATTGTTCTAGTATTCCTTGTCTTTCTGTGATAGGATATACGTCCAATTTATTACCAAATTTCCCAACATATCCTTCTTCTGAACAACATGCTGCAATAACAGATGATAAATTATCGATCTCAGCTATTCTCACAGAACCGTATTCTGTTGTAATAGTTCCCCAGGCACTGCCTGAATTATCAGATAAGCATATCGTCTTCCCTTTCAACTTAGGAAAATTATCTACTGCAATGTCCACACACTCTTCCAATGCTTTAATTAGAACAGGTTTATGATGGCAATTAGAATTATTAATGGATTTTAATGCAGAGTAATACCTAAAAGGAAACTGTTTTCCATTTTTAACTCCTGCTTTTAACTCTTCTACAACCTTTTTACATAGCTCTAAATCATCAATTTCTTCAAAGATACATCTTAAATTTTTCAGCAAAGCCATATGTCCTATTTTTATTTTATTTAGTATATATGTCCATGTTTTTCCATCTGAACGAAGATTCTCCCATGTCATATCACTTTCTTCAATTTCAACTGACCCATTTTTCATCAGTTCATCCAATACTTTTGAATGAGCATGTGTGATACGAACTGCATTGATGATTCCAATACTTTTATTTTTGTATTTAGCAATTTCTTTTTTAGTTAAACTATTTAATTTACTGGCTATGCCTCTTTTTAAGATACTTGGCATTTTTTCTTTTCCGTTTTGTATAGAAATATAGTATTCCGTTTGAATAGCTGGTTCATCACCTCTCAGCATAACCTGTTTTTCTATTTCTTTAAATAGTTTATGATTTTTTTTAGTAAATTCAATTCTTCTTGGATGAATTGAGGCTCTAACCATAATTACTTGCGGAGTTAGTCGCATAAAAAATTCTCTTCTTAAAATGACCGCCCATTCCAATGTAGCCCTAAAATCATAGCTCAATGCCTCGTCAATGCATTCTTCCATAATTTCAGTTGTGGTTTTTTCTCTAAATTCATCCCCAAGAATACTATGCTGAATATACTTATTAACTCTATATATGCCTTCTCTTTTATTTCCTATGTAGTAATTAGCCTCTCCAAAGATTGATGATGCTGTTACCATTTTCATTGTAGTGAGCGGATTAATCATATAATTTTCTCCGTTCATAAAATTTACTACTTTCATAATTATCCTCAACTTTCTTTAAAATGCTGAGTTCTTCGTTATTTACACGAGAATTTTAATTCGAGTTTAAATATACAAAAAATTGAATTAAAAGTTCAAAAATCGAAGTAACTCAAATTCTGCTTCGCCTAATTAAAATTCAGAGAATATTATGAAATCACATTTATGATTACCGCTTCTGAATAAATTTTATTTTAGTTTTTATGTTTATAAATAATGGACGCAAGGGGACTCGAACCCATGACCGCCCCGTTATGAGCGGGGTGCTCTAACCAACTGAGCTATACGTCCTCATAAGGCATAATATGCCTTATTGCTACTGGGATTTTGAGTTTGAAGATATTCTATCTTCATTACGATTTACATAATAACATTTTTAAATTTATTTGTCAATATCTTTTTTTAGTTTTATTGTTATCACCTACACTTTCTCAATCATAATTTTAACTTTTCCCTCGCTTTCTATAAAATAATAACCCTCCTCTTTCTTTTTTCTTAATTCCTTACTATTAATTATCATCTCACTTTCAAAGCTATGTATTAATATTTGCCCATGCTCTTTACAGTATTCTGCCATTCCCACATTTATAATAAAAAAACTTGTTACACTCTTTGTATAGAATGAAATTTTAATTTCATCTTCTTTATCCAGAAAGTCTAAAAATTCTTTTACATCTTTGTTCATTTTATTTATCCTCCTCTTTTTTCACGAACGTTTGTTTGTTATTATACAACAAAATAAAATAAATGGCAACCCCTACTATAGATAGGTTGCCACTTATTTTTTATTAATATCGCTCTTTTATTGCCCTAAGTGTTGAAGAGATCTGCCCTTTGTTATACTGCTTTAATATCTCTTCTCCTCTTGGGTCATGATTGATAAAGTACTTGAGCTGTGACTCTTTTATACCCATATCTTTAATTCTGGAAACCATCCCACTATACATTATGTCTTTTAGTGTCATATTATATTCGTTCATTTTAAGAACTTTGCTAATTCTTTGTATGATAGTCCAATATTTCTGTTTTATTCTATTTTCATTATTTGAATATTTGATGATGTTATCACCAAAAACTTCTCTCCTCTTATCTCCAGTTATAGATGTAAATATTGTTTCTTTATTTGCTTCCTTGGCTATATTAATAAATTCATCACTTATTTTAATTTCCCTTTTATAATGTCGTTCTCCTTCCTCGTCTATACTATAAAGTTTCAAAGTTTTATTTTCTTCATCAAAATCCTCTATTCTGGAGGCAATTATTTCTTCCAACATTTCCCCCTCTACTCCTTCAAATAATGCGTTAATTACAAATTTATCTTGATAATTAACAGTCTTAGACAATAGTTTTTTTAATTCTTGGTTATCTAAAACAACTATCTTCATTTGACTCAAGGTTTCTTCAATAGTTTCATTTGGACCATTAATTTCAATAACATTCAATTTTATATTGTTCTTTTGTATATTGAAATCTATATATTTAGATATAGTATAAATTACATTGCTCAAAGTGTTTCTTCTTCTATAATTCTTCCTAATCAAAAATTCTTTTATCTCTTCTATATTAAACTCGTATAAGTCTTTTTCAAACTTCTCCTCAAACTTTTTGGTCTGCTTAAAAAGAACTTTCGATATTTTCCCATAGCTTTCAGCGTTTAATAAAATAAACTCTTCTTTTAACTCCTGATTATAAAACTTGATCATTATTATTCCTCCCAGTAACCGTAGCCTATTACTACTATCTATTAGTATCTACCAAAAGTATTTTTTTTGGTATTATCTTTCTCTAAAAATCTATATATTCCACAAAATTATTGAACAATATAATCAGTTCTTTCATCTCTAAGCCTATTATTTTTCCATTGCTTTTTTGACTTCATTAATTATGCTTGTAATAGAGTTACAATTTATATTGATTTTCGCTCTTATTTCTTCATTGCATAATAGTTCTCTCACTTTCTCTCCTTCTATGTTCTTCTGTTGTGAATAGAAGTATTTCAAAGCACCAACTAATAAACATATGCTTATCTTATCTAATCTTCTACTTTCTCCACACTCATCTTCTATTAGATCAATATTTTCCTTAAAAAAATAATCCATATTGTTTATCAAATATCCTTCTAGATCAAGACCTTCTTTCTTAGTCTTTATTTTAAATGCGAAATCCAACATCTTGCTGAAGAATATCCTATCAATCACTCCTTGTCCATTTCTTCCAATTTCTCCTCTTATTATTCTTGATTGCTGATTAATTGAGTCTATAATTTCAGAAATTTTATTTAATGGATCAATAGCACTTGAATAATCTTTTTTTAGTTTATTTTGCTTATCTTTCTGTGCAATATATATATTCATTTTTTCGGTATCGAAAATACATATTTCAACTGGAAATACTATATCATCATTTTTGCTCTTCCTAATCGCCATAATACGATGCATACCATCTCCAATATCTAAAGTCCCACTTTTTAATACTATTTCCTTTGCATATTCATCTATTTCTAAAACAGCACTCTTATTATCGCTGTTATTATTAAATGTTAATACATCTGGTATATATAATCCTCTATCTAATAAAGAAGCAATTTCTTTCACAGATTTTTTATTTATATCAACTCTATAAACAATTTCACTTCTTCTTTCTTTTACAACTAGTTCTCTTTGCGTTTCTGTATTATATACTAAAATATGTTTGTCAAATAACTCTCTTATCTCTTTCGCTCTCATAGATGTTAAATATCTATCATTTGCTATTTTTACAATATTTTCAAAAATAATGGGATATATACCTTTATATTTTGCCTTTGTGTACTCATTTATTTCATTTTCAGAAAAATATTTTTTATATTTAATATTCTCTATATTTTCAGATATACATTCTGCAAACCAAAATAATTCCATATCTGACAATAATGAAATATCTTTCTTTCCATAAATAACTTCAGTAATAAATAACCTGTCAAGATTTTTTTTAATTAATTTCTCAATAAGAACATCTACTTTATCTGAGTCTTTTATAATTTCCAAGAAAATATCTGTCATCTTTCCTTCTAGTGTATCTCTATTTAATACCATGTTAAACCTCCTTTATCAATGTATATATTATACCATCTTTTTTAGAATTGTAAAAGACTAAAAAAAATAAAGTAAATTTTGTCTTTTTGTTCTAGGGTATTTTCTTTGCACTATTCCTTCATTCAGAACATTCGTTCTTGTATATCATATACAAAAGCTCCTATACCAGACAAATAATACATCTTATTCATCTGGTATAGAAGCCTTATTCTTCTCCCTTTATTAGCAGTACTCTTGGAGTAAATTTAATTTTAACACCACTCTTGTCTAACAATTGCATAGAATCTGCTTTATATATTATGTAATCGTCTTTTATGGTATAATCAGCCACTAAAAATTGTTCAGACGCAGTGTATAATACAACTTTTTCATTGGCTAACATCATTCTTTTGGGGAATGTTGCAAAAATAAAAGCCATTATACCAGCTATGACTACTGCACAAGTTAAATATACCATAACAAGAACCAAAAAAACCATAATTTTACTTTTTTCACTTCTGTTCTCGTTAAAACCGTCTCTTTTCAAGAATTCCAAATTTTTATCTCTAACCATAGTACTTATAGACCATGTAGCTAATGGGAGCATAATCTGGATAAAAAATAAAAACCAAACACATTCTCTAAGATTAAAATTTAATACTACTCTGAAAACTACAACATATATAATAGTTGTTATGATAAAAAACTTTTTTATATATTTCTTTTTAAACAAATAAAAATAATATACTGATTGGACAAGTAAGAATAACAAAATATACATCCCCCCAAATAGAAAATCTATATTTTGAATATCTACTACTGCTCTTGACAAGCTAAATGGAACTCGAATAACAATAGTAAGTAGAGCTATCTTATAAACATAAACCATCATTGTTGCCATTGCAAGCAAAATACCACTTATAATACCAAGGTCTAAAATTGTATTTACTTGTCCTATCTTTTGCTTTAACCATTCAAACATTGAACACCTCTTCAACACCTTTCTAAATTGAACACTTTATTTATGATATAGTATTTTAAGATTTTTTTCAATCTATTCTCCTATAACTACCCTTTCATTTACATACATTACGAATTCTTCAATTCTCTTATAATCAGGCTTTTCAGATAATAATGTATTGTTTTTAGCATAATCCAATCTTCTCTCTAGTTCATTGACAATTTCATAAAACTCTGGAATTGGTTCATTTTTACTGTTTAAGAACTTACCTTTTCTAATATTCATCAACAACCCTTGTTCTTTTTCTCTGTATGTGATAATTTTCCCCTTTTCCAATATATCAAAACACATATAGTACAATCTGATAAGGTGCATCATATGCTTCCCTAGTTTTGCTCTATCAAATTTATTTTTTATTTTGTTATCTAATCTTTTCAATTGACCTTTCGCATAACCACCAAATGAATGTGCAGCTTTTCTTGATAAAAATAAATCTGCATTTCCCAACAGCTCTTCCCCAATATCAGACAAATAAAAATAACTTTCTGCTTTATTTCCTAATAGCTCAATAATATTAGGATTACAACTGGATAATAAACTAATCAACTTATTAAAAGAATATATAACTGTATCAGTTTCCTCATTAATAAACTGATCAAAATTTTTGTTAGTCAATATTTCTCTTTTTGAATTTAAGGCACATCCTCTTATATCAATATCACTACCTTCCACATTAGTTCCATAAGCATAGCTGCCACCAACAGTAAGCATGATAATATTGTTCCCTAAATGTTCATTTTCTCTTAAAAAATTATAATCTTTTCCTCTTAATTTTTCTTTAATCTTATTTAAACTATCCATTTATATCCTCCCTAACTCTGCTTCCAGCTCTTTCTTTAACTTACGTCTACTTTCTCTTCTATTTCTTCTTTTATCATCAGACCACGCTTTCGGGTTATTTTTAACCCAGCAAGCATATTTTCTATCAAACCTATCTTCAAATGATAACTTTCTAAAAATTCCTCGTTGCATTTGATTACCTCATATCAATTTATTGCTACTACTTGTTCATATAATATGGTATCCTTATCATTTATATCTCTATCCACATGGTAATGCCCACAAAACCATTTGTCATATTCCACGCTACCCCTAAGCTCTTCTAAGTAATCTGTTAACCTATCCTTTAGATATAGACCAGCACCAACCTCATCTACAAAGCTAGAGTGTAAGGAATGCGTGACCATAAAGTCAACCTTGTTTCCATGATCTCTTAAATTCTTCTTTCCATTTTTCATTTCTTCCTCTGTTGGTAACTCCTCTTCCCACCAACTTAGCCCTTTGACTCGGAACATCTTTCCTGCTTTATTCCATGTTCTAGCTTTTTTCTTCCATCCATCACTCATCTCTAAAACACCATCTTTTATATCATGAGAAGAAGCACCGCCAAAGGCAAAAAGTTTCTTACCCCCTATTTTGAACACCTCTCCTCGCATTAGATGGAAAACAGAAGACCTGATTTTATGCACACGACCCCCATTCCAACTCTCTACTGGGAATTTGTACAGACGCTCAAAGTTCTCATGGTTGCCACATACAAATACCGTTGTAAATGGCTTGCTATTTAGCCAATCTAACCAGTAATTTTCTTCCTTTAACTTAGGACTGCCCTCTGAATACCATACTCCACCAAAATCACCACAAATAATAACTACATCGTCCTTTATCATATTAACCTGCTCCGGAAAATTTTTAGTAGAAAATTTTTTAAAATCACCATGGCAATCTCCTGTAATGCAAATCATCTTTTCTCCTTTTCAAATAGGTTTCCACTTATGATCTTTTCATCTTGTATTTTTTGAAATGTTCTTAGAGTTTCAGCTCCTAAGCTCTTCTTATTGTAACAAATAGAAAACTCATACCATACAGCTATCGCATCTGTGCAACTAAGTTGCTCGGTAAGCTCATCGTAACATTCTATTTTTTCTTTTTGAACTTCCTCTTCCAAACTTTGTAACATCATTATATGTCCACAATTCTTTGGAAGTAATACTGTTCCATCATTTGCAATAATAATCTCACAATAGTGTATAAATAGTGATTTATTCTCTTTAACATATTTAATAAATTCATCGCATGTCATTCTATAGTATCCATAATACTTTTTATATCTTACTAATTCCATCCCAATTTCCTTTCTAGTGGCTAGTGCAATTTCTGCACATACCACTAATTGCAGTTTTAGTTACTGATTTTTGTTATCCTTAATAGGTACTACAACAATATTTTCACAACCCAATTTCGCCTCATATGGCAGATTATTTTCTTCAAAATATTCATTTGCCATTTTCATAAAAGCATCTTGATTTTCTTCTATATGGTTATGACTATATTCGTCTTCAAATTGCCACATATCTAAAAACTCTTCTCTATCGGATATTTCACTATCCTTAATCTGCTCTTCTAATCTTTCAAATTCTTCATATGCAATGTCTAACATTTTTCTTCCTCCAATCTTTCTGGTTGACAAAATTGCTAAATTTCTGAAAAATAGGCTCATCATTAAACATAACCTAAACTTACACTTCTTTGGGTTGAGCACATGGTTCAAATTCAACTACCCAAACATAAGGATTGGCATTCCATCCATATGTTTTAAGATCAGATTCTTTTATAGTTGAATCCCATATTTCTGCAAATCTTTCTATTGATGAGCGCGCCATTTTCTCTTGAACCCCTATATTTTTACCCTTTTTCAAATTAGCACCTTCCATCTTTGCATCTTCTTCTGAAATATCATTCAACTTTTCCATTCTGACATTGGTTACTCTTAACCAAATTCGTGCTGCTTCTTTCGGCATATGTAAAGATGGTTTCCATTTCATAATATCTTCAATATCAGCTTTTGCAAAATTAGCTTTGTATAAATACCCATTTTTATTTTCTTTATATGTTTCTCTAACATAGAGAATATCTCCTTTATGATATGGTGCATTTTTTGTAACTGCATTTCTCGCATAAATTCCATTAGAGAAAACAAATGCCTGTCCAAAAGTTTCTGGTTGTGGTTTAATACATCTTCTTGTAACTTTTTTCCCATTCTCTATCGCTAACACCATTTCTGTATTAAATAAAATTGGTAATACTCTCATTTCTGCCTCCAATATCTACTCTAAACATTAATTAATATCTTCTATTGAATTTTTCTAATATTTCTTCTTTCCAACTCCTTTCTTTGTCCTGTTTGTTCCAAATGATTTTATTTCCACATTCCGAACAATATTTTTGAATTCGAGATACTACACTGCCACAATGTCCGCAAAAATAGATATGTACACCTTTTTTAAAAGTAACATTTCCGAAATTTCTATCCTCTTCTGTTATCTTTACCTTTGGAACAAAGCCATAATTTATGGAATCATAATTATCTTCTATATCGCTCCAGTCTAGCTTTATACCACACTGTCCACGATATTCATTTCTGTTTTCATCTTCATTGTATAAGTATTCTCCGCTTCCACAACATGGACAAAATGGTGCAACTCCTTCTTCTTCAAGAACTTTATCTTCTATATTTCGATAATAAAGAAACTCCAACAGCATTAATAAATCTTCTTTTGTTGTTGCGTTATGTGTTTCTAAATCCAATTCTTGTTTAATCAAATCTAATTTTTCTTTATATGTCATGTTGGAAAATTTTTGTTTATTATATTTCATTTTATATTCCTTCTTTCATTGTTCTAAATATTAATTAAGACTTTAGTTCTAAAATTACTGTACCAGCTTTATATTCCTGACATATTGTTTCATATAATTCTCTTGCTTTCTCTTCAGTGCAACGAGTAACAACACACTCATTACCGTCATCACATCTCAGTATAACCATATCTCCTGCTACTCTAATAAGAACAAGATGATCCATATTAATTATATAGTCTGGGAGCTTAATCCACATTCTCTTTTCCCTCCTAAATTATCATTTATTTTCGTAACATTGGTAACGAGTATTAATTCCATTATAAATTGCTTTGATTACTGCTGCATCGTATAAAGAATTATGTTTTGTACCTGCTACATTATTTGGATTCAGACTTAAAAATATTTCTTCCCTTGATATATTAAACGCATCCTTTTCAGAAACATTGTAATACTTTGCAATATCCTGATTAATATCATGGCAACTTACATTCGCATTTTGTGGCAAATCAAAAGCCGAACCGAACAAATCAATAAAAAGAACCATATCATAATGACACACGTCAGAAACTAATTGAACGGAATCAAATTGCGACAACCATTTTTCAAGTTCTGTTTTTACATATTCCTTACTCTCACTCATGACACAACTACATGATGTGCCATAATCAAATGTGTGATTAAATCTTTTCCCACCATGCACCAAATTCGCAATCACACTATCTTTAATCCAATCATTAACTTGATTTTTATCATAATCATTCATTCCGCATAAAATGTGCGTCCATTTTCTGCAATCATTCCAATACTAATTAATGTCGTATTCTTATGTAATCCTGTAAATTCTGTATCAAAATATATGTTCATTACTCTCTCTCCTTTTCATCTGCTTTGACTTCAAATAATCTTCTCTGAATAATTCATATAATTTATCATCATAAAACTTATTATCGTGCAATATACATCTCTTATGTCTGATCCCAATAATATTTCCACCAAACTTTTTTACTATTCTGTCATAACTACGCTCAATTGGATTGCCTACAACACAAGAAAATTCTATTTTACGAATGTTAAATCTGCAAAATATATCATCAATAACTTGAATTAAGTCTCTCCCAAATAAGAGCTTATTATTTGTAAAATTGATCGCACCAAAATTATTGGCAATTTCGTAAACTCTATCAATTTCATACGAAATCAAGCCAATTACATTTCTATTATCATCTAAAGATACAAAATGCCTAGAATTCCAATCATCTTGTGGGCACTCATAACTACTATGATATGATGAAGCATGATAAAATTTATATTTTTCATCATACCAAGTATTCATAATTTTTTCTTTTATCTCATTTTCATACTTATATGCTAAATCTAACATCTCTCTTTCCTTTCCATAAACCTTTGAAATGCCATTTTAACTGAACCCTCGTTATTTCCACCACCCATATTGATAGCAACTTGTCGCCAAGTCATACCGTCAATAAAACGAAAGCGAATAATTCTTCTAATATGGCTATCTTCTATTGAATTAACAAATATCTCAACTTGACTTGCTACATCGATCAATTTTTCTTCCGCTTTAGACAATTGATTTCTGTAACGAATCAAAGACTGCTTCTTTCGCCTATATTCCGGTGTGGGAAACCCGCTAATCTTGAAATGTTCTATTCCTCCCATACCACCAGATACCACGTCACCAACTGCTCCTTACCATAACTTCTTTGAACCGCTTTTACCACGAGTAATTAAGTTGTTATCTACGATACTCCACAAACGATTCAAACGCTCTGGATTCAGTACGTCCTCAATTCCTACAACGATATCATCGATCAGCATTAATCCTGAACAGTCACAAGCACCATTCAGAGTACCATAAATAGATCGGCTTGTAATGGACTTATATTTCATTTTATATTCCTTCTTTCATTGTTCTAAATAATAATTTGTTTTATACAACTTACGCCGTTCAACATCCAGTCTTTCTGCAATATCAGATTGTGTTATTAATGATTTCTTCTGATCTAAAGAGTAACAAATATATCCAATCCTACTATAAAAATCTTTGTAATTAAATCCTAAATGCTTGAGTAATGCAATATGACTATACCACAATTCTGATAATTTTCTTTTCTGTAAACCACTCGCATTAAGACTTCTTTCAAATTTCTTATACAAGTAAATTTTCGTATTTGTGAAAATACGCCCATTACCTTTTGATTTAATATAAATTTCCAGTTCGCTCATAAGTGAAGCAGGAACCATAACCTTTCTATCTCTTTTTTTGAATTTATCTTCTATCGATATAGTTTGTTCATCAAAATTGAAATCCTTTGGTGTAAGGGCTAACAATTCACCTACACGAATTCCACACCAATAAAGTATTTCAAAGGTCAGATAATCTTCTCGATTATTTACGGTCTCTATAAATCTTGAATATTCTTCTAATGTTAAATAGTTTTTGTTTTCCATACTTACCTCCACTAAATATTATCTTACATGGTCATACTCATCACGGTAAGGAAACATCCTTTCAAGATCTCTCAATCCTCTATCATCAATATAAGTTTTTACAATCTTTCTCGTTTTGCTCACTCCAATCAAAGTTATATTTTATTTTTGTCTATACTCTTTTAACAACGCTATATTCTTGTTCTGTATCGTGTTTATTCTATGCAATTCATATTCTAATTCTCTTAACATTTTATCCCCCTTTACCAATTGCTAGTATTTGTGATATTTTTTCTTTGAAGACAAAGTCTACATTCTACTTCTGTAACCATTCCAATAGCAGTTGGTGTTAAAATATAACGTACTCCACATGCTTTTATTTTTTCATGCTTTTCAAAATGAGTTTCTATAAACTCTTTCGCTGCTTCCTTTTCTTGCTCATCCATAATATATAAGGAATTTCTTCTAATTTCGCATATTTCTTTCTCATATTTAGCAATTTCTTCGTCTTGAGAGTAAGTTTCTAACTTATCTCTCAACTCTTCATTCTCTTCTTCAATATCTCTAACATAATCCACCAGTGCTTTCAGTGATTCTTCAATTGGATAAATATTAGAGAATTGAGTATTCCCGAACTCGTCTACAACAATTTTTGTTTTTTCTAAATTAAACATTATTCTACACTCTCCTTTTCTTTCTCGTTTCTTCTAACATTATCTTCTTCTAAAACACAAGCATAGATTCTATCAATACTAGGCATTATGCAACCCAAGTCTTCATTATAACAATCACATTTATAACATGGACAAGGATTGAATTTTTCTGGGTACTCTTTACTTATCATCATTTACCTATCTTCACTTTCTTAATTTTCTTGCATTTAGTACATCTAAAACCATATTCAACATCCTCATATCCTTGTTTTTCATTTCCATTGAAAATCCTATAGTCAAACTCCCAGTTGTGCTTGCAAAATAATTTTCTACCAAATAATTTCATTTAATTCCTCTTTCTTACAATATCCTCTCAATTCTAAGGACATAATATTTTTCCCCTGGTTCAGCTCCCCATTCCGCTTTTCCTTCTCCGATAGAAAGAAGGCAACGAGCTACTATTTCTGGGCTATCTTTTGAATAACCGTTTCTAAATGTAACGATTATTCCCTTCGAGCATTCTTTCTTTTTCAATGATTCTTTAATATCTTCGAACTTTGATTCGGTAAATCCAATTGCTTTTAAAAATCTTACATCCCAATATCTTTTTATTTCCCTATACTCCTCTTTCTTCTCTCCCCTGCTAATCATATCAAACCATTTTTTCTTTATCGGCAAAATGAGCATTTTATCACCTCTTCTCTCCTAATCTACCTTTTGTTTAATGCTAGGGAGGGATTTCCCCTCCCCATACAACAATTATTATCCAATAATCGTAATATCTCCGTCTTCATCGTTCAACTCATCACGTAAGTATCGCTTAATTGCATTTACTGCTGTATATTTCCACAAACCGCCATCTGCGGACACCAATTTAAAAGTTGGTTCCCCGGTTGTCCCCTCTTTAATACGAAATACGAACTTGCTTTCCGGCTGTTCTACTTCCAAAAATGTTCTGTATGGTGCAAGAACTACTGGATTAGGGACTAATACATCCTCCCTGCTCGCAATACCACGTTTAATAGTCGTTTTCTGAGTACATCCATCATCACCATAGTTCGATGTTGCTTTATTTTCCACGTTACCAGCTACTTTCAAAATCAATTCTGTTTCCTCACTTTGAACAAAAGCGGTCTGCATATTGATAACGAAATCTTCTTGACTGTAATATCTATCAAACTCAAAACCATTTGGATTCGTTGTGACTTCAAACAACACCTCTCTATCTCGCTCTTGCAACAGTCCTGAAAGTAACCTCACTTTTGTTGGACTAACTACATGAAGAATCATTGTACTTCTCAATTCTTCTTTTCTGCCTTTTATGTAATCAATTAACGATGTAAGACTAGAAGCAGTCAGTGGTTCCGCCTTATCTTCTTGTCCATAACGCTGTAAATCTTTTGTACAGTATGTTTTCCCTGCAATTTCTAACACTTCTGGTTTCGCTGTTTCTTCTCCTAAACCTACTAAATAACTAATTGCTTTTTGTAACATCTCTTTTTCCTCCTTATGCTTGTTTACTTCTTAAATCCACTACTTTCCCAGTATTTTCTTCACTTTCAAAAATTTCCCCTGTTTCCGGATCAAAAGCTCTTGTTTCCTTTTCTTCTTCCTGCTTTAAATCTCCAATTGACATTTGTCCAGGAATCTGCTTCCCTACCTCAACACATTCAACTTCTCCTGTCTCTAGGTTAATTCCCATATTCATGGCGGTGGACACAGAAAGAGTTGGTGCTAACGTTGCCTTTGTTTCAATATTGGTTAACACAAGATCCCTTTCATCATTCGGTTTAAATGTAATCGTTGCCACGATTTTTCTTGTTTTCTTAGGATCTGTGTTCGGATCTTGAATGTTACTGGCCACTTGAGCAAGTGCTCTATTAATCTGTTGGCTTAATGCTCCTTGAGCGAATTTTTCTAAATCTTGATGTTGCATAATAGTTCTCCTTTCTTATCTCCCTCTGACAGCCTTTTACAACTGCCAGAGGTAATACACCATAGCTTTTAATGTGTGATATATAACTAACTGTCCTTTCCGACAGGTGGTGCCAAACTTACAAAGATTTTTACTTCACCAGTATCTTGTGCTGTTATTAACTCTACCTCTCTCTGCCTAACATTCTCCCATAGTTCCATCCCGTTTCTTTTGTTCTGATACCACAAACTTGACATAAACATCACCGCTCCATTATATACTTCTGCAATTTCAAAGCGTGTTCCTTTATCTAAGAGTTGTACCAACTCTTCTACTGTCATTTTCTTTTTCTTCTTTTACTTCTTCTACTTCACGATCCCAGCACTTTTCACAAGTCACTGGCGGAGTACAACAATAAGGTTTTCCTGCGTATCCATAATCATATGGACAACTCACACATCCTCCTGGTGCATTTTCACTTATTGCACTAGGATGATTTATTTTTAATTTTTCTCTACAAGTCATAATCTTCTTTTCTCTCCTAAATTTTTATCCAACATTTTTTATTTAGATATCTACCTCTCCACTGGTTCTAATGTAATTTTGTAACACCTTGCATCATATAGGTATACCAATTTCCCAAAATAATCTTCTTTTTCAAGTGTTACTACATAGCTACCATTAGAGAGTGTCACGGATGCTATTTCTTCCTCAAATTCCTTTTCTATAAACCATCCTCCAAAACCATCTGTCAACCATACTGTTACTTTTGTTCTAGGTCTTTTCATTAAAATCGCACCATCTTTTTCATCTTCTAAAAAAAGCTTTTTGATTTTTCTTTCTATTATATTCTCTTCTCGCACTGTATAATTTTCATCATCCTTTTCTATAATTTCTAGATTTTTCCCTCTTCCAAAATCAATAATATCTCCAATTTTAAATTCCATCATCATTCTCCTTTCATAATAATTTTTATTGTATAAAAAATGTTTCTTAGGTATCCCCACATAGCCACACCTATGTCCAAGACTCGTAAATAAAATCACACACTTATATCTTTTATATCTAAACTCTTTTTCTTTATATACCATTTTTTAATTCTCCTTCTTTTTTAATAAGTCATTAAAACTTTTCCATCTGCATCTATAACTTCATATTGCCAATTACTTTGATCCGCTCTTGGAAGTTGGGTTGGATAAATACCACCACATCTTTTTCTACAGAACTTACAGCATTCATTAAGATTCTTTGTATACAACTTTGTATTTGTATCGCCATCGTTAGGATGCTTGCATGATACTTTTCCTTTGAAAACACTAAAATATCCACATTTACTCATGATTTCTCCTTTTTTTAATTTATCAATCTTATTATTTATTTTAGTGTTAATAGTCATATTTCAAGATTTTGAGCAATCTTATTAATAACATTAATCTTCTTATCTTCTCTTGTTTTTATATATCTCTTAGTTGCCTCTACGGAACTTTGTCCTAACACTTCTGCAACTAAATATATATCACCTGTTTCTTGATAAAGCATAGTACCATATGTACTTCTTGCCTTATGTGGAGTAACTTTTTTGTCAATCCCTTTTGTATATTTTTTAAATATTGCTTGTATTGCTCTGACCCCCAAACGCTTCCACGATTTATTATACTTAGTTACAAACAGTGCATCCACGTCATCTGCCCAACATCCCATGATTTCTTTCCTTTCTCTTATCCAGTCCTCTAATACATCTTTTGTATTTGATGAAATATTAATAGTTCTTTTTTTATTTAGTTTTTCTACTACCATTATTTTGTGATTTTGGAGATCAATATCTTGTAAATTGATTTCATCTGCTGCTGAAACACGTAGTCCAGTAGTAAACAAAAGATAAATAAGACAATAATCTCTTTTTGATTGCCATGTATTTTTGGCATTTCTAATATTATTCCAAATGACCTTCATTTCTTCTGCATTAAGTGATATAACTTCTTTTTCACTATTATCTTTCATTCTTCTTCCATAAGAATCTATTGGATTTTCAGAAATAATTTTATTCCTCTTTAGGAACTTGAAAAAAGTATTTAAAGTAACTATTTTTCGTTGTAAAGTAGAAACTTCCAACTCCCTTCTTCGCTGTACCCAGTCCATATATTGATGAACATTTTCTGCTGTTACAAGTTTTGCTTGGTCCTCATCAAAAATTTCAATGCTTTCTTCTTCGTACCAGTTGATAAATTCCATAACAACTGATACATATTGCTTTTTACTATTTGGAGTACACATATCTAAGGAATAGTAGAATCTTAAAACTAAATTATTTGTAATTCTATTGAGCGTTTGCTGCTCAATCTGCCTCTCATGTTCTCTTCTTCCTTCCATCAGAATCTCACTCCTTTCAAATCAGAAAATCGGATTTCATGTATTCTTATCATTTTACATATATTTTGAAAATTTTTTTTAGTTAATTCAATTTCCATTTTTTGTTGAATTTCATTATCAATCTTCATCAATGATTTTTTTCTCTCAATGTTAAGAATATCATTTAATTCATCTTCTTTCAATATTTTTTTTAGTTTTATTGATATTCTTCTTAATTCCTCTTTTGAGCTCATGTTAAATTCAGCTTTCTTAGCATATTTTATTAAATACATCTATTCATCCTCCCAGTTATTATATTTATATGAGGTGTTGAAGAAATTTCGACTCTTTACACCACCTGTAATTTTTTGGTTATAAAGCAAAGTTATAATCCACGCCTTTAAATTTTTAATAGGCTTTTCATATTTTTCAATTGTCCAAATTACTTCTTGTACATCCAAACAGTCCAGTTTTCTAAACGTACTTTTAACAACAGAAGCATTCTTCTGTTCTTTGTTAACTCTAATAAATTCTTCTGGACTCATTAAAACATCGCACATAACATTTTTAATGTTCTCTAGGATCTTTTCGTCCATAAATCTTTCATGAAGTATATCATATTCTATCTGCTGTTCCACCTCCTTCTCAATTCGTTCTAACTCATTCACTTCTTCATTCTTCTTAGATTGATCTGAATGATTTGTATTGTAATCTTTAGTATTGTAATCTATGTATTTGTCTGGACATTCTTGTCCATAGGGTATAGACGAATTTGTCCATAGGGTATGGACATTTTTGTCCATAGGGGTATCTGATGTGGATAACTTTGTGGACAACTTATCTAATGTATCTTCTCCCTTAGAATCCTCTTCTTTAAATTTCCCATCTTCTTGCTTATTTTCCTTTACGTTCTCATTCTCTTTTGTAAATGGAAATGTGATTTTTTTTAGTTCTTCTACGTTAAGTTCAATATACATAACGTTATTAAGAACCTTACCATTTACATCAAGTTTCCTAAAGATTCGCTTTATAATTTTCTTACCTTCCAAAAAAGCAAGCGCTCTTTGTCCCTCTTTTTCGCTAATTCCAAACATGTCAGAGAAATACTTATAATTTCTCTGTAACAAATCTGCCTTAAATTTTTTTTTGTATCCAATAAATTGTCCTGTCTGCTCATCCCTTTTTTCTTCTGGTCTATACCAATAAACAATATCCGATAAAATAACAATTGCATGTAGGTATGGTTTATTGGTTTTTTCTTTTTTTAGTGTTTTATACCATATATGAGGAGTAATATTCCCCATTATAGAGATTGTGGATAACTTATCTACAATCTCATTCCCTGTACTTAAACTAAAATTCATTTTACTCCTCCTATTACTAAAAAATAATAAGAGGAAGAATCCTCTTATTATTTTTTTACTACTTCCTTTTCATCGGACTGCGGATTATACACAGGATCAACTAACTCTCCATGTATATAAACATTTAAATCTGAAACAGCTTCTGATAACTCCTTGGAAAATGTTCCAGAATCAGAAAAATGATGATCTTTCAAAAAATATCTTAGAATAATATCTAATCTATTCTTTTCATCTTCTATGAAGTAGACATTGTCTCGGTGCCAATTATCTGTAATTAACTTATATAAATCAATGTCCACATTATATTTTTTTGGGATGCTCATCACTATGTCATTACCACATTGAGAATATTGTTTATTTCTTATAATAGACCCCACAGTTGCAATCCATTTATTTCCATTTTTTTCACAAAGAATTTTCTGTTCTTTGGGTAAAGAATACAAACTATATCTATATTCTTCTCTTCTGACTTTTTGTTCTTCTACTACATCATTGTATTTTCCTTGGTCCACTCTTGCATCCTTTATGCAATTTTTAATTAAAGAAAAAATATAAATAAGGAATATAGCCAATATTGATGCAAATGATCCATTGAACATACAAAACAAACATAACAGAATGAATATTATGATTTTTTTCAAGGCTGTATCACTCATCTTTTCCTCCATTATACACATGAAATATTTTTTTTACAATTATTTTATTTAGTTTTACGTTTATTCATCCTTTCTCTTAGTGCCATAAGACTTTGGTTACTGCTGTTTTCTTGTTTTTTAGTAAGTTTCGGTATTGGTACTGATACTTCTTCACTAAAAATTTCATCTTCTAAATCATCCAAATCATCCAACACAAGACTACGCCTCTTTTCATTTCTTTTTAATTGTCCTTCTTTAGCAAATCCAGACATTTTTTTGAATAAGGTAATTGGATAAGTTAAGCCACTGATTACTACAAGAGTTTCACCAGTATTGAACCCCTCAAATGAATTCATAGGATTTCCAACTAAACCTGCAATATCATTGATTTTAATGTCATCATCATCGTCCCCCCTATGTAAAATTGCGATATTTCCACAAACTCCATCATCTTCGATAGCAGCAAAAACACTTCCTTCTTTGATAGCTGATAAGATATCATCTTTCTCCTGTGTCAGACTTTGTTTTTTATTTCCTTCTTTAAATCTGGACAAGCAAAGAACAAATGCCCCTTTGTCTCTCATCATTTTTTTCTTTTCAGAGCTATCAAAATTATTCTTATCTCCAACACTGTCATCGGATAAAAAAAGATCTATGCTTTCAACAAGAATTCTGTTCATCCGGTCATATCCTCCTCTTTTATCTATATTGGAATTATTATCTACAATGATTGTTGCACCAATCTGTTCTAAACGCATAACATGGATTCCTAGTTGATAGGCATTTGCTTGTTTTAATATTGCTTCATCTTCATATGGCATACAAATGATAGGCATGATAATTCTGTTTTGGTACCACTCTTTATTATACCCATCCAAATTTTCTTCCAAATCTCCTGAAAGAATAGAAATTACAGCTTCCAACAATCCACTGCCAGTAGAACCAGCTCCACTCGCAACAACAAAAACAATTTCCTCATTTATATCCTGAATTGCTTGTACAACTTCTAAATTAGAACTCAGACTTTCCATTCCCTTCTTAGTATCTCCTCCAAATCCGTCAAAACCTTTTAACTTTTTTATATTATGTCTCGGAATCTCTTTTCCAAGATATAATAGATCTTGTTCTGAACCATTAATGAACATTGTATCATAATCTTTTTTCCAAAATTCCTTTGCGATTTTACAACCACAGTTTCCAATTCCAATTACTTTTACCTCTTCTTTTAACATCGCTTTACTCCTCCTTTTATTTTAATGTACCTAATTCTTCTAATCCTTTGTCTGTTATATAGTATGAATGAGCTTTTTCATCTTTTGCCCCATTTTTTATCAACTCATGTTTAATCAAAAAATAAATGTGATTCAAAATAGCACTTCTAGTTATCCCTAATTCTTTTGTTAAATTCAAGCTATATATTGTTTCAGCACTTACTTTATCTATGCAATGATTTTGTTGCAATAGATATAGAATTAAATAATCAATTTTTGATAATTTTAGAGATTCATCTTGTTTATCAAATTCTTTATTCTCCATCTTATATTCTCCTTTTAAAAATATTAATAAATAGCAATGAATAGATGTTGTCTAATATAAACAGTTACAGACATATACAAACATATGAAAACAATAACTAACATTTACTGACACATACTAACAGAAATGAACAATTGAAATCAAAAAAAGAGAAGTAAATAAATCTTCTCTTCTTTGTTACTAAATGCTTTATTATTCTTTTAATTTTTTAATTATTTTTTCTATGTCCTCTTGTGGTATCTTCCCTTTATGTCTTTTATTTCTATTGTTTAACAATGTTATAAATCTCTAAAAGAGACAGCTCCACATTAACATTTTTTATATAGCCGACTTTAATGTCCGTTTCTCTTAAACTATCAATAATCCCATAATATAATTTATGGGATAAGTAATCTGTAAAAAACAAAACTACATCTGCTCCCTTTAAAATAGAGTCTGGCATAGCATTTACATCAACCCCAATAAATTTCCAATTAGTTAATTTTTGTTGCATTTTATTAATCCAATTTGGATGACCGCCAATAATAACTCCATTATATTTATTGATAGTATTTATAATCTGATCAATGTCAATATCCTCTATTTCAAAATCGTTTTCTGTTTTTTGCTTATAAACAAAATCTCGAAGAGCAACTACTTCCTTTGAATGAGATTCTTTTTCTTCTAACTGTTTTTTTAATCTGGATATTTCTAATTTTAAATTCTCATTTTCTTTTAACAGAGATTGCTTTTCATTATCTTGTGCCGACTGCAACTCTGATTTTTTAGATCTTAAGTTTGAAATTTCTGATGCAAATTCTTTTAATTTGTTTTTCAATATATCTAATTCAACATACATAGTTTCCTTATTATTTTTGAAATATGTATGTTTAACCTCGTTATATATTTTTAACAACAACTTAATTTGTGTTGCTGCAAACATATAATCTTGGAAGTTTCCGTCAAAACATTTTCCATCAATGTCTGGAGTAGTGCTTTTCAAAACATATGATGAGATTATTTCTCTAATCTCATTTTTTGATAGCTTTATGTCTCCAAATAACGAGACAGTATTTAAATTTTCCAAATCGTAAAGAAAAGCATATGGATTATTGTGGGATAATTTAATCCCTGTTACAACATCTTGTAAGTCCTTCGGAACCTCTTTTATTTTGTGGTCTATAGTTTCCAAAAGTGTTCCTTTAAAATCTTTTGAAGTAAATCGGTTACATTTATTAATACAAAAAGCCCATCGTGGAAGAAAGCCTTCGTTAATAAACCTATCAAAATTTTTTACTTTGTCTTCATCAAAAAGCTCTACTGTAAAAAATAGAGCTGCCGATGCATTTCCGTCTAATTCCTCGGAACTCAGTTTTTCAAAATATGATGATTCCTGTAAATAATAAATATATTCTAACATATCAACATATGTTTTATTTTTGAAGAAAGCATATGTTTTTTTATAGGCTTTTTTTAATAAGTTAAAAATTTTTTTATCTAGATTTTCATCGTCGAAATTATAAGCATAAGAAATTAATCCTATTGCTTTTCTGTAATACTCTTCATAGATTAATTTCTTTTCTTGTCCCATTAGAAAATCATAGAATGGACTTTTAATAGCCTCCATATAGTAGGCTTCTTTGTTTTCTTTATATATGCGATCAATATCTTCATGAATATTTTTATTGATTGCTAATGCCTCCGCATAAAACGGAGTAAAATTTATAGTTTTTTGTTCATCGGTTAAGTAAAATTTCATATTTCTTTCACAGTTCCTCCTACTTACTATTTAATATCATCATTATATCGATAACCCATAAACGAAGCACCACGACTGTTAAGATCTCCTAATCCTACTGCTAATGCCATATAGGCAATTTCTTGTGCTTGTTTATTATTGGAAATTCGTAATTCAAACTTGTCTCCTGGTAATGTAATATTTTTGTAAGTAAACGGAACAATCCATTTACTTTTTAGCATAATTCCATCCCAAATTGGTAAACTTTCATCAGGTTCTTTTCCTGTAAAATTCCGATACTTCTTCCATAAATTCTTCTTTAACTGTTCCTCATATTCTTCAAATGACAAACATTCTCTCCAATAACAATGTTCTTGTGTTTTTACAATCACTGGCGTTATGGTATATAGTGTTTTTAAAGGTTTACAAGGAATTGTTTTAAAACTAGATTGCACCCCAATAAAATCGTTTGTAGTATGTCGTACAAAACTTTTAGATAAATATTGTGCCAACTGTTTATCTAAAGCGCGAACCCTAAAGGAATATACCTTATTTTCTTTATAATGCCCATCCTTTTCCATTGGATAAAGAAGATCTAACGTATATCCTTTTAATTTATTTTCTCCATGAAAACATTCATATTCAGGATTTTTTACTAAAATGCTGTCAATGAAGTATACTAGATTTCTTCTAAGCGTCTTTATTTCTATCTCTTTTAATAAAGCAACTTTTGTTGTAACTTCATAGACAATCATTTTAGTCTTCTTTTTTTCATTTGTATTATTTACATTCATAATTTTCCTCTCTATTTATATTCTTTCAACCATACTTCTGCATTGCTTACAATATTTTCTATACTTTTTAAGCTTGCTCTTTCCTCAATCCAAAATTTACTTGAATTGATAGAAAGAATCTTGTTTGCTGCTTCTTCCATATCGTCTACCTTTTTATTACGAGATAGACGATTCTCTTCTTTATGAGCACTGTTAGCCCATTCTTTCTTTTGAACTAAACACTCTTCCACATATTCCAGCGTATTTATACGAATTGTGGTAGCCCAAGCAATTTGTTTCTCACTTCCTGTTAATGGAGGAAGATTTCTTTTTTGACTTTTTTCTTGTGCCTCTCTATTTTCTTTTTCAATCTTCTCATTTCTTTCTTTTTCATAGCATATTGGACATAACTCTTTTTCCAGTTGTGCAATACGCCACTCTTGCCAGCCATCGAAATAATTTCTTTTCATTTTCCCATGAAAATTCTTCATTGGTGGCTTAATTTCCGTTTCTACCGAGTGTCCACATCTATGTGTAATTATTTCTTTTGACATAAAACCACTCCTTGTTTTATAATATGAGATTATTTATTATCTAAATTTTGTGTTTGCTATTGAGAATTTCAATAGCTGTTTAGAAGAATATGAAGCCATAATACTAGCAAAGTTTTTGTTAAATATTTCCTTGTTAAACTCCTTGCTCAACTGGTCTTCCATACATTTTTTTAATTCTCTACTGAATCTAGTATTAAATGAAATCAATCTCATAGCTTTAATAATTCCCGTAGTTGCTTCTGTCAAAATAATTTGAAACGGATATCCAGTACCCTCTTCAACATTTTCAACTGGTTTAAAGCTGCTATTGTTTGCCACAAAAGAAGCATCACTCACTTCAAACCCTTCAATTTTTGTGACAAAAAAGACAATATCTTTTAAGTAAACTAAATCTATTGATATTGATCCGTTTTTACAACCTTCAATTTCTTTTTCGGTTAAGTGATCCAGTGTCATAAATAACGTAAGACCACTTTCATCAGCTTGAATAAACATACCCTCTCTTTCAACAGGGTTCTTTTTACCTACTGCAAATTCAATCATATCCATTATATCTTCTCCTTTATATGGCTAATTTTATTATATCTTAACAATTATAATAACTATTTGTCAAACTTTAACAACATTTACAGCCTTATTCTTGAATTTGCATATTTCCCATATTTCCTTATAATTTCCATACAAATTAATTCTTGTTTATTTAAAGGTCTTACTTCACACCATCCTTCTTTTTCACTATAGATTTCCCAAACTAGAGTTCCATCATTTTTCTTAGAAACAATCCCACCCTCTTCGGCTCCTTCTATAACTGAATAAGATGGATTTATAACCCTTCCAAAATCGAATACATTTCTTTCGCTGAATTGAAGTGTTTGCTCATCTATGATGAAAGTGTGTGTATAGCATTTTGTCCACCCACCTTCATCTTGAATGTCATCTGAATCAATATTCCAAGACGAAACCTTCTTCAACAACTCTTGTTTCTCTTTTTCTCTTTTTAATTTTTCTTGTCTTTGTTGTTGTCTTCTCACTTCCTCTTCTTCACGTTCTGTTTTTCTCTTTTCTTCAAGCTCTTTTTCACGTTTTAATTGCACAGTCATATAGTTGTCCCATTCTTCATTTGAAAGAAACCATACTAAGCTACTTACACTGCCTAGTTCACCATCTGCTTCTCTTTCTGGAGATTCAGCACGGATCAAATCTATATAATCACCAAGTGGTTTTACTCCAATGTCTCTAAACCACTCTCTATATTTAGTTTTTTCTTTCTCTGTAAATCTCCTAACAACAGATAAATAATTGCTGTTGGGGAATATTGCTACAAAAGCCAAGTATGTTCCATTTTCGCCCCTTTTTGCCATTTCAATTAATTCTTTTTGCTTTTCTGATAACTTCATTATTTTTTCCTTTCTTTTTTATTTATAAAGAATTTTTCTTATTTTCTAATTGTTGCTCAATATCTCTTATCCTATTTATAATCCTCTCTTTTTCCTTCTCTAATTCTTCTTTTTCTTTAATCAAATCTTCTTGACTTAGCCCAACTGACGTGCTAGAGAGCAATTCCAACCCACTTTTATCTTCTATTTTATCATAGATAACTTTAGGAAAATGTTTTACATTTAGAACAGTTCCCTCTTCTGGATCGATCTGTGGATACTTAGCACTACCTCCTCTTCCTGGAAATCCACCTTTAATAACGATTACACCGTCTTCCAATCTTACAGCACCATCTCTACGCTGTCTTGAGCAAATTGGCAATGTTCCAATCCAAAGCGTTTGTGGGCTTCCAATTTCATCCAAATGTACATTAAGCTCTACTTCCTCTTCAATGCCATTACCTTTTTCTCCATATATATTTAACAATACGCCCTCTACAACCTCTTTATTTTCTAATTTAAATTTCCAATATGGGAATTCCCATTTGCCCCCTATTTCCTTTGCTTTTTTTACAAATATAGCATTATATGGAGAGTTCACTTTAATAAATTCATTTTCGATTAATACTTCAACTTTTTTTGTCATTTTGAAAACCTCCTTATCATATGATATCATAATTTGTATTTCTTTTGCTCTTTTTTTTAAGTAATTCTACTGCTTCTGATTGTTTTCCTGGGGAAACTGGTAGGATTACTGCTTTACCAATTCCTTTGTCATCTAATAATGGGAAAATAAAAATTGGTGAAATTGAATAATTTTTGTTGATTATAATGCTGGCAACATCTATTATACTGAGGTTGCATCCATTGTTCTCTCATACAAACACTCCCTTCTATATTAAAAATAGGATATATACTAAATATTTGGTACATATCCATGTTGATTTTTTTATAAAAATATGTTACAATCAATCTGTCAATATAAATAATATTTATATTGTGGATTGAAAATAATATTAAAATAGGATTTATGGTAATTATTATACCAAACAGAAAAAGATGGGGACATTGTTCTTCATCTTTTTCTGTTTGCTTTTTTATTTTTTAAAGTATTAAATCTTCTACGCTAATAATTTTAAAGTTAAGTCCTTCTCTTAGATCTTCGCATCTAAATATAATTTCAATTTTGATTTTTAGTTGCGGTTTTGATTTTTCTTCTAATGGGTTATAGTAAAGTGTTAGTTCTCCAGTTTCGATCCATTCGACAAACTCTTCAAATTCTTGTATGTTACTGATAGTAAAATATCCAAGTGATTCCATTTTTTTATCAAGTGTCATAATGTCGAATTCATTATCAATCAATTCTTTTCGAACAGATTGTACGAATTCTTTTCTTTCGTTTGAAACTTTTTCTTCTATTTTTTTCGTTTGTCTTTTATTCATATCTTTTACCTCTTCTTTTTATTTGTTTTTATTATATCATGAGTGACTATACAACCAAAGAACCATTTGATTGCATCTTATGTATTAAATTTTTTTAATGTATTCATCATTTTCTTCTTCTTGATCATCTCTGTCCTCGAAATTGAGCATTATATAATCGTATAATATACCATATGAGGATTTTGATATAGAGTCTCGTGTGACTTGATGCCATCTTTTTTTATCATTCCATTTGAGGATTGAATAATAATCCTCATTTCCTTCTTCATTCAACAAAATGTTGACACGAAGAGTTTCCTCTTCCTCTACATTGGAAATATCTATTGTCAGACGAGATGGAGTCTTGTCTATTCTAAGACACTCCATCTCTAATAGTTTTAATAGAAATTCTGATCTGGTCATTGTTTTTCTCCTTTATTTTTATTTCCATTTATACTATATGCCAATATGGTTCATATCCAATGTCATCTAATTCCATAGGGCTAGATGAATCTAAATGTGAAGATTTATCTTTCCCTTGCATATAACTTACTATTTTATTCAATAATTCATATGCTGATGAACAATTGTGTTTATTCATTGGAATCGTAATTGGATCATATTTTATTTTTTCAAAATATGATCCATTATAGATATGGTTTAAGGCATCCTCTCTTGGGATACTGAATGGTTCAAGTTCCCATCCATCCTTATTATAGTTCCATTTTAACATAATTCCAAGTTTATCATAAATATGATCCCACTCTTTACCATATCTAATATATGAAAATTTTAATCCATCAAATGAACAAAAATCATATCCCATAAATAGTTCATTTTCAAGGTATATCTTATGAGCATACAAACCAATTGTATCCCCAATCATATTTGAAAAATATATTATTAATTTATTATCATCATATAATATTTTTTCGAAAAATTTATCCCAGAGCAAATTATTGCCTGTGTCACCATCAAATTTAGGATTAAACTTAAAATCTAAATCACTAGTACTACCTTCATATTCTTCTTGCCAAGCAAACATTTCATCATTTACATCATCTTCTTCTCCTGGTATAGGAAATGTTCTCTTAACATCTTCCTCAACTTCAGGATCTGTTGAATTAATATTGATAAATGTTTTTCTTGTATCGTTATTGTAATTGTATTGGACATTGTATACAAGTTGAAATGTTTCAATATCATAAATAACATCATTATAAGCAAATAGCTCTGGATCAATATCCACGCTTTTGACATAAGGAGGTTTTCTAAAAATATCTCTAAAAAATTCTATATCATCTAATGACATAGAATTTGCTTTTGATTTATACGGTTTCTCTATACAAACAGGTATATAATACCAATAATTTTTATACTTATACATTGGATATGTGTTAATAATTATATAATTATCTTTTTTTTCTGCTATTCTCAGGAAATTAAAATCAGTTTCTTCTTCATACTGATCTCTTATAACTCCTAAGAAAAATTTATTAGATGTGACTGTTGTTTTAAATACTGTTGTACTACTCATATTCGTTTCTCCTTCTCTTAATTATTTATTAACTACATAGTAAAAGACACAACCTTAAACAAATGATTGTGTCTTCTGTATGTGGTTAATTGTTATGGTTATTGCTTACCAACACATATATAAAGCATCTAACTTGTTTGCAAGTTTCTCAACGGCTTCACGTTTATGAGAATTTTCTTGCTTTCTGCCTTCATTGTCAAGCCATTCTTGTAAGACAGAATAGCAGAAATCAACCTCACTTCTAGTTTCAAAAAAAGAAGCCATGTTAAACTCATTGTTCATTTTTTACATCTCCTTTTTGCATATTATTTATTAGAATTATTAGGTTTGTTCTCTTCTCTGTATTGTTCTGCGTTCTCTATAAACTCTTTAACAATAGGAATTGCTTCACTGAGATAGTTAGCTATCTCTTGAGGACTGAAATAGAATAAGCAACTCTCTAATTCATAGATTCCTGGAACTATAGTATATGTATAGTTCTGTATGTTTACGATTGCAGATGTTAATTCATCTTTTGATTTGAATACATCTTCTTCTGCTATACATCTTCGCAAGAACTCTTTAGCGTTATCAAGATATACTTTATCGTCAGTGATCTCTTCGTAAGTCACGAACTTATCATCTCTCATACGTTTTTCGCTTGGGGCTACTCTTTCATAGCCCTCAACAGGTGTCATTCCAAACACCTCTCCTGGATACGCTTGAGCAGCAATCATAGAACCAATGATTACAACCTCTTCTCCAAGCAACGTTTTAATTGCATTAATTTTGATCTCACCATCTTTATTTGACACAAAGACGGATTTTACAAAATGAGGTCTAATCTCTATTTCTTTTACTTTTGCATTGATCACAAGGCTCTCGTCTGATGGAATTGATACTAATTCCATAGTTTGAGAGTCTTGAAATGTAAGTGGATGTGGTGTTGTATTAACAACTGTAACCCCATTTTTAAATGTATGACTAACTTTTTCCATTACTTCTTTTACTGTTTTGTTCATTGTTCTTCTCCTTATATGCCTATAACTCGACGGTAATAGGTCTTAATATTTTTTTATAATTAAAGCGCCCTTGATAATAACTTATTTATTAAATCTACACTAAGTTCTTCAACAATATATCCATCTTCTGATTCATCAGTCCAATATGAAATAGTCATGTCTTCGTAATCATAACAAGGATCGTAGACCCAGTATGAATACATAATTGATCTAATACCATACACATTATCTAATAAAACAGCTGATTGGTATCCCGAACTTCTTTTTCTTGTAAAGAATTGAAATAGAAGTCTATTATAATAGCCATCAACAATTCTAAGTTGATCTTCGTAATATAAGTTTTTAAAACAACTTATATCTTTTTCTTTTAAAATACTTAGAGTAGATTCTAGGAACTCTTTTATAAGATCATTATGTCCTGTTACGTTAATTAGACGAATAGGACGTCCCATAATGAGTCTGTCTTCTATTTGCTCTTTTGTAAGATCTCCCTCTGTTGCGTTATAATCCTTAATACTCATAGCAATATAAGAATTACATTTGCAGATTAGATTAGGTGGTAGAACGCCTACTACATTTCTGCCTTGAATGTCTTCAGCTGTTACATTACCTGTTAATACTTTAGTAACACAATTAAACTTTTCTTTGATAATATCGATTGTTGCCTTATGACGTGTAACTATAACTGTATCACAATATTCCACATCCTCAGACTCAACTTCCACTATTCTGTATTGATTAACATCTAAATCCGCATCCATAATTTCCTGTGCTGTATTAAAAATACTACCTCTAGGAATTACAGGTGCATAATATTCTGAAATCCCTTGTTGTAACAATAATTCTGCTGGTAAAGTGCATAAGTTTACGACTTTCCCTTCTTTGTTGCAAAACTCCTCTAATCCTTTAAAAGCCGGAAATGACATAATGTTAACATTGTACTGTTTTAATAATTCGTTTAATTTCATAATTTACCTTCTTTCTCCCCGTATTTGCCGTTAGGTCAGCGTATTAAAAAAGCACATATGCGAATAATTTGCACCTGTGCTTTTAGTTTGTAAATTTTATTATTGGAAATATGAATACTTTTCGATATCTTTAAAAAGAGTATTGTCTATTTTATCCAGTCCATTTCCATATCTTCCCATAAAATTGAACATATCTCCTTGTTCCTCATAAAAGTCTTTAAATTGTTCTAGAATTTTAGATAAATACACTTCTGAGTAATTGAATAAAGTATGCATTTCCTGTCCGAACAATTCATTTAATCTTTCTAAAATCTTCTTTTTATGTTTATCTGTTAATATTTTATAACATTCAGTTGCAACAATTAAATCACAGAAAAAATCATCAACAAAGTCTCTGTGGTATAATCGACTCATATAACAATCATAACAATAAAAATTCCCCTCTTTTTCCCAATAATCTTTTTCTTTTGTATAGCATGATTTTGACAGTGAAACCATATTCTTACAAACTGCATCTGCCATATTTCGATAACCATTATACCAGCCTCCCATACAAACATCTATCTGTTTGTTTTTTATTATATCTACTGACACCCTAAATTTAATAGCGTAAACATAAGTAGGCTCGTAGTAATTGCTATTACGTCCACACGCAAAATCAATAGAAATTTCATTCTTATTTATCTTTTCTATATGATACTCATGCCATAATCTATAATCTGCTCCTTTACCAATAGCTTGTAGAATATCATAATAATAATCTATTGGTTCTTTGTTTTCTTCGAATGGAACATTATCATAAAAATAATTAATTTTTCTAAGCACTAGCTCTAAAAAATTATCTGAAGAACCATATCTATAGTAATCATCGCCAGGTGCTTCACATCTCTTGCGGCGAAGTCTTACTGCTTCTTTATTAACATCTAAAATAAATTTGATATCTTGAAATGTTTCTTCAGGAATCATTTCACTTTCATTTGTAGAAATGATATTTTTCCAATTGTTTATATCATAATTTTCTGACTCAAGATATTTTTTTACTTCTTCATATGTTCTCATAATTTCCTTCTTTCTACCTATTTTAATATAGGATTTAATATTTAATTTATTTGATTTGCTCTTTTTTATTTATTAAATGTATAGTAAAAGGACATAACAATCTATAAGTTATGTTCTCTATATGTAATAAAATAGTTATTTTATTTGAGAAAAAAGTTTATCAGAAAATTCTTCTAATTCTTTATTTTCTTCAAAGTAATCATCTAAATTATCATTGTCATAACATCCATCTTCCGATTCCCATGATTCCCATTCTTGAGTTTCTTGGTTGAATTGTTCTAACATAGATAAATTACAAAAATCTAGCTTGATATTATTTTCTAGTTGAAAGAGATCGTAAGCTGATAAAATGTCAATAACCTTCCTTCCCTCTTCAACTGTTTGTACTGGCACATAAAATGCCTTATTTTCTACTCCTATCTGCGGAATATGACACACTCTTAATTTTTCCATGTTGTCTTCTCCTTTATTTTCCAATTATTTTATATTTCTCGGACTTATTTTTTTCTTTTCTTAACTTGTTCACCTCTTTTTTTAAGGACTCGTTTTCAAAGGTTAAAATTCTAAGAGGTTCTGCTAAGGCTTTATTTGCCCTTTTTTCATACTCAAGAACATCTAGTAAACTTGTTTTTCCCAGATGTTCTAACATATCAAAATGCTTGTTTACTAATTCATGCAACTCTTTGTACTCTTCTTTATATTTAGGGTTATCTGAAATCTTTTCTAAAATTTCAGTATATTTTTTTCTATCTTCTTTCATATTCATTTCTCCTATCAAACTACAATTTTATTGTTCTTCAATTTCTCCATCATTATTTAGGACAATGACAGTTTTTTCTTTCTCTGTTTGCCCTGTTTTATTAGCATTAAATGGCAAAATTCCACATAATCCGATGTTTGTTTTTATATATAATAATGATTTATTTCCTGTATAGTACACTTTGGCTTTTTCTTCATCTTGGATAATACTATAAGCCTTATCCAAGATACCAATTTTATAATATCCTTCCCTATATTTGAAAACAAATTGAAAGGCTGAACCATAACCAATTTCTGACTTTTTATACTTATATCCTAAACTTTTGGCTTTTGATATAAGTAAATTTAAATCTATTTCTTTATACTCTTGTGGAATAGATTTGATAATATTATCAATATCAAAATACTTTTCCTTGGTATTATCAAATTCTTCAATTTCACCAAGTTGTTCCTTTGTTAACACAAAAGAACAATTGTCTATAAAGGCATTATATGTGCCTATTTCCGTTTCTAAATTTTTACAAGGTTTCTTAACTGCATTTGGAGCCTCTTTTGGGGAATATTTAAAATACCTTTTCATTGCCAAATATCGTTTTTTCTTATCTGGCTCTTTTTTTATTTTTTCTTGAAAAATTTCGTCTTGCAATTGTTTTTTTAATTCCTCAGTTTCTCCATTTTCAATCATTTTTAATATTTTATCATTTTTCATTTTTAATTCCTCCTATTCACTGATCTACTTCTTCCACATCACTAGGTTGCCAACCTGTGAGATTGGCTGTTTCATCAATTTTTTCACTAGGCATATTTAAAACTTTGTCTAGTGCTTTTTGTTCGTTTTCTGCTTCTACAATGATCGTTCCTGTTCTTGTAATTGTTACTTCGTAAGTTTTTTTCAATTTTACGCTTTCTACCAATAATCCCATTTTTACCATATCATCTAGCCAATCTGTAAAAGTAGGGTATCCACAATCATTTGGATCGTGGTTAATATTGGTATTATAATATTCTTTCCATTCTGACTCGCTTTTAATTGTTTCCATCTCCTCCATATCCTCTGTATATCTATAAAATTTTTCTTTCATGATTTTTCTCCTTTCATTGATAAAGAGCTGTAATTTCCTTACACTTCTTCTATTTGTTTGTGTTATTGGTAATTTTCTTTAATATAGTTCCACCACTCGTCCACTAATTCATTAAACGTCATGTAATATTTGCTTTTTTCTGCAAATACTACTTCTAGATCCCTTGTACGCATGTCCACCTCATATTCATCCCCTCTAACAAGAAGAAACATTCCTTCTTGTCTTGGGTCTAAGTAATCCGCATACCATTCCCAATCTTCATATCTTATTTCGGCATTTTTAGTGTACTTGTCCTCTAAATAAAAGACTTTTGCACCTCTTGTTGAATTGATTTTTTGTTTCATGTAGTCATATAATTCTTGTCTTGTTGTTGTTTCTAAAAATAATCTTTCTTCTACTTTCATAATAAATTTCTCCCTTCTATTTTCTATGCCTCTACATATCTACTTTCCATTTTGTATTCCCTCCTTTTTCTAATTTCTTTTAAACTTGTGTTGATAAACTTGACAATAAAAGACACAGTCTTATTTAACTGTGTCTTTTGTCTAAAGTTTATTTGTTTATACATATAATTTTAAGTTATTGAATCTCTTTTTTCCTTTATTATAAAGAGCATCCCTTTCTTGGATAATCGGCTTTATTTTCTCTTTATAATATCGGATTCTTTCTTCTCCTTGATATAAAAGCATATTATCCAATTGAACATGAATTATTCTCTGCTTCTCTTGATAGTCTTTAGAAGATATAAGTGCTCTTTGAAAGGCAATGTCATCTAAGGAGAAAATACAAGTATCCGCCTCTCTTATTGCCCTATCCACGTTGCCTTGATTCCACTCTATACTTTCTTGATCCATTAATTTTATTAACTCATCTGTCTTTAGTTTTTTTGATAAGTTTTCAAATATTGTATTTGTTTTTTCCTCATGTATTATTGTACTCATTAATTCTTCTCCCTATCTTAATAGTTCGCAAATCCAAGTGCTTTTATCTGTATAATCTACAATTTTACTGTAGAATTTTTTATTTACTTTGTCATAAGCATACTGAGTTGTATATACGCCAGTATAAAACTCAGACATACAGAACATTTCAACTTCTTGACGAGTAATCCACGCTAATGGTGGTAATACATTAAGCATCTCATAATACTCTTCTTCTGAAATCTCTTGTAATGGAAGAGAAAGAATATGAACTCGTTCCATTCTTATAAATTGATCATATGACATAACTTTATATTCTCTCTTGGCTTCAATGTCATATTGTTTTTGCCAATACTCACTCCCATCCTCTTGATACCAAGGATATTTATTATGATTAGACGAATAAAGTTGTAAATTTTCCATACTACGTAAAAAAGCTCTTGATTTGGCTTCGTCATCTGTCTCCCCCTCTTTGAGAAAACCATAAATCATAGGTTTATCGTCTACAAATGATACAATAACTCTTTCTAAATTCATTTTTTCTCCCATGAATGTCCTCCTTATCTTCCATCATAAAATCTTTTAATAGTTTCTTTTATTAATAGCTCTTTATTTTCTTCAGCTCCATCTAGCATCCAATCAAAATCTACCTTACCATCGTTTGTATGTTGAGGATTATATTTGCCAATACAATTTCCTTCTCCATCTCTTACATATGTAGATATACACCAATATGAAGTCATTTTTGTTTTAATCCATCCATGTATCCACCATAAGTAAGGTAATGATTTCTTGTCTTTTGGGTCAACTGTTGTTTTGCATATTTCAATGGTCATTGTTTCACCCTTTTTATTTTTTTCTTTCAGATAGTAAAACCATCTTTGATCTGCCACTTGTTCAATTGTATATTGATGTTTAAATATTTTATTCATAACTCAATTTCTTCCTTTCATTACTTCTTCTATGATCTCTTGCATATTATTTTCTAATAAGTATTTAAAATCTTCCAACTATATGTTGTTAATTATTTTAATCGTTCCACAATTCTCCATCTTCTAAAAATTCATAGTCACTTGAATCACAGAACTTTCTCATTTTTCTCATCTCCTATTTTTTTACAACTCAAATCCAACTAATTTCACTGTTTCTCCTCTATCAAACCTTATAGAATCATTTATATCAACTCTATAAAATTTATCTGTGTTTGAGTTATACAATTCATAGTAAGCATAGTCATTTCCTCCACATAAAGGAACTAATCCATTCTCTTCATCCGCAGGCATAAAATCCAACTCTATTGAGTTGCATAACAACTCCAACAACCTTTCAATTCCTCCCTGTTCCCCGTCATACCATAGCTCCTTCTTAATATTGAAGTTGCTATTTTTAAATTTCTTTATTTGCATTCTATCTCTTCCTTTACTTGTTTATTTTTAAATTCTTCTTGTATGAGTCCTATAATATTAATGATTAATCCTCCTCCCATCCCAATGTAAAAACATGTATGCTCAGATACAAATTGTGCCAGTAAGATACAAACACAAATTAGAGAAAAATTTGTATATAAAAATCCTTTCATTTTTTACTTTCCTCCTTTTTATTTATTTTTGTTTATTCTCTTTGTCATTTATCGTATAATAAAAAGCACAACCTTTGACAGTTGTGCTTTTGCTTATATTATTTATTTGTTTTTATCTGTTTTACTCCTTTACTCCTCGAAAAAGTCCTTGACCTTTTCTACTTCAATATTGCACCGTTTGGCAATCTCTTCATAGCTCAAACCCTTTTTATAGAGCTTGAACATTCTTTTATTTAATTCTCTTTCTTCTTCTCTACTTTCTTCTTTAATAAGAAGTTCTCTTTGATTTTTGAGCATATATTCATTCCTCCATTCTTTGTTATTTTTTGCCTTTGCAACTTCTTTCTTCAATTTACGAGTGAAGTCGTCTGTGGCTTTTTTAGTTTCCAAATAATTCAAAAAGGCTCTTAATCCTTCTGAAATTTCCTGACTGTTTCCCTTGTTCTTTCCCTTACTATTCAAGAAGAGCGTTGTTGTTCCATCTTCTAACAACAGTCCTTTTTCCTCTTGACAGGTTTGCTTAAAGGTATATATAGCTCTACCTAAACTAAACACATCTTGCGTACATATAAATATTATATACGTTTCTTTCAGTTTCGTATATACGTCACCTTTTTCTAGTTGCTCCATATCCATGAGCGACTGATAATAGCGTGTACGTTTTGGTAGTGAGGAATTTGTGGTTTGCATTTCCACATCATAGACTCTTCCGTTACTGTTCTTGATATAGAGATCAAGTCTAATTCCCTTTGAGTCGTGGAATTCATCGATTGTTTTCTGAGGTTGAATGTATTCTATTTTTTCAATCTCAGTATTTAAAATCAGCGTAAGTAGATTTTTGCATAGCTCTGCCTTACGCATTACCTTTGAGAATAGAAAGTCGTTTTCTATTCCTAGATCTTCCCATTGTTTCATCTTATTCCTTCTTTCTTTCATTTTAGCATAATTTATTGCATAACAAAAGGCACAACCGATAAATGGTTATGCCTTCTATATGAGATAAATTTAGTCTTTTTCTGCTTAACATTCGTGATTCTATTTGTCCAAGAAATAGATTATATCACTTAGATATTTTTTAATTGCTTCTTCCTCTGTGTATTTGCTTTCAGGATACCAATATGATTGATTTATTATAATATAACCTAAGTCATGTGTAATTTCTTGTATTTCACTAAAATAGGAATTATATAATGCAGTTCCTTGTACTTTCATATCTGTTTTCCTCGCTTTCTATTTTACTGTATATACTTTGTTTGCTTTTTCTCTGTTTACTTTCATCATGAACCACTTACCTTCTTTCTTTTAATTTATTGCATAACAAAGGATACAAGTATTTCTACTTATACCCTCTATATGGAATAAATCATTAATTTTCCCAAACATAATCATGATAGTCATTACCTATTTTAACAGTGATTGTGAATACACCATTTTCCTCTTTGATATTTGTGACTTGGTTCATATTGATCCAATCTTTGCTTACTTCCTGTTTCTCTTCTTGTTCCTTTTTACTCATTTCTTTCTCTTCTCCTTCTTCTTCATTCTCTTCACTTTCCCAATAGTATCCTGTACCATTTAAGAAAGTTAATAGTGTACCTGTTTCCGTTACCTCAATGTTTGTGACTTGAGCCATATCAATTAAGTCTTTTACTTCTTTTACTTCTTTTACCTCTTTCTCTCCTCTTACTTCTATCGCTTGAGTAATGGCACAACCAAATGTGACACTAAAAATCCCAAGTCCTAACAACATTCCTACTATAAATTTTCTCATTTCCTTCATTTTTTATTTTCCTCCTTTTTTTATTTTTTTTAGTAAAATTATTTACTCTCTTCTTCTTTTTTCTCCTGTTTCTTTTCAACTCTCTCTTCAATGTTAGTACCTTCAAATTTGGCACTGAGTAACATACCAAGTTGTTCTTTGAATTTTTGCAAAGAGATATTAACAAGTTTTTTACACATATATTCTTGTATAGCAGAGTTTTTGTCTTTTTTATTGTCATTTCTAATCTCACTAGTACAAAGTGAAATCAAACACTCTACCAACGCCACTGATATATTGGTAGAGAAGTTTTTAAACAATCCACTACCCTCTTCTGTACTTGTTGAAAAGTATAACTTAACCATCTCTGACAGATCATACTTTAACTGTTTGAACTCTTGTTTATACCAATCGCTGATATTTGATTGATATGAAATAGAGCCGTCTTTTTTAGTTACTTCTTTGATTTTTGATGCAGTTGACAATTTAATGGCACGTTTGTGTAGTGCCTCAAGGCATTCAGAGCCAACACCAAAATCAGCATTGGCTAAAGAACCCTTGATAAAAGAACGTGCCACCAAGTCAATAATACGTCTTTCATTATCAGCTAATTCAGAGTATGAAGAGTGTTCTCCGATCTCTGACTGAAGAGAAGTAAGATCATCAAGATGTTGTTGTTTTTCCTCTCTAACTTCTTGTTTACTAGCTTTCAATGCTTTTAAAGAATTAAGAGTTTCGTAGATAGGATTATCTTCTCTAACCTCTCCTGTCATTTTTGAAAGAAGTTGTTGTACTTTCTCTTCTTCCTCTTCTATTGAAGTTGTAAGTTGTGAGATCTTCTTATCTAATTTCTTGATCTCTTCTTCTGTTTTAATTCTTTCAAAGTCAACCATGCGTGAGTTGGTGACCCTTTGAATGTTTAATGTGTTTTCTGTTTTTGTAGCTTTTACTACTTCTCTACCTGTATAGGCAATTCCATTAAGTGTAAAAGTTTCAAATGTTGGTTGTTGTTGGTTGTTGTTTTGATTGTTTGTTTTTTTGCTCATAATTTCCTTCTTTCTACCATTCATACAATAATGGATTTTTTTTAGTTTTATTGTTTGCTTATTTGCTATTAATTGCATACCAAACTTCACATCAATATATAATTTTTGGTATGCAATTAATCTTTATTTTATACTTGACTTTAAACTTGTATGATTCCTGTACTGATAACTGCCCGAATCTCACGACCATACTATCCAATACGTTGTAACAAGGATTAGATTACTAATTTATTCACAACTCCCATAGGATTGGTGATTTTATTAGTTCCATGCGTTAGCACTTTTACAACAAAGTTTTTCCTACACCATCATAGTTATTGTTGCCTGTTACTATTACTATCCTTTTCTTATAGTTCCAAAGTAGTCAAGTTATATCATCGCACTAACAGAAAACAAAGCAAAACAGAGCTATAACAACAACTGTCTGACTGTTTAAAATGTTATGGTACAAGTCCAATAACGTAGATATAGTACAAGTCTAATATCTAGCAGTCACTTTGATTCATGATAGCAGATCAAATATTGTTTTTTGCGTTGGAGTGGGCGACAGGGTTTGATAAATATTTTCAAAAAATATATTTTATTTAGTATTATTGTTTGTGTTAACTGTAAATATAAATATTTATCTCCTGTTTCACTTACTCTTAACAGGTAAAAACAATATTCTTTTTTCAAGGTTCTATGTGTCAATTAGCTTTAGTGTAAAAGAAAATGTAAGAATACGTTCCTATTTCAAACCCATATATAAAAATCGGGGAAACATATCTTCGTTTCGTTTACGCTATGTCCTGTTGACAATTATTAGTATACTATAACAGGCATTTTTCACAATACATTTTTTCAAATAAATTTTAATTAGTATTATTGTATTTTAATCACATATCAAAAAAATGGCGTATTCAAGCCATTTGTAGCACATAAGCACAAATAAATTATTTTTAAAAAATGTTCGTAAAATTCATATTTTACGCAAAAATCAACAAGAAAAAAATCATTAAAATGCGATAGGGGGTGCTAAAAACCGCATGGTTGAGCCATTTTTCTTCTCAGACGAAAATATGGTTTTTCTCGATACTTACTTAAAAATCTTGCTCTTCTTCTCTGCTTTTGTTCTACTGTTTTTACAGCCTCTCCCACATGATTCCAACCAATCGTCTTATCATTAATCCAAACTATAATACTAAATAAAATCTATAAACTATTGATCTGTTTCGTTAAAAATGTTATCATAGTGTCATTAACATATAATCAACCCCATTTATATGGGTTTTACATAGGTTTTGGCTAAAAAACGGTATTTTTTAGATTATTTTTTTTCTATTATTATTCCGACAACTTTTTATTATGGTGAAATTTTATATATAAACAGGGCATTTGCTTTATTGATTACTTGCTTTGTTAGAAAATAACACTATTGTAACTTTAATCGGGTATTAGCACAAAACCCACGATAAAACCTATAAATTAGTAAATATCTAGGAGTGTAAAAAACTGTTTTACCATCTAGGAATAGTTTTTTATATAAAATATAGAAAAAACTTCACATAAGTACTAAATAAAATCTAAATAAAAGGAGTAAGTCATGAAAACTGCAAGAAATTCTAATCACTTTTGGACAGAAGAAGATATTATTTTTTTAAAAGAACATTATGCAACTTCTACCATTAAATATGTTATGCAAAAATTAGGTCGTTCTTCTTCCTCCATATACCATAAAGCACATAAACTCCATCTTAAAAGAATTATACCAGACGACTTAGGGCTAACATTATATGAATTAAGTCAATTAACTAACATATACTACGGCACCCTTTCTAAATTTATCCAAAACGGTATGTCTTATAACACATTTACCTGTGGGACACAAAAAAAAATTATCCTGGTCACACCTGAGTATTTTTGGGAATATGCGAAAGATCACAAAGATTCTATTGATTTCTCCAAAATACAACCACTTACTATACTTCCTGAGCCAGAATGGTTTTATGAATATCGAAAAATTGAAAAAAATTTTAGAAGAAACTATTCAATTACTGAAATACATAAAATCCAATATCTACGCTCGAAAGGATATACCTGCCAACAAATCGCAAAAGAGTTAGGACGTACTTTTTATTCTATAAGATCAGCGGTACATCGATACTCCATAAAGAAGGAATAAAAATGGCTATATTAGAATTTAGAAATTACAAAGAGTTTTGTAGGTATTATGGCATTCCAATTAAAACTGGAGAAGCTAAACAAAATCAAATGAAATACTTAAAAACCGTTCTTGATATGGAAAAAGTTCCACATTCTCAAAAAATTATTGTTACAGGTCAATATGGTGTTGTAAATATACCTGATATTCCAAAAGAGATTGCAGAAGAAAATTATTTATCAAAGCATAGTAAAAAAATTGAAGAAAGAGTTAATAAATATATAGATTGGTACACAAAACGCAGGAAACCATACAATTTAGATGATTTGAAGAAAAAAGCTGAAAAAGAAATACTATCTAAGTATAGAAAGAAAAACAAATATTCTAAACCATCTACATCAAATAAGCAGTATTCTTCCAGTCTGGTACAGATGGAATTTAATAAATTTAAAAAGAATGCTACATTTGTCCCATATACTTGTAGTATATTAAATGAATTGATGCAGGATAAGAGTGAGTATTATATTGTAACTTTTCATCTTTATGAAATGTTTGGATTTCATAAAAAACATGCTTACACCTATGAAAATATTAATATAGTTATTTCTTTATTTGCAAAAGAAATAGGCAATAATGAAATTGCTCTATCTTTGTTTAATTACTTTAATAGACTTTTATCTATAAAAAAAAATAATATACTTCAATCAACTATCACATCTTTATTCAAAAGAAAAATATATATTTTTAATAAAACATTTTTACTTATAAGTTTTGATAAGAAGTATTTTGTTAGAACTCAAAAAGACATAAAAAAAATCAATGAACTCAAAAAAAATAATATACAAAAAACTTCTGGTTCTTACTATAACAATATATCAAACTACAATGAAAATTATCATGCTTTTTTTATTAAAGATGTTAATGAATATATGGGTGAAGATTTTATTGATATAAATGATGCTTATATAATAAAAAAAGCTGAAAACTATTATGAATATTGCGATGCTAAACGAGCTAGAAAAACTATCAATGAAAATATGTGTACAAGTTTTAAAAAATATATTTATAATAGATACAATGGAATTTTAAAAAAATCTTTTATATCCTCTGATTTAGAAAAATGGATTATAGGAAACAAAGAAAAATATGAAAAATTAGGAAATATATACATAGAATATATTATTAAATTTGATATTGAATGATAGTAGAATAATGTATCCCAATTTTAATTAAACAACTGTATATTATGGATAAAACTTATAACTATAAATAATAAAAACGACAAATTTTGCTATGAGAATATATAATATATACTAATATCTAAATTTGTCGTTTTAGTATAAAAAATTAATTAATACCTTATTTTATATGAGTATATTATTATATTTATATAAGTATTAAAAGCCATAGCACTATACATTTTATAAGAGTCAAATTATTAGTTTGATTATATATTTAGAAACTCATTTTTGTTCAGTCAACTTGCTAACGCAAGTTAACTTCTTTTCAAATTCGTTTATACTAAATATATAATCAAACTCAAAATCCGATTATAAAAGTAACACTCCCTAGCGGTAGTGCATAATTCCTCATAGTATAATTTGTCTTTTATTAATTATTGATTCAAGAAAGGAATGAAAATTTATGGATTTTAAAGAGTGTAAACATTGTAAGAGTAGATATATAGGTTGTCATTCACATTGCTCGTCCTATATTGCTGTAAAAAAACAATTAAACATAATAAGGGAAAACAAAATAAAAGCAGCAAAAATTGAAAATTATTTTTCAGGAAGGAAAATTTAAAAATGGAAATTGAAACAAACGATAATATATACATTCCATCAATTGATGGAAAAGATCTATATGTAGCAGAACATCTAGTTAATATGGAAAAAGGATTCACATTACTTAGAGAATATGGTGATTATAACTTAAAAAAATTTATAAATACACATGACTTTAGTATGGAATTAATTAAGTTGCGAGAAGTATATTGTAAAAAAATACGAAATAAAAACTTTTCTTTTTTTGTAAATGGTAAAGAATATACAACAAAAATCATAAATGTTACCTTCAACTATGCCAATAAGTCATTTAATAAAATTGGAACAGATAAACTAATACGATTCGGATATAAAATAAAAGATATTCCTTTTGAAAATTGTGCATATGTTGAAAATAATAAACTAATTGCCATTCAATTAAATACATATGTAAGACCAGAAAATGTGTTACCAGAGGCATTGTTAGAAGGTATATTTAAGTATGATACTATTGAACAATGCTACAAAGAGAAAAATAATGCAACATTAAATGATACTGGTCAGATTAGACAATATTTATATGAAAATGGATTTACTTGTGATGGCATACATTATGTAAGATATGAGAGATCTGGTGGTTCGTCAAGGGTGGGGAAATGTTTATTTATCGATGAGCGACTATATAAAGCTATGTTTAAATGGTCTTGTGCTGGATTAAAAGTGAAAGAAGGTCAAATTATCGACCTAGCTGGATTTGAAGCTTATATTGCATTACCACTTAGTAGTATTATTGGAACAATCCAATTAAAGCCCGAAAACATTCTTTTGGTAGATGATTATGAAAGTGTCTTTAAAGATACGACCATGGTAACTAATATGATTGATAATGATGGTGAAGAAGTTCCTCTTAATAAAGTACAAAAAAGACTTCAAACTTCTGAGCAAGAAATCACAATCCATAACTCAATATGGGATGGTGAAAGTTTGATTGATATTAGTGCCATGGGAGAATTTTCACAATATGGGATGATTGTATTAAGAAATATTATGTTTAAATCATGTGCTTTTAATACAAATATTCAACTCTTCTTTAAAGAGAAGGGTATTACTGATATTAGTCAGTTAAATGGAAAAACTCTAGCCAAACGTATTGAAGACATTAAGCTAATCACTACACCTTCTTCTATCAAATATCTTAAATTCGGTAAGTTTGAAGCATGGCTAAAAAATATGGAAACTGACTTTGGAGTGGTAAAACATGAGAAAAAAACACATTACTTAGATGGTAAAATGGTACAAACTCACTATCAACTCTTGAACACTCTCCCGTTCTCTCAAGAAACGATGAACGAATTTTTGAAAGATACATTTGATTATATGGATAAGCTGAAAACAGACCCCGCTGTTTTGCGTTATCAGATCAAACACCCAAAGGATTATGAGTATAGAGGAGAAATTATGAACAATTCAAATGAAATTGTTTTTTCTATGCTTGGTATTACTAATGAATTCACTAAAACAACTATGTATAAAATGTTTTTGGAAAATACATTAAAAAGCTATAAAAACAATATAAGAAGAGGACACGTATTAGTGAATGGTAATTATTCTACTCTTTTAGGTAATCCTATGGAGTTGCTATATCACTCGATCGGAAAATTTGATGGTAAAAGCTTATTAGGTATTGGAAATATTCACAATTCCAGATTTGAATATGGACAAGACTTATTATGCATTCGTTCACCTCATGTATGTGCAGGAAACATATTGATTGCTTATAATAAATCTGATAAAGAAATTGATCATTACTTCAATTTAACTGATGAAATCATCTGCATCAACAGTATTGGAGAAAATATTCTTCAAAGACTTAATGGAGCTGATTTTGATTCTGATTCAATTTTGGTGACGAATCATATTCTTCTGCTTCTTCTAGCAAAGATGTATTATAACTGGTTTAAAGTTCCTACTTCTAATGTAGAAACAGAAAAGATACAGAGAAGATATACCGCTGCTGAAAAAGCAGATTTGGATATTAAAACAAGTGAAAACATTATTGGAGAAATCATTAACTTATCTCAAGAGCTAAATACTTTGTTTTGGCATAAATTAAATACTGGTACTCATATCGATGATTTGAAAGAATTATATATAGATATCTGTCAACTAAGTGTTATGTCAGGTATTGAAATTGATAAGGCTAAGAAGGAATTTAAAATTGACAATACTATTGAGTTGAAGATATTGAGAGAAAAGTACAAAAGGTTAAACGAGGAAGAAAAAATAATCAAGCCTTATTTCTTTTATTATATAGATAAAGAAAAAGGATATGTAAATGAAGAAAAGAAATCTTATACAAAGCATGAAACTGCAATGGATTATTTAGAGATTGCTGTTGATTCATATAAAGGACCAACCGTTAGGGGAATGAATAAAAAATTACACGATATATTAAAATTCTCTAATTATGATCCTAGAAAAATCTATTATCCTCAAGCTAATCAAATTATCTCTGAAATTGAAAATGCCACCAATACCACTCGACAACTTATGAGTTTTTCAAATCAAACAGATAGATTGAATCAGTATGAGTTAAGTAAAATATATAATGAAAGTGTAATATCTAGTATCTTATCTAAAAAAATTAATCCTCATACGTTATATTACCTAATTACAAGCACTGATGATAAGCTAAGCTTTGCAAGAATGAAAATGTTACAAATAGTTCTACAAAATAAAAATGAAAATTTTCAACATTTTGTCTTAAACTCTATGTCTCCTGTATCTATATTAGAAGAAAATGAGAATGGGCACACTACTCTATATGGTCACAAATTTGCAAAAATTTGCAAAAAATAGCTATTTTTGCCCGATCTCAATCCAAATGAAATTCACTATTTTCCTATTTTATCGTAGAATAGTGAATTTCACAAACTCAGTATATATGGATAGATAAACACAAAACAAAAAAACTGTCATAGTAAAAAAATCTCTATTGATTAAAAGGAGATTTTTAAATTATGAGTAAAAAAACAAGAACTACATATAGAAACACATACACAGGAGAAGAATTAAGTGTCTACTACCCTCTTGCTTTTCAGCAAATTAGACAGGAGTTTGGATTAAATGAATTGATCCGTAGAACTTCTAATGAGGAAAAATTAAAGAAACAGCAACAAAAATTCAATTCAAAATACATGTGTAGAAGCTGTGGTTCTCAAATGACATGGGTTGAAGGTACAAACGTATTAGTTTGTCCTAATCACGATTGTAAGGGTCGTGTAAGAGTTATTAAAACTCGTGAAAAAGATGGTTCAGAAAAAGAAATTACTCTTTCTTCTGTGGTAAATGTTTTACTTACACCACATGGAGAAAATGTTGTTGAATCTTTATTTGGAGTTTGATTTTATAATATAATTTAAAATAACATGTAGTGCTTCAAAACCCTTTATTAAAACTAAAATCAAACTTCTTCCCCTTTTTAGGGGAATACTGAAGCATAACTCAGCTGGTAGAGTACCCGTCTTATATACGGTTAGTCGTGGGTTCGAGTCCCACTGCTTCGACTTATTATCGGAATGTAGTTCAGTTTGGATAGAACGCTTGATTTGGGTTCAAGAGGTCGTGAGTTCAAGTCTCACCATTCCGTTTGCGGGCGAGTGAAATGGGGGGAGATTTTATGGAGTGGAAAACTTTAATATATCCTGGTATTGACTTATCAGGAAAATATCTAATATCAAACACAGGACAAATTTATAGTTCAAAAACTAAAAAAATTCTAAAACAAACACTGAATAAATCAACTGGATATTATGGTATTTGTATTAGTAATGGTGGGCGTAAAAAGAAAAAAATGATAAAAACACACATAGCTGTTGCTATGACATTTGTAGGTGGTTATAAAAAAGGTCTTGTGGTTAATCATATTGATGGAAATAAGACTAATAATTATTATACTAATCTTGAATGGGTAACAAATCAAGAAAACACAATTCATGCTCACAAAATGGGATTATTTCCTAGTTCTCCAAAATTAAGATGTGTAAACACTGGTGAAATATTTGTTTCAATTTCAGAAGCTAGCAGATGGTGCGGTCTATCTGAATGCTCTAGTTCTATTAGAGGGTATTTAAAAGGAAAACCAGGTAGAAATTCCGCCGGAAAGCACTCTATAACAGGTGAGGGATTGCAATGGGAATTAATTTAAAGTTCAATAAATTGGGTCGCTAGTGTAATTGGTAACACGACAGTCTCCAAAACTGTTATTAGGTGTTCAAATCCTCTGCTTCCTGCTCTCGCTTCCTGCTCTCTTATCATAAATCAATATGTATAAGAGAATTTCATTAAGTAAAATAATTATAAGATGAAGTGGCTTGACACTGATAATCTACGGTGACGTAGGAAAGGCAGTATACTACAAACTGTCGCCGAGCGAAAGCTGGTCAACTCAAGCAATCAGAGGCATCTGTCTTAGGACAGGTTTCATTTGTGTAAGTTACGGAATGGAAATAGTTTCGGGAAATTAGGAGTGAAAAAAGATGCGAAGGGCTACTGCTGTACACCATCTCTTCCACTCGCCAAGTGGATAGCTCATGGCAACTAATGAAGAAATGAATGCGATCTGAAGGTTAAATAGTCCGAGTTTTTATTGGATAAGGGCATTAACCATTTATAACAATGAACAGGCAATAGCCTTAGTATGTGTTATAAATGTTGAGTAGTTTAAATAGACGAAAGACATAATGGTGTGTGGCATTTTATGTCTCAAAAGGATACGAAACCACTGGAACAGCACATCATTAGTAGTAAAACATAAGATAGACAAATAATTAAATAAATGGTAGAAATTTTAATTCCATAGCATTTTAATTTAAATACAAAGAAAATAATTCTATAAAGAAAAGCGAAAGTCTGTTCCTATGCATAACGAAAGCAGCCTAATCCATTCGGGTAACTAAGAATGGCATTGAAAAGTTTCGCAAGACTTGGATATGTTGAATTGAAACTGCATGGTGATCGCAAATCTTTACTGCGCGGCAGTGTAGACAGAATGTGGATATTTGAGTAGTTATGTGTTTATGTTTGAAAAGCTACAAACTAAAAAAAGCGGTTGTGGAAATTACTATATTCGCTAGAAATAGGGGTATAGTGGATACGAGAAGAAGAAATAATGTCTCAAAAGATTTCCGATATTAGCTATAATCTCAAGCTAATTATATTTTATGTCCGAATAGACTAAATGGCTAGGTCATATCCCTTTCAAGGATATAATACGAGTTCGATTCTCGTTTCGGATGTTAAAGGGCGAGTGAGCGGAATTGGTATCGCAGCGGTCTGTAAAATCGTGGTTTCGGCATTTCTGGTTCGAGTCCAGAGTCGCCCACTAGGAAATGTCGCTTATAGACTAAAGCATGTAGAGCAGGTCTGCAAGTAAAGAGTCCGAGTCTCTTCATTTCCTAATTTTAATAATATATAAAATCATAAAAATGCTTTGCATTTTTGTAAGGACGGCGTTGCGATGGCGTTCTATTTTTTAGCTAAATGGAAGTATAGTTCAGTGGTAGAACGGTTGGCTGTTAACCAACATGTCGCATGTCCGATTCATGCTACTTCCGTTTTGGAATGATGCATTGCCACAATGGTAGCAGAGCGGAGTGCTAATCCGTCGGTCAGAAATGACTTGGGAGTTCGAATCTCTCATGCATCATTTTATACCTTATTTTTGTAAAGTTCTAATCTTTACCTCCTGAAAAAATAGAACTTTAGGGGCTAGTCCCCATTATGTACCTATAGCTCAATTGGCAGAGCAATCGGCTTTTAACCGATAGGTTGCAGATTCGAGTTCTGCTAGGTACATTAGGCTTACATAAGCCCTACTGCTCTCTTCTATTTAATAAAATAACAATAAATAAAATAATAAACATTAAGGAGTAAAAAATGGAAAAACAAAAAACAGTATACTCACAGGCTGATATTATTGATAGCCTTGTTGCAAAATTAGTAGATGAAAATATTAAAATTTCAAAGAAAGATGCGAAAGCGATTCTTAATTCTTTACAGGAAGTCATTTATGATAAAATGATTGAAACAACTGAAGATACAAATATTGAAGTAAAAATCGGCAAAGGTATCGGTTATATTGGCACAATGGCTGACTCCAGAGAAGGAAGAAATCCGAGTACAGGAGAATCAATGACAATTCCTGCTCAAATTCGTATCAGAGGAAAAGTTACAAAATCATTTAAAGATGCTGTAAATGAGGCGTAAGTATAATAATTAAATTTTAGGATGTCAGCAAGACATCCTAAAATTTCGTAATTCATAGGATAAAAAGGAGGTCTATTTAATAAATACAGATCTAAAACGTAGTCAGGGAGAAAATGAAGACCAGTTTCTATGGAGAATTGGTAATTTAAAATCAGAAGGAATCATTGATCTAACGTGGGATGAAATCGCTGTTATTATGAATAAAGAATTTCGAGACGAACATACTTCTGCCCAAGAATCAAGTTGGCGAAAGAAATATTCCAATGCTTTTTCTTTTTATAAGAATGTATTTCAGCATCTACATAAAGATGAAGATACAGATTTTTTAGAAAAAGAAAGAATTCTGCAGGAAAAAACTCTGCAAATGCGTGATGAGCGTAATGAACTAAACAGAGTAAAAAGAGAGTTTTTTCGTGAAAAATCATTCATAGAATTAGTAAAAAATGAAATGAGAATAGCCATTCAGCCTATTAGCATTCATCCCTCATATTCTTTTCCAGATAATAATACCGATTATGATATGGTTGTTCATCTAACAGATATTCACACTGGAATCAAAATTGATAATGGATTTAATAAATTCAATATTGAAATCTTAAAAGAACGATTAGCTCGTTATCTTGAAAAAATCTATAAAATTTCTAATACTCACTCTACACAAAATTGCTATCTTGTGTTAGGAGGAGATCTTATTAGTGGTGCTATCCACACAAATCTCAGAATTGAAAATAATGAAAATATAATTTCTCAAATCAAATATATCTCTGAATTGTTGAGTGATTTTACATTCAAACTATCTTATTTATTCAATAATGTTTATGTTTATAGTGTTTCTGGCAATCATTCTCGATTAAATCCAGACAAGGACAAACACTTAAAAGGGGAAGAATTGGATGCCTTTGTTCCATTCTATATGAAAGCCAAACTTCAAAATATCCCAAATGTTTTTATTTTTGATAATGAAATTGATGATTCTATTGCCTCATTTTATATAAGAGGACAATTATACTATGCTGTACATGGAGATAAAGACACTCCTAAAAACGTAGCAAAAAACCTAACATTTTTAACAAAAAAAATCCCATATTGTATTATTATGGGCCATCGACACACCAATAATATGCACACTGTTGATGGTGTCAAAATTGTTGAATCTGGTTGTGTTTCAGGTACTGACAACTACTGTATTGATCATCGGTTAATTGGAAATCCAGAACAAACTATTTTAATCTGCTCTGAGGAAGGAATTGAATGTTATTATGACATTCAACTTAAATAATGGCAAGAAATAAAACTAAAAAAGAACAGGTTTTTTTAACAGAGCTTGAGTTGCAAGAAAAAATACACCGAGAAGAAATGGCTAAAAAACGTACTCCTGCTCAAATGAGAAAAGAAATTGAAAATTTTAGATACGAAATCGAGCAGTATAAGCTAACAATTGAAGAAAAAACTAAAAAAATACAATTTCTTAATGATTCAGCATATTGCTATATGTGTGATAAACATAAACCCAAAACAGAGTTCTATGTTTGTTATGATTATAGAGTAAAATCTGGAATTTCTCGCATTTGCAAACAATGCTCCTATGATATAGCCAATCGTTTAGATGATAATGGAAAGTACCAAGGTGCAACCATTGAATCAGTTCAAACAGCATTAGAATATTTAGATAAACCTTGGATTGAAAATATTTGGGATTCTAGTATAAACGAAGTTAAAACACGAAAAGGGAATGCTACAAATCCATGGGACTTTTATGTAAAAAATATTACTCTTCCACCCTATAATCGTGAGTCAGGAGCTAGATGGAGGGATGGAGATTTATTCAAAGTTGAATTTTTAGCCCCCAAAAAATTGACCAAAGACAATAAGTCAGAAATAGTAGATGAGAAACATTCAAATGAGAACGCTTTCAGTGAATTATCCAAAAACGAGGAAATTGAAGCAGAATATAAAGTAAATAAAAAAGATGTTGTTCGCTTTTGTGGATATGATCCTTTTCAAAATTATCCCAATGAAATGGACAAACCGTTACTTTATGCTAAGTTAGTCAATCTTCTTGACGAAGAAACTAAAAATGATGGTCAAAAAATGAATGCTGTAATTCAAATTGTAAAATCTGTGAACCAAGCTGAAAAACTTAATGACCACATTGATGTATTAGTTAATGATACCCAATCAGACTATTTAGAAAATGTACCTGTTATTGATAAATTAACTGCAACTGTACAAAAACTGTATAAAACAGTAAATGATTTGGCTAAAGACAACGGAATCTCTGTCAACTTTAATAATAATAAAAGTAAGGGTGCCAATACACTATCTGGTAAAGTTAAACTGTTTGCAGAAAGAGGCTTTCGTTCATCTGAAATTAATAGTTTTGATATTGGTACATGCGAAGGAATGCGACAAGTAGCTGAAATTAGCGAGGCTGCCAGACATAAACAAATTGGGTACGATGAGAATATTGCACAGGAAATTAAAGATATTAAAGTGCAATTAGTTGAAAAATTACAAAAAGAACGTGATGAGGCAGTTGAAGAATCACGTAAATTATTACGAGAAAATGTAGACTTAAAAGAATTTTTACAAGAAAAAGGCTTAATTGATGAAAATTATAAAGTCATTGATTAAATAAAAAATAAAAACAAAAAAACATGGGAGAAAATTATACACAAACTTCGTCAGGAATTTTCATTCCAAAAAATTATACTTTTTTCGAAAAGCCTAACAGTTATGGAATGACTCAAAAACGTCTTGATGAATTAGAGGATTGGATAAAATTCGTACAATGGGGAAGGCGAAACCCAGTATTATTCGCAGAACAGTTTTTCGGCATAGAATTTATGGACTATCAACGCTATGTGTTTCAGATGAGTTGGAATACAAAATATGTTGTATGGTGTATGTCTCGTGCTGGAGGAAAATCTATTCTTGGTTCTATTTTTATTATGACCAAATCCATTTTGATACCTGGACACCAAACTTATATTTTATGCGGTGTAGGTTCACAATCTATTGAATTGTTCAGTAAAATCATAAAATTCGCCAAAAGACAAATCCCATCATTTAGAACATTAACAGAATTATTTCAAGAAGAAGTTGTGAAAAGCAATGCAAATACAGATGGATTTATTCGAAATCCCGCTAGTTACCACTTCTCTCTTTATAATGGTGCTTCTGTGTATACGTTAAATGGAAGTTACGATAATAACCGCAGTTTGATTGAGATGTATTTATTATAAATTATTAAGACTAAATTTTATATATGAAAGGAAATTAATAATGAAAATAAAGAATTGGACAATTGAAGAAGAAAATTTCATTAGAGAAAATTATTACAAATTAGAAGCAAAAGAAATAGCCGAACATCTGGGAAGAACCCTATCTTCTGTTCAACATAAGATAAGTAGAATGGAGATAGTTGGAAAAAGATGGACAGATGAAGAAATTGAATACTTAAAAAATAACTATTTGGTAAAAACTAATAAGGAACTATCAAAAGAATTAAATCGAAGTAAATCTGCTATCGATCTTAAAATTAATCGCTTAGGATTAGTTAAATCACCTTATTATTATGACCATAACTTTTTTGAAAATATTAATAACGAAGAAAAAGCATATTGGTTAGGTTTTATCATGGCAGATGGATGTGTTACGATTGGTAAAAACAATAGTTGTGAACTAACCATACATTTACAAACAAGAGACATAGGACATTTAAAAAAGTTTAATAAATCTTTAAAAGGAAATGTTCCTATTCAAACAAAAGAAAGATTGTGTACATTTACGAATAAATATAATAAAATATCTATTATTCGATTCTATTCTCAAAAAATGGTTCATGATTTAGAAAAATACAATGTCATTCCAAGAAAATCTTTAGTAAAAGAATTCCCTACTAATCTTCCAAAAGAGTTAATGAATCATTATATAAGAGGATATTTTGATGGAAATGGATGTATTACTAAAAGTGATAAATATGTTGGTTGTTCCTTTTGTTCAGGAAGTTTTAAATTTATTGAAGGATTGAGAAAATTCCTTAACGAAAATGGAATTAAGACTTCACCAACTAGAAAAAAAGATAAAGATTCTAATTGTTATATCATACAAATTTATGGTATAAAAAATTGTGATAATTTTCTAAATTATATCTATAAAAATTCTACTATCTATCTTGATAGAAAATTCAATAAAAAATCCCAACTCTATAAAACTTTAAATATATATCAAAAGTTGCTGCCTCAATCAGAAATGATTGTGTAAAAGCGAGGAAGAAATCGGGAAGGCTGAAATGCTAATCCGAATGGAAGGATATAATTAAAAGTATATTCACATGCAGAGCATAGACACTGATCCTGTCTAAAGACAGACTATAATGTGTCCACGAGTCCTCGCCCCTTAACACGTAATGGTGAAGGTGAAGAGATATGCCGAACTTATAGGAAATACAACTATAAGAAATAGGGGATAAAAAGCCCTTATGATAACATAATTGAAAAGATCGAACTTAAATTTTTATGACGAAGCAGGTTATGTAGGTGATGAAGAATTATTCCATACTTCAGAACCATTCTGTCTACAAGATAATAGCTTTGGATTAGGACAAGGACAATCTGATGATTTAGAAAAATCAAGACCTACTCCATTTACAAATCAGCTTATTTATGCCTCTTCTGCTGGAAGAACAGACCAATACTTCTTTAAAAAATACCGAGAAGCCTCTTTACATATGGATGCAGGTGATAAAGACTACTTTTGTGCTGATATTAATTCTGATAATATTATTAAAGCCACGAAACATGGTGTACCTTTACCAAAACCAATGTTGGATCAAAGCACAGTTGATGCAGCCATGAGAATGGATAAAGAAAAAGCTTTAAGAGAATATGGAAATATTTTCACTTCTGAAGGTGGTACAGGACAAGCATTCAGACGTGCTGATATTATTAAAAACTCTGTTACAAGAGTACCTTTATTATGTAATGAAAACTCTGATAAATTATTTGCATTAGCTTATGACCCTGCCCGAATAAAAGACAATTCTGTCATTGCTATTGCCCAGTATTACCAAGATCCTAATTTTGGTTGGAAAATGAAGATAGAAAATGTCGTATCATTAGCAGACCATTTAAAAAAGAAGAAGACACCTATTACCACTCCAAATCAGGTCAAAGCTTTAAAACAACTTTTACTTGATTATAATGGTGAAGGTGTAGCAGATTATGAAAATGTCATGCAATTATTAGTTGATGCAGGTTCTGGTGGAGCAGGTGTTCCTATAACAGACTTCTTATGTGAAGATTGGGAAGATGCGAATGGTGTTATACATAGAGGATTAATTGATCCTGAGTATAATGAGGGTGATGATAAAAAATTTCCTAATGCTATTAAGGATAAATTAAAACTGCTCTCTCCTGTGAAATATAAGGTTGAAATGTATGAGGCGGCCATTAAAATGATGGAATTAAACTTGATTGAATTTACTCAAGAGTATATCTCTGGGAAAGGATATATCGAATTATTATACGAAGTTGATGCCAAGGGGCGTAAACACCAAAGATTTAACTATCCTTCTGAGGAAGAAGAAAAGAAATTAAGAAAAAATGGTGTGCAAATTGAATCAAATACTTATCACCTATCTCGTGATGAGGAAGTCGCTTTAACCCAAATTGATGCGATGAAGACCGAATTAGTTAATATGTATCGCTTTAAAAGTGGCGAAAAGAGTCGTTTTGATTTAGCTCCTGAAAAAGCAAATTCAATGCATGACGATAGAGCTTATGTATTTGTTATGTTAGCTTGGTATCTAGCTCAATTAAGACGTGAAAATATTACAAAAAGGAAAAGACCAAAACAAGATGCTAGTCATATGGTTGGTATTGGGAAACGTGCAAAATCATGGAAACGTTTTTAACACACTTCTAAAGGAAAGGGGGAATTTATATAGGTAAGAATAAAAATAATGATAATTTAGTCAATGGTTATTTAGAGCAGTTTTCTTCTAAACAACAAATGTCAAGAGAAGAAAAACTTTTACTTTTCAAACAAGGACTGCAAAATCTTTATTTACAGAACGTCAAAAAATCAAAATCTAAAACATACAGTCAATATACTAAAGAAAAAATTCAAAGTTATATTAAGAACCCTCTTTCCAACCTTGATAATATTAGAGATGTATCTAATTTCTTATGGCGAGTATCAATGCCTTATAAAAAGATTATTGAATACTACTCCACTATCCCGCTTTATGCCTATAATGTGGTTTATAATTCAAGTGATTGGAGCAAGCCACTTAATACTAATGATTTTTTAAGCAAATATAGCGAAGTTGCTTCAAGAACAGAAAACATGGATTTACAACAATTATCTCCGTCTATTATGGCTACTGCTTTAAGAGATGGTATATATAGTGGCTTTATTTATGATGATGGTAATAGTTTTATGATAATGCCACTTGACCCAAAATATTGTAAGATATCAGCAATTACTGACAGAAACACTTATACATTAAAATTTGATGCTCAATTTTTTGATCAGGGCAATAATAAAGAGTATGTGCTAGGTGCAGAGGATGATGAATTTTCTCAAAGTGCTCTTTGGGATAAAGTGTTTATTGATGGTTACAATACCTATAAAAGTCAAGGCAGGGATTATCAATGGTTTGATTTACCTGTTGAAAGGACAATCACTGTAATCGCAGGAGATGACCCTGAAATTCCATTACCATACTTCTTACCAATTTTTGTTTCTTTATTAGATCTTTTAGATTATGAATCTTTAATTCGCAGTAAAACAGAATTACAAAATACTGTGCTCTTATTAAGTAAAATCCCACTATTAACAAAAGAAAATGAACCTGACGCATTTGCGGTTGGAATTGAATACGTACAACTTATGCAACAATTAATTGATGATGTTGTTCCTGATTTAGTAGGCACTGCTTATTCTGCTTGTGATGTTGAGCCCATTTTCTTCAATAATACCAATCAAGTACAGGACACCAACATCTATACAGAAGCTATTCATAACTTATTTAGTAATATTGGATTATCTGAAATGCTATTCAATGGTGATAAGGCTGGTTCTGTTGGTTTAAAACATTCAATCCAAGTAGATGCAGAATTTGCAATGCGTCTATTGAGAAGACTTGGGGCTAATATTCAACGCTATATTTCTCTAAACATAGATGAAAATTTCTCATTTTACTTCCATGAATCAAGTATTTTTAATTTAGATGATTACAGTAAACGTTTAAAAGATAAAGCAACTCTTGGAATTGGTAAGCTAGATTATGCAACATGTGACGGAACTACTCCATACAGACTCATGAATTCCACATATATGGAAAATGCTTTAGGATTAACTGAATTATGGATACCACTCTCATCCTCATATACACAATCAGGTTCTTCTACTGAAGGAATAAAGCCTGAACAAGATGTAGACGATTTGAGCGATGAAGGATTAAGAACCAGAGAAGGAAATAAAAATGGAACAGAATAATAAAAATTTTATCAAAACCTCTGATGAATCAACAGCTAAAACTCTAATAGCAGAAGGTTTTACTTTGTTAGAAAAGAAAAATGGATGTTATACATTCTTAAATAATAAAGGAAAAATGAATTTTACTACAAAAAATGATGTGTTTTTTACAAATAAAATTTGTATCTAACATATCATTTTTATCTATCACTGAAGAAAGGAGGATATGTAATTGGTTTTAATGACTTTTAATGATTTAATTAATTTTTGTGAAAGTAAAGGATTAACCAAATTTCAGTCGGCTATTGACACACCTTCTATTCGAGTTACTACAAGAAACTTATTCTCTTTTGAATCATTTGAAGAATTTGAAACAGGCGATTACTTAAAACTAAAAATTAAAGCCTGTCATACGCTTGCCAATAACAACCGCTCCAATATCTCTAAAGAAACAATGGAATCTGCTCTACCGACTTTTGCTAATAAGCCTATTTTGGCCGATGTGTGCGAATACAAAGATAAAAAAGGAAATGTTAGTTATGACTTTTCTGGGCACACAATGGAAGAAATAGATGATCCATTTAATTCTGGACAAAAACGAACAAATTATATTGAAGCAATTGTTGGTATTATTCCTGAAACAAATAATATTAGAATGGAAAAAGATCTTGAATCTGACAAGGAATATGTTTTTGTTGATGGATATGTTTTCAAAGAATATGGAAATTTTGCTGCTGATATTATTAAAGCTCGTAACGGCAATGTTGATGTTTCTGTTGAATTAAATGTTGAAGAGTTTTCATTTGATACTAGAGAAAAGGTATTGAATATTGAGAAATTTTCATTTTCAGGAATCACTTTGCTTGGAGAAAATGTAAAACCAGGAATGTCTGGAGCACATGCTGAAACTTTTTCACAAAATGAAGAAGAAAAATTTATATATAGCGATAACTTAATGAAAAAGGTTGAAAATGTTCAAGAGTTAATTACCTCTCTTACTAAACGAATTGAAAGTATGAAACAAACTCAAGAAACGCAAACAAATAAGGAAGGAGGAAGTAATACAGTGAGTTTTGAAGAATTATTACAGAAGTATGGTGTCACTGCTGAAGATGTGACTTTTGAAACAGAAGGTTTGACATCAGAAGAATTAGAGACAAAATTTGAAGAAGCTTTTAGCTGTAAAGGAAACTCTAAAAAGAAATCTAAAAAGAAATATGGGAAAAAAGAATACACAATCTCCGAAAATGGTGATATGAGCTTTACTATTGATAGAGAAGAATTTCAAATCTCCCATGAAGATATTCGCTGTGGGCTTTACGGATTATGTAGCTCTACATATGAAAATGAAAATAGCTGGGTATATATTAATGAAGTTTATGATGATTCTTTTATTATGCAAGAATATCCATCTCGTAAGTATTATAGACAAAAATATACCAAAGATGGCGACAATGTAGCATTTGACGGTGAAAGGATTCAAGTATATGCCACTTATATTACTAAAGATGAAGAATCAGCATTAGAAGAAATGAGATCTAATTATAGCGAATTAGTAAAATTTAAGTCTGAAAAGGAAGCAGATGAATTAAAAGAAAAGAAAGATGCTATCTTATCAAATGAAGTTTATGAGTGTTTAAAAGATGTTGAAGAATTTGTTCAATTAAAGAAAGATGCTGAACAGTATTCAATCAAAGAACTAAGCACACAAGCAGATCTAATTTTTGCTGATTTTATGAAGAAACAAAATTTTTCTGTTAATACAGAACCAAAAACAAAAAAAACAGTTAAAACGACTTTTGGTTCTAATCTAAAGAAAAAGAAAAAACCATATGGAAATTTATTCGATGACTATGCAAAATAGTCATTTTTTTATGCAAAAAAAGAGGAGGAAATATAATAGATGAGTATTTTAGGAAATATGACATGGAAAGAGCCAAATAAGAAACATGTTATTGCTCGTTCTAGTAAAATTAAGGCTTCTAACTGCGGACATATGTACGATGTGTTGGATAAAGTCAATGACATTGAACAAGGTTCTCTAATTAAACTAGGTGCTTTTGAAGATGGAGAATTACAAGTAAGAAAAGCAGAAACACCAACTGCTACTGATGCAATTGTATTTGTATGTGATGATCCATTCATCTATGATGAATCAAGTGCTTATGCTCAAAATGAGTATAACTTTTATAACGTGAAAGGTAAAGCCTGTAGAGCATATGAAATAGTCAAGGATGATGTAATTGGAGTATCTGATTATGCCTTTACAACAAAAGTAGGTTCTACTCCTGCTGTTGGTAATATCGTTGTTGTGGATGACAACAGACTGTACAAAGAAATTGATAAAGCCCAAAAAGATGCAACATTGAAAACAAATGGGTTCGTTGGTGAAATTATTGGTTTTGAAACATATTCCTTTGAAACCATTGTACTAATTAACGTAATTCAAAATACAACCATTGTTGCAGGGGCGTAATTTGAGGGGGATTTAATATAAATGACTGAAAGATTAAAAATCAATTACAGTTTGTCAATTGATAATGCTTTTGGAGGAAAGCAAGAAGATTTAGACGAATTTAGAAAATTTTTATTTGATATGTCACATGGTAAATCTATCGTTGTGAGTGAATTAGAAGAAGCTGGCGTTTCAAATGATGATTTCATTCGAGATAAATTTAGACAGGTGATGGAGCTTGACGAGGATTATTCTAAAAAAGAATTTAGACGAGCTTTTCAGAAACATAAATTAGATGTATTTGCAATTATCGAAGAGTCAATTGAAGATAAACTAGTTTCTGGTTGGGGCGATGATCCATTCTTTCAAGCTTTTGTTGAGTCTAGAAATCTTGGTTTAGGCGATAAAAATGAGTTTACTGTTGCAGATAATTCTCTTTTATCTGTATCTAAATTTGCAGGTAATCACCATGATATCATTCGTCAGAAAGTAGGACCAAGCAAAGCATTCAGCGTAGATACATCTTGGTATACTATTAAGGTTTATGCTGATTATGAAAGTTATATGGCAGGTCGTATTGACTTTACCTCTCTTATAGATAAGTTATACCGCTCTGTTGAAAAATATAGAAAAGATGCTTTATATGCTGCTTTCATGTCTGCGGATACATACTTACCAACAGATTTAGTAAAAGAAATGCAAATTATTGATACTAATAAGGACAAAATTATTGAATTAGCAGAGGAAGTATCCACTGCCACTGGTTGCCCTGTTGCGTTTGTTGGTACTAAAGTAGCTTTAAGCAAACTACAAGCTCTTACTCCAACAGGCTTATGGTCTGAAACAATGAAAAATGAAAAATATAATAGTGGTATGCTTGGTAAGTTTGAAGGATACGATTTAATCACTATTCCAAGAGTGAATGAATTTGGTACAAGAAAAGAGATTACAGATAACAAGAAAATTATGATTATCCCTGTAGATCCTGATTTCAAGCCAATCAAGCATGTATCAGAAAACGATGGTACAATGTACGAATTTGGTATGTCTGGTGAAAAAATGGATATGACAATCGAGAATGAGTATCACTTCAAAGAAGGTATCGCTGTTGTAATCAATCAGTTATATGCAGAAATTAAAATTCAGGACGCCTAAAAGAACTAGAGGAGGCATTTTCCCTCCTCTTTTTAATAAAGAAGAAAAGGAGTTAAAAAATGGCTACAACAAGAACTACAACTAAAACCACAACTAAATCCACTGAAGAAATCGCAAACAATGAAAAAACTGTGGATGCAAATACAAATATAGCACCAGAAAAAGAAAAAGTAGAAACAAAAGCAAAAAAAAGCACTAGAACTTACTCTCCTACTGATTTAATTATATGTAAATGTGTAAAACCTCATGAAGTAATCTATGTTGCTTCTAGGACTGGTAATTATTACGCATTCTCTGGATACGCTGATGAACAAGAAATTGAATTTCAAGATTTAAAAGCACTTTTAACTAGAAAATCGGGATATTTATTTGACCCATCTTTTGTCGTCATGGATGAAGAATTATTAGAACAACCTATGTGGCGTAATTTAATCCCTGTTTACCAGAAATTAATTAGTGCGGATACTTTAGAAGAAATGTTTAATTTAAGTGATGAAGATTTTAAATCTAAACTATTGATTGCAAATGAGGGAACAAAAGAATCAATTCTCTCTACCGCTGTTTCTATGATTAAAAATAACACATTCAGAGATCTTAGAAAATTGAGAATGATTGATGAAATTTTTGGAACACACTTAAAAGAGTTTATTGACTAATAGCTAATAAAGAAAAGAGGAATACAATTAAGATATTATGACAAAATATATGCAAATATATGAGCGATTTATCAGAAAAATTAATGATATTTTACTATTAAACGCTTCAGATGATGATGCTGAAAAAATGATGTTTGGTTGGCTCTCTTCTGCTATTCCTCATGCTATGAAAATAGACTCTGACTTGTCTAATAGAGATGATGAAATTAGAAGGTTTAATAATGATTTGAGTGATATTGAGCAAGAATACCTATCCTGCCTTATGGTTACTGAGTGGCTCAAACCTCAAATCAACTCTACACTTTATACTAATCAGTTTTTTGGTAGTGGAGAAGAAAAATTTTTTGCACAATCAAATCAGTTAGACAAATTAATGAGCTTGAAAAAAACGAATGAATCTGAAACAAAAAAACTCAGACGTGATTATGGATATCAGAAAATGTTAAGGGAAAGTGAGGGATAGAATGGAGTATAAAATGAAATACGGAGCCATTACTAATAAGCAAATGGATGAAATTAAACATATTCTTCATAAAGAAGTATTTAAACTTCTTTGCCTAAAAGAAGAAGAATATCAAGGATTAGACATGTATTTTAAATCTGTTTTATGGAAGATTTCGGGATATAATTCCTTATTTGAAACAAATACATATCTTCTTGAATTATTAAGTGTTATTGAACAAGCAAGAGTTGAAGCATTAAAAGAGAATTATAATCATCATATGTATCGCAAAGCCATTTTAGATGGAATGTCTTTAATTAATAAAATTGGCAATTAAAGAGAATATAAAATGTTTGAAGTATATAAACGAGTCTATGGTCAAACTGGAAAAACAATGGGTGAAGCTATAAAAAATCAAAGTGATATGATTATGGACTATACTTTTGATAGAGATGATAATTATAAGAAATGCTTTATTAATGGCAAAGAATATGAAGCGAAATTTATTAAAATCTTTGATTATACCATTAATGCTGATCAAATAGAGTATTATTTACAATTCAAATCCCACATACATCCAGAAAAAGAATATGATGGAGATTTAGGTCAATATGTTGATATTCCAGACGAAGACGGACAATTAGAGCGTTGGATGATTGTCGGGAAAAATGACAGCACTAAATTTGTAAAATATAATATTTTAAAATGTAACTGGAATTTGAAATGGGTTTATGAGGGAAAGATTTATGAACAATTGGGAATTTTAAGAACCAGAAATAGTTACAATTCAGGAATATGGACTGACTATTTAACAACTACTCCTGAAAGTCAAAACATGATACTTGTACCCTTAAATGAAAATACAGCCAATATAAATTATAATCAAAGATTTTTAATTAGTGATCCTAGAGCAGTTCCTATTGCATGGGAAGTATCCAAATTAGAATCAACTGCTATTAAAGGTATTAATAGAATCACATTTAAGCAAGTAGAGTTTAACCCAATCAAAGATAATAAAGACTTAATGTTGGCTGATTATTATTCTTCTGCTATCACTCCTTCTGACAATAAATATAAACCTACAAATATTAAAATTGAAACAAATAATCCTATTCTAAAAATTGGTGGAAAAGAAAGAACTTTTACTGCTCTCTTCTACGGTTCAGATGGACAAATTTTAAATGATATTGAGACAGTATGGTTTTATGAAGGAATAGATGCAACCAACTTAGAAGTTAAAAAAGATAAAAATGTAATAAAAATAAAGGTTAAGAAAAATTATGAACTTGCAGGAAAAGTTCTTATATTGACCGCAAGTAATATACAAGGGGATATTAAATGTAATTTGGAAATCGAGGTGAAAGGATTATAAATAGAGATATACAAAACATTGAAGATGATATTTGCCGAGATAAACGCTTAATAAAAGAAAGACTAATTAGCGATCCTGACATTATCGAATTACTAAACAATCCAAAATTGTCTCCTGAAAATCCAGAAGATTATTTAGATGTTAATATTTTTGATTACATAAGAATACCAGGAACAATTACAGATGTAAAAAACTATATATGTTTTGACATAGACTTTGTTGAACCATCAAAATACAACGATTATATGAAAATTAAACAATATATTTTTTACATATATTGTCATTCGGATGATATAAAAACAAATTATTCTGTATCTCGCCATGATTTGTTGAGTTACTTAATAAGAGAAGATTTTGCTTATTCTAATAGTTTTGGAATTAAACTCCAACCCATTCAAAATACTCCTGGGGTCATGGATAGTTTTTATAGCTCTCGCAAACTCGTATTTGAACAAATCACTATAAATGATACGTATAGGAATGTTAAGATGAATCGATATGAACCTAACAGCAGATGATTTAAAATTAGACCGATTACAACTTTATTTTGGTTCAGGATACCAAATAAATGATCATTTAATTATTCGTCAGCCTAGAGTGGGTGATATTGTTGAACTAGGAGAAAATAATTATTTTATGGGTTTAAATGCTATTATTCAAACTGCTTGGGAATCGAAAGCACCTTTGTGGGATGCAGGATATGATTGGGAAAAACTAAATGATTTTGAATTTTTTTGTATGAGAATAAAAGCATTAGAACCATTCATTACCAAAATTTTTTTTGAGAGAAATATAGATTTTCGTCAATTTGAATTAAAAGAGAATTTAGAAACTAATTCTATCTTCTTAGAACAAGAATTAGAAGATGGATATTTACTTCGAATTGATGAGTACATCTACTCAAAAATTGTATGCTTTTTAAGGACATTGCATGGTATCAGTCCTCCTGTTGTTAGACATCCACCAAACTTAAATGTGAAAAGATTACAAATTGAAATGGATAAACGGGAACAAAAAGCTAGAAGTAAAAAAAGCGATGATTCCTTTTTGCTAACAAGCATAGCTGCTTTAGTCGCATCTAGTGAATTTAAATACAATAGCACTACTATAAAAGATATACCACTATGTGAATTTTATATGAGCTTAGATCGCATTCAAATAAATCGACAATCTCAATCTTTGTTAAATGGAATGTATGCAAACGCTGACTTTAGCAAGATGAAAGATTTTAATACAATTATTAACTGGCTTAGACCAGTACATAAAAATGCACAATCAAATTTAAAATTAGGGAAGTCGTGATGACTTCTCTTTTTTATTACAAAAAATAAAGGAGGAAAACTTTTAATGAGTTTTGACGTAAATAACTTTATGATTGACCACATTATTAGAGGTGTTATGTTTTCTACAACAGATAACTCTATTTTATGGGCAATTAATGAAATTTTAGAGCCTACTCTTAATGTTACTGTTGATACACAAGATGCTGTAAATGCATTAGGCTCTCCTATCCGTACCTTTAACCGAGCTAAAACTGCTGAATTTTCTGCTAACAATTCTTTATTTGATTTAGGCCTTGCCGCAGCTCAAAGTGGTACAGAGAAAAAAGTTGCTTCTAGTACAAACAAAATCATTTCACCTTGCTTTATGGAAGTAGTTTTAACAGCAGATAATCTCACTACTCTTACACTACCTGAAAATCGTACTCCTATGGGCCAGATTTTAAGTATAAGAATTCTACAAGACAACGGAACATTAGGCAAAGAGTTTAAAAATGGTGCAGAAGCAAATGATTCAACATTTGTACATGCTTCAAAATCGACATCTATTACACTTCCAACAGGTTTAACTGAAGGACAGGCACTATTTATTTGTTATGAATTTGAAGCTGAAAGAGCTGTACAAATCGTAAATACAGCTATTGATTTTCCTAAAACTGGTAAATTTGTAATGGAGGTTTTGGGTGCCGATACATGCGATCCATCAAAACAAATCCACGCTTATGTAGAATTTCCAAATGCTACATTATTGGGTGACTTTGACTGGTCATTTACAACAGAAGGAAATCATCCATTCTCAATTAAAGCTAATGTGAACTATTGTGATAGACGTAAGCAATTATTCTCTGTAACTGTAATTGATGAAGTTTAACAAAGGAGAGAGAAATCTCTCCTTTTAAAAGGAGATAGAGATGAGTAAAAACAACAGAAAATGTTATCTTTGTGGAAAAACCTACTATTATTGTCCAAATTGTACAAATGATTATAATAAGCCCACTTGGATGTTTATGTTCGAAAGTGAAAATTGCTTTAAAATATTTAACGCACTTCAACTACATTATCAAAAATCATTAACAGATGAAGAGATGTTAACAATTATTGACAATAGTGATATCAGTGAACTTGAAACATTTACTGAAATTCCAAAACGTCAAATTAAAGATTTATTATCCAAAAGGAAGAATCAAGTAACAGAGATAAATGAAACTGATACTCAGAAAGTAAAAACCGTTCCTAAAAAGAGCACAAGAAACAAAAAATAATTAATTATAGGGGGAAATAATACTAGGAAACTATATTTTATCCCCTATTTTTTTGCTATGGAAAATAAAATACTCCGACTAGTCAGTCCACACCCGCCTTCTGTAAATCATTATTTAGCACATAGAGTTATACGAAAAAATGGTAAATTGATGGTACTTACGTACAAATCAAAAGATTCGAAGAACTATCAAGAAAAATTCGCTAGATATGTAGCCCAAGAAGCAAGAAAGCAAGGTTGGGTAAAATCAGAAAATAAATTTCAACATTATTATGTTGATTGTATCTTCTATTTCTCTCGCATTGATGACGATGCTAATAATTATTTTAAATGTATGCTAGACGCTATTACTGACTCAAATAGTGTTTGGATTGATGATAACCAAGTATGTGAAAGAGTTTTGGGTGTTTATTATGACTCTAAAAATCCAAGAGTTGAAATAACGATACGCCCTGTGGAATATATAGGAATTTTTAAAAATAAAATATGCTTATCTTCTTTTGAAGGTAAATGTATGCTTTGTTCAAGATACGGACGCAATTGCTCTATTTTAAAAAAAGCTAAACAAGGATATTGCATGAAAGAGATTAATGAGCATTATGAATGCAGTAAATATAAGAAGAAAATAATTAAAAATAAATAAGGAGAAAAACGGATATGAATTATACATTAAAAGAATTAAAACAATCAATTGATAAAAAAATTAAACTTGAAGTATTGGTTAAGAACTTAGAAATAAGAACATATATACCAATTCAAGAAATGAAACAAGAAATTGAGAAACTAATTGATGAAATATTGATTAAACAAGGAAGAATGTATACATATAATTCAATTGACAAGTTTGTGACTTTGATGAATGGATTTATGTATTTGTATATAGAGAATTTATATCATTCAGAAAATGATAAATATACTGATTATGATATATTAGCTGAAACTGGGCTTTTAGATTATATAGTACAAAATCTCATGCCTAAGCAATATGAGGAATTTTGTACTTTTTTTGATTTAGTATTAGATGAAAAGATTCAGATGAATAATAACTTTGAAGTTGTTTTAGCTAAGGTTATTGACGAAATAGGTGAAAAAGGTATTTCTCTTTTGTCGCAGACTGATGATTTTATAGAGGCAATAAAAGATATTGTAAATGATATAGATCAAGAAACTCTTACCACTCTTCTTGCTTCTATTTCAGGAATTTTAAAATAATGACTATTCAATATTCAGATAGCTGTAAGAAAAAACTGTATAAAATAGCAACCACAGTAGCAAAACAAGAAGCAAAAGCAGTTTCAAAACATCTTACTCAATACGCCAAAAAATCTATTGGTGAATTCTATGATGATTATATACCAGATATTTATAAAAGAACAAATACTCTTCGCAGAAAATCTTATCATGAAAAATACGAACCTAAGCCTAAAGAGGTAATAACTCCAAGAGGTAAATCTAAAGTTTATTATGGTGGTGTAGAATTTGCTTTTTATGAACCTGTTCCTTATTATCAACCACCAAATTCTAAAGATATTGGAGAAACTGTATTAGAACTAACAATTAAGCATGGCTTGCATGGGAGAAGAAAAAATCAAGGTACACATGGAAAACCTTACATTCCTATTCAGACACTCCCTACTCCTTGGAATCGAGTATTGCGAGAAAGAAATAGATTATATCATGGAAAATCCAATATGAAAACAATTAAAGCTAAAGCCACTAATTATGCACTAAATAAGTATTTTAAACGATGAACATATAAGAAAAATAGTAAAGGAAGTGAAGATGAATGCCAATGGGACAAACAGAAGATACCGTAATTTCAGTTGGTTTTGCTGTCAGCGATCAATCGGTAAAAACACTGTTTAATGAAATTAACAAAGTTTTAAAAGGCGTTGATGGAAAAAATGTTGAGCTCGAATTATCAACCAATGCTGACGAGATTGCAAAAACTTTTGAAAATCTCAATAAACTAAAATTAGACTTAGATAAGCCATTAAATATTGAGATTGGTTCCAAACAACTAAATAAACTAAAAGCACAATTAAACACAATAAATGCTTTAACTAATAGTAAAATAAAAAATCAACTCTCCAATTCTTTAAATTACACACCTAATGCTAAAAGTCTTCGTAAAAGTTATGCAAATATAAATGATGGATTTAGTAACGATATAAAGCAGAGAACTAAGGAGTTACAAAGCTACATCTCTGCTGTTATTAAAGATATTGAGAGATTAGAAAGTAAACCAACTACTAGTATTGGACAAGTTGACTCTCTCATTGAAAAATACAAAGATCTCCGTAGTATACTATTGGATGTGAAAAAAGCATCAGTCGGAAGAGATATAAATCTTAATTACGATAAGGACAAATATTCAGAAAGCAATATTAAGAGTATGTTATCTACTCTTACCAACGAATCTTCTGTAAAACAACTTCTTGTTCAAAATATAACTTCTCAAATTTCCCAACTTGACTCAGAATTAAAATCAAAATTCGGTAATCTCTTCACATCAATGAAAACTCTTATGCAAGGTATGTTTGATGGTACTTTAGATAGCGATACATTTGTAAAAGAGTTTGAAAAAATCAATAGTTACATCAACTCTATCTCTTCTAATGCGAAAGAAGAGGTAGGTGAAATTGATGGATTTATTAATAAAATCAAATCCCTTGAAGAAGAAATTATCACTCTCACTTCCAAATTAAATAGTAGTGTTAATAAAACAGAATACGATAAGCAGTCTATAAAAATTGATAATTTAAAGGCAGAGTTAGAGGAATTAAGACAAATTTCTCAAGAATACGAGAAATTGAAAAGTAAACTTTCTACTTCTACCGATAATGAATCAGCTTTAAAAGAACAAGTTTCTAAACTACAAGCTTCTCTACAAGCAAAAACTGCTCAGTTAGAACAAACACTGAAGGCCTCTCAAGTCAGACAAGCAGATGGTACGACTTCTTCTCTCAGCACTACTGCTACTGCTAAAGAAGCGGAGGCAATGACTCAACTCAAAAAAATTGTTGACAGTGTAAAACAGGCAATTAATGAGAAGACAACCGCTTTTGAAAATGAAGTATCAACAGTAACAAGAGGTGTTGATGTAGAACTAGAAAAGATTGGCAAACTAGTAAGTGCATTTAATAAAGTTAAAGAAGCCATTCAATCCTCTAGCTCTATGTCAAATAATGTTGAAAAACAAAGAATAGAAGCTGAAATACAAGCCATTAATGCTAAAACTAATGCTATATCAGAAGAAAATAGTATTGCTTCTATTGCTATAAATACTGAAATTGACCAATTTAAGAAATTATTAGAGACGATTAACCAAGTCCAAACTGCTCTTAAAGGAATGAAAGGCATTTATGATGCGGTTAATTCCGTAGCTAATGCTGATACTAAAACTAGAAAAAGAATTAAACGTTCTAAACAAGAACCAAACTATATATCGTCCGAGGACTATGATAGACAATATCAAGACTGGATGAATATTAACAAGCTTCTGCTACTATCTGATGACAATTATTCTAATGTTCTTGATACAAAGATTGAAAGAACGAAAAATGGTATCGTCAAAATGACGGCAGTTGTTCAAGACTCTGAAAATCAATGGAAACACTTCTCTTCTACTCTTGACTCTTCTGGAAACATGATTAATAAGGTGTTACAGGATTTGAATGAAGCACAAATAGCAAGATTAAATGCTAGATTTCAACCAAAATATGGTAACAATTCTCATAGTGAACCAACAGCCTCATCTAATACTTTAACAACAGAAGAGATTAAATCACAAGGACTAAATTCCCTCAATGAATATATTGAGAAAATAAAACAAAGTTCTCAATACTCTCAAAATGCTATTACAGAGGTTCAATATTTATACTCTGAGTTTTCCCAAAAAATTGACACAACTAATTTAAATAATTATGAAAAAGAACTAAATGAAGTTGCGACTAAAATAAAGGCAATTCTTGATCAAGACTTATTAAGACAAGGGTTTCAAACCAAATATAGTTCAATCAATAATATAGGAATTAAGAGTCAAATTGTTGAATTGCAAAATGCAACTGGTAAAACAGACTCATATATACGAAAAGTTCAAGAATTAGAAATTATATATGAGGAGCTTAATAATACCATAGCAACTGCTAAACTATCCAATCCAACAGAAATTGAACGAGCAGAAGCAAATTTTAAAGAGTTACAACAACAGATTAAAAATACTATAAAAGAACTAAAATCTGTTGAATATAATACCTCTAATGCTTATGGTCGTTATGCTGGTACTTTAATTCCAAACACAGTGATTAAATCACAAGAAGAGGCAAATCAATATATTAAGTCTATCCTTGCTAATCAAAAAGTTGTATCAAGTAATATGCCTGAACCACAATTTGGTAGATGGAAAGGGCAAATTGAAGATGTTGATGGAACCATTAAAGATTTAAGTTATACATATAGTAGCACTGCTGAAGGTATTTATCAGAATACAACAAGAGTGACCAAAGCTACTACTGCTTGGGGTGACTTTTTAGAACAGACTGGAAAGAAATGGAATGAAGTCTTTAGATACTTCATGTCTTTTGGAAGTGTTTATACTGTCTTTAATCAACTTCGAAATGGAATTGAAGTCGTTAAAGAGTTAAATAGTGCCTTCATTGAAATGAAAAAAGTATGTAATGAATCTGAGCAACAATTAAAAGCTTTTGCTAATCAGAGTCACTCTACTGCACAAAGTATTGGTTCTACTGCTTTAAACTTACAGAATTCAGCAGCAGATTTTATGCGTTTAGGTTATAGCCTTAACGATTCAGCAGAATTAGCCAAAAATACGGCCATTTTAATGAATGTATCTGAATTTGAAAATGTTTCAGATGCTACTGAAAGTTTAATTTCCATGATGCAAGCTTACGATGTACAAGCAAAGGATTCCATGGAAATAATTGATAAACTAAATAACATCGGAAATAATTACAGCATTAGTTCGAGTGATTTAGCACAGTCATTACAGCGCTCCGCTTCTGCCCTAAAAGTAGCAGGAAATTCCATAGACGAGGCTATCGCTCTCACAGTGGCAGGTATGAAATATTGCCTGATTATACAGAAATGTATATTGCGAACATATTTAATTGCAGGTAACGCCTAAAGCTTTGCACCACAATATATAGGAAACTAATATATGAAGGTTTGAAAACGCAAAGATGAAACAATGGCTGCTCATGCATCCAAGCTCCTAAATACATTATAGTATACGGAGAAGGTTCACAGACTATTCCCATGTCGGGCTATAGACTAGAGAATACATATCTATAGCATTAGAAGTACGGCTCAATTGCAAATGGAGTGGGTGAAACTCCCTTAAATGGAAAAGGTATGCCCCTAACGTAAAGTCGAGGGTGAAGAAATAGTCGAGTCTTATATGAAAGTATAAGAAGATTTTAGATCTTAACTAGAATTTGCGACTCTAGTTTAATATAAACGAATGCCATCAACCAAGATCCTCTTTCCGTTGCAGCAGGATTAAAAACTGTATCTATGCGTATCAATGGTACTTCCGTTAAAGAAATGCAGGAAGCTGGAGAAGATACAACAGGAATGATCGGAACCTATTCCAAACTTGAGTCACAGGTAAAATCCCTTACTGCTGTAAATGGACAGTTAGGTGTTTCTCTTCGTGATGTTAATGGTAATTATCGTTCTACCTATGAAGTATTGAGTGATATTGCTAATGTTTGGGAAGATATTCAAAAAGCTGATAAAGCTGATGGAAAAAACAGAAGTAATGCTCTTCTTGAAATATTGGCTGGTAAAAATAGAGCTAATATTGTTGCTTCTATTTTAGATAATCCAAAAATGTTAAATGATGCTTATAAAGATGTACAGAATTCTATGAATAGTGCAGCCAATGAGCAAGCAAGTTACATGGAAAGTATGGAAGCTCATTTAAATATTTTGACAAGTAAATTCCAAGAAATGTGGCAAAACACAATTAACACAGAAACCGCAAACTCATTTATTGATTTTTTAGGAAAAGCTATTGATCTAATAAATGATTTAGGTGGTCTGACACCTGTTATTACAGGTTTAGTTGGTGCTTTTGCTTCATTCAAAGGCGTGGGTTGAGATAAATTAAGTAGTCTGACATGAAGCCCACGAAGGATTCTAGTGGTGACACGAACGAGTTTGTATTATAATCGTGGTACAAACAAGAGAACCTAAGAAAAACGAGTTAAACTTAATAGAAGTCGGCTCTTCTATTATTAGACTGGGAATCTTTATTGCTGAACCTACATTACAAGAGGTAATAAAGAGATCAGCAGGGAAATCTCATTTTTTGAGAACCTTCAGAGGGCATAATCTCGCATGGAGAATTGTGACGATATACAAACTCTTCATGAATGGATGCTCCAAACTGGTTATGCGTAGGTGCATAATTAAAAGCCAAGGGGTAGTCTCTCAGCTATAATGCTGGGAGTTTTAATTATAAAAAACAAAGGTGCTCCTTTATTGGAAACACCTTAAAATTATTTTATTGATTTCATGACTTTTTCGTTGTTTTCTGCCGCTGCTTTAAAAGGATTGAGTGGAAAATCAAATTCTTTATATTTTTCATTTAGCCACTGTTTGTATATTGGCTCACTAATAGTTCCATTGTCATATAGGTTACGCATTGTACAAACATCTACAAAAAATTTTACAATGTAAGGATCGGAAGGATTAGAGGCAAAAAATACATTCTGTGAACTTTCTCCCTTTTCATTGACTATGCAATCATTAACTCCTATATTCAATAATTTAACAGGGGTCGGTTCAATTTTAAGGCAGTCATCTTCATGGATATAGTAGTCCAAATCACTCAATTCCAACAGTGTTTTCAGTGCATCAGCATAGGTTTTAAATGAATTGGTTATTTTTTTTTCATTTGATAAGCCCAACAACCAATCTGTAGATACGTTAAATTTTTTTGAAACTAATATTAAAAACTCCACACTAGGCATTCTTGAGCCGTTTTCATATCCAGAGAGTGTTGTTTGTGTTGTTCCTAATTTTTCAGCTAACTCTGTTTGTGTTATATTTTTTTCTTTTCTTAATTCAGAAAACCTATTTGCGAAAATATTATCCATATGAGTATCTCCTTTCTATGATATATATATTCTATCATAATACTATTTTTATAACAAGTGATATTTATTAGAATTTATATATTCATTTGTATTTATAATATTTTATTCATATTTGTAATATTTATATTTGACATTATTACATTAATATGATAATATTGTCCTATAAGAGCAATTTTATAATAAAAAAGGAGGAGTTTTGTATGAAAAAAGAAGAAAAGGATTGTTGCGTATTGACATTGGCACTATATCCTGAAAAATGGCAGATCGATATTATCGAAAAAAGATTTCGGATTGCAGAACTCCTTTATAATTCTTTTTTTGGGAAGCAATTAAAAAAATATAAAAACTTAGCTCAGACAAAAACATTTAGAGATATAGAATCTGAAATGAAAAGCATTTATAAAGATTCAGATAAAAAGAAAAGACATAAAGAGTTAAGTAAGATACGTTCTAAACTACTAATAGAGGCAGGTTTGTCAGAACGTGGGAAGGAAATTGGCTTTTCTGCGTGTATGACACAACACTACAAACATTTCAATACACATATTGGTTCCGAAACAGCACAGTGCTTATCAGAAGATGCTTGGCGTGCTTTTGATAAGATGCTGTATGGAAATGGAGAAAAAGTACATTTCAAAAAAAAGGGAAGTTTGAACAGTCTTCCAAATAAGACAGCCGGTATGAAATACGATCATTTAACTAATCAATTTACATGGACAGTCAAGCGGAAATCTATGATAATTCCTGTTAAGGAGTTAAAGACAGATTACGAGTTTGAAATCTCTAAACTTCCTATTAAACGCTATCGTATCGTAAGGAAATGGATAAAAAATAAATTTAAGTATTATTTACAGCTCACGCTTGATGGGAAACCACCAAAGAAAGATAGGCTCATCGGTGTTGGTAGAGTTGGTTTAGATATTGGTACACAATCTATTGCTATTGCATCCAATACAGATGTGAAGTTATTAGAATTAGCTCACAATGTAAATAACAATGATAGAAAAATGAAATTGTTACTGCGAAAGATGGATAGAAGTAGAAGAGCTACTAATCCAGATAATTTTAATGAAGATGGTACTATCAAACGTGGTGTAAAGCTAGTTTGGGTCGAGTCTAATCATTATAAACAATTGCGTAGTAGAGTAAAAGAGTTACATAGAAAGAATGCTGATATTCGAAAGTATCAACATACTTGTTTAGCGAATTATGTTTTATCTTTAGGTAGTGAAGTTTACGTTGAAACGATGAATTATTCAGCATTACAGAAACGTAGTAAAAAGACGGAAAAGAATGATAAAGGCAAGTACAAAAGAAAAAAACGTTTTGGAAAATCTTTAGCCAATAAAGCTCCAGCTATGTTTTTAACTATTTTAGATTTAAAATTAAAGATGTTAGGATATGAAGGTATTAAAAAAGTTGATACTTGGACATACAAAGCTAGCCAATATGACCATCTAAGCCAACAGTACAATAAGAAAAAACTCAGCAACCGTAAACAACACTTAGAAAATGGGGATATAATTCAGAGAGATTTGTATTCCGCTTTTCTCATAATGTGTTCTGATGAAACATTAAAACATCAAGATGACAACTTATGTAATAAATTTTATAATAACTTTAAATATATGCACGATCAAGAAATACAAAGAATAAAAGAAAGTACAGTACATAGATTAACAAGTTTTGGATTTTAAAAATGCGAACCGTAAGTAATCACAAAAAAGCATAGAGATTCGCACTCTAGATGATGATTTTTGAGGGTAAGGCATGCCCTAAGCTATTGCTAATGTCATTGTAGAATGATTTAATAGTAAATAATTATTGGAAAAAAGAACAGTGCTTATATGTTTAGGCATATTCGAGAAGTCTTTGTGTACAATAGTTGTCACATACATACAAAATTAAATAAGATAGATTGTATATTTTTGCTGTTGCAACTTATGTAGGTATGTGAAGTGCCAGTTTGCCACACTCAGGACATTTTATTAATGCCATTGTTGCAACTTATGTAGGTATGTGAAGTGCCAGAAATAACAGATATTGAAAAAAAAGGTACAGGAGGCGTTGCAACTTATGTAGGTATGTGAAGTGCCAGAGAACTTGGTGGTCTTGTTCCTACTTCGTATGCGTTGCAACTTATGTAGGTATGTGAAGTGCCAAATCCATATGAGCCCTATAAATTAAAGCTTATATAGATAAACAAAATACAAATTTTGAACTTTCTGGAAAATTTTCTTGACTTTTTGTTTAACAAATAGTATTATTGTATTTGCAATAACATAGAGGTAAATGAATATGTCTAAGATGGGAAGACCAAAATCAGAAAATAAAAAAGAAATTCTTGTTGCTACTAGATTGACAGAGGAAGAATTCGCTGAACTTGAAGAATGTTGTAAAATATTAGGTAAAACAAAAGCAGAAGTCATTCGCACAGGAATTAAAAATGTACATAAGGACATAAAAAAATAGAAGCTATTGCCATGACTACCAATCTGTACAACAGCTTCTACCCCTACACGATAAATTAATACTGACTTAAACGTAAGGTTTTTTACTATCTAAAGTACCTTCTTGTTTTTGTGTCTCTATTTAATTTATCATCTCTTAGACATATCTCATTATACTTTATGTGTTACAAAAAGTCAAGAATGAAAGGAAAAGTTTTAATGGGAGAAAAATTGAACACAGAAAATCAAATTGAGATTTTTAACAAAATGCGTAAATATGTTCATTGTATTAAATGTATTGTTATGGATATGGATAATGATTGTCCAAAAATCGTTGGGTATAAAAATATACCATATGAGTTAGAGAAAGAAATTGATGACTATGCAACTGACTTCTCTGAACGAGGATATTTTGTTGCAGAAGCTGAAGTTGATGTCAGTTTGGATGAGATTGATGAAAAATACAAAAGTGCACAATTCATCGGAATGTTTGAGATTTGTGAATAAATAAAGAAAAGAGTCATGTAATGCATGGCTCTTTTTATTGTGATATTAATTAACTCGTTGTGCTAGTTCAAATACAGTAAACCTCTCAGCCCTTAAAGGCGCAGAAAGTCCCTATATTTGATTCGGCATTTTTTTAAAAAATCAG
>CASDVE010000002.1 GCA_949284175.1 uncultured Eubacteriales bacterium
CTTATTCTGACCTAACTTAAATATGTACGATAGAGCGATGGTCTGTTGCGTCAACCAAAGGTATCATAACCTGAATATCGTAGTATCCATTTCTGAATATTTAGTCTGGTGAACCATTTAACAGAAGCCACAGACCTTCACGGTCTGTGGTAGTTCACTAAAAATGTGGTATTCCTGTTTAAACATCTTATCTTTATTATAAATTCTCAATATAGATTGTCAAGTCAGCAAGAAAAATAGATACGTGATAAAGAGGGAGAGGAATTTTAATGAAATAAGAATTGTATGAAAGAAAAAGTAGCAAAATAGACAAAAATTGGTGTAAAAATTTTACATATAAAAAGCCACCTGAAGATTGACATGTTTAAACAAGTTTGATATGATGTACTTGTTCAAACAAGTAGTGAAATATATTTTTTATAACACAATTTTTTTCCTTGTGCTGGACATAAAATAAGGAAAAAAAGAGAGAATAAAAGAAAAGGAGAGAGCGCAATGGCAAAATATGAACAAGATGTCAAAGAGTTACTACGTCTTATTGGTGGAAAAGAAAACATCAGTGCAGTTTCTCACTGTATGACAAGAATGCGGTTTGTTCTTGTGGATCAGAAAAAAGCCGATGAAAAGGCAATTCAAGATCTAAAAAGTGTAAAAGGAACATTTACACAAGCAGGGCAGTATCAAGTGATTATTGGAAATGATGTTTCCACATTTTATAATGAGTTTACGGCTTATGCAGGTGTAGAAGGTGTGAGTAAAGACGCCGTAAAAAGTATGGCAAAGACCAATCAAAAGCCAATTCAAAAAATTATGGGTAGTCTTGGAGAGATCTTTGCTCCTTTGATTCCTGCTTTAATCTGTGGTGGTCTTGTATTAGGATTTCGAAATATCATTGGTGAAATCAATTTCTTTAACAATGGGACAGAGAGTTTAGCCGATGTATCTCAATTTTTTGCGGGACTTTATAATTTCTTATGGCTCATTGGAGAAGCGGTATTCCACCTGTTACCAGTAGGAATTGTATGGTCTATTACAAAGAAAATGGGAACGACACAGATTTTAGGTATTGTTCTCGGTTTAACCTTGGTTTCTTCCCAATTATTAAATGGATTCAGTGTGGCAAGTACAGCCCCTGCTGATATACCAGTTTGGGATTTTGGATTCGCCAAAGTGCAAATGATTGGATACCAAGGACAAGTCATCGCAGCTATGATGGCAGGTTTTGTTCTTGTCTATTTAGAAAAATTTTTTAAAAAGCACTGTCCAGAAGTTGTCAGTATGATCGTTGTTCCATTTTGTGCGTTAATTCCAGCTGTTATTATTGCACACACCATCGTAGGTCCAATCGGTTGGAAAATTGGTAATGCCATTGCAGACGTTGTCTACACAGGCTTAACTTCTAACATGGGAGTACTCTTTGCGTTAGTATTTGGTGTATGCTATGCCCCAATCGTTATGACTGGACTCCATCATATGACAAATGCGGTGGATACACAGCTTTCTAATTTATTTGGAGGAACGATTCTTTGGCCAATGATCGCACTTAGCAATATTGCACAAGGTTCTAGTGTTCTTGCTATGTCTGTTCTTCAAAAGAAAAATGATAGAGCACAGCAGATTAATGTGCCAGCTTGTATTTCTTGTTATCTTGGGGTAACCGAGCCAGCACTCTTTGGTGTAAACTTAAAGTATGGATTCCCATTGGTTTGTGGCATGATTGGTTCTGGAATTGCAGCGGTTATCTCGGTTGGATTTGGAGTGCAAGCATTTAGCATAGGAGTTGGCGGTCTTCCAGGAATTTTATCCATTAAACCAGAATATTGGCTCATATTTTTAGTTGCTATGGCAGTGGCAATCGTTGTTCCATTTTGCTTGACTTATATCGTAGGAAAGAAAAAACTTTCAAAAGAAGAAAGATTTGGAAAATGTGAAGTTCAGGATGTACAACCAATAGAAGAAGTGAAAGAAGAAAAGAATGAAGATGCTCATGTAGAAAAGGAAGAAGTAGTTGCATTGACATCCCCAATTACAGGAAGAATTATTCCAATTGAGCAGATGCCAGATGCGGTATTTTCTCAAAAGATTATGGGGGATGGTGTTGGAATTGAACCGACAGGAAATGTGGTGCTAGCACCATGTGATGGAACCATTAGTGTTGTTATGACAGATAGCAAGCACGCTTGTGGTTTGACATTGGATAACGGTGTGGAATTGCTCATTCATGTTGGAATTGATACCGTAGACATGGGTGGGGATGGATTTGAACTCTTTGTAAAGAGCGGTGATAGAGTAAAACGAGGAGATAAGCTGATTTCCTTTACACCAGAAAAGATTGAACAAGCTGGGCATCCAAAGACCACAGCATTTATTATCGCAGGAGAAGGAACGGCAAAGGAATTTAAATTCCATACGGAGATGGATGCAACAGCAGGAGAAACAATAGTTATGGAATGTTTGTAGTCATTTAGGAAGGAAAAGGGCTTATGAAAGATTTTAAGAAAAGTGTTGTATATCAAATTTATCCAAAATCATTTTATGACACAAATGGAGATGGATTTGGAGATTTAAAAGGCGTGACTTCTAAACTGGATTATATCAAAGAACTAGGTGTTGATTATATTTGGATGACTCCGTTTTTTGTATCTCCTCAAAAAGACAACGGATATGATGTGGAAAACTATTATGAAATCGATCCTCGTTATGGAACAATGGAAGATTTTGAAGAGCTTGCAAAAGAGGCAAAAAAACGAGGAATTGATTTGATGCTTGATATGGTTTTCAATCATACATCCGATCAGCATGAATGGTTTCAAAAAGCATTATCCGGAGATGAAAAATATAAAAACTACTATATTTTTAAGAAGGGAAAACCAGATGGAAGTGCACCGACCAATTGGGAAAGCAAGTTTGGCGGAAGTGCATGGCAATATGTTCCGGAGTTTGATGAATACTATTTGCATTTATTTGATGTATCCCAGCCGGATCTCAACTGGGAAAATGAAGAAGTTCGAAAAGAAGTGCAAAAGGTGATTCGCTTTTGGATGAAAAAAGGAGTGAAGGGCTTTCGATTTGATGTCATTAACTTGATCAGTAAGGGAGAATTTGAAGATGACGATCAGGGGGATGGAAGAAGATTTTATACCGATGGTCCTAACATTCATAAGTATTTAAGAGAATTGAATGAGCAGACCTTTGGACAAGAAGAAGGCATTATTACCGTTGGAGAAATGTCAAGCACATCAATGGAAAATTGTTTCCAATATGCAGGAGAAGATAGCCATGAGCTTTCTATGGTGTTTAACTTTCATCATTTAAAAGTAGATTTTATGGGCAATGAGAAATGGGTGCTTGTTCCAGCTGATTTTGGAAAGTTAAAACAGATTCTCTTTGATTGGCAAAAAGGAATGGCAGACAATCACGCTTGGAATGCAGTCTTTTGGTGCAACCATGACCAGCCTCGTGTAGTTTCAAGATTTGGCGATGAAGGCATGTATTGGAAACAGTCTGCTAAAATGTTAGCAACCATTATTCATTGCTTCCGAGGAACACCTTATGTCTATCAAGGGGAAGAGCTTGGAATGACGAATGCTGGATTTACCGATATTTCTCAATATCAAGATGTGGAAAGCATCAATCATTTTAGAATCTTACAAGAAAAAGGGCTGACACAAAGCGATGCCTATCGCATTTTGCAAATTCATTCCAGAGATAATAGTAGAACACCGATGCAATGGGAGAAAAAAGAGCATGGTGGATTTACCACAGGAACTCCTTGGATTGAAGTGAATCGAAACTATGAAAGAATTAATGCAAAAGAGGAATTAGAAGATAAGGATTCTATTTTCCATTACTATCAACAATTAATCCGCATGCGAAAAGAATATGATGTTATCGCATATGGTGATTTTGAAGAACTAGATCGAAACCATCCAAAAGTGATTGCTTATAAGAGGACATACGGAACGGAACAGTTACAAGTCATTGCTAATTTTTATGGAGTGGATGTGGAATGGAAGAGTAGCCAGTCGTTCAATGGTTTTGAAGTCTTAATTGGAAACTATGATGAAACGACGATAGAGGATGATAAAAAGATTTCCCTTCGCCCATATGAAGCAGTAGTACTTTATAAAAAAGAATAAACGATGAGAAGTCAGTATTTTTGCTCATAATAAAATAGCAAAGATGCTGACTTTTTATATGAAAGGGGTGAGGAAAGAGAAAATACTTTTGGACACAATTACCATAGAGTTTTTGTTGACTTTTTTTCGTTAAATCAATAAAATATGAAATAAAGTTAAGAAAGTGTAAAGAAAATAAGGAGGATATGACATGGAATATATCAAATTAATTGGTATTTTAATTGTTATTTTAGGATTTGCGTTCAAACTGGATTCCATTTTGATTATATTTATTTCTGCCATTGTCACAGCGTTTGTAGGTGGATTAGGTGTGGATGGGTTTTTAGAAACCTTTGGAACAACCTTTGTATCCAATCGAAGTATGGCAATTTTTATTATGATTTTGCTTGTAACAGGCACATTGGAAAGAAATGGATTGCGAGAAGGAGCAGCCAGTTTAATTCAGAAAGTAAAAGGTGTGACCGCAGGAAAATTGGTCTGTGCTTATGGTGTTATGAGGGCATTCTTTGCTGCTTTTAATGTGGGATTTGGCGGAGTAGCAGGTTTTGTCCGTCCTGTTGTTTTACCAATGGCAGAGGGTGCTATTGAAGCAGAAGGAGAAGAAGTCAATGAAGAACATTTTGAGGAAATTAAGGGAATGGCTTCTGCCATGGAAAATGTCACATGGTTTTTCTTTCAGGTGTTATTTGTAGGCGGTTCAGGAGGGCTGTTAGTTCAGTCCACATTAAAGTCACTTGGTTATGATGTGGAACTGATTGATCTCGTAAAAGTGGAGATTCCGGTTGCCTTTACAGCATTAGTTGTGGCTAGTATTTATTTTATTTTAAAAGATAGAAGATTGTGTAAGAAATATTATGGTTCAAAAGGAATAAAGGATAAAAAATAGGATAGAGGAGAGAAAGAATGATATCATTTTTTATGGATCCTAGTATTGAATTAGGAACAAAGTTATTGGAAATGGTTTATATCATCATCGGATTTATCACGTTCTATGCTGGTATTAAAAATTTATTTGATAAAGAAAATCCTGCAAGAATTGGAACGGCAATCTTTTGGTGCTCCTTTGGGATTGCCTGTGCTTTTGGAAAGTGGATGCCAGCAAAAGTGACAGGGAGTCTTGTTATCATTATGATTATTCCAGCTATTTTAAAAAGAGTAAAGGTTGGAAAGATCGATGCACCTACAAAAGAATATACAGAGAAACAGTTCAAGAAAATTGGATTGAAAATTTTTCTTCCAGCCCTTTGCATGGGAATTATGGCAATAGTGTTTGCACTCTTTACCAATATTAGTTCTTTAGTAGGTGTAACAGTGGGCGTATTGCTCGCCATGATTCTGTTAATGATGTATTCAAAAGATAATACACCAAAAGTCTTTTTAAACGATTCTGAGCGGTTATTATCGGTTATGGGACCTCTTTGTATGCTCCCTCAGCTATTAGGATGTCTTGGAGGTATCTTTACAGAAGCGGGAGTGGGAGATGTTATCGCACAGATGGTTCAAAAAATTGTTCCAGAAGGTAATGTAACAGTGGGAATTATCGTCTATGCCATTGGAATGGTGTTATTTACTATGATTATGGGAAATGCTTATGCGGCGATTACGGTTATGACCGTTGGAATTGGGGTACCATGTGTTCTTATCTATGGAGCAAATCCAGCACTCATCGGTATGGTTGCTTTGACTTGCGGTTTCTGTGGAACATTGTTGACTCCAATGGCAGCTAATTTTAATGTAGTACCTGTGGCATTGTTGGATATGAAGAAAAAATTTGGGGTAATTAAAAATCAGATTTTAATTGCCGGTATCATGCTCGTATTTCAAATTTGCTATATGATATTAATGAAATAAAAAGAGAAAGGATAGGGAATACTTTATGAAAATATTAGTGACAGGTTTTGATCCCTTTGGTGGAGAAAGTGTGAATCCAGCTTACGAGGCGGTGAAGTTATTGCCAGATGAGATTGGAGGAGCAAAGATTATTAAGCTGGAAATTCCAACGGTATTTACAAAAAGTGTGGCAGTAGTGGAAGACGCCATAAAACAATATGAGCCTGATGTTGTCATTAACGTAGGACAGGCAGGAGGAAGAGCCTGTGTTACCATAGAAAAAGTGGCGATTAATTTAGCAGAGGCAAGGATTCCTGATAATGATGGAGAACAGCCAATGGATGTGCCTCTTCGTGTAGATGGAGAAACGGCTTATTTTGCAACAGTTCCAGTAAAAGCTATGGTAAAAAATGTGCGAGATCACCAGTTGCCTTGTCACATTTCTTATACAGCAGGAACTTATGTGTGCAATAGTATTATGTATCAAGTGTTGTATTTAACAAATAAACGCTATCCAAATGTGAGGGCAGGATTTATTCATGTTCCTTATGCCACAGAACAGACAGTGGATAAGCCAAATGGTACACCTTGTATGCCATTAGAGAGCATTGCAAAAAGTATCGAATATGCACTAGAAGCGGTAGTTGAGCATAAAGAAGATATAAAAGAAAGCATGGGAACGATTCAGTAACAGTCCTATAATTGACTAGCAGGAGTGATTGGTGCTATACTTAGCCAAATAGAGTTTTAGAGTTTAATATTTATTGATAAAGGAGAAGAGAAATGATATTTCAAAAAGTAACCAAAAATAAAAAGAAAACTTTAAAAAGACTCATGGCACTTTGTGTGGCATCAACCATGTTTTTGTCAGTTCCTGTTTTGGCAGACACGAAAAAGCCTACCTTGTCCGCTACGAAAATGAACATTTCATTAGGGGCAAAGGGAACACATAAGATCAATAATACATTTTCTCAAGGTGTTCATCAAATTACAATTCAAAATCCAGTAAAAGGTGCAAAATATGTTTGTACTTCTAGCAATAAGAAAGTGTTATCCGTTAAAACAAAGAATAATAAAATTAATTTAACAGGAGTATCCGCAGGTTCTGCAACCATAACTTGTAAGCAGACGTTAAAAGGGAAGACAACCGTTGTTGGAAAAGCAAAAATTATAGTGCATAATGCAAAGGCCGTATTTGTCGATCCAAGCAATTGGAATTTAGGAATTTATAGGAGAGAATTTTCTGCTATAAGCAATGGTAATTCTGGATTGGGAATCCAATATTATAGTACCGATGATAAGGTAAACTATACATTCCAAGTGGATAAAAAAGGCTTAACAGTAAAAGATGAAAAGGCATATAACAGCGATGCCAACAATATGATAAATCTCTATCCAACAAAAGGAGGAGTATTTAAAGTCACTGTAACACAGACATATGAGAAAAAGAAAAAAACAATTGGTTCTATTTCTTTGAATTTTAAAGAGCCAAACATTCATAAAACACAGGAACTCTATGTGGATTCTGCTGTTTCCATTGCCGATATTATGGATTATTATTCTTTTGAAAGAGAGTATTATTTAGAGGCAAACGGACAGAATTTATATCAAAAAGATGAAAACAATTCCCTTTATGTGGATTCTGCAAATGGAATCTGGGGGATGAAAGAAGGTTCTTTTGATGTTAAAATCTATGATTATCATGCACAGACAAAAGAAAAAGGGAAATTGCTTGGAACTTGTACTTTTATCGTGAAAGGTATCAACAACTAAAAGAACGATGAGAACCATTCGTATTGATGAACTCTTAGAGATAGTGCAATTGGATTGAAATTGAAAAAAGCCTTATAATCATCTTAGACAATAAGAGATTATAAGGTTTTTTATATTATTGGAATAAAAACATAAAAGATACCTTATGATAAGGTTATAGTATTTTAGAATAAAAAGTGATACAATAACAATAACTGTTTTATAAATAGGAAACGATGCAGAGGATAAAAAAGAAATCAAAAGATAAAATGGAGGACATATGAGTAACATTAGTATATTTGATGTTATGGGACCGAATATGATTGGACCCTCTAGCTCTCATACTGCGGGAGCACTTCGCATTGCCTTACTTGCAAGCAATCTTGCAAAAGGAAACGTTGCCCATGTAACGTTCATTCTCTATGGTTCTTTTGCAAGAACCTATCATGGACATGGAACGGATCGTGCTTTAGTTGGAGGGATACTCGGTTATACAACCGATGATGAGCGAATCAGAGATTCCTTTGAATATGCAAAGAAAGCAGGCATTACGTATGAATTTGTGGAAGACTTCACAAATAAAGATGTGCATCCTAACACCGTTGATATTGAATTGACTTGCGAAAATGGACAAGTGATTACGATGCGTGGTGTATCCATTGGAGGAGGAAATGCGGTTATTCAAAGATTAAATGGGATTGAAATCGATATGAATGGAGCATCTCCAACCGTCATTGTAAAACATTGGGATAGAAAAGGTGTTCTTGCCTATATTACAAAGGTGATTAGCGATGCTGATTTGAATATTGGAGCATTAAAATTATATCGTGAAGGCAAAGGAAAACTGGCTTATGCTATTGTGGAATTGGATGGTAAAGTGCCAGAAGATATTTTACAAAAACTAGAAGAGTATCCGGATAATATCGCAACCACATATATTCCGGCTTTATTATGAAGAAATAATAGGAGGAATAAGAACAGTTATTTTGAATATATAAAATTCTATAAAATTATATTAAATTTTTATAGAATATGTTATGATCTGATTGAGGTGATAAGTCATGAAGTATTACTCAATAGGAGAATTTGCAAGTAAAATAAGGTAAAACTGTTCAGACACTTAGAAATTGGGATAAGAAAGGAACTTTAAAACCACATCATAAAACAGCAGGTGGTACAAGATATTATTCTCAAGAACAACTGAATCATTTTTTGGGTTTAAAACCAAAAGATAAACGAAACAAAAAGGCTATTGGTTATTGTAGAGTTAGTTCTCACAAGCAAAAAGATGATCTTGAAAAACAGATTGAAAATGTAAAAAACTATATGTACGCAAAAGGTTATCAATTTGAAATAATTTCTGATATTGGAAGTGGAATTGACTATAATAAAAAAGGATTAAATCAACTAGTAGATATGATTACGAATTCAGAAGTAAATAAAATAGTAATTCTTTATAAAGATAGATTAATTTGATTTGGATACGAATTAATAGAAAATCTTTGTGATAAATATGACACTACGATTGAAATTATAGACAATACTGAGAAAACAGAAGAGCAAGAATTGGTAGAAGATTTCATTCAAATAGTTACTGTATTTAGTTGTAGACTTCAAGGAAAAGGAGCGAATAAAGCTAAGAAAATGCTTAAGGAGTTGATAGAGGATGATACTTGCAAAGAAGGTTAGATTGTACCCAAGTGAGTTACAAGAAAAAAAGTTATGGCAATCCGTAGATACTGCAAGGTTTATCTATAATTGGACACTTGCAAGACAAGAAGAAAATTATAAAAATGGGGGTAAGTTTATATCTGATAGCATTCTTAGAAAAGAAATAACCAAGCTAAAAAAGAATGAGTTAAGTTGGTTAAATGATGTATCGAATAATGTTGCAAAACAAGCGGTAAAAGACGCTTGTAATGCTTACAAAAGATTTTTTAAAGGATTGTCAGGTAAACCAAGATTTAAAAGTAAAAGAAAAAGTAAAAAATCCTTCTATCATGATAATGTTAAATTAAAAGTGAAAGAAGGAAAATTCGTTCATATTGAAAAAGTTGGTTGGATAAAAACCAATGAACAATTACCGATTGGAGTTAAATATAATAATCTAAGAATAAGCTACGATAATAAATATTGGTATCTATCAGTTGGTATAGAGCAAGGAGAATCACAAGAGGTATTAACAGATGTATCATTAGGCATAGATTTAGGTTTAAAAGATTTCGCAATATGTTCTGATGGTACCGTTTATAAAAATATAAATAAAAGTTATGTAGTGAAAAAAATTGAAAAGAGATTAAAAAGACTGCAAAAGCAAGTAAGTAGAAAATATGAACAAAATAAAAAAGGAAAGGAGTATGTCAAAACTAAAAATATTATAAAACTTGAAAAGAAGATACAACAAACGTATAGAAGATTGGCTAATATAAGAAATAACTATCTTCATCAAACTACAACAAGTATCGTGAAAACCAAACCATACAGAGTTGTAATCGAAGATTTAAATGTAAAGGGCATGATGAAAAATAAACATGTATCTGATGCTATAAGAAAACAAGGATTTTATGAATTTAGAAGGCAACTTAAATATAAGTGTAAATTTAGAGGAATTAAATTAGTTGTAGCAGATAAATTTTATCCATCATCAAAGACTTGTAGTAGATGTGGAGAGATTAAGAAAGATTTAAAACTGTCTGATAGAGTATACAAATGTAATTGTGGCTTATCTATGGATAGAGATTTAAATGCAAGTATCAATCTTTCTAAGTATAAATTAGCATAATATCATTTGCAAGATAATGCTGATATGTAGGATGCGTTGTATCCGAATTTACGCCCTCGGAGAGTTATAGCAAACGAAAGTAGATTATTATTTATAGTTTTCAAAATCGAACTCGTAGAACAGGGAATGAAACAAGATTTATAGATATTTATAGATATTTGGCAACGGGCAGTATGAATTTTCGAGATGGAAAAGAGCTTCTTGCATTTTGCAAAGAGCATCAATGTAAGATTTCTGAGGCTATGATTGAGAGAGAAGTACAAGATATAGAACGCTCAAAAGAAGAGACAATGGAAAAAATGCAAACGGCATGGAGTATTATGAAAAAATCAATTGAACGTTCTTTAACAGAAGATGTAAGGAGTATGGGTGGATTAATTGGCGGAGAAAGTAAGAAATTAAAACAGTTACGAGAAGATGGAAAAAATATATGTGGTTCTGTGATTTCGAAAGCGATTTCCTATGCCGTTGGTGTGTTAGAAGTCAATGCGTCCATGGGACTGATTGTGGCAGCACCAACAGCTGGCTCTTCTGGTGTTATGCCAGGAACCATGTGTGCCATGCAAGAAGAGTTTGGGTTTACGGATGCAGAGATTATACAAGCTCTTTTTAATGCCTCTGCCATTGGATATTTGATTACAAGAAATGCTACAACAGCAGGAGCAGAAGGCGGTTGTCAAGCGGAAGTTGGTTCTGCAAGTGCCATGGCAGCTTCTGCGGTCACAGAGTTGATGGGAGGAACCATAGAGCAATGCTTTGATGCTGCTTCCTTTGCCCTTATCAACTTATTGGGGCTTGTATGCGATCCGGTTGGAGGTCTTGTAGAGTTTCCTTGTCAGCTCAGAAATGCACAGGGAGCTACGACTGCATTGACCAGTGCAGAAATGGCACTGAGTGGAATAAAATGTCCAGTCCCACTTGATGAAACCATCGAGATCATGTATCGTGTTGGCAAATCAATTCCATCTGAGCTAAGAGAAACATCATTAGGAGGGATGGCAACTTCAAAAGGAGCTTGTTCTCATTGCAATATGTGCCATTGATAAACTATGTTTCGAAAGGTCAATGGGGATAACATAGGATGAAATTACCGAAGAAAAAAGGAAAGGAGAGGATAATGATGCCTCAGATTACGAATGATTGGGCGGAGTATATGGATGCAGAATATAAAAAGCCTTATTACAGAGATTTATATAAGAAAGTGCTAGAAGAATACTCTACTTATGAAATTTTTCCACCAGCAGATGATATTTTTAATGCGTTTCATTTAACGCCACTGCATGATGTGAAAGTTGTTATTTTAGGACAGGATCCTTATCACAATGTGGGACAGGCACATGGACTCAGTTTTTCTGTAAAGCCAGGGGTGCAAACACCACCTTCTCTTGTGAATATTTATCAGGAATTGAAAGAAGATGTGGGATGTTATGTTCCAAACAATGGGTATTTAGTAAAATGGGCAAAACAAGGCGTTTTAATGCTCAATACCGTTCTCACAGTGAGAGCCCATCAGGCAAATTCTCATAGAGGAATCGGTTGGGAGAATTTTACCGATGCAGCGATTCGAGCTTTAAATGAACAAGATCGACCAATCGTCTTTTTGTTGTGGGGAAAACCAGCCCAAATGAAGAAAAAAATGCTAAATAACAAAAAGCATTTAATCTTAGAAGCTCCACATCCTAGTCCATTATCAGCCTATCGTGGTTTTTTTGGATGTGGACATTTTAGCAAGACAAATGCGTTCTTAAAGGAAAATGGACTAGAGCCAATTGATTGGCAGATTGAAAATATTGAATGAAAAGCTATTGGACTATAAAGGGTGTTCTCATCGTTTTTATCATTACTAGAAAATATGGATAGGGGAGAAAGGGAGTTATTGTATGAAAAAAAATCAACAAATGTTAGGGCATTTTTTAGCCCTTTTTACTGTTCTTGTTTGGGGAACAACATTCGTATCAACGAAGATACTTTTAAAAGATTTCAGTCCTGTGGAAGTGCTATTTACAAGATTTGGAATCGGTTTGATCGTTTTGTTTTTCATGAATCATCGTCCATTAAAATTGAAAGACAAAAAGCACGAACTATATTTTATTGGAGCGGGGATAACAGGAATTACGCTATATTATCTATTTGAAAATATTGCACTTACATATTCTATGGCATCCAATGTGGGCATTCTGTTAGCCTGTGCACCATTTTTTACAGGAATTATATCTAAAATTTTTATGAAAGATAAACTTGGAAAATCATTCTTTATTGGTTTTTTCTTTGCGATTCTTGGGATTCTTCTGATTAACTTCAATGGACAAGTCGTTTTAAAATTAAATCCAATTGGAGATATACTGGCCGTGATTGCGGCTCTGATCTGGGCATTTTATTGTCTATGTATCCGAAAAATAGCGGAGTGTGAATATGATACAGTGCAAACAACAAGACGTGTGTTTTGTTGGGGCGTTCTCTTTATGATTCCAGTGTTATTGATCTTTGGATATCATCCTACCATGGAAGCCCTATTAAAACCCGTGAATCTTATGAATTTCCTCTATCTTGGTATTGGTGCTTGTGCCATTTGTTTTGTCACATGGAATTTTGCAATGAAGGTGCTTGGAACGGTAAAATCAAGTGTCTATTTATATTTAAACCCAGTGATTACCATTATTGCATCGGCTATTATTTTAAGAGAGATAATCACCAAAGTGGCTATCTTAGGAACAGGCTTGATTTTAGTTGGATTGGTTATTTCTGAATGGGGAGGAAAAGCTCATCATCATGATGGGGTGAATGAGGAGATAACTCTTGGCGAATAAGAAAACATCATATAGAGTGTGGATAGGAGGTAGAGTAATGATTTCAGAAAAAATGTATGAACTTGGTAGCCAACGTTCTGTCATTCGTGAGATTTTTGAATATGGAAATCAACGAAAAAAAGAAGTTGGAGAAGAAAATGTATATGATTTTAGTCTTGGAAACCCTAGTGTTCCAGCTCCAAAGGCGGTAAATCAAGCCATTCTTGATATTTTGAATACAGAGGATGAAGTGGCAATTCATAGCTATACAAGTGCACAGGGATCAGAAGAGTGTAGAAGTGCTATGGCAAAGTCTTTGAATCAGCGGTTTGGAACGGCATTTCATGCCAACAACTTTTATATGACCGTTGGGGCAGCAGCATCCCTTAGCATTTGTCTAAAAGCCATTGCCAGTCCAGAGGATGAATTTATCACATTCGCACCATTTTTTCCAGAATATCGGTGTTTTGTGGAATCCGCTGGAGGAAAATTGGTTGTGATTCCGGCAAAAGAAGATGACTTTCAAATTGCATTTGATCTGTTTGAAAAGGCGATTCATGAGAAAACAAAAGCGATTATTATAAATTCTCCAAATAATCCAGCAGGAACCGTATATACAGAGGAAACATTGCAAAAACTGGTGGAAATTTTGGAGAGAAAACAAAAGGAATATGGACACGCTATTTATTTAATTTCCGATGAACCATATCGTGAAATTGTCTATGATGGATACGAAGTTCCGTTTTTGACAAAATATTATGCCAATACGTTTGTGTGCTATTCTTTTAGTAAGGCGTTATCCTTAGCAGGAGAAAGAATCGGATATATTATTGTTCCAGATGAAATGGAAGAGGCAAAGAAAGTATATTTGGCAGTGTGCGGAGCAGGAAGAGCCTTAGGATATGTATGTGCCCCATCTTTGTTTCAAAAGGTCGTTGCAAGATGTGCTAACGAAGTGAGCGATCTTTCGATATATAAGAAAAATCGTGACTTATTATATGAACACTTAATATCCCTTGGATTTGAGTGTGTGAAGCCACAAGGTGCTTTTTACTTATTTCCAAAAGCTCTTGAAGAAAATGCAGAGGCATTTTGTGAACGAGCAAAAAAATATGATTTACTTCTCGTTCCAGGAACGGGCTTTGGCTGTCCATCCCATGTAAGAATCTCTTATTGTGTCACAACAAAGCAGATAGAAAAAGCAATGAGTGCCTTTGAAAAATTGGCAGAAGAGTATGGACACAGTCGCCATATGTGAGCATAAATATTTTCGTATGACTCGTTATCTTTGTGAAAAAAAGAAAGAGAGCAAGAAATGTTACGTTTCTTGCTCTCTTTTTGTTGTGTTGGAAAAAAGATTAGGAAATGGTAAAAGTTCCTGTTCCAACTCTACCAGTACCATCATTGAGTGTAATTGTTAGGTTGTATGTACCAGACGGAAAATTATAAATGATTGTAAATTCTTCGTTGGAATCCCCAGAAATTGTGCCGGTTTCTCCCATAGTAAATTCTGCTAGGCTTGAACCATCAGAATATGTGAAGGTGTACTTAGTACCGCCTAGATTACAATTCACATTATCTGGACTTTTCACAACAAAATCAAATCCGTCTGGAAAACCAGTATATACTTTAATAGTATCAATCGTAAAGGTCTTTGGAGTGTTATCATCTGTACCATTATCTGGTTCTGCGGGTGTTTCTGGTGCCACGTAGGCTGGAATCTTATAAGATACGAGCCAGTCAGAGTATTGTCCTTTTTCATCCTTTCCTACAAGACAAAGATAAGAGTCAGCAGGAAGTGTAGAGGAATCCAATGGTAAGGTATAAGTTACAGTTCCGCTATGCAATGGGTTTTCCGTTGGATTTGCGGATAAAACAAGGTTTGGATCGCCAGATTTATAAAGGTCTTGTGGGTCAAAGTTCTCATTTGGTTGTAACACTGTCCAATAGAATGTACCTTCTTTATCGGATTTTACATCTACGGATAATTCTTTGTCGCTTTTCCATGTTGCAGAAAGTCCGGTGTTAGTAAGTTTAGGACCAGTGTAATCCAAATAGCAACCTTTTGTAGCTTGCGTGCCATTTGGGAATGTGATCGTAACTTTTACTGTATTCTTATCAAATGGAATGTATCCTTTTTTCATGTACACTTTATACGTTTGATTATCCGTTGTTTCCACACGACCTAAACTGAGTGAACCAGCGGAGCACTCCACAGTGAAGTTGGAAAGTTCTAATGCTTTTTTATCACTTAATGTGATTGTAAAATAAAAGAGTTCATCCCCAAAGTTGGCATTATCGATAAACGTACCGGTTGCCTCTGTAATAGAGATAGGAGAAGTATCCTCTGGTGCAACTTCAGAAGTGAGTGGAAGTTTTTGAATCAGAGAAGTTCGGTTTCCATCACCAACTGCCATATAATATAAGGAATAAGAAACCCCTTCTTGAAGTCCAGTGAGAGTTATTTCATTTAGATACTGTTTCATAGAAACAGAGGTTCCTGATTGAAACATCATGTTTTCCGTAATGCCATCCAATTCATTTGGGATGACATGAACCGCTTTTGTGCGAACTGCCTTACTCGTTTCATTTGGCTTTAGGATATAATAAAAAGTTCCTGGTTCATCGGATACATAAGAAAATGTTGCTTCTGTATGACTTGTGCGTGTCAATACAATACTGCTAAGTTGTGGACAGTCATATTTAGAAACAAAATCTTTGTCAATTAAGCTATTATCAGGGAAAACAATAGCTAAGTTATAGCCATTATCATCGTAATGGGTTGTTGTGATGTCAAAGATTTGATAATTGTCCACATTGTGAAGTTCTAATACTGTCATATCAGAACCACCAGTGGTACAAAGGATACTAATCATATCTTTTGTAAGTTCAGGATAGGATTTATTTAATGTTAAACGAACTGTACCCATCGCAATGGATTCTACCTTTGTAATGGCAAGACCACTGGTTTCGGCAATACTTGGTTTTGTTGTAGAGCCAGAATCTGAACCGGAGTCAGGAGTTGAATTAGAGCCAGAGTTTGAACCAGAATCAGAACTGCTATCATTGGTAATTCCAGAGTCAGAACCTGTTGTTGTATCAGAAACAGGTGTTCCATTAGAAGTGATACCGTTAACACCTGGTGCCGTTTCAATTTTTGTTGTAGAGTTTGAACTAGTATCGATTTTAAGATTGTTTTCCTTGGCTACCACTTTTTCAATTTGTCCATTTCCTTCAATGGTTATATTAGAGGAAGTCTGAATGTTTTTAATGGTAGCATCTTTAGAAACCACAAGAGTAGCATTGCCAACATCTTTGGAAATCGTTAAGGAGTCGATAGTTCCGTTGATTGTGATAGCTGTATCTTTTCCGTTGACAGTTACTTCTGTTGCAGAACCATTTAATGAAATTTTACTTCCTTCAGAAAGTGCTTTGATGGTAGGAACAGTTCCATTGATTACGGTATCTGCATTGTTCTTGCCTAAAACAAGAGAGGAAACATTTGCAGTGCTGTCTACGGAAAGTTGAACAGGAGTTCCAGACTTATTGAGCTGAACTTGAGAAAGAGAAGAATTTCTACCAATGGTGACAGCATGATCGCCGGTGCCATAAATATTTGTTGTTCCTTTGACTGTTACATTAGAAAAAGAAATGTTCCCTTTTCCTTGACCAGTCATAATGGAAAAGTCTTCAGAGAGCGTTTTATTGCTCAAAGAAAAATTCTCTGTATTTACAAAAACTGCTCCGCTTAAGTTATTTTGTACACTTTTTGAAAGAAGAGTGCGGGAAGAAGAACTGCTAGCAAAGATATTCACAGGCTGTGTCATAGTAAGAGCACAGGCAGTTCCGAAAAGTGCTATATTCTTTAACATATTTTTCTTAAATCTATTACTTGTAGTCACGAAAAATCCTCCTTATTATCAAACATTATCTAAAATATTCATAATGGATGGTAAGAATGGAATCACTCAGTTCCATTGTGGCAAAGACCGTTGCCTTATGATTGGTAAGGCGATAGGCTTTCATAAGAAAAGCATTCCATATATCTTTACACTGAGCAGGATCAGAACCTAGCTCATAGGTAAAGGTATAGGTTTTAGATTGCTTTTCATTGGTTGGACCAAGAATGGATTGATTTAGGTTGTATTTTGCAAAGGCTGTTTGCCAAATGGCTTCCTCTTGTTGTGTAAAGGAATTATCTTTTTTTTGCTTTGCTTGATACCAACGAAGGTAAGTTTCTTCAATGGATTCCTGATTGCGATTTTGCCATATGCCATCTTTACTGTATCCACCAGTTAAGTACCAGACATTGGTTACTTTTTGACCATTTTCTTTTATATAGTAAGAAACTCCATCCGAAGTTTGTAGACCTACATTTAAGTTGGTGCTTTGTGCTTGTGGTTTTAAACTGGATGGGGTGGTTGCATAGGTTATAGCTGGCTGAGAAGATAATGCCAATACAAGACAACCCGCGATCATAGATTTTGGAAAAAGTTTGTTCATGCGATATCTCCTTATCTTATGTATCAATATTATGTAGTGGAGAAACGGATAAGATTGGCTTCTCCTAGTTTTAAGTTACCATATTTTTCTATAAAATTTTTCCTAAGTATATCACTAAAAAAGGAGAAAAACAACTGAAAAAGGAATACCTTAATAAAATATAAACACCTAAATCGTCTTTCATATTTGGTTAAAATATACAGTTTATTTTGGCTGAAATGAATACTTTTTTAATCAGAAAGGAGTTGAATAAAGTTTCTCTACCTATTATAATAGGGTTGAAAAAATGGAAGTGTAAAATAATAAGGGGAAGTTACTATAAATAACTAGAAAAAGAGTAGATTGGAGGAATATGCTGTTTACGGTATGTCATTGGTTATATAAACGGTATAAAATATTTTACACAAAAGAAAAATCTCTAGGAGAACAGGGAAGATGAGAAAGTTAATAGGGAAATATATCATTATGATTATGATATGTGTTAGTTGTGGGTTAATTGGAGCTTTTTATTGGTTAAATACTGGTTGGAAAGAGCATACAGAGTTGAGATTTTTGGAGAGTTGTACAGAGCAGGTTATTTCTATCTTAAAATCCAATGAAGAAAAAGATAAAACGGCATTAAAGCTATTTGAAAATGATTATATTCATCGGGCAAATAGTATTGCCTATGTCATTGACCAAACTATGGACAATGATTTAACCAGTGTAAAATTACAAAAATTAGCAAAACTTAATGATGTGGAAGAAATTTATATTGTAGATGAAAATGGAACAATTAAAACGAGCAGTCAAACGAATATGATTGGAGTTAGCTTTTATAAAGTTGATCTATTAAAGAAGTTTATTCCTTTAATAGAAAGCAAAAAAACGGATGACTACTATGTGGAACTAGACGGATATGATATTAAGTCAAAGAAGGAAATGGTTTATATCGGTGTGAAACCTTTTCAGAGTAAAAAAGGGATGATACAGATTGCGGTGGAGCCAAAAATATTGATGGAATATAAGCAAAAATCTAGTATTTCTTCCACTATTTCTTCTATGCCAACAAGAGAATATGTGACTATCTTTGTATTGGATGAAAAAACAGGTGAATTGTTAGGCATTACTAAAAATAATACTCAGTCATTGGACTTTGGAGAGATAGAGAAACAAGATGTCCTTTCCTATTTAAAACAATATATTGGGAATTCTGGAAAAATTATCATCAATGGAGAAGAGAAATTAATTGATGTAAAAGAATGGAATGCCAATCTTATTGGTGTAACATCGGATAGTGAGTTTATCCGTAATTCTTCTTTACAATATCTTATGATGGTCACTCTGATTGTAGTGGTGTTAACTATTATTGTTATTGTATGTCTTTATAAGTTATTAGATTATTTTATTATTAGTGATATTGAACGTATGGTAGATGGTGTTAATGCCTTTTTAAATGGAAATGGTAAAGTGGAGTTTCATGCTAATAAGAAAACAGAGCTTTATAAGATGACACAGGGATTGAATAAATGGGTAGAATCTTATGCCAATAAATCTGAGCGTATTTCAAAAGTTGTGTCCATGATGGGAAATACTTATGCTACGTATGAATACTTTGATGATTTGCATCAAGTGTTTTACTCTGATAACTTACCAGATATGCTAGAGGTAAGCGAGAAAGAATGCGAAGAATTTATTTTGGAAAAATATTCCCATGATACAATAAAGAATGTTATGAATCGACATTTGGATAAACCAGAAGAGGATGTTATAATTACAAAAAGTGGAAGACATTTAAAGATACAAAGAATGACATCAGGAAATACATATTATGCCATTATTCGAGATATTTCAGAAGAGCAAAAGGAACATGAGAAGTTATCCAATGCACTGTATGAGGCAAATGAAAAGGCATCAAGAGATGTATTGACTGGTCTATATAATCGAAATAAAGCAGAAGAATTGATTAATACATGGTTTCAAGATGGAAAGAAAACAGGTGTTATGCTTTTAATGGATTTAGATAACTTTAAAAAGGTAAATGATGAAAAAGGGCATCCAGAAGGGGATGTATTATTGAAAAAATTTGCTCACATTGTATTGCATCAATTTAGAGATTCTGATGTTAAAGCAAGAATTGGAGGAGATGAATTTGTTGTCTTTCTTCCAAACTGTGTGGAAAAGAGTATTTTGAAAGAAAAACTCAATTCATTTCTTATCAATTGCAGGCAAGAATTACGGCAGTATTATATGGAGCAGAGATTATCCGTCAGTGTTGGTGTTGCTTATGCCACAGAAATGATACATTCTTATGATGAGCTATATCACAGTGCAGATTCGGCTATGTATGTGGCAAAGAAACATGGGAAAGATGGATATTTTATCAATGAAGAATAAACCAATGATATGGTATCAAAAAGAATGTAAGAAAAGAAAATATTTTTTGTAAAAGAATAAAAAGAAGATAGAAATTGAAAGAGATAAGACGGTTTTTTATAGAATAAAAAACCGTCTTATTTGCGTGGAAGGCATAAGTCAAGCGGAAATGCTTGCATTTCTATTTTATGCGAAGGCAACGAGTCAGAAACTATGCTTGCATAAGTTTATGACGACTGCTTTCCAATATGACGTGTGTTTTGTATGACTGTTTTTAGTGATAGTGATATACATAAGAAGAAACGAAGTATTTTATATTGTTAATATGTGATAAAAATGATATAATATTAAATATTTTGGTAAAAAGGAGTAATATAATGAGAAGAGTTGTATTATGGATGGCAATGTTTTTGGTTACGGCGATTCCTTTTGTAGGATGCAGTAAAAGTACGGATAGAATCATGGATACAACGGTTGCAACAACGGAGGAGTCCATCCTCAATGGAAAGTTAGAGTTAAAAGTTCCCGATCCAGTGGCAAAAAAGGGGAGCAAGATTTTATTCGTTGGTAATAGTCACACGTATGTAAATGATCTTCCACAAATCTTTTATGAAATGACAATCGCTTTAGGCACAGAGTGTGATGTGTATGATTTGACAGAAGGTGCATATTATTTGCACCAATTTGCGGATACCGAAGATGAGATTGGAGCGATTCTTGATGAGGCATTAACGGAGGAGGAGTGGGATTTTGTTATTTTACAGGAAAATACCAATGCTGCTGTTTCCAATACCCCAGAAAAGGATATGCTTCCTTATGCAGAAATTCTTGATAAGAAAATTAAAAAGGCAAATGGGCAAACGGGATTTCTTATGACATGGGCACCAAAAAATGGTGGTTCTAATGGAGTATTTGCTATATCAAGAGAAAAAGTACAAGAAATATTGGCGACCAATTATTCAGAAGTGGCAAAACAAGTGGATGGTTTACTTTTTCCAGCAGGAATTGCATTTTTAAAAGTGGCAGAACAGTATCCAGAGATTCAGCTATGGGATGAAGATGAAATCCATCCATCTGTGGCAGGAAGTTATTTGGCAAGCTGTGTTATTTATGCGGAGCTATTTCAGAAATCACCAGAGGGTTGTTCTTATATTGGTGGTTTGGATGAAGAAGTAGCAAAAAAATTACAAACCATGGCAAAAGAAATTGTGTTGGAATAGAGGCATCTTTTTTACCATTTCCTTTGTTGTATCTTGACAAAAGAATCGAGTAGTGATATAGTTTGAATATCAAAATATTTGAAGTTCAAAAGTATAACAAGCCATAGGCTTGTTGCATGGAAGCTCATACCTTTCACACAAAAATGAATGAAATAGGAGAATGAATCATGTTAGAAAAAATGAAATCCATTATTGCGGAACAGTTAGATATTGAAGAAAGTCAAATTCAAGAAACAACAAATTTTAAAGATGATCTTGGGGTTGACTCTTTGGATCTGTTTGAATTAGTAATGGCATTAGAAGAAGAATATAACGTAGAAATCCCATCTGAAGATTTAGAAAAACTTCTTACAGTTTCAGATGTTATGAACTATTTAAAAGGCAAAGGCGTAGAAGCTTAACAATAAAAACAAAAGAAAAAGGGGTGTTGTGGTGAATGTCTACGGCATCCCCTTTCGTTTTCATATAGAGAAGATAAAAAATGTGAACACAGGAATAAGGAGTGCGTGATGAGTAAAATAGCATTTATGTTTCCGGGACAAGGCGCCCAATATATTGGAATGGCACAAGATTTTTATGAGCAGTTTGAAGAGAGCAAAGAAGTATTTCAAAAGGCAACACAGTTGCTTGGATTTTCTATGGAAGATCTCTGCTTTAAAGAAAATGATCAGTTGAATATTACAGAGTATACGCAAGTAGCGATGTTGACAGCAAGCACTGCTATTTTAAGAAAAGTGGAGTCGTTAGGAATTGCACCAGATTTTACAGTTGGGTTAAGTCTTGGAGAATATAATGCACTCATTGCCTCAAACGTGATGACATTTGAAGATGCGGTACGAGTTGTTAGACAAAGAGGGATTTTAATGCAGAATGCGGTTCCGGTTGGATTAGGAGCTATGTCCGCAGTACTAGGGGCGAAGAAGGAAGTGATTGAAGCCGTTTGTGAAGAAACAGAAGGCATCGTTAGCATTGCCAATTACAATTGCCCAGGACAAATTGTGATTTCTGGTGAAAAAGAAGCGGTACAAAAAGCGGGAGAAGCATTAAAAGAACAGGGAGCAAAACGAGTGATTCCTTTAAATGTAAGCGGTCCATTCCATTCAAAAATGTTGCAAACAGCAGGAGAAGAACTAATAAAGGTGCTAGAAGGTGTAACGATTCATAAACCAAGTGTTCCTTATGTTGCCAATGTCAATGCCAAACTCATACAAGAAGAACAAGGGATCAAAGAGTTATTAGGAGAACAAGTGTCTTCTTCTGTGCGGTTTGAGCAATCCATTGAAACATTATTAGAACAAGGGGTTACAACATTCATTGAAATGGGGCCAGGAAAAACATTGTCTGGATTTGTAAAAAAAGTGAATCGAAGTGTAAATATAATCAATATTGAAAAAGTAGAAGATCTTGAAAAGTTAAAGGAGATAGTGAAATGTTAGAGGGAAAAATTGCAGTTGTAACAGGGGCATCAAGAGGAATTGGAAGAGAGATCGCTAAGACTTTGGCCTCTTATGGTGCAAAAGTGGTTGTAAACTACAATGGTTCAGAAGAAAAAGCAAAAGAAGTGGTGGAGGCGATTGCAGAGCAAGGAGGCACTGCAATTGCGATAAAAGCTAGTGTTTCTAATGGTCAAGAAGTGAAAGATATGATGGATCAAGTGGTTGCTCAATTTGGAAGAATTGATATTCTTGTGAACAATGCAGGAATCACGAAAGATAATCTTGTGATGAAGATGACGGATGAAGATTTTGATGCGGTGATTGATACTAACTTAAAAGGAACATTCCTTTGCATGAAACAAGTATATCGTTTGATGTTAAAACAAAAATATGGACGTATTATCAATATGTCTTCTGTATCTGGCATTGCTGGTAATGCAGGACAAGTCAATTATTCTGCGTCAAAAGCAGGGGTGATCGGAATGACAAAGTCACTGGCAAGAGAATTAGGCTCTCGTGGTATTACAGTCAATGCTGTGGCACCAGGATTTATTGAAACAGAAATGACAGCCGTTCTTTCTGATAAAGTGAAGACAGAGATTGAAGGTCAAATTCCATTAAAACGCATGGGTCAAGTAAAAGATGTGGCAGAAGCAGTAGCATTTTTGGCATCCGATAAGGCTTCTTATATTACAGGTCAGATTTTACAAGTGGATGGCGGAATGGCGATGTAAGCCATAGCGTAGAGTTAGATAAGAGAAAAAGGATCAGAAGATAGAGGTAAAAAGATGAAAAGAGTTGTAGTAACAGGGATGGGGGCGATTACCCCGTTAGGAAATAATGTAGAAACATTTTGGAGTGGTTTAAAAGAAGGAAAAGTGGCAATTAAGCCGATTGATCGTTTTGATACAACAGAGTATAAAGCAAAAGTCGCAGCTCAGGTGGAAGATTTTGTTGCAAAAGACTACATGGATCCAAAGTCTGCAAGAAGAATGGAATTATTTTGCCAATATGCAGTAGCGGCTACAAAAGAAGCCATGGAGCAAGCTGGGCTTGATATGGAAAAAGAAGATGCAACAAGAGTGGGATGTTCTATCGGTTCTGGAGTTGGATCATTACAAGTGGTAGAAAAAGAATGTAAGAAATTATTTGAAAAAGGACCAAACCGTATTTCTCCTATGATGGTTCCTCTTATGATTTCTAACATGGCGGCTGGTAATGTTGCCATTGCTTATGGATTAAAAGGAAAATGTATTAACGTGGTGACTGCTTGTGCCACAGGAACCCATTCTATTGGAGAGGCATTTCGTTCCATTCAAGCAGGAGAAGTGGATGTTATGATTGCAGGAGGAACAGAAGCTGCTATTACACCACTTGGCGTTTCTGGATTCTCTGCTTTAACTGCTCTTACATTCAGCGAAGATCCAATGCGTGCTTCCATTCCTTTTGATAAAGAGAGAAGTGGGTTTGTTATGGGAGAAGGAGCTGGTGTTGTCGTTGTGGAATCATTGGAACACGCTAAGGCTCGTGGAGCGAATATTTTAGCTGAAATTGTAGGATATGGAGCAACTTGTGATGCGTTCCATATCACATCTCCAGCAGAAGATGGAGAAGGAGCTGCAAGAGCTATGGAATATGCCATTCAGGAATCAGGAGCAAAGAAAGAAGAAATTCTTTATATCAATGCTCATGGAACAAGCACCCATCATAATGACTTGTTTGAAACGATGGCAATTAAAAATGTATTTGGAGAACACGCTTATGATATGTATGTAAACTCCACAAAATCCATGATTGGACATGGACTTGGGGCAGCTGGAGCTGTGGAATTTATCGCTTGTGTAAAAACAGTGGAAGAAAACTTTATTCATAAAACTGCGGGATATGAAGTGGCAGACGAAGAATGTGATTTAAATTATTGTAAAGAAGCGGTAACAGATAAAGAAGTTCATTATGCACTCAGCAACTCCTTAGGATTTGGCGGGCATAATGCAAGTATTCTTGTTAAAAAATTCGCAGAATAAGAGAAAGGGAACACCATGGATATTAATGAAATCATGCAGTTAATTGATAAAGTATCAGATTCTAAGTTAAGTGAATTTACATTGGAAGAGGGAAATATCAAACTTACATTAAAAGCAGATCGAGATAAAAAGGTAGTATACCAAGAAGAAAAGGTGGAGAAACAAGAAGAACAAGAAGTTGTTGTGAAAAAACCTTCTATGCCTCCTGTACAACCACCGATGACAGCACAAGAAGTGAGTGAAAAAGCAAAACCAGTGAATGGAAAAGTGGTTAAATCCCCTCTTGTAGGAACGTTTTATTCCGCACCAGCAGAAGATAAACCACCTTTTGTATCCGTTGGCGATACGGTAAAAAAAGGTCAAGTCATTGGAATTGTTGAGGCAATGAAATTGATGAATGAAGTGGAATCAGAATTTGATGGAACCGTTCTTGAAGTGCTTGTGTCCAATGAACAGATGGTGGAATATGGGCAACCATTAGTTGTTATTGGATAAGAAGAAAGAACATAAAATAGGTCGTATAATAAGAGGTGTACTATGTTAAATATAGAAGAAATTAAACAGATCATACCACATCGAGCTCCCTTTCTTTTAATTGATCGCATTGAAGAGATGGAAGTTGGTGTTCGTGCCGTTGGAAAAAAATGTGTCACATATAATGAACCATTTTTTCAAGGACATTTCCCACAAGAGGCAGTGATGCCAGGAGTTTTAATCATTGAAGCCATGGCACAAGTAGGTGCTGTTTGCTGTCTATCAATGGAAGAAAATAAAGGGAAAATCGCCTATTTTGGAGGCATTAATAAAGCCAAATTTAGGAAGAAAGTTGTTCCAGGAGATGTCTTATTACTAGAAGTTGAAATGATCAAAGTAAAAGGCCCTGTTGGTATTGGAAAAGGAACAGCAACTGTGGATGGAAAGGTGGTTGCACAAGCAGAACTCACCTTTATGCTTGGAAACTAAGTGCAAGAAGTGCAAACATGTGGAAAAGAGGAAACTATGTTTAAGAAAATTTTGATTGCAAACCGAGGAGAAATCGCAGTCCGCATTATTCGTGCCTGTCGTGAAATGGGAATTTTAACGGTTGCGGTTTGCTCTGAGGCGGATAAGGAAGCATTGCACGCACAGCTTGCCGATGAAACCATTTGTATTGGACCTGCTCCTGCAAAAGATAGTTATTTAAATATGGAGAGTATTATCAGTGCAACACTGGTAAGTGGAGCGGAAGCCATTCATCCAGGATTTGGATTTTTGTCAGAAAACAGTAAGTTTGTCAAGATGTGCAATCAATGTAATATTACATTTATCGGTCCATCAGCGGATACCATTGACAAAATGGGAAATAAATCAGAGGCTAGAAATACCATGATGAAAGCCGGTGTTCCTGTCGTTCCAGGAACGAAAGAACCTGTTTACGATGCAGAAACGGGAGAACGGCTTGCACAAGAGATTGGGTATCCAATTATGATCAAAGCCTCTGCTGGTGGCGGTGGAAAAGGTATGAGAATTGCAGAATCAAAAGAAGAGTTTAAGGAAAAGTTTGAAACTGCACAAAAAGAGGCGGAAAAGGGATTTGGCGATAATACCATGTATTTGGAACGCTATGTGAAAAATCCAAGACATATTGAAATTCAAATTCTTGCGGATCAACAAGGAAATACCATTTATTTGGGAGAACGTGACTGTTCTATTCAACGCCGTCATCAAAAAATGATAGAGGAAGCACCATCTTGTGCCATCGATGAAACATTGAGAAAACAGATGGGAGAATCTGCTGTTAAAGCATCAAAGACAGTAGGATATTATAGTGCTGGTACTATTGAATTTTTGATGGATGAAAACAATCAGTTTTATTTTATGGAAATGAATACCCGTATTCAAGTGGAACATCCAGTGACAGAAATGATCACAGGAATTGATTTGATTAAAGAACAGATCAAAATTGCAGCAGGAGAAAGTCTAAACATAAAACAAGAAGATGTTCAAATACATGGGCATGCCATTGAATGCAGAATTAATGCAGAAGATCCAAGCAAAAACTTTATGCCTTGTCCAGGAACTGTGGAATATATCCATTTTCCAGGGGGAAAAGGCATTAGAGTTGATTCTGCCCTCTATGCAGGATGTCAGATTCCTCCATACTATGACTCTATGGTGGCAAAACTAATTGTTCATGATGAAACAAGAGAGTTGGCAATTAAAAAAATGCGAAGTGCTTTAGGCGAGTTGATTGTGCAAGGGGTAAATACCAATTTAGATTACCAGTATGAGATTTTAAAAGATGAAGATTATGTGCGAGGTAACGTGGATACAGGCTTTATAGAAAAATTTCAAAAGCGATTAGAAGAACAAGAAAGCCAGTGATTGGTGTGAAAATAACATGATCCATTATAAAAAGAAAGTGAGAGATGGAAGTATATGCTGAAAGAAATGTTTAAAAAGACATCAGGATTATCCATGAGCGAACGCCGTCAGGCGAAAAAAGGAGAACATATCAGAACCAAACTTGATGAGCCTCAAATTCCAGATGGTTTATTTGAAAAATGTGATGCGTGTGGAGATTTGATCTATGCAGAGGATATTGTGGCGAATTACTATGTCTGTCCTCACTGTGGTCATTATTTTCGCATTCGTCCAAGAACCAGAATCCGCATGGTACTTGATAAAGGAAGTTTTGAAGAATGGGATGAACAGCTTGAAATCTCCGATCCATTAGAATTTCCAGGTTATCAAAGTAAATTAGAGCATATGAAAGAAGTGACCAATTTAGAAGAGGCAGTTATGACGGGAAAAGGCACTATAAGAGGAGTTCCCGTTGTAATTGGTGTTATGGCATCGGATTTCATGATGGGAAGCATGGGGCACGTGGTAGGAGAAAAGATTACAAGAGCCGTAGAAAGAGCAACGAAAGAAAAGTTGCCAGTTATCTTATTCACCTGCTCTGGTGGAGCCAGAATGCAAGAAGGGATTATTTCTCTTATGCAGATGGCAAAGACATCACAAGCATTAAAACGTCATGATGAAGCAGGACTTCTTTATATTACGGTGATTACCGATCCAACAACAGGTGGTGTGACCGCTAGTTTTGCTATGCTTGGTGATATTATTCTTGCAGAACCAAACGCTTTAATTGGATTTGCTGGACAGCGTGTGATCGAACAAACCATTGGTCAAAAACTTCCAGAAGGATTCCAAAGAGCTGAATTTCTTCAAGATCATGGTTTTATTGATAAAATCGTGGAACGAAAACATTTAAGACAGATTTTATCCCTTTTATTGAGAAAATAGCCATCAAAGGGATAGTAAGTGAAATGGTTGAAGAATGAGGAGTGATAGAATGGAAGAACAATTAAACGCATGGGATCGTGTTTTGATTTCAAGAAGTGCAGGTCGTCCCACAAGCCTTGATTATATTAGTTTTATTTTTGATGATTTTATCGAGTTACATGGAGATCGCTACTATGGAGATGATCCAGCCATTGTTGGAGGGCTAGCCGGTTTAAATGGAAGAACAGTGACTGTCATTGGTCATCAAAAGGGAAGAAGTACAAAAGAAAATATTCGCAGAAATTTTGGAATGCCTTCACCAGAAGGGTATCGAAAAGCCCTTCGTCTTATGAAACAAGCACAAAAGTTTAATAGACCAATTATTTGTTTTGTGGATACACCAGGAGCTTATTGTGGGATAGAAGCGGAAGAAAGAGGGCAAGGAGAAGCCATTGCAAGAAACTTGTATGAAATGGCAGGGCTTACCGTACCGATCCTTTCCATTGTGATAGGAGAAGGTGGAAGCGGTGGAGCGATTGCTCTAGCAGTTGCCAATGAAGTGTGGACAATGGAAAATGCCACATATTCCATCCTATCTCCAGAAGGTTTTGCTGCAATTTTATGGAAAGATGGAAAGAAAGCACCAGAAGCTGCATCGGTTATGAAGATTACAGCTACGGACTTACAAAACCTGAATGTGGTAGAAGAGATTATCAAAGAGGATCAACCGATTGGAATTGATAATATCGAAGAAATTACTGCTGATATGCGAAATAAAATAGAAGCATTTATTAAGAAATATGATAACATGACACCAGAAGAGATTGTAAAAGAACGGTACGATCGATTTCGTGCTTTTTAGGCTATTATGCAATAGCCTTTCTTTTTTACGCAAAAAATTCAGTTAAATAAAACTAGGTGAAATGTTATATAAAAATAGAAAATATAGTATTTAAAACTACATAATATATCATGAATAAAAGAAGGGAGCTCTATTATGAATAGAACAAAAACATTGCAAATTGGCAATCTTATCGCTAAAATTCCTGTCATTCAAGGGGGGATGGGAGTTGGTATCAGCTTAAGTTCCCTTGCAGGAGCGGTTGCAAAGGAAGGTGCTATTGGAATTATCTCTACGGCACAGATCGGGTATCGAGAAGAAGACTTTGACACAAATCCTTTAAAAGCCAATATGAGAGCCATTCAAAAAGAAGTAAAAAAGGCGAGAGAAATTGCAAAGGGTGGAATCATAGGAGTCAATATTATGGTTGCCACAAAACAATATAGTGAATATGTAAAAGAAGCGGTAAGAGCTGGGGTTGATCTCATTATCTCAGGGGCTGGTCTACCAATGGAATTGCCAAAAATTGTGCAAGAAGAGATACAAAAACGAAAAGAAGAGGGATGGCAGTTAAAGCGACCAAATTTAGTTCCCATCGTTTCTTCTAAAAAAGCTGCTAATTTAATTTTAAAAATGTGGGATAAAAAAGCACAGGTGGCACCAGATGCCATTGTCATAGAAGGTCCAAAAGCTGGAGGACATTTGGGCTTTAAGCCAGAAGAGCTTGAACATATGGAGGAGATGGACTATGATGAAGAGATTAAGAAGATTATAGAAGTTATAAAGCCTTATGAACAAAAATATCAACATGAGATTCCTGTGATTGTGGCTGGAGGAATTTTAAATCGAGAGCAGATGGAACATTATATGGACATGGGAGCGTCTGGCGTACAAGTGGCAACACCTTTTGTTACAACAAAGGAGTGTGATGCTGATATTCGATTTAAAGAGGCGTATATTAACTGTAAAAAAGAAGATATTATTATTGTGAAAAGCCCTGTTGGAATGCCAGGAAGAGCCATTAATAATGCCTTCCAAAAGAGGATTCAAGAAGAGGGAAAAATTCCTGTTGGACGTTGTCACTCCTGTATCTCCACATGTAAACAAAAGGAAATTCCTTATTGTATTACAGAAGGATTGATTAATGCTGTAAAAGGAGATATTGAGCACGCCCTTGTTTTTTGCGGTGCAAATGCGTATTTGGCTGATAAAATTACAACAGTAAAAGAAGTGTTAAGTAGATATTGTGAAGAATAGAAGTTTCTTTATATAAAAAGTAACAGTGTTTTTATGGAAATATTTTAAAATATTTTTGTAAAAACACTGTTTTTTTATGTATTAGAAAATGTAAATGTGACAAAAGAAGTTTTGACGAAAATAAGGAATCGTGATATTGCATAAAAAATAAAATCATATTTGTTAAATCTATATAATGATAAGCTGTAAAAAATTGGATTAAGAGAGAATTGTGACTATTTTATCAATGTTTTTTGTGGAAACGCATTAAAAAATGCTGAAAATATATAAAAAATTAGTTAGATTAATGATAAAATGAAAAAAAGCCCTTTTATTTTTTGAACAAATGATCTATAATACTAATTAAGGCAATTACGAAAAAAGCTATATCATAGATTGTCTATTCTATCTAAAAAATATTGAGATAACAAAAAAATAAATATGCTAGTTATTTCATAATTACAAAGTCGGCAATCGTTTTATAGTTTTTATCTTTTCCAGATGGAATGAGGTGAAATCAATCAACAACTCTTCCTTTGGAGAAGAAATATATACTCATAGTGGAATTGTATTTAAACAAACGTTCCGATGAATCCATAAAAAATATGGAGGACATAACAGTGAAAGAGGAAACTTGTGAGAAGAAGGTGGCATTATGAGGAAAATAGTAAGTCTTTACTATGGGAACTAGCCGTGAAGGAGAAGTGTATTGAAAACAAAACATACATTTTACGTTGCGGTTGTAAGAATTACCGGGAAAGAGAGGCAAAATAACGTGAGTATAATGGTAGTTTTTAATCAAATGATGTGTTTATTTTTAATGATTGCCCTTGGATATGGGGTTGCAAAGTGGGGCATTGTATCACAACAGGTGTCCGGAGGACTTTCCTCTATGGTTGTTAAAATCACCTGTCCAATGATGGTGTTATCGTCTGTTATGACGGCAAAACCTCAAGGAACAATGAAAGAAATTTTTATGGTATTTTTATTATCAATTGGATTATATATCATTTTCCCTTTAATTGGGTTAGTGTTGAACTTAGTGATAAGAACACCGGAAAAAGATAAGAGATTGTACATATTCATGACAACATTTTCAAATGTAGCATTTATGGGATTTCCAGTTATTAATGCGATTTATGGAGAAACAGGAGTGTTCTTTACTGCTATCTTTAACTTGACATTCAACTTATTTGTATTCACTTTTGGGGTAGCATTAATGTCAGGAAATACAGGAAAAGAAACAATTTCTTTAAAATCCTTGTTGAATCCAGGAATTATTGCGGCTGTTGTAGCAATTGTTATTTTTGCTCTGAAACTTCCAGTACCAACAATTATTTCAACAACTTGTAGTACCGTTGGAAGCATGACAACACCACTTGCTATGATTGTAATTGGTTCTTCCTTAGCAACAGTACCATTAAAAGAAGTATTCAGCGAATATCGCTTGTATCCATATACAATTTTGAAACAAGGAATTGCACCAGTGCTCATTTGGTTCCTATTTAAAAACTTTATTACAAATCCAATGATTCTTGCGATTACAGTTATTGTATCCGCAATGCCAGTGGCAGCAACAACTGTTATGTTCTCAAAAGAATATGGTCAGGATGATGTAAAAGCAGCAAAAGGTGTTTTCATTACAACATTGATCTCTATTGTAACAATTCCAGCAATTACAATGCTGTTCTAACGAATAAAAAATCGTCAAAGAAAAGAGAAAATCTTTTCTTTGACGATTTTTTGTTCATCAACTAGTATCATAGTATGATTTTGAGCGTTGTTTTAATATTGTAAGAATCTGTCATATTGTCAGGAAGTGAAAAACACAGTATAATAAAGGCAATCACGATCAAAAAGGGGAAATAAGAATAGGGAGAATAGAGGAGGTATTAATTGAAAAAGTGAAAAAATAAACAAAAAAAGTCATGTAAAACAATTATTTTTTGCAATTTGCTAAAAAAGTGTGAAATTTGTTGAAAAATGAAAACTTCTCATTGCAAAATATGTTAGAATGTATATAATTATATAGGAAATGATATCAAAAGATTCATAGGGAAACCTGATAAATTATAAAATATATGGAAACAATAAAGTAGATAGCGGTAGAACGAAAGGGGATAAAAATGGCAAGTACAGATATCGGAATCGATTTGGGAACAGCAAGCGTTTTAGTTTATGTAAAGGGAAAAGGTGTTGTGTTAAAAGAGCCATCAGTTGTGGCTTTTGATAGAAATACAAATAAAATTAAAGCCATTGGTGAAGAAGCGAGATTGATGCTTGGTCGTACACCAGGAAATATTGTTGCAGTACGTCCTTTAAGACAGGGTGTTATTTCTGATTATACTGTAACAGAAAAAATGATTAAATATTTTATTCAAAAAGCTGTTGGAAAATCTTTCTTTTCTAAAAGACCAAGAGTTGCTGTTTGTGTTCCAAGCGGTGCCACAGAAGTTGAGAAAAAAGCGGTAGATGATGCGACAAGAGAAGCAGGAGCTAGAGATGTTGTCATTATTGAAGAGCCAATTGCTGCTGCAATTGGAGCTGGTATCGAAATTGCAAAACCATGCGGAAATATGATCGTAGACATCGGAGGTGGTACTTCTGATATAGCTGTTATTTCTCTTGGTGGAACAGTTGTCAGCACTTCTATTAAAATTGCTGGTGATGATTTCGACGAAGCTATCGTTCGCTATATGCGTAAAAAACATAATTTATTAATTGGTGAAAGAACAGCAGAAGACATTAAAATTAACATTGGTACTGTTTATAAACGTCCAGAAAATAATTCTATGGATGTTCGTGGACGTAACCTTGTAACAGGTCTTCCAAAGACTATTACTGTTACATCAGAAGAAACAGAAGAAGCACTGCGTGAAGCGGCAACACAGATTGTAGAAGCAGTACACAGCGTGCTTGAAAAAACTCCACCAGAACTTGCAGCCGATATTTCTGATCGTGGTATCGTATTAACAGGTGGTGGTGCTTTACTTCATGGTTTAGAAGAATTAATTGAAGAAAAAACAGGTATCAATACAATGACAGCGGATGAACCATTAACAGCTGTTGCTATTGGAACAGGACAATATGTTGAATATTTAAGTGATAAATAAAAACGAGAAAAGACAAAGGAAGAAAAACCTTTGTCTTTTTTTTCGTCAGAACAACGTACTTTTTATCATTTATGCAAAGACAACGAGTCATGGGAGAGCATGTATAATCACATATAGTTAAAAATTTTTCCGCATAACATAATTGGTGAGAAGAATCCCTTGACGATTTACTTGTTGTTCTTTTTGCACTATATAACCACGATGTTCAAAAAAAGGGCGAGCGGTAATAGAAGCATGAGTTTCTATATCAGTGGCTTTATAAGAACATGCAGTCTGTTCTAATTTATCACAAAGGAGAGTTGCAATCCCTCTGTTTTGATAGTCTTTATGGACATACAGGCGATCGAGATAATTTGGTTCTTCTAAGTCGGCAAAGCCAACGATCTGGTCTTTTTCTATGGCAACTAATGTCTGATGTTCTAAGAAAGAGCGATTCCAGATGGAAGGATCGATCGCATTTGGAGCCCAAGAACGAAGATACATAATATAATCCTTTCTATTATATATAGTGATAGGTTTTCATCCTTTGAGGTAAAAAGAAGCCGTATCCTATGAATTTATGGTTATTATAGCATGAAAGATATGGTTTTTTAAAGTTAAGAAAGAATGTAGGTACCCGCTTTTAGTTGACTTTATGATTAAGTTTGGAGTAACATAGATAACAATAACATTTCTATACACATAGAGTAGATAGAAACGATAAAAGATGATAGAAAGGCGAAAAATATGGCGATATTAGAAGGATATGTCGGACATATCAGATTTCGAAATGAGGAAAATGGATACACAGTTTTGACGTTGGAAACGGCAGTGGATGAGGAAACCTGTGTTGGAAATTTTAACTATATAAATGAGGGGGAATACATGAGAATGGAGGGAGATTATGTGGATCATCCCGTTCATGGACCTCAATTTAAAGTGGAAACATACGAAGTAAAAGCTCCAGAGGGAATGAAGGATATGGAGCGGTATTTAGGTTCTGGTTCGATTAAAGGGATGGGACCAGTTCTTGCAAAGCGAGTGGTCAAAAAGTTTAAGATGGATACCTTTCGTGTCATTGAAGAAGAACCAGAACGGCTGATTGAGATCAAGGGGATTTCGGAGAGAATGGCACAGGATATTGCAATGCAGTTCCATGAAAAACAGGCGATGAGGCAAGCTATGATCTTCCTTTCTCAATATGGAATTGCCACAAATTATGCAGTAAAAATTTTTAATGAGTACGGAGATCGATTGTACGATGTGATTAAGACGAATCCTTATAAAATGGCGGATGATATTACAGGGATTGGATTTAAGATTGCGGATGAAATCGCTGGAAGGGTTGGAATCGGAACAGAGTCCGATTTCCGGCTAAAGTCTGGTATTTTGTATACAATGCAACAGGCAAGTTATAGTGGACACGTTTCTTTTCCAAGAGAGCGATTGCTCATTCGAGGTGCAGAGTTACTAGGAGTAACGCCAGAAGTTTTAGAGCCAAGACTGATGGATCTGGTGCTTGAGAAAAAGTTAGTTATAAAAAAAATGGATAATCGAGATATGGTCTATACCAATAATACGTATTATGTGGAAATGAATACAGCAAAGCGGTTGCTTGATTTGGATGTGAAATATGACGTTCCAGATGTTACGTTAGAACACAGTCTAAAGATGATGGAGCAGAGCGAGAAAATTATCTATGATGAACTGCAAAAAGATGCCATTCGAACGGGAGCTAGAAATGGTGTTTTAATCGTAACTGGTGGGCCAGGGACAGGTAAAACTACGACCATTAACGCTATTATCAGGTATTTTGAAGGAGAAGGACTTGATATTATGCTTGGAGCTCCAACAGGACGGGCGGCAAAGAGAATGGCGGAGGCAACAGGATGTGAGGCAAAGACGATACATAGACTGTTAGAGTTAAATGGGGATTTAGAAGGAGGTTCTCGTTTTAAGTTTGAGAGAAATGAACAAAATCCTTTGGAAACCGATGTGGTTATTATTGATGAAATGTCCATGGTGGACTTGAATTTAATGCACGCCCTTTTAATGGCAATTGTGCCGGGGACAAGACTTATTTTAGTAGGGGACGGCAATCAGTTACCATCTGTGGGGGCAGGAAATGTGTTAAAAGATCTCATCGCTTCGAAATGTTTTTCTGTTGTGGAACTGAATAAGATCTTCCGCCAAGCGGAAAAGAGCGACATTGTTGTCAATGCCCATCGAATCAACCAAGGACAGTTCATTAAACTGGATAATAAAAGCAGAGATTTTTTCTTTTTAAAGAGAAATTCTATCCAAGAGATACTCGGTGTTGTTATTTATCTTGTAAGGGATAAAATGCCAAAGTATGTGGATGCAACACCTTATGATGTTCAAGTGTTGACCCCAATGAGAAAGGGAGAGCTTGGAGTTGAAAAATTGAATCAAATTTTACAGCAATATTTGAATCCACCATCACCAGAAAAAAGAGAAAAAGAAGTCCATATCGGTGTATTTCGAGAGGGCGATAAAGTTATGCAAATCAAAAATAACTATAAACTGGAATGGGAGATTACCAATGGAAGAGGTTTTGTTCTCGACACAGGGGTTGGTGTTTTTAATGGCGATGTTGGAATTATTCGGGAGATCAATTCCTTTTCAGAAGAAATTGTCGTTGTCTTTGATGAAGTAAAAGTTGTAAAATATGGATTTTCTATGTTGGATGAATTGGAGCTTGCCTATGCGGTCACCATTCATAAATCACAAGGAAGTGAGTATCCAGCCGTTGTACTTCCACTGCTTACAGGCCCTAGAGTATTATTTAATCGAAATCTACTCTATACTGCTGTTACAAGAGCAAAGCAATGTGTGACCATGGTTGGCAATCCCGATATGGTTGATTTTATGATACAAAATGTCAATGAACAACTGCGATATAGCGGTCTGGCATATCAATTAAAAGAGATTCGAGCTATGGAAAGTCAAGGAGAAGGGTTGAACCTGTTGTAAGGAGAAGGGATAAAAAGTTAATAAAGACATGAACAAATATGAGAGCAAGTGTTATGAAGAAAGAGAAAAAATAGTTTCTTTTCGTAAGGCTTGTTTCTCATCAGTTTCATGAAAGTAGCCATCAGTAAAGGGGGAGGGATTACCATTGAAAAAACAAACATATGAAGTAATAAAGGGAGGGATGGAGTATTTCGTGGATCTGCTCTATCCAAGAAGATGTCCCCTTTGTCAGACTATCACGAAAAATCATGCGCTGGTTTGTGAAGACTGTGAAAAAGATGCACCTTATGTGTTACAACCCTATTGCATGAAGTGTGGAAAGCCCATGAGAAAAGAGGAAGAAACAAAAGAATATTGCTTTGACTGCATAAAACAAGAGCATGTATTTGAAAGAAATTATAGCTTGTTCGTATATGAAACAAGAGTAAAACAATCGATTTATCAATTTAAGTACCATAATAAACGAGAATTTGCGGACTGGTATGCAAAGAAACTTTTTGAGAGGTATCAAAAAGAAGTGGAGCGAATGCAACTAGATGGCATTGTGCCAGTGCCTATTCATAAGAAAAAAAGACGACAGAGGGGATATAATCAAGCGGAGCTGATTTCACGTCAATTATCCAACCTTTGTAAAATTCCTCACTATCCAAAGGGGTTAATCCGAACATTAGAAACCGTACCACAAAAAGAATTGAACAACAAACAGCGTTATCAAAATTTACGGCAGGCCTTTTCCATTGGAACGTTGCCACCTATGGAGCAGAAAGAACAAGAGCGAACCATTTTGCTTGTGGATGATATTTATACAACAGGGGCTACCCTAGATGCCTGTGCCACTGTTTTATTAGAACAAAGGTATGCCACAAAAGTCTATGGATGCACCATCGGCATTAGTAAAGGTTTTTAAAACTTACAAAAATGATAAAATTTTTCTAACGAAAATCTTAGATATTTCTTAAATTCTTACAATATACCTTTCAAACATCCCCCTTTATCTTGAAACTCAAACTAGATATGATAAAATAAAAACGTATATGGATTTTTTTGCTAAAAAGTTTAAAAAAGTAAAATTGGAGGAAATGGATATGAGAATAAGAAGTTGCATACTAGTTCTTGCCTTAGTTTTATCTATGAGTGCAGGAAATATGCAAACCGTGCAAGTAGTGAAAGCCAGCACAGCAACTCAAACACAGACGGACGAGAATCTTCCAGAAAAAGTGATTATTGCGACTGGTATTATGGATACGGATTCAAAAGGGAATATGAATACAAATAAGAAAGTGACAAGGGCACAGTTTTCTAAAATCCTTGTGAATGCTTCCCCATTAAAGGATACGGTGGCAAAGAAAATAAAAACCTCTCTTTTTTCTGATGTAAAGAGCAGTTTTTGGGCAGCACCATACATAAAAATTGCCATTGAACAGGATTTTATGCAGGGGAATTTGCAAGGAAAATTCCGCCCACAGGATACCATTACATTAAAAGAAGCAGTGAATGGCGTGGTTCGTTTATTAGGATATGAGGATAGTGACTTCAAAGGAAATAAAACATCTGCAAAAATGTCTTTTTACTATTCCAATCATTTAAACAAAGGTATTAGCAAGAAACAAAATGAAGGTCTTACAAGAGGTGATGTTGTCAATCTGATTTACAATACATTGACAACCAAGACAAAGACAGGGACGGTATATGGAGAAACCCTTGGATATCCATTGAATAAAAAAGGGGATATTGACTATTTGGCACTTATTGATAATAAAATGAAAGGTCCAATTGTTGCCACAAAAGATTGGACAAAGAAGATCCCATTTTCCGTAAAAAGTGCAGTGATTTATCGAGATAATAAAAAGGTAACTTCTAGTTCGATTCAAGTGGATGACGTGTTGTATTACTCAAAAGAATTAAAAACTGTCTGGGCATACAAAGATAAGGTGACTGGAGAATATCAAAAAGCCACACCTGATCGCATTAACCCAGAAACGGTAACCGTAGGAGGAAAAGAGTATACGATTGGAACACAAAAGTCTGCTTATGCACTTTCCACTATGGGAGAGTTTGAATATGGAGATCGCATTACACTATTATTAGGAAAGGATAATACCGTTGTAGGCGTTAAGGCAGTGGAAGATAAAAATGAGATTATCGGTGGTATTATCATTGAAAAAGGAAAACATGAAAATAGCAAAGAAGATGAAGGAGCAACAGTAACCAACTATATTCGCATGGTGGATTCTAAAGGTGTGGAACATACCTTTGACTGTGATACTGATAAACTCCTTGTAGGAAAACCAGTACAAGTGAGCTATATTGATGATAAGGCAGTCGTCAATGAAGTGGAACTTTATGATATCAGTGGAAAAGTGGATGATGAGGCAACAAGCCTTGGTAGCCATAAGTTCGCTGAAGATGCTAATATTTTAGATTATCGTGAAGGGGCTTATAAGCAGATTAAGGCAAAAGATTTAGCAGGACTTTATTTATATCAAGGAGAGATTAAATACTATCGTTTAAATAAAGATGGAGCAATTACGGATCTGATTGTCGGTGATGTGACAGGAGAACTCTATGACTATGGTATTTTGATCAGTGCTTCTGAAAGTGGAAATGCTTATATGGCATCTGGTAGCTATACATTTGAAATTGATGGAAAAATTCAGAGTGCAACGACCAGCTATAAAATGCTTGTGGACAATGAAAAAGGACCAGCGAGATTCCAGTTTGATGAAAAAGGACAGTTGGCTGGTATCCGTATGTTGAGCGTTTATGAAGTTCGTTCCATTAGTGAAACAGAAGTATCTGATAGCAGAGATTCTAAAGAAATTGCAGATAATGCAGTTGTGTATCTCGTTAAGGATGGTTCTTATTATTCTACAACTTTATCAAAAATCTCTAATTTAGAGCGTTATAAAGTAAATGCGTACTATGACTCCAATGCAAAACGAAAGGATGTTGTAAGAGTCATTGTAGCAAGAGAAAAGACAGAAAATGAGAGATAAAAGGGAGGAAAGAGTGAGAATGGAAGAACAAAAAAAAGAACCACAGCTTGAACCTAGCATAGAAAAACAGAGCAAAGGGAAAAAAATACTCGCTTTTTTAAAGAGAAAGAAAAAGTGGTTAAAATGGATTATTATTTTAATTATTATCGTTGTTGTTGTTATGAAAATTAGAGCAAATGTGACAAAACAGATTGGACAAATGACTCCAAAAGTAAAGACAACCACAATGGAGAAAAGAGATCTGGAAATGACACTAACAGGTTCAGGTGTAATTGAGCCACAGGATCAATATACCGTAGTTCCTCTCGTACAAGGGGAGATCTTATCCGCTCCTTTTGAAGAAGGCCAGCAAGTGAAAAAAGGGGATTTGCTCTATGAAATCGATACAAAAGAAGTGCAAAACTCTATTAAATCAGCAAAATTAAATGTAGAACAGGCACAAAATGCTTATGATAATGCGGTAAAAGCAAAAGATGATTTAATCTTAACTTCCAATGTATCCGGTTACATTAAAGACTTGAAAGTAAAGGAAGGGGATATGGTAACTGCGGGAATGCAGATCGCGGATATTTATGATAATACAACGATGTATTTGACTGTTCCTTTTAATACTATGGATGTAAAAGGAAGTTGGGTTGGTAAAAAAGCAGTGGTATTTGCTGGAGAAGACGAGGAGAGATTGACAGGAACTGTTGTTGAAGTTTCTCCTGTGACAGAAACATTAAGTGGCGGAAGAATTGTAAAGCAAGTAAAAATCTCTGTTGTGAATCCAGGTGGTTTAACAGATGGATTAACAGGAATTGCCACTGTTGATGGAGTGGAATGCAACGATGAAGGAACTTTTTCTGTAAAAGAACAGACAACACTGTTAGCTTCAGGAAGTGGTGAAATTAGCTCTTTAAACATTAAAAAGGGAGAAAAAATAAAGGATGGTCAGACCTATGCTACCTTAAAAGGGGATACCGTAGATTCTCAGATCAAAAATGCAAAAACTGCATTAGAATCCGCACAACTCACCTTAGAATCCCAACAAGATAGTTTGGACAATTATAAGATTACCGCTCCAATCTCTGGACAGGTGATTACAAAAACGAAGAAAAAAGGGGATAAGATTTCTATGTCCTCTCAGACCAGTGCAGAAGGAATGTCACTGGCAGTTATTTATGATTTATCTTCTCTCAAATTCGAAATGAAAGTGGATGAATTAGACATTAAAAATGTAAAAGTTGGTCAGAAGGTAGAAGTGACCTGTGAAGCCTTAGAAGGCAAAAAAATGACAGGACACGTAGAAAATATTAGCTTAAAAAGTGTTAGCCAAAATGGGGTAACACAATATCCTGTTTTAGTTCGAATGGATAAAGTCTATGATCTATTACCAGGTATGAATGTGGATAGCAAGATTATTGTAAAGAAAGAAAAACAGGTGGATAGCCTTCCATTAGAATGTCTACAACGGGGCAATGTGGTGTATGTAAAAGAAGAAGGAAGCGACAGCGAGCAGAATACCACAAAGAAAACAGGGACAGAGGCGTTAACAGCCACTCAAAATGGTGGCATTCCAGCTGGATTTAAAGAAGTGAACGTTCAAGTTGGAATTGATGATGGAGATTATGTGCAGATTAAGAGTGGATTACAAGAAGGAGATCAGATTTATGTTCCTAGCCCACAACAGTCAACCCTCGATATGTATATGAGCGGGGCTTATGCAGGGGATAGTTCTTCAGAAAGTAGCTCTGCTACGGAGTAAGGGGGAATTGTCATGGAACAAAAACAACCATTAATTTACTTAAAAGATGTATATAAAATCTATCGGATGGGGAATACCGAAGTTCGTGCTAGCAATGGGATCAATTTATCCATTTATCGAGGAGAAATGGTAGCTATTGTTGGTAAATCAGGAAGTGGTAAGTCAACCATTATGAATATTATCGGAGCTTTGGATGTTCCCACAACGGGAGAATATTATTTGGATGGAAAAAATGTCAATTCCATGGACGATGATGAATTGGCAAAGATAAGAAATCAAAAGATAGGATTTATTTTCCAACAATATAATTTATTGCCTAAAATGAATTTATTAGAAAATGTGGAACTGCCCTTGCTCTATGCAGGGGTTCGAGAAAAAAAGAGATATGAACTAGCCATGGCATCCCTTGAAAAGGTAGGGCTTTCTGATAAGTGGAAAAATAAGCCAAACCAGTTATCTGGTGGACAGCAACAGCGTGTTTCCATCGCAAGGGCGTTAGCGGGTTCTCCTTCTTTAATTCTTGCCGATGAGCCAACAGGAGCTCTTGATTCGAGAACAAGTAGAGAGGTATTAGACTTCTTAAAACAATTAAACGAAGAGGGCAACACCATCGTGATTATCACCCATGATAATAGCATTGCGTTGGAAGCAAAAAGAGTTGTACGTATCAAAGATGGACAGATTATTTTTGATGGCACAGCGGATGAATACAGAAAGCAGGTGGGAGAATGAGTTTTTATCAAGCATTTAAAATGGCGTGGGAAAGCATTCTTGGCAATAAAATGAGAACATTCCTCACCATGCTTGGCATGATTATAGGTGTAGCATCGGTTATCGCTCTTGTCAGTTTAATGCAGGGAATGATTAGCTTTTCTAAAGAACAGTATAAAGATATGGGAAGTGATCAGCTTACGGTAACTTTGACAGCAAAATCGGATAAAAAGCCGATGAAAGAAGAAGAAATGTATGAATTTGTAGAGGATAATACAGAGTTATACAATCAGATCACACCACAGATTACATCAACACTACTTCTTAGAAGAGGAGATCATAAACTAGAAAATCGTACAGTCACTGGTGTTAATGAGTCCTATTTGGATATTGCTAAGTTAAAATTAGATGAAGGACGATTTTTAACCTATGGCGATATGGAAACGAGAAAAAAAGTTTGCGTCATTGGTAGTTATACCAATCAAAAGTTATTTCCGGATGTAGATCCGATTGGACAAAATATTCGTGTTGGGAATGATACCTTTGAAGTGATTGGAGTCTTAAAAGAGAAAGCCGATTCCACAGAAGGTAGCAGTGATGATTGTATCTACGTTCCTTATGCAACTCTTGCAAAAGTATCCTTTCAAGGAAGAATTATGACTTATGTTATCACTGGGAAAGATGATAACAGAATGAAAGAGGCTAAAAAAGTCTTGGAGCAATTTTTATATGATCGCTATCATACTGATGAAGCGTATAGTGTGTTTAGTTTAACAGAACTCCTTGATATGATGGATCAAATGACGGGCATGATGCAAAACATTTTAGTTGGTATCGCAGGAATTTCCCTTCTCGTAGCAGGTATTGGTATTATGAATATTATGCTTGTATCTGTGACAGAGCGAACAAAGGAAATTGGAATCCGAAAGTCATTGGGAGCGAGAAGAAGAGATATTATGCGTCAGTTTGTTTTAGAAGCTGGCATGGTCAGCACAATAGGCGGTATTTTGGGCATTATCTTAGGTGGAACAGCTACCACGATGCTTGGAAATATGATCAATTTAAAGGCTTCGCCATCCATCGGGGCAATCATACTAGCTTCTGGTGTATCCGCAGGAATTGGAATTATATTCGGATATCTTCCTGCCAATAAGGCGGCGAAGTTAAATCCAATTGATGCCTTAAGAAATGAATAAAACGTAGCGATGAAAAATGGAGCTATTGCAAAAGTGGAAAGAAGATTCCCAAGAGCAATAGCTCTATTTTCCTATCTTGATAGTTTCTTTTCCAAATGTTTTCATCATTTATCATTTTTTAATGGAGGTGATAATGAATAATATTAATATAAAATACATAAATTTACCGATTTATATACATAAAAATAATTAAAATATGAATAAAAAACATTATTTTAATGTATAAAATTAAAAAATATGCAAAAAACTTTTGACTTTCCTCTTTTCAGTTGCTATAATGAGCAAAAAGGAACTGGTAACAAGATCCAATGGGATAGATCAGGAGAAAAAGGAGAGGTTAAAAGGATGAATATAAAAGGAAGAAGTTTTTTAACATTAAAGGATTTTACAAAAGAAGAGATTGAAGGATTGCTGGATTTAGCCAGTCAGTTAAAAGCGGATAAGAAAAAAGGAATTACAGGCAATCGTTTAAAAGGAAAAAATATTGCATTAATTTTTGAAAAGCCATCCACTCGTACAAGATGTGCTTTTACCGTTGGATGCGTGGACGAAGGGGGACATCCAGAGTACTTAGGAAAAGATGATATTCAACTTGGACATAAAGAATCCGTAGAGGATACGGCAAGAGTGTTAGGCAGAATGTTTGATGGAATTGAATTTCGTGGATTCAAACAGGAAAATGTGGAAAAACTAGCAAAATATAGTGGAGTACCTGTATGGAATGGATTGACAGACGAATATCATCCAACACAGATCTTGGCGGATATGCTTACATTAAAAGAACATTTTGGATATTTAAAAGGGTTGCATTTTGTATACGCTGGAGATGGAAGAAATAATATGGCAAATTCTCTTATGATCGGCTGTTCTAAATTAGGGCTTCATTTTACATTGATCGCACCAAAAGTTTTATGGCCAAAAGAAGAGCTGATTGACATTTGTAATGGCTATGCAAAAGAATCAGAAGGAACAATTTCCTTATCAGAAGACGTGAATGCCGTACAAGGGGCAGATGCTATCTATACGGATGTATGGTGCTCTATGGGAGAAGAAGAAAAAGCGGGAGAACGAATCGCCCTTTTAAAACCATACCAAGTTAATGCAGAACTGCTGAAAAAGACTGGAAAAGATACAACCGTTGTGATGCATTGCCTGCCAGCTGTAAAGGGAAATGAGATCACAGAAGAAGTATTTGAACAATATGCGGATATTATTTTTGAAGAGGCAGAAAATCGTATGCACACAATTAAAGCGGTTATGGTGGCAACACTTGGAGAAGAAAAATAAAGAAACGTTCATAAAAAATGCAAGTTGATTTTATATCAACTCGCATTTTTTTGTTATAGGAAATTCCTCCCAAACTGCCCTCATACGGTAAAGAGTGTGCAACGTACACTTTGTTTTATACACAGAAATGATATTTTCTAATATATAAGGAATATGAGTAACATGGAGCAAAAGATAATAAAAGTTTCGATAGTTAATTTTAGGATAATATGTATAATATTTACTTTTTATTAACAGAAAAAATAATAAAAATAACATTAAAGTACAATTTTGCACACCCTCTATATATGCAATTGTGATCAAATAATATTGAAAATAGAGGGGTTGAATAATACAATTTATATATGAAAAACGAATTCGTTTCTAAAATAGTATTTTTTATGGAAAGGAGGACAGTATGAAAAAAGATATGATTTTTAAAGAGCTGATACAACTGGATTGGGAGGTTGAAAATCAGGATGATTTTTTTAATAAAATAGCACAGAAACTAAAAAGGTTAGGCTATGTAAAAGAAACTTATGAGGAAGCATTAAAAAGGAGGGAAGAGAACTATCCGACGGCACTTCCAATTGCACCTTATCCAGTGGCGATACCACACGCAGATCCAGAGCATATCAAAAAGCCATTTATTGCTTCAACAAGGTTAAAAAAACCAGTTGAATGGAGAGAAATGGCGAATAATGATGTGATACATCATGTGCAAATTATATTTGTATTAGGATTTGTACAGTCGGAGGAACATATTGAGCTTTTGCAGGTTTTGATCGAGAATTTACAAAATGTAGAACTGATGAAACATTTTATGAGCGTAACTAGTGAAGATGAATATTATGAACTTATATGTGAAATGAAAGGCATGGATTCATAAGGAGAAGAGTAGGAGGAAAAAGTTATGGCAGTAAGAGTAATTGTAGCATGTGGAAGTGGAGTGGCAACATCTCAAACAGTTGCAAGTAAGGTAAATCGAATGTTAAAGGAAAAAAATATTAATGCAGTAGTGGAAGCCGTAGATTTAAAATCTGTGGATCGTTATATGGAAGGAAGTGCTGCCTATATTACAATTGTAAAAAATACAAAAGAATATCCAATTCCTGTTATCAATGGGATTGCATTTTTGACTGGGGTAGGAAAAGATAAGGAGTTTGAGAAATTAGTGGAAGCAATTGAACATTATCGAGTGAAATAAAGGAGAAAATATTGTAAAGGGAGGAAGGAACGGATGCAGATATTAGAAAATAGTGTTAACTTTTTGCTAGGGTTAGGAGCAGCAGTATTTGTACCGATTATCATTATTATTGCGGGATTGTTAGTAAGAATGAAGATAAAAGATGCCATCTCTTCAGGTATCACTCTTGGTGTGGCGTTTTCGGGAATGACAATGTTAATTAACTATATGACAGGTGCCATTACTCCAGCAGCAGAGGCGATGGTAAAGACAATTGGAATAGAATTGCCAATCACAGATGGTGGATGGACAACGATGTCCACAATTTCATGGTCATGGCCTTATGCTTTTTTAATGTTCCCATTAGTTATAGGTATTAATATTCTCTTATTGGTGTTAAAGAAAACCGATACTTTTAATGCAGATTTATGGAACGTATGGGGAAAAATTTTTACAGCAGTAGCAGCCTATTATATTACGAAAAGTGTGATCATTGCGTTTATTATTGCAGCAATTCAAACAGTATTTGAATTGAAAAGTGCAGATTTTCATCAATACCGTGTGGAAAAACTATCAGGAATTCCGGGCGTTACGTGTACACATAAAATGGTATTTCTTGCAGCTCCAATGTATCCAGTGGATTGGGTTTTAAGAAAGATTCCAGCATTGAATAAATCTTTTGATGCTAGTGATCTAAAGGATAAAGTTGGTATTTTTGCAGAAAATCATGTGCTTGGATTTATTTTGGGAATTATTTTCGGAATTCTGGCACGATATGATGTTGCGGGAGTTTTGACTTTGGGGGTACAGTGTGCAACAGCACTTACGTTATTCCCTGTGATTTCTAAATATTTTATGCAGGCGTTAGAGCCGATTTCTAATGCAGTATCAGAATTTATGCAAAATAAATTTTCAGATAGAGAGTTATATGTGGGACTTGATTGGCCATTTTTAGGTGGTTCTAACGAAATTTGGTTGGCTGTTATTTGGACAATTCCAGTGACTCTTATTATGGCATTTTTCTTACCAGGTAATAAAATTCTTCCATTTGCAGGAATTATCAATATTGCCATTGCAGTACCTGCTTATTTTGTCTGTCAAGGGAATATTATTCGTATGTTAATTCAATGTACACTATTTACACCAGCATTTTTATGGATAGGAACACAGTTTGCTCCATTTATGACGGAGTTAGCCAATACAACAGGAGCAGTATCTCTTGCACAAGGGCAACAAATTTCTAATTCAAGTATTGATGGACCAATTTTTACTTATGCGTTATCCCATGTTATGAAAATTGTGGATGGAGATTTTATTCCGTTGATTGTCTTAATTATATGGATTGTATGTTTTATATGTTATTCAAGAAGTTTAATTCGGGAAAGGAAAGCAGGTGAAGCAACAGCTAAGTAGGAAATATACTGGCTATATGATATGAAAATTGGAAGTCGTAATTTTTTAATGTTACAAGAAGTTATAGAAAATGAGGCTCATATTACAGGAAAAGACTTAGAGAATAAATTTCACTTATCCAGAAAGCAAGTAAGTTATGGAATTAAGAAGATCAATGAGTATATGAAAGAATGTGGGTATCCCGAAATTATAAGGCTTTCAAATGGAAGATTCAATGTGCCAGAGCGAGTAATCAATGAACTGGATTTAATAAAAATAGAGCAAGAGAATCAAGAAATTTGGTTTTCCAAAGAAGAGAGAATGGATATCATTTGCCTCATGCTCTTGGCAAGTCAAGAAGAACTCTCTCTTTGGCATTTTGTGACAATTTTAAAGGTAAGTAAAAACACTGTGCTTACTGATCTAAAAAAGTTAGAAGATGTTTTAAGAAAAAGAGAGCTTACCATTGCTTATGAACGAAAGACAGGATATGTGATAAACGGAACAGAGTATGAAAAAAGGCAGTTACTTTTGACCATTCTTAGCGATGTCATGATTCAATATGGACATTATTTTGTTGTGAAAGAAATTTGTCATATGCAGACAGAAGGGCTAAAAAAGATACAAGAAATGCTGATTGGAATAGAGGAGCAGTTAAATGTAAAGTTTGCAGGAGAAATGATAGAAATTAATAGCTATCTTTTTTATATTATTTTTTCAAGAATTAAAAATGGTATGGTATTAAATGAAATTCCAGATAATTTTAAGCATATCATTGGGACAGCAGAGTACGCAGTGATTAAGACATTTGCTGAACGAAATGAGATAAAAAACACATATGAAATTATGTACTTAACGGCACACATTCAAAGTATGAAATTAGATGCTTTTTTATGGGGAAAGGTTGGATTGGAAAAGTCAAGTATTAAAAAAGCGGTAGAGGATACAATAGAAAATTATGAAAAATTGGCTTGTGTTAATATTCAAGATAAAGAGGAATTAAAAAATATGTTAATTCAGCATTGTGAGCCAGCATTGTATCGTATTCGTTATAATTTTCATGTAGGACTTGATATTACAGAATATATTCTTCCTGCTTATCAGGAATTACATAATGTAGTGAGTAAAGCGGTATCACCACTGGAAAATCTTGTAGAAAAGAAGATTCCAGAGAAAGAACTTGTCTATATTTCTTTAATTATTGGAACTCATATTACAAAGGAAGGCTATGAAAAGGAAGAAAATATTCATCCAAAGGCAGTTGTTGTATGTCAAAATGGAATTACCGTTTCAAGGTTTTTATGGTCATCCTTGAAAGATGTTTTTCCGGAAATTCAGTTTACAAAGTGTATGTCGGTAAATGAATTTAAACAGTATAAAGAATCATTTGATATTGTGTTTTCAACAACAACATTGAAAACTGATAAAAGACTTTTTGTTATTAATCCTCTTATGGATGATAAAAAGAGAAAAAAAATTCGAGAACAAGTGCTAAAAAGTTTTGAAAATGATGGCTTTTTTCTATCACAACAAAATGAAATTATGCAGATTGTAAAAAGACATATGAGTGCAAGTTCTTATAAAAAGCTGTGTTCTGAAATAGATGCCCATGTGTTAAAGGAAGAGCAAAAAGAGATATGGGATGATAAAAAAGAATATCACCTTTTGGAGCTATTGGATAAAAATACAATTCGAGTAGTGGACGAGAGTATGGGGTGGAAAGTGGCGATTGAGTTCGCTGCTATGCCACTTTTATATGATAATATTATTAATCGGCAATATGTAGAGAAAATTATTTACAATATTATGGAACATAGACCTTATTTAGAGGTAGCCGATGGTGTGATCATTGCTCATGCGGGAATAGAAGATGGTGTTAATGATGTTGGAATGTCAATGTTAGTGCTGCCAGAAAAAATATCTATCTTAGGGTATTTGAATGCCAATGTCATTGTAGTATTAGCAACACCAGATTATGAGAGTCATTTACTTGCGTTAAATGAACTGATTGATATTTTAGAAGATGAAGAGAAATTAAGTCATATAAAACATGCAACAGTTGAGAATGACATTTTGAAATTGTTATAAAACAAAGATTGGGAGGTAGTCATCATGTTAGAAACATTGAAAAAAGATGTTTGTGAAATTGCAAAAAGAGCACAGAACAGTGGTTTATGTAAACATAAATCTGGAAATTTTAGTGCTAGGGATTTAGAAACTGGGTTTGTTGTTATTACACCAACTAGTGTGGATAGACAATTATTAACACCAAGAGATATGATTGTGATGGATTTGGAGGCCAATGTTATTGAAAATCTTTCCAATTTAAAACCAACCAGTGAGTCTTTGATGCACTTAATGGTATATAAACAAAGACCAAAAGTAACGGCTATTGCTCATACACATTCTCCTTATGCGACTACATTTGCACTTTTAAATAAAGCAATTCCGGCGATTGTATATGAAGTTGCTAATTTGGGACTTAGTAAAGCAAGGGTACCAGTAGCACCATATGGACGCCCAGGGACACCAGAACTGGCGGATAGTGTCATTATATGTTGTCAGGAGGCAGATTGTTTCTTATTAGAAAAGCATGGAGCTGTGGCAGTGGATGAACGGGATATTTACGAAGCATTTTTAAAGGCAGCTTATATTGAAGAATTGGCTGAATTATATCATCATTCTTTAACGGCCAATCAAGGAAAAGAACCAGATGCTTTTACACAAGAAGAATTACAAAAATGGGAGTATCCTTCAGAGATCAAGTTTCGAAAAGAAATGTGAGAAGGGGGAAATTAAGTGAGAATTTATTTCATAAGACATGGAAGACAATGTGATAAACGATGTAATGTCGATGTTGCACTTTCAGAAGAAGGCATTCACCAAGCAAAATTATTAGGAAGTAGAATGAAAGAATTTGGAGTGCAAAAAGTCTATTCTAGTGATATGATCCGTGCCAAGCAAACAGCGGAATATGCAAATCAGTATTGGAATGTGGAGCATGAGATCATTCCGGAGTTTCGGGAAATTAGCTTTGGTAAAATGGAAGGAAAAGATGACGATGAGATTCAAAGTCTTTTTGCTGATTTTAAGAAAGAACAAGAAAAAATGGAATATGATTTGCCATATCCAGATGGGGAATCTGCAATGGATGTGGTGAAACGTTCCATGCCCAAACTAATGGAGATCGTGAATAGTGGTCTTGAATGTGTGGCTATTGTTACGCATGGTGTATGGATTCGAGCTATGATAGCTTATATATTAGGCATGGATATGGCGAAATGGCGTCTTCTTGGCGTTGCGTTTGAAAATGGAAGTATCACACAAGTAGATTATCATAGTAAGAAACAAATTTTTACTTTAGAAAAATTAAATGATTATGCACATTTAGAAGCATATAAAGAATTGTTGCGGAGTGCATGGAATGTAAATGAAAACTAAAAAGCAAGATAAATATAAAAGAAGGAAGGGAAGTTATATGAAGAAGATTATAAATACGGCAGATACATTCGTAAAAGATACAATGGAGGGGATTATTTGTGCTTATGGAGATAAAGTGAAGTTATTAAAGGATGATTTTCGTATTCTTTTATCCAATTATCCGACAAAAGATGGAAAAGTAGGAATTGTGACAGCTGGTGGAAGCGGACATCTTCCTATGTTTCTTGGATATGTTGGAAAAGGATTATTAGATGGCTGTGCAGTTGGAGAAGTATTTGCCTCTCCTTCCTCTGAAAAAATGGCGGATATGATACGAGCTTGTGATAGAGGAAATGGAGTTCTATGTTTGTTTGGTAATTATAATGGAGATCTTTTTAATTTCCGTATGGCTTGTGATGAAGTGGAATTTGATGACATTAAAACAAAACAGGTGATTGTGAGGGATGATGTAGCAAGTGCCAATAAAGAAAACGAAAAAAAACGACGTGGAGTTGCGGGAATGATGTATGCATTTAAAGTTGCTGGTGCAGCAGCCGATCAAATGATGAGTCTTGAAGATGTTGCTAAAGTAACCGAAAGAGCTTTACAAAATATTCGTTCTATGGGAGTTGCTTTGTCACCTTGTATTGTTCCAAAAGTTGGACGACCTACCTTCACAATTGAGGAAGATGAAATAGAGATTGGAATGGGAATTCATGGGGAAGCTGGAATTGAAGTAAAGAAAATGATGACAGCGGATGAAATAGCAGAGATTCTTATGAAAAATATTATGGATGATATGTCGCTTATAAGTGGGGATGAAGTATCTGTTATGATCAATGGTTTAGGTGGTACGCCATTAGAAGAGCAATTGATTGTATATAGAAAGGTGTATGAAATTTTGAATAAAAAGGGTATTTCCGTTGTAATGCCCCATATCGGAGAATATGCGACCTCTATGGAAATGGCAGGACTATCTATTACAATTTTCAAATTGGATGAAGAATTAAAGACATTATTGAAAGCTCCAGCCGAAACGCCATTTTATACTAATTTAAATAAGTGATAGGAAGTGAAACCATGAATAGAGAAACAATCAAAGGAATTATGATAGCAATTAGTAAAGAAATTTCTGAAAATAGAGATTATTTAGTGGAGCTTGATCAAGTAAATGGAGATGGAGATCTTGGGATTTCTATGGATGATGGGTATCAAGCATTAGTTCAGCATTTAGAAGAAACAGAAGAAACAGATTTGGGAAAAATTATGATGTCTTGTGGAAAAGTGTTTAATACATCTGCACCGTCTTCTCTTGGTACGATTACAAGTTTTGGGTTTATGGGTATGGCAAAGAAACTAAAAGGAAAAGAAAATGTTACATTTAAAGAAGGTGCGAAAGCATTGTTTGCTGGCGTAGAAAATATTATGGTAAAAGCGGAGTCAGAGGTTGGAGAGAAAACAATTGTAGATTCTTTATATCCCGCTGCAAAAGCGTTACTTGAATATGAAGGAGATAAAAAAGGTGCAATCATTCACGCCTTTGAAGTAGCAAAAGCGGGATCAGAAGCAACGAGGCAAATGAAAGCAGTGCATGGAAGAGCCGTTTATTCATCAGAGCGTAGTATTGGAATTTTAGATGGTGGTTCTGTTGTTGGAATGTTAATTTTTAAGGGGATAAAAGAATACTATCTGAATCAAGAGGATTGATGGAACAAATCTGACACAAAAGCGATGGAATGGACAGTATCACATAGCGTATAGTATAATGTGAAAAAAATAGATAGAATACGTGTGATAGGAGGGTGCTTATGATAGTGCTAAATTATATTGTGACAGAAGAACAAGGATTGCACGCCACACCATCGGGGATGTTAGTGAAAATAACAAGTAAAATGAAAAGCAAGATTACAGTAAAACAAGGGGAAAGAAAAGAGGATGCTAGAAATATTTTTGGACTGATGGCGCTTAGAATTAGGCAAGGTCAGGAGGTGCAAGTGCTCATAGAAGGGGAGACAGAGATGGAAGATGCAAAAGCGATAAAAGAATTTTTGGAAGAAAATTTATAAAGAGTATATAGTAGAGAATGACACTTTTTACAATAGGATTCTATGGGAAGAAGGTGTCATTTTTCTTCTTGATTATGATTTTTGAATCAAAGATTTGCATGAATGAAAGTTATCTGTTATGATTGGTACTGGATTATTAAGAGTATTTGACAGATAGAATAATGATAGATAGAAAGGAGTAAATATGGACAAAGAACCTATTGTACTTTGTGGTGCTAGCACATATGAGCAGAAATTTTACTTCAATCCTGAATTTTCAGGGCTTCCAAAACAGATTCAAGATGAATTAAAAGTTGTTTGTGTTATTTTTACATCTCAGATTAGTTCGGTGTTTACATTGGAATTTGATGAAGAGGGCAACCTCGATTTTGTTGTTCGCCCAAATGATGATTTTGCTTTCGATGATATTGGAAGTGCATTAAAGATTAAAGAGCTTCAGAGAGAGAAGAGAGAGCTTTGGGAAGAATTGGAACTTTATTATAAAGTGTTCTTTCTTGGAATGAAGATAGAAGAAATCGAAGGATAGATGGACAATCCATTAAGAAGAACACATATGAGATAAAATAGAATAGGAGATTTGTATGAGTCTTAAAATAGGAACTATTACAATTCCTCATGGACTAATTCTTGCACCCATGGCAGGGGTGACCGACTTGCCATTTCGTTTGCTTTGCAAAGAACAAGGGTGCGAAATGTTTTATACGGAAATGGTCAGTGCAAAGGCATTATATTATGGAAATAAAAATACAGAACCATTGCTTGCAACTGATAAAAAAGAACGTCCAGTTTCTGTTCAGATCTTTGGTTCAGAACCAGAAATTATGGCACAGATGGCAAAGAAACTGGAAGAAAAAGGATGTTTTGATGCCATTGACATCAATATGGGATGTCCTGTTCCTAAAATTGTGAATAATGGGGAGGGGTCTGCTCTTATGAAAAATCCTAAATTAGCAGGAGAAATTATAAAAGCAGTATCCTCATCTGTTACCATTCCATTGACGGTTAAGATCAGAAAAGGTTTTACGGAAGAAACACAAAATGCAGTGGAGATGGCACAAGTTGCCGAGGAAAATGGAGCGGCTGCCATTGCAGTGCATGGAAGGACAAGGGAACAATATTATTCTGGAACGGCTGACTGGGATATGATTCGAAGAGTAAAAGAGGCAGTTACTATTCCGGTCATTGGAAATGGCGATGTGTTTGAACCAGAAGATGCCATAAGGATTTATGAGGAAACTGGTTGTGATGGTATTATGATTGCACGAGGAGCAAAAGGAAATCCATGGCTTTTTAAACGTATTGTTCACTATATGGATACAAAAGAACTATTGCCAAAGCCAAGTCTTTTAGAAGTGACAGATATGATTCTGCGTCATGCTAAAATGATGGTGGAATTTAAGGGAGAGTATATTGGGATTCGAGAGATGAGAAAGCATGTAGCATGGTATACCGTTGGATATCATGGCTCTTCTAAATTAAGAAATATGGTGAATCAAGTGGAAACATTAGAGCAACTAAACAATTTGATTCGAGAGTATGAGCAAATGGCATAAAGGAGATAAAAAGACGATGAATAATTTATTAATTGCGCAGTCAGGCGGTCCTACATCAGCGATTAATGCAACGATTGCTGGTGCGATTAGCTGTGCATTTTCTAGCAAGAAGGTAGATCATGTATATGGGGCTATCAATGGAATTCAAGGGGTATTTGAAGAGAAGTTTGTGGATTTAAAAGAAAAATTAGAATCAGAAAAAGATTTTAGAATGTTGTGTCAGACACCATCCGCAGCACTCGGTTCTTGTCGTTTTAAATTAGGGGATCTTAAAAAAGATAAAGAGCAGTTTGAAACGATTATTAAAATCTTTAGAAAGCACGATATTAAATATTTTATCTACACTGGTGGAAATGATTCCATGGATACGGTGGATAAATTATCTGCTTATTGCAAAGAAAATGGAATTGATGACATCGTCGTTGTTGGTGCACCAAAGACAATTGATAATGACTTGACAGAAATCGATCACTGCCCAGGATTTGGCTCAGCGGCAAAATACATTGCCACAACATTTGCAGAGCTTGAAAGAGATTGTCATGTATATGATACAAAAGCGGTTACCATTGTAGAAGTGATGGGAAGAAATGCTGGATGGTTGACAGCTGCTTCTGCCCTTGCAAGAGTAGCAGGAGGAAAAGGTCCAGATCTTATTTATTTATGTGAGCCTGTCTTTAGCATACCAAAATTTTTGGAAGATATTAAAAAGAAAATGGAAGATCATCCAGATATTATTGTAGCTGTTAGTGAAGGAATTAAAGATGAAAATGGAGTGTATATTTCTGAGCATGTGCAAGCAGGAGCGAAAGATGCCTTTGGTCATTCTATTATTTCAGGAGCTGGAAGTGTTTTAGAAAATATTGTGCGTAAAGAGCTTGGATGCAAAGTTCGTTCTGTGGAATTGAATTTAATGCAACGCTGTGGAGCTCATGTGGCAAGTGGAACGGATATTGAAGAAAGCCGTATGCTTGGTATGAAAGCCTGTCAATGTGCTCTTGATGGTGAAACAGGAGTGATGGCGATTATGACACGTGTATCCAATACGCCATATGAAGTGACATTTGGCAGTGTACCTGTTTCAAAGGTTGCCAATAAAGAGAAAAAAGTGCCAATGGAATGGATTCATGAAAATGGAAATGACGTAAAACAAGAACTGATCGATTATATGCTTCCATTAATTCAAGGGGAAGTATCTGTGATGTATGAAAATGGGATTCCAAAGCATTTTTATTTATATTAAAAATGATAAAAAATAAAAATACGAAAGATAAAAATGATGAGAAATTGACGAAGTCAGTTTCTCATCATTTTTTTGTATAATAAAAACTTTTCGTTTTTATCATATTTAGGAATATTTCTAAGATATGGGGCATATAGCATAAAGAAAGAATAGCGGAATAGGGGAAGAAAAATGAAAATTGCGTTCATTCGATATCGCTATTTGGAGAAATTGAGCATTTTTTATCGAATTACTAGCCGTTTTTTACCAAAAGGTTTGATGAAGGAGTATTTTTTAAGAAAAAGGCGTTTAAAGAGAAGAGAGTGCACAGAAGGAGAATTCAGAGGAATGGAAGTGGAACTTCCTTTTAACGAATACGGAGAACAAAGGATAGGGAAGGATAGCGTTTGGAGTTTTTTAGAAGAGGATATAAGAGAGCAAAAAAGACTTTATGGAAATACGGCTATTTTACTAAAAGGAGAGTTGTTTTTAAACTATTGTAAGAGGGATAGTAACTTTTCTTGTTATCCTTATGAAGCCAATCCTTGTCTTACTTGTGGAGCAAAAGAAGAGATTTCTAAGTTGCAGGGAGAATATAGCATATGCAATTTTTTTAGGAAACGAAATTACATGGATTGGCTTAAACTATTTTTCGTAAAAGAGTTGACGGAATATTATCGCTCTTTGTATGGGATTAGAAAAAAGCTATTAAAACTTGTTATTGTAGAAGGTGAACTTGAAGAAACCAAACGAGTGATAAAAGTGCTGTCAAAGGACTTAAATTATATGATTGTAAAGACAAAAAATCAAGAAATGTATGATTCTCTTGCAAGAGAAATTTATGAAGAAACTGGTCTATCCATTATTTTTCTGGATAAAGAGGATCATAGAGAAGAAGAAGTCTTTAAAAAATTAGAAGGAGGAGAAAGTCAAAAGGCAGTCATTACCGTAGATTTGACTCATTTATACCCAAAGGCGACGAATATTCGTATCACCCAAAGGGGGATTTGGGTGGATCAAGAAGTGCTAGTGGCTGTTTTAATGGAACAGGCGATGAATTTTGATGGAAGAATTGTAGAAGAGAAGTTTGTGGAATGCAAAGAAGAATATGGATTGTATCTTCGAAAAATCGTCTAGGGATTCATGGATAAAAATAACATTTATAATAAGAAGAAAAATTTCTAATGATAAGGGAGAAAAGAACAAAATTGTAACATGTGGAAAATAAAGGAAAACGGAGGGAATGCCAGTTGACAAGAGATCAACAGTCATTTATAATATAAGAATTGTAACCTAGAAGAAATATGCGTTGCACGTTTCGGGGGTTTTAAATAAGAAATCCAATAGATTTGATTTGACAGTTGTCATAAATTCGTGCAAGCACGATTCCTGACTCGTCGCTTTTGCGTAAACGATGGGAAACACGCTCTGCGAGTTTCTCTCGTTCGCGGGTGGCGTAAGCATTTTTATTTGACTTATGCCTTCGCGTAAATCAAATTTCTTCAAATAAATATGTAAGAAAGAAAGGGAGTTCCATCAATGGCAGAAAAGAAAAATATTTTAACATATGCTGGGTTAAGAGAATTAGAAGAAGAATTACAGCAGTTAAAGGTAGTAACTCGTAAAGAGGTAGCTCAAAAAATTAAAGAGGCTAGAGAACAGGGCGATTTATCAGAAAATGCGGAATACGATGCAGCGAAAGATGAACAGCGTGATATTGAGGCTCGTATTGAAGAAATAGAGAAAATTTTAAGAAATGCAGAAGTTGTAGATGAAGATGAAGTAGATCTTGAAAAAATCAACATCGGATGTATGGTAAAATTATTTGATATGGAATTTAATGAGGAAGTAACTTATAAATTAGTTGGTTCAACAGAAGCGGATATTTTTGCAGGAAAGATCTCCAATGAATCTCCTCTTGGACACGCATTGATTGGATGTAAAATTGGAGAAGTTGTGGATGTAGAAGGAGTAGACGGAGCAGAAAAATATCGTATTTTAGATATTCAAAGATCGAACTTATAAGAGAAAGAATAGGAGTGTAAGAAACTGTGGCAGAACAGAATTTAAATGAAATTTTAAAAATCAGACATGAAAAACTTGCTGAATTAAAAGAGGCAGGAAAAGATCCGTTTGAGATTACAAAGTACGATCAAACACATCACAGTATGGAGATCAAAGATAACTTTGATGAATTAGAAGGGAAAACAGTATCTGTTGCTGGTAGATTGATGTTCAAACGTGTCATGGGTAAAGCATCTTTTTGTAATATCCAAGACTTACAAGGAAATATTCAATCTTATGTAGCAAGAGATAATATTGGAGAAGAATCCTATAAAGATTTCAAGAAATTTGATATTGGTGATATTGTTGGAATCAAAGGTGAAGTGTTTAAAACAAAAACAGGAGAAATCTCTATCCATGCAACAGAAGTTACACTACTAAGTAAGAGTCTTCAAGTGCTTCCAGAGAAATTCCATGGTTTAACAAATACAGATGTGCGTTATCGTCAAAGATATGTTGATTTAGTTATGAATCAAGATGTGAAAGAAACATTCATTAAACGTTCAAAATGTATTAGTGCCATTCGTCGTTTCTTAGATGGACAAGGTTTTATGGAAGTGGAAACTCCTATGCTCGTAAGCAATGCAGGTGGAGCTGCTGCAAGACCTTTTGAAACACATTATAACGCGTTAGATGAAGATGTAAAACTTCGCATTTCTTTAGAATTATACTTAAAGAGATTGATTGTAGGCGGTCTTGAAAGAGTATATGAAATTGGACGTGTATTCCGTAACGAAGGAACTGATGCAAGACATAATCCAGAGTTCACATTAATGGAATTATACCAAGCATACACAGACTACAATGGAATGATGGAATTAGCAGAAAATCTCTATCGTCATGTGGCACAGGAAGTATGCGGAACTATGCAGATCCCTTATGGCGATGTGATTATCGACTTAGAAAAACCATTTGAAAGAATTACCATGATCGATGCTTTGAAAAAATATGCTAATATCGACTTTACAACGGTAAAAACAACAGAAGAAGCAAAGGCATTAGCAAAAGAACATCATGTAGAATTTGAAGAAAGACATAAAAAAGGTGATATTTTAAGCCTTTTATTCGAAGAATTTGTAGAAGAAAAATTAATTCAACCTACATTTGTTATCGATCATCCAGTGGAAATTTCTCCACTGACTAAGAAAAAACCAGAAGATCCAGAATATGTAGAACGCTTTGAATTATTTATTTACGGACGTGAAATGGCAAATGCTTATTCTGAGATCAACGATCCAATCGATCAGAGAGAACGTTTTGAAGCACAAGAAGAATTATTGGCTCAAGGCGATGAAGAAGCAAATAGAATTGATGAAGACTTCTTAAATGCGTTAAGCATTGGTATGCCACCAACAGGCGGTATCGGCTTTGGTATTGACCGTATGGTAATGCTTATGACAAACTCTCCAGCGATTCGTGATGTATTGTTATTCCCAACAATGAAGAGTTTGGATAAATAAAACCAACAAAGAAGATTACTATGAATATATGGTAATCTTCTTTTTGGATCTGTATAAAAATTTGTAAGAAACAAGGCTTTTTCTATACGTTGAATTTGTCAAAGAATGTATCATAATGCAAAGGAGAACGATCATGAAGAAACGAAAAAGAAGAAAAAAACAAAGATATCGAGTTTTAAAAGCGGTTGTAGGAATCTCTATATGTCTGATAGTTGTAATTGGCATCATAGCTTTTAATTGGACTAGTATTCAGTTAGGAATGAAAGGCTATGATAGAGATGCTAGAGCAACTTTATTGTCGTTATCAGAAGAAGAAATCGAAGAATATTTAAGTTTAGATAAAATTATTGATCTATCTAAATGGGATCAAGTGAACAATCAACATCATTATTATGATTATGAGTTATATAGCAGTGATACTGTAAGTGTAGAAGATGTTGTTTCTTATGTGGATGAATTTTATCATACATATCATACAGAATTAAAAGAATTAGGGTATGATTTAGAAACCCAGCGTTCTTTAATGAAACAATTATCATTGGATGATTTCCATATATTAACAGAGAATCAATTGAAATGGAAAGAGGTAGAGCCGTTTATAGATATTAAAGGAAGAATTATGGAAGATATGCCACAATATATTAAATCGACTTTAGAACCAGTAGAAGCGGTTATGAATATTTCTTATGCTATGATTGATTCCAGAAATTCATCCGATAGAACGTATTTTTTAGAGGAGCCATCCAATACTTCCTTGTTGATTAAAAAAGGTTTCTCTATTTCAAAAGATTATGTGCCAGAAGATTTAGTAAAGGTCAATATCCCGACTGCTACGACAAATAATCAAATGAGAAGGGATGCGGCTAAGGCATTAGAGGCCATGTATCAAGATGCGAAAAAAGAAGGACTTATACTTGCAGTCAATAGTGCCTATCGTTCTTATGAAGAGCAACAAAAGATTTATGATGAATATTTTAGAATTTATGATGAAGTGACCGCTGCTAGTTTGGTAGCAGTTCCAGGAACAAGTGAACACCAATTAGGACTTAGTGTAGACTTAACAAGTCAAAGTGTAATAGATGGACAGTATGGTGTTTTTGGTAGTACGCCAGAATATCAGTGGGTCATTAAAAATGCTCATAACTATGGATTTATCCTTCGCTATCCAAGTGATAAAATCAGTATCACAGGGATTGCAAATGAGCCATGGCATTATCGCTATGTTGGGGTAGAATTAGCTAAGAAGTTATATAAAGAAGGGTTGACCTTAGAAGAATATACATTAAAAAATGGATTTGATTATCCTGTTTCTTTAGTTGAAAATTGAAATTCTGTTCTAAACAGCAATGACTTATCAGTAACAGTCGAGCTAGGGAATAATTTTGCTTGTTTACCTTGAAAAAATATTGTATAATCTTTATTTACGAAAAAGCGAAATGATATAAAAGTATCAAGATGATATAAGAATGAGGAAAATTAAGATATACATTTTTTTAGTAAGAATATTAGATCCAGAGTGCCATGGACAATTGAAATAGTATATAGATTTTGATAGAAGAAAAGGAGATTATGATGGCTTGGATTTATTTGGCTATTGCAGGAGTATTTGAAGTAATATGGGCGACGGCTCTAAAATATTCAGAGGAATTTACGAAAATATTGCCGACGATTATTACTATTGTAGGTATGGTGATTGGATTTATCTTTTTGGCAAAGGCAACAAAAATAATTCCTATGGGAACTGCATATGCCGTTTGGACAGGTATTGGAGCAGTAGGTGCTGTTATAGTAGGGATATTGCTTTTTAAAGAACCAGTAAGTACAATGAGAATTTTATTTCTCAGCTGTATTGTAGTTGGAATTATTGGATTAAAAGTAACATCTGCTTAGAAATATTTGATAAAATTAGATAATGAGATGGTAATCGAGATATTAACTATGATTGGGACATGGTGTTTACAGATAAAACATTTTGTTATAAATTAGTGACGAAAACCCATAGGCTTGTCTGTGAGAGCAGTCAACAAAAGGGTTAATAAGAATATATTAAAAAAAGATCTGAGGTTTCTTCCTTAGATCTTTTTTTAGTAGTGATTTGATACCTAATTTTATCATGGTCTAGCACTCGGTTTAAAATCTATATCGTATCTATTGACTCTGTTAAGGTGCAGTGATACAATGAGAAACAATAAACTAAAAAAGGGGATGACTGGAATTGAATCATTACAACGTTTGTTTACCAAACTACTCCATTGGAACGGACTGCTATAAAGAAATTGGTTATTATGCTAGATATTATGGAAAGAAAGCAGTGGTAATCGGCGGAAAGACGGCTATGTCCAAGGCGAAATCTGCATTGCTAGAAGGGATTGCAGATACTGATATAGAGATTCTTGATTTTATTTGGTATGGAGGAGATTCTACCTATGAGAATGGAAATGCTCTAATTGCTAACGAAATAGTACAAAAAGCGGATATTATTTTTGGAGTTGGCGGAGGAAGAGCTTGTGATACTTGTAAATATGTAGCAAATGAAATGGATAAGCCGTTGTTTGCATTTCCAACTGTTGGAAGTAATTGTGCCTCTGTAACCGCTATTTGTGTTATGTATCATGCAGATGGAAGTTTTCGAGATTACTATTATCCAAAACTGGCAGAACACACTTTTATCAATACTGAAATTATTGCGGATTCACCATATGAACTATTATGGGCTGGAATTGGAGATGCCTTATCCAAAGAATGTGAAGCTGTTTTTTCTAGTAAGGATGATGACTTATCTCATACACCACTGATGGGGGTACAGTTAAGTAAGATTTGTACAGAGCCATTGCTTATTTATGGAAAAGAGGCATTACAGGCTTGTAAAGAAAAGAAAGTGACTAAAGCATTAGAACAAGTAGTACTTGATATTATTGTTTCCACTGGACTAGTATCCAATATGGCAACTCAAATGCCAAACTACTACTATAATTCTTCATTAGCACACTGTGTTTATTATGGTTCTACTGTTACGAGAGGAGGGCATAAACACCTACATGGTGAAATCGTAGCGTTAGGAGTGCTTTGTCTTCTTACATATGACGGAAAATTGGATGAAAGAGATCGTATCATGCAGTTTAATCGTGAGATAGGATTGCCGATTTGTTTTGATGACATTGGAATCAAAGAAGATGAGTTTGATGCTATGGTAGAAAAGGCAATGACAAGTACTGAATGGAAATTCCGTCCAAAAGATGTGACAAGAGAAAAATTTATGCAATGTATGATAGAGCAAAATAAGGCAGGAAGAGCATTGAAGGAAAAATAAAATAAGAGCTATGTTTTTAGACAAGGAAAAATCTAAGTGGAATTGTTAACGAATTTAAATCAGGTAGCTCTGGTGATCATTGTTGTGTATCCGAAATTTGAAAAGGTAACTGGATTGCTAGAAAGAGCTTGGATGATAAGAGGATAGCTTTCATATATAAAGGAGGAAAACTTTGGAGATTAAGAAGATTGATTATGATTTTTCCGTATGCAAAGTGAGAGATTTTTCAAAGGTGGATTTAGAGAATGAGTATTGTTTTATTGGGAAAACTGATGAAGAAAATTCATTAGTTTGTATCACGCAAAATACTCCCGATAATGTAACAGAACGGGAAGATGGTTGGAAAGCGTTTAGAATACAGGGAGTGTTAGACTTTTCACTTATAGGAATTCTTTCTAAAATATCAACTTTATTAGCTGAAAATAATATTGGAATCTTTGCCATATCAACATACAATACGGATTATATTTTGACAAAAAAAGATAACTATGATAAAGCATTAGAGGTTCTTGCTAGCTCTGGGTATGAGGTGAAATGATTTTATAATAGGACTCTCGTTTTTCTATTTTGTAATTATTTATATATAAAAAGTCGTAAAATGGATATTTATTGTTATATATGTACAATGGAATCTTAAAAATTTCAATGAAAACCTAAAAATATTCTATGTTATATTTTGGAAATTTCTTATATACTGTCAATATCAATAAATAACACGATACATATATGAAATAGAAGGGAGAAAGTAGTATGAGAAAAAAAGTGGTAGCATTGACGATGTCAGTATTGTTAAGTCTTTCAATGGTTGCATGTGGTTCAGGGGGAACAACAAGTGATAGCCAAGATACCTCTGCACCAGCTGCGGATTCAGGAGCATCCGTAGCAAATAAGGATAAACCTTTAGTGTGGTTCAATCGTCAGCCATCGAATAGTTCTACGGGAGAACTGGATATGACAGCCTTAAGTTTCAACAAAGATACCTATTATGTAGGCTTTGATGCAAATCAGGGGGCTGAACTTCAAGGAACGATGGTTCGAGATTATATTGAAAAGAATATTGATACAATTGACCGTAATGGAGATGGTATCATCGGTTATGTGTTAGCAATCGGTGATATTGGACATAACGATTCCATCGCACGTACAAGAGGTGTTCGTAAAGCCCTTGGTACAGGTGTTGAAAAAGATGGAAATATCAACAGCGATCCAATTGGTACCAATACAGATGCTTCTTCTAAAATTGTACAGGACGGTTCTATTGAAGTAGGTGGAAAGACATACGTTGTTCGTGAACTGGCCTCTCAGGAAATGAAGAACTCAGCAGGGGCTACATGGGATGCAGCCACAGCAGGTAATGCCATCGGTACGTGGTCTTCTTCTTTTGGTAAAGATATTGATGTTGTTGTTTCTAATAACGATGGAATGGGTATGTCCATGTTTAACGCATGGTCAAGAGATAACAAAGTTCCTACGTTTGGTTATGATGCAAACAACGATGCGGTAGCTGCTATTGCAGAAGGATATGGCGGAACCATTAGCCAGCACGCAGATGTTCAGGCATATTTAACACTTCGTGTTCTTCGTAACGCTTTAGATGGAGTTGATGTAGATACAGGTATTGGTACCGCAGATGAAGCAGGTAATGTTCTATCTAGTGATGTTTATGTATACAAAGAAGATGAACGTTCTTACTATGCTTTAAACGTTGCAGTTACTGCTGATAACTATAAAGATTTTACAGATTCTACAAAGGTTTATGAACCAGTATCCAAACAACTTGATGCAAGTTCACACCCTACAAAGAAAGTATGGTTGAATATTTATAATGCTTCTGATAACTTCTTAAGTTCCACTTATCAACCACTTCTTCAAAACTATGATGATCTTTTGAATCTTGAGGTTGATTATATCGGTGGTGATGGACAGACAGAGTCCAATATTACAAACCGTCTTGGAAATCCAAGTCAATACGATGCTTTCGCTATTAATATGGTAAAAACAGATAACGCAGCTTCTTATACAGCTTTATTGAATCAATAATCTATATGGAAAACTATTAGGAAGAAGAAGTTCTTCCTAATAGTTTCTCTAAAAGAGATGATAGCAGTGGTGAGAGGTGGGTAGTCATGGTAGATAAGAAAGATGATATTGTCTTATCAATACGCGGTATGAGTAAATCCTTTGGTCGTAATCGGGTTCTTGATCATATCAACTTAGATGTGAAGCGGGGAACGGTTATGGGGCTAATGGGTGAAAACGGTGCTGGTAAGTCAACAATGATGAAATGTCTTTTTGGTACGTATCAAAAAGATGAGGGAAATATTTTCCTTGAAGGTAAGGAAGTGAGTTTTTCTGGACCAAAAGATGCTCTTGAAAATGGAATTGCGATGGTTCATCAAGAGCTAAATCAGTGTTTAGAAAGAAATGTAGTAGACAATTTATTTCTCGGACGTTATCCAACCAATTCCATAGGGATCGTTGATGAAGGCAGAATGAAAAAGGAAGCCTCAGAACTTTTTAGAAAATTAGGGATGATCGTTGATCTCACACAACCGATGAGAAATATGTCAGTATCACAGCGACAGATGTGTGAAATTGCTAAGGCGATTTCTTATAATTCTAAGGTAATTGTACTTGATGAACCGACTTCTTCTTTGACAGTACAAGAAGTAGATAAGCTCTTTGAGATGATGAGAATGTTAAAAGAGCAAGGAATCTCCTTAATTTATATTTCCCATAAAATGGACGAAATTTTTGAGATATGTGATGAAATATCCGTACTTCGTGATGGTAATCTCGTCATGACAAAAAGCTCGAAAGATACGAATATGAATGAATTGATTGCGGCTATGGTTGGTCGCTCTCTTGAAAATCGTTTTCCACCTGTTGATAATACACCAAAAGATGTTATTTTGTCTGTTCAGCATTTATCCACAAAGTTTGAACCGCATTTGCAAGACGTTTCTTTTGATGTAAAGGAAGGAGAAATTTTTGGATTATATGGTTTGGTAGGGGCTGGACGTACCGAGCTTTTGGAAACGATTTTTGGTGTTCGTACAAGAGCAGCAGGTCGTGTTTATTTTAATCATCATCTTATGAATTTTGGCAGTGCCAAAGAAGCGATGGAACATGGATTTGCTATGATCACGGAAGAACGAAAGGCAAATGGGCTTTTTCTAAAAGGCGATCTTACGTTTAATACTACCATTGCCAATTTGAATAAGTATAAGTCTGGGATGGCACTTTCTGATTCTAAGATGGTAAAAGCCACAAACGATGAAATAAAAATTATGCACACAAAATGTATGGGGCCAGATGATATGATTTCAAGTCTTTCTGGTGGTAATCAACAAAAAGTTATTTTTGGAAAATGGTTGGAGCGAGAGCCACAAGTGTTTATGATGGATGAGCCTACAAGAGGAATTGATGTGGGAGCAAAGTATGAAATCTATGAGTTGATCATCAATATGGCAAAACAGGGAAAGACAATTATTGTTGTTTCATCTGAAATGCCAGAAATTTTGGGGATTACAAATCGTATTGGTGTTATGTCAAATGGACGCCTTTCTGGAATTGTTAATACAAAGGAAACCAATCAGGAAGAGCTTTTAAGGCTGAGTGCCAAATACCTATAAGGAGGAGGAGATGGATGATATGGCGAATGGAAATAGTAAAATTCTAACAGCTGAACAAGAAATGCAGTTACGCCAGCCAATTGACGATTATGTTGGCGATATTCAAAAAAAGATTAACCGTCTTAGAACGGATGGTACAGATAAAGTTCTCTCTCTTCAACACCATATAGATGGATTAAAGAGAGATCGTACTCTCACAAAAGGAGAAAAAGAAAATAGGATTGCACAAGCAAAAGTAGAACTGGAAAAAGCAAAAGAAGTTGAAACAAAAAACAAAGATGAGGTTGCAAAATTAATTTCTGATGCAGAATCCTACATAAAAGCTCATTTTAATAAAGAGTATTATCAACGGGTAAAAGAAAGTTGTGAGCAGGAAAAAATCGCTGTAAAGGAAAAATATAATAAAAAAGTGGAAGATTTGAAAAAGGAACATGAAGACATTATTTCAAATCTTTCCGATAGTCAAGAAATAAAAGATGAAAAATATGTATATAAGAATCGACTGTTTGATGCGAAAATGGAACTGGAAAAAGAGTTTCAACAGATAAAAGACAGAAGACATACCGCTTATATGTATCAATATCATTTGATTGATATGCTTCGTATGTCAAAGTTTACTTTTATGGAGTCAAGAGCACAGAAATGGGAAAATTATAAATATACATTTAATCGGAGAACGTTCCTGTTACAAAATGGTTTGTATATAGCAATTGTTTTAATATTTGCTATGCTTTGTATTATTACACCTGTAATAAAAGGTACGCCATTGCTTACTTATAATAACGTATTGAATATTCTTCAACAGGCTTCTCCAAGAATGTTCCTTGCCCTTGGAGTTGCTGGGTTGATTCTCCTTACTGGTACCGACCTTTCTATTGGACGTATGGTTGGTATGGGTATGACAACAGCCACAATCATCATGCACCAAGGTGTGAATACAGGTGCTGTTTTTGGTCATATCTTTGACTTTACAAAAATACCAGTCGGTGGAAGAGTCGTTTTAGCTCTCGTTATATGTGTTATATTGTGTACATTCTTTACGACAATTGCAGGTTTCTTTACCGCCAAATTTAAGATGCACCCATTTATTTCCACAATGGCAAATATGTTAGTAATCTTTGGTCTTGTTACTTATGCAACAAAGGGAGTATCCTTTGGTGCCATTGAATCCACTATTCCGAATATGATTATTCCTAAAATCAATGGATTCCCTACGATTATTTTATGGGCAGTAGCAGCAATTGCCATCGTATGGTTTATTTGGAATAAAACAACCTTTGGTAAAAACTTATATGCCGTTGGTGGTAATCCAGAGGCAGCAGCAGTTTCTGGTATTTCCGTTTTTGCTGTAACAGTAGGGGCCTTTGTTATGGCAGGTATTCTTTATGGATTCGGTTCTTGGCTTGAATGTGCAAGAATGTTTGGTTCTGGATCAGCCGCTTATGGTCAAGGATGGGAAATGGACGCTATTGCAGCTTGTGTAGTTGGTGGAGTATCCTTTACCGGTGGTATTGGTAAAATTTCAGGTGTCGTAGTCGGTGTCTTTATTTTTACTGCACTTACGTATTCACTTACAATTCTTGGTATTGATGCGAACTTACAGTTTGTATTCTCAGGAATTATTATCCTTGTCGCAGTTACATTAGACTGTCTAAAGTATGTTCAGAAAAAATAAAATCTAAAGAGTCAGAGTGCATCTGGCTCTTTTAATTTACGCGGAAGCAACGAGTCATGCAAGAGCATTTATGCTCTTATATGACAACTGCTCGCGAACGTGAGAAACTCGCATAGCGTGTTTCTCATCGTTTTGTGTGGAAGTTATAAGACAACGAGCTTGGGAGAGCATTTACATTTTTTGTATATTTGTTATAATACTGTAATAAAGCATAAAGACGGGGGCAAATATGAACAAATATACAGTGATTTTGGTGGATGATGAGGAAGAAGTCATACAAGTTATTATGAAAAAAATTGATTGGGAAGGTTTGGGGTTTTTCGTTATCGGATATGCCAACAATGGAGTGAAGGCTCTTGAAATGGTTGAAGAATACCAGCCCGATGTTGTTATGACCGATATTAAAATGCCATATATGGACGGTATGGAATTGGCGAATCGCATTAAGGCGAAGTTTCCTGCCACAAAACTTTTACTGTTTACAGGATTTGATGAATTTGAGTATGCCAAAGAGGCAGTGCATTTAGAAGTGGAAGAATATATTTTAAAACCTGTAAATTCCATAGAGCTTACCGATGTATTTACTCAATTAAAAATAAAACTGGATCAAGAGATCAGTGAAAAACGAAGCGTAGAGGTATTGCAACAATATTATATGGAGGCTTTGCCTATCCTACAAGCTAATTTTTATTCTACCCTGTTGGAAGGGAAAATCCAAGAAAGTGAACTGAAAAAGTATCTATTTGATTATCAGATCTCTCTTTTAGGACCATTTTTTTGTTGTCTTGTTGTACATACATCCCTTAGTCAAGCTCCAGAAAATATGAATCCCCTGCTTTTATCCACATCGGTTCAAAAGCAGATCGAAGAATATTTAGGAGAAAGATGGCAGGTAAAATGGTTTTCTTATTTAGGTAATACCATATTGATTACACAACTAAAAAGTGAAAATGAAGTTTCGGAACTGACGGATGAATGCGATAGATTTTGCCGATACATTCATCGTATTATTGGGGCTGTTGTTACGGTTGGAATTGGACAAGTTTGTAAAAATATTCTTGCATTGGCACAATCGTATCGTGGTGCAAGAGAAGCAGTTTCTTATCGAGCAATTTACGGTGCTTCAAGAGCCATTAATATTAAGGAAATTGCACCTCAAGAGATGAGTGGAACAAATGGAACCAATGATGCACAATTATTTAATCTATTTAAAAAAATTCGCATGGGTTCAGTAGAAGAGATAAAAGAAGCTGCTCATAAGTATGTGGAGCATATGTCCCTTACTGCAAAATCTCTGCAACAACATCATATTGCGATTATGGATTTAGTCAGTGAATTATATCGATTTTCCACCAACAATGATCTGGTAATAGAACAATTTTCAGAAGATATGCAAAATCTGTATAGCCGTCTTGTTGAACGGGATCCAAAGGTGTTATTAGAATGGCTCATTGATATTAGTCTTTCTTGTCATGAAAAGTTGATCATGGCACGCAGTCGATCGACGCAGTCTTTTGTGTTGAAGGCAAAGGAATATGTGAAAGATAATTATTTTAAAGAAGAACTGTCCTTAGACAGCATTTGTGAGGTGCTAGGAGTATCTAGTTCATATTTTTCTACAATTTTTAAGAAGGAAACAGGGAGTTCTTTTATTGGGTATTTGACCGATTTTCGCATGGAGAGAGCTTCTCATATGTTAATTGAAACCAATGAAAAAAGCTATATGATTGCCAAACATGTAGGTTATACCGATCCCAATTATTTTAGTTATGTGTTTAAGCGAAAATTTGGTGTTTCCCCTTCAAAATATAGAACGGAGCATATGGAAAGTGAAAAATAAGTGTTTTGGATGGTTAAAAAAATTAAAACCAAAAGGAATGCAGTCTACCATTATGATTGCTTTTTCTATGATATCGATCTCCATTATGTTGTTACTAGGAAGTGTGATGTACCTTCGATTTTCTGCTCTATCAAGGCAAGAAATTATACAAAGTACAAAAAAGCTCATGAAACAAACAGAGGAAGGGTTAGAAGATTATTTGGTCAGTATGCGACAAATATCAGATGCACTCTACTATAATGTGATAAAGGAGAATGATTTTTCCAGTCAAAATAATGACATTCAAAATGGAATGAATCTTTTATATGAAGCCAATCGAGATAATCTACGAAGTATTGCCATTTACAATGATTATGGAAGTCTTATGGCAGCAGAGCCCATTGCTTCACAAAAAGAAGATCCAGATGTGACCAAACAGGAGTGGTATGTGCAAGCCATGAATAAGATGGAAAATTTGCATTTTTCCACCACGCATATTCAAAATCTATTTGATGATACAGCCTTTCGCTATTATTGGGTCATTTCTTTAAGCAGAGTGGTAGAGTTGACCAATGATGGGGTTTCTCAGTTGGGTGTTTTGCTTGTGGATATGGATTATTCCAAAATATATCGCATGATGAAACAGATTAATACGTCAAACAATGGACAGTATTATTATTTGTGTGATAGCAATGGAGAAATTATTTATCATCCTCGGCAGATACAGATCAGTGATGGAATCAGCAGTGAAAATAATAGAGGGATTGCAGAATATAAAGAAGGTATTTATGAGGAAACGTTTGAAGGAGAAGAAAGAAAGGTCGTTGTCAAGACGATTAGCTACACAGGATGGAAGTTAGTTGGGGTAATTCCTTATAGCACTTTTACTCATGGAATGATCAATCTAAAGTATTTTATTCTTATGCTTATGCTTTTAATGGCAATGATGCTTGTAGCGATCAACCGCGTTGTTTCTGTTAGAATTTCTAGACCTATATTGAAACTGAATCATTCCGTCATGGAATATGAGGCAGGAGAAAAACCAGAAATTTATATTGGGGGTTCTTTAGAAATAAGACATCTTGGACATTCCATACAAAATTCATATGAAAAAATTGATACACTGATGAAGGAAATTGTTTTAGAACAAAACGAAAGAAGAAAGAGTGAGCTGGATGCGTTACAAAGTCAGATCAATCCTCATTTTTTATATAATGCTTTAGATTCTATTACATGGATGGTGGAAGGAGAGAGAAATGATGAGGCAGTCTTTATGATTTCCCAGCTAGCAAAGTTATTTCGAATCAGTCTTTCAAAAGGGCGTACTGTGATCACCATCAAAGAGGAGTTGCAACACGCACAAAGTTACATGAATATACAAAAGATTCGATATAAGAATGCGTTTTCTATTGTATTTGATATGGAGGATTCTTTGTATACCTATTGCACTGTAAAATTGATTTTACAGCCCATTCTTGAAAATGCCATTAACTATGGGGTGAATCGAATGGATGATGGCGGTGAGATCAAGGTGATTGGCAGAAAAGAGGGAGAAACAATTATTCTTTCTGTGACGGATAATGGAATCGGAATGTCCAAAGAGGAAGTCGATCTCGTATTAACAGATAGCAATAACATTCATAAACATGGAACAGGTGTTGGTCTTGTAAATGTCAATAACCGCATTCAGATTCTATTTGGAAAGGAATATGGTCTTCATGTGGAAAGTGAACCAGATGAAGGAACGACGGTTTCGATCTGTATTCCAGCAATTCCTTATACAGAGGACAATAGAAAGATTCTTGAAAAGGGATATTTCGTTAGCAAAGAAGAAATGATCGACAAGAAAGTGCAAGGTAAAGAGTGATGAAGAATGACAAAAAAATGTTTATTCTGGTGGAAGCAATACTTGCTGTGTTGGTGGCGATACTGGCATTTATGATGATTCAGGAAAAGAATGGGAGAAATTTGGACAAAGTTTCAGTTATCATTCAAAACTCAGATGATAGCCAATGGTCTGCATTTAAGTATGGGCTAAAAATGGCAGCACAGGATCAGGGAATGGAAATGTTTGTTGTAAGTACTGGACAAATGTTAACAGCAGAAGAAGAAAAAAGTGTCATAGAAAGTGAAGTTGATAACGGAGCGGATGCTATTATTGTGCAACCAGTTTTAGGACATGATACAGAAAGGATGTTAAGAAAAATCGGGAAAAAAGTTCCCGTTATGCTTGTAGAACAGACAGCAGTAATAGACGAGGACGGAGCAAAATTACCAATTGTGGAGCCAGATAACTATGGTATGGGAAAGGCATTAGCACAGGAATTATTAAAAGACTACAATGGCAATATGAAAGGAAAGACGTTGGGCATTTTATCAGAATCCGAAGAATCAGAAGCTGTAAAGGAGCGAAGAAAAGGATTGATGGAGGAATTGAACGATACTGGAGTTTCGGTTCGTTGGTCTATGAACAAAGCATTTGAAAAGGATAAAACAGCATCCTTAAAGGCACAGCCAAACGTTGATATTGTCATTGCCCTTGATAATCACAGTGTAACAACAGCTGGAAGATGTTTGGTTACAGGCAATCTCAATGGTGCTTTATTATACGGAATTGGAAATTCAACAGAGGCTGTCTATTATTTGGATACAAAGGTAGCGGAATGTCTTGTGGTGCCAGATGAATTTAATGTAGGGTATCAAAGTTTGACAGAAGTAGCAAAAAATTTGAAAAATCATTTTTATAAGATGCAGGACAAAACAGTTTCTTATACGGTTATCCGGAAAGATACTTTGTTTTCAAAGGAAAATCAGGAAATTCTTTTTACATTGAGTCAGTGATGAAGTGGAGAAACAGAGGTGTAAGATGAAGAAAAGGAAAGTGTTGGTGGTAGGGATTATTTTTTGTATCAGTATGCAATTATTTAGTGGGTGCAAAGTCAAACAGCCAGATATATTAAAGAAGATTCATGTAGGCGTGGCATATTATAACCAAAGTGATACATTTCTCAATGAATTGATTGCTTGTTTCAAAGAAGAAATGGAAACGCTTGGTGGTGATAAGATAGAAACCACAGTAACAATACGAGATGCAGCAGGATCTCAAAGAACGCAAAACGATCAAGTAAAAGAATTGATGGATGCAGGGTGTCAGGTGATTTGTGTGAATTTAGTCGATCGAGCAGATCCATCTGACATCATTGATATGGCAAAAGAAGAGAATGTGCCTATCATTTTCTTTAACAGAGAACCAGTAGCAGAAGATCTGATGCAGTGGGATGGGCTATATTATGTTGGAGCTGATGCAAAACAATCTGGGGTAATGCAAGGAGAATTAGTCGCTGAAGCAATAAAGGCTGGTGTTCCGATTGATAAAAATAAAGATGGAAAAATTCAATATGTGGTGCTTGAGGGAGAGGCAGGACATCAAGATACCATTATTCGTACCGAAAATGCGGTCAATACTTTGAAAAGTTATGGTATTGAACTTGAGAAACTCAGCTATCAAATTGCGAATTGGAATCGGGCACAGGCACAAAATAGAATGGAACAAATGATTGCCCAATATCATAATGAAATAGAACTTGTTTTAGCCAATAATGATGATATGGCACTGGGAGCTATTGATGCTTATGAAAAATTAAATTTAACAGAATCTGCTTTCCCTGTATTTTTTGGTATCGATGGTACAGATGTAGGGTTAAAGGCAGTGATCGATTCAAAGTTGGCAGGAACGGTATATAATGATAAGGAAAAACAGGCAGAGGCCATGGCAAAGTTGGTTTTTGCTATTGTGACCAAAAAGGGAATGAAAGAGATTCCTTTTGAAAATGATAAATATATTTTTGTGTCTTATTCTAAGATCACCACCAGAAATGTGGATGAATTTTTGGAGGATGATAGATAGTAGGAAAGAAAAATAAGAAAGATCATCAAAGAAAATGGAGGTAGTTTTTATAGGAAAAGGATAAGAAGAAAAATCCTTTTCCTATTTTTCAATAAAAGGGCGAACAGATGTTTTCGTTCATATGCAGAGATTGAAAAGAAAGAAGAAAGGTAGGTACAAAATATGTGAAGAGTGATTTCAGTCGTAAATTAAAAGAGTGGTGTTGAACAAACAACAACATGTGTAATTTTAGGGATCGTATTTACAAGGGAAGGAAGTCAAATAGATGAAGAAAATCTATTTTAAATGAAATCGGTATAAATTATTAAAGAAAGTAAAATATAAACAATATTTTTATTTACAAAAAAATATTTTACACTATTATTGAAAGAATGGGAAATATGCTATAAAATAATATATTAAGTGGAAAATATCTATATATATATGACTTTTTATAGCTTAATTTGCTATAATATATCTGTTAGTACATAGAAAGCAGAGATATTGTATTATGAATATTCAGGAAGAGGTCGGTGTTAGATTAGATAAGTTCATATTCGGAAAGATATAATGGTAAATGAAACGGTGACTCGTTCAAGTGTTCTGCCATCCGCTTTCAAAAGTATTTTGTATGGACAGAGTAAAAATGTAGAAATAGCTATTATAAAAAGTTATGTGATGATAAAGATAACAATACAAGATTTTTTTGTAGATTCTATCTTCAGAGATTTGGAACAAGGACTTAAATAAGTGGAGTTTTGGATCATAAGATAGAGTTTTTCTTATATACTGGTTAGGCACAACTAACAAATGGGGGTGAGATAATGTATACGATTGCAATATGTGATGATGATAAGGAATATCGAGAAACCATAAAGAAAATTATCAAAGGTGCAGAAATAATAAATGAAGAGGAAATACAATTTTATGATTATGATAGTGGAAAAAAACTGTTGAGTTGTGTAGATGTTTTGCATAATTTAATCTTTTTAGATATTCGTATGCCAGGAATAGATGGAAATAGAACAGCAGAATTATTACGCATATCAAATAAAGAAGCTGTGATTGTTTTTTGCTCAAATTATTTTGAACCTACTCTTGAAAGTATTAATATAGGTAGACCATTCCGCTATATTATGAAAGATATAAATGATACTAATCTAAAAAAAGAAATAGGTGATATTCTTAGAGAGATACAAAGAAAACATAGAATGAAATATTTGACAGTAACTTTAACGGGAAGAATGATAAAGATTTTAATAAATGATGTATTATATATTAGTATTGCTAAGAGGGGAAGTTTTATTTACAAAGCCAATAATGGGAAGATAGAAGAAATTCATTGTAGGGAAACAATTAAGGAATTGTATCCAAAACTCGTTGATGAAGGATTTGAATATGCACACAATAGTTATGTGGTAAATTTGGAAAAAGTAGTGGATTTAAACAGAACATCATTAAAACTTAATGGGGGAATAGAATTAAATATTTCGCGTTCCAAAAAAAGAAAATTTGAAGAACATTTTATGCAGTTTTTACAGAAAGAGAGTGGTAAAAGATGATATGGTCTATAAGAGATGTTTTAATTTGTTGCTTTGATATATATATATTAAATGATTTGGAGAAAAGTTTTTTTGATTATAGAAAATATTCTTTTAAAGTATATCTCTTTATTTATGTAGGTATATCTATTATTATTTGGTCAATAAATAACTTAAGTATTATATCTATAAACATGATAGGTATACCTATTTGCTATATATTTTTTTCTATTTTAGCTTTTCAGGGAAGTGTATGGAAGAAAATTATACTTTCATATTGCTATTATATGTTGGAAGTTGCTCCAAAATTTATTTTTGCTATAGCAACCAATGTATACAGAGTATACGAAAAAACGGTAGTTTTTGAAAATGAAATTGAGAAAACGATTCTGCTCATACTAATTAAAGTATTTATGTTTCTATTTGTAAAGTGTATAGGAAGAAATGTTAATCGCCAAGTAATGTATAATAAAACATTGATAATAGTATTATTATTACCAGTTGCTACCATTGTTATGTTAGGTAGTATTTATTATGTTCAAGTTCCATTAGAGGATATAAACAGAATTATGCTTTCAGTAAGTATAGTTTTATTATTATTAACTAATATTTCTATTTTTATTATTTGTGATAGGTTGGTCGAAAATGCAGAAAAAACTCAAAAATTAGAACGGCTTTATCAAAAAAGTAAAGCAAAAAACAACAATTACAAATATTTATATAAAGTAGTAGAGGAGCACGAAACCTTTTTACATGATATTAATCGTTTTGTGCAAACATCTGGAAGGTTGCTACTTAAGGGGGAGATCGAAGAAGCGGTAACCATATTGGAACATATTGGAATAAGAATAAAAAACATATATGAATATAAATATTGTAGTGATATATTGTTGAATAGTATTTTAAGTGAGAGAAAATTTATGGCTGATAATAAACAAATAAGATTTGAAGTGGAAATTGATCCAGCTATATCGGTAAAGTTTATAGATGATTTGGATTTGATTTCTATTATAGGAAACTTATTAGATAATGCGATTGAAGCGGCTGAAAGTGTTAAAAGTAGTCCTTTTGTGAGGTGTAAACTATATATGGCTAATAATGGGAACTTTCTTGTTATGGAATTTCAAAATAACTTTTTATTTCCACCTAAAATGGGAAAGGAAGGATATATTAGTAGCAAGAAAGATTCAGGCAATCATGGTGTGGGACTTCATACTGTGGAAAAGCTAGTAAAACAGTATGGAGGAGTAATGCGTATTCAAATAAATGAAGATAAATTTGGGGTAAATATTGCTATTTCTGCCCAATAAAAAATATGCTACTTTAAAAAGAATAAGAAAAACATATTATTGCAGGAGGATACTGTTACCTCCTGCTTTTTGCTGTTTAGCTTTGGGAGAACGATCATGTTGAAATATTTACAAAAATTGAGCAAAAAATTGCCGTTTTTGCCAGGTATATTGAAAAAGAACGAGTTGTAAATTAAAATCTAACCAAAAGAGGACTAGCTATTAAGAGTCAAGTCCTAAAATGGAATTTTTTGAATGAATTATATAAGTGCATTTCAAATCTATTTGTAACTTGATAATTGTATGACGAACAGAGTAGCTCATAGATCTGCCCAAAAATCTTTATGGAGGTATTAGGATTAAGCCTAACTTACAAAGGTCTGCGCTGTTTTGACAAGGTGAAAGTCATCTTGACCGTTTGATAAATAGACGACTCTAAATGCGCATAGGTGAGCATTCGTTTTGTAAAATGGGAGTTTACAAAGTTCTAGTTTTCTGCAATGGTGATGGTGCCATATGATAAGAAATTCTGGAAATGGTCATAATTCGACTATGTATGTCGCAAGTGTATTTTCTGGTTATGATGAGATATGGGGGTTAGCATGCCACTTGCAATATTTTTCCAAAGATTTGCACATTTATTATTTCAATGTAAAATTCTGATGCTTTCTAGCATGCTAACAGAATATGTGCATTCTAAAGTAGGAATAGATATTTATTCAGGGATAACTATAGGCAAGGAAATACTATTGTTAGAGGTTATTCGACTATTGATTGCAATGTATTCGTAACTAACTCAACAGAGCAAAATACTAAAGTACGTGTAAAACCTAAGATTACTTATAGAAGTGATATGAAGGGAGGAGAAAATTGTGAGAAAACGTAGTCAATTAATAAAGGGGTTAGATAAACTGGAAGAAGAAAGTAGAATATTATTGTGTTTTCCATATGCGGGAGGAGGGGCTTCAATTTTTCATTCTTGGAAAAAAGAACTATTTTATGATGTAAAAGTTTGTCCAATACAGTTACCGGGTCGAGAAGAGAGGATAATAGAAGAACCTTATACAAATGTGGAAAAACTTACAGATGACATACTTTGCTGTTTAGCTGAAATTGATAATGACATTATTTTATTTGGGCATAGTATGGGAGCTAAGATTGCTTATAGTGTAGCTGTGGAACTAGAAAAAAAATACAGAGGACCAAAACTTCTTATAGTATCAGGAAGTACAGCTCCAAACAGTTTTGAATCAGATTTAATAAACGGTTTAAATGATGAAGAATTTAAGAATAGATTAATGCAATTTGAAGGGACGCCTAAAGAAATTTTAGAAAATAAAGAGCTACTTAATTTTTTTATGCCTATGCTTAGAGCAGACTTTACAATGAATGAAACATGTAAGTTTAAAGATGTTTTTAAATTGAAATGTCCAATTTTAGCACTGAGAGGTGATGAGGATAAAGAAGTAACTCAAAATGATTTATATGCTTGGAGGACTTATACAGATAACAATAAATTTGAATGTGTAGCTTTTCATGGAAATCATTTTTATATTCGATCGGAAGAAAAGATATTATTACAATGGATTCGGAAGAAAATTATAGAATATGTCTAGGATGATAGTAAAAATATATTATGAAAATAATATATTAGATGATAAATGCCTATGTTTAGATGAGGTGCATATTTGGATTATAAGGTGGAACAGTATATCCTATTTAGTAAGTCAGTATTGGAACATAATCGAAGATGATGAGAAGTCTGAGTTATTAAGATATAAAAATATTGAAGACTGTATGAGAAGTTTGACAGGCAAAATTCTTTCAAGAAAGTTACTTTCAAATTATTTGGGAACAAGTATACAAAATATTCGGATTGTAAAAGGAAAATACGGGAAACCTTATATGCACTCTATACAAGGCTATGATGAAATAAGATTTAGTATATCGCATTCTAATGAATTTGTTGTTTTAGCTTTTACAGAGTTTGGATCTATTGGAGTAGATATAGAAGAAAATAAAGAATTTCCTCAAATATTAAGAAAATTATCTAATTCGGAGATTAATGAGCAAACTGTATTATCAAATGAAGATAAATTTCAAAATAAAATTTTCTATGATGAATGGACGGCTAAAGAAGCATATGTAAAGGCACTTGGACTGGGATTGCAGAAAGATTTGAGAACAATTTGTATTCAAGGGGACAAGGTGTTTGAGTGCGGTGAGCTTATGAGAAGCTGGAAAATAATTTCTGTGAATGCGGTTAGAGGCTATAGTTTAAGTGTAGCGGTTAACATAAAAAAGAAAAACTAGAGATAAGGGGGATGAACTATGAGTAGAAACACATTTAATTTATCAGAAATACAAAAAGCATATTATATGGGTAAATCCAAGGATTTTGAATTAGGCGATAAATCTACTCAGGTTACTTATGTCTTTAAAACAAATTTAGATATACAAAAATTTGAGGAGGCACTAAATAAAGAAATTCTACGACAACCTATGCTAAGAGCAGTTATTCTGAATGATCATGAGCAGAAAGTTCTTGATAAAGTAAGGTATTATAAAATTAAAATACGGGATTATACAGGATTAAGTGAGCAGGATGCAGAACAAAGTGTGCTGTCAGAGCGGAATAGGGCTTTCAACCAAGTTTTTCAATCGGATATCTGGCCGTTATTTGAGTGGGTCTATGTTAAGACATGTCATCAGAATTATTTAATAGCAAGTGCAGACTTATTAATTGCAGATGGAGCCAGTTTGATGACTTTAGTAAAAGAAATTATGTGTATTTATGATGGAAAGGAAAGAGATTTAGTTAAAATAGAGCGTACATATGAAGATTACATTAAAGAAAAATATTTAAAAAAGCAGGAAAAAAGATATAAGCGGGCGAAAGAATATTGGATGGAAAAAATAGATGAAATACCAGCCGCACCATTGTTACCATACAAGGTTAAAAGAAATAGTGTATGTGTAAAAACTACTATTAATAGAGCGACTATAAGTGTAGAAGAGGAAAATTGGATTAAAATAAAAGAAATATCAAAAAGAATGGGAGTTTCAGAAAGTGTGGCAGTTCTATGTGCATATGTTATCGTTCTCTCTCACTGGTCGGAAGAAAAGAATTTTACAATTAATATGACCATAACAGAACGTAAAAGATATAATATGCAAAATGTTTTGGGAGATTATACTTCATCGCTTTTGATTCCAGTAAATGAGCATGTTGCTGTAGGGGAAATGTTTTGGGATAATGCGAAAGTGTTAAATCACGTATTTATGGATTCATACAGATATAGTATATTCGAAGGAGTAGAAGTTATAAAAGAAATTGCAAAACATAGAAATATGATTGATAGGGCTGTTATGCCCATTGTTTTTACAAGTCTTTTATTCGAGGAAGATTTGTACGATGAAATATATAGATTGGGGGAATTGATAGATGCAATAAGTAAGACGCCACAAGTGATTATCGATTGTCAAGTGGAAGAAAGTCGAGATAAATTATTTATTACATGGGATTATGTTGAAGAGTATATAGATTTTGAAATAGTCGAACGTATGCTTTCTCAAATGAAGAGAGTTCTAGTAGAGGCTACTGATTGTATGCCTATAAACAAAAATATATTTGGTTTAACAGAGACCGAAATTAAAATGTGGGATAACTATAATAAAACAGATTGCAATATACCTAGAAAATGTCTGATTGAAATGTTTTTAGAATCTGTACAGAGATACCCAGATAATATGGCTGTGAGTGACTCAAAAAGGCAACTTACATATAAAGAAATGGATGAACTTTCGGATATTCAGGCAGGAAACTTAGTAAAAGAGGGTGTAGGTAAGGGTGACTTTGTTGGTGTTCTAACATATCGATGTGTTGAGACTATTATTAATATCATAGGCGCTTTAAAAATTGGTGCAGCTTATGTTCCAATTGACTATACGCTTGGAGATGAAAGAAAGCAGTATATATTGAATCAAAGTGGGTGCAGGTGTTTGATGCGGCCGGAATTAAATGAAAGTAGTGGTGATAAATCTTATAGAAAGCCGGATTATTCTAAATTGAGGGATCATTGTGCATATGTGATATATACATCTGGAACGACAGGATTTCCCAAAGGTGTTTCTATTTCAAATACATCGGTTTCAAATACAATACAGGACATAAATTCTCGAATAAATATAAATCAAAAAGATAAATTTTTAGGATTATCTTCATATGGATTTGATCTGTCAGTCTATGATATATTTGGAGCATTCAGTGCGGGAGCTGAATTAGTTATCATTGAAAATGAAAAAGATCCAAGAACTATTTCTAAGATTTTAAAGGAGAAAAAGATTACTATTTGGAATTCTGTTCCTGCATTGTGCGAATTAACACTCTCTTATTTGTGCGAAAAAAATATTTTCCCGGATCTGAGAAGAGTGCTTTTGAGTGGGGACTGGATATCAATAACATTACCTAAGAAGCTGAAAAGATATTTTATAAATGCGGAAATATATAGTCTGGGCGGAGCAACAGAAGCTTCTATATGGTCTATTATCTATCCAATAAAAGAAATAAATTCAGAGTGGAACAACATACCATATGGATATCCATTAGCCAACCAAAAAATATATGTACTGGATCAAATAACAAAGCAGTTGTGTCCTCCTAATGTGGTAGGAGAAATTTATATTGGAGGTTTAGGCGTAGCAATAGAATATCAAAATGATGAAGAAAAGACGAGATTATCTTTTATAAACAATGAAGGGTTGGGAAGGTTATATAAGACGGGGGATAAAGGTGTTTTTTCATATGAAGGATATGTAAGGATTTTAGGAAGACTTGATCAGCAAGTGAAGATTAATGGATATCGGATTGAAACGCAAGAAATCGTATCCTGTCTTTTAAAGATTCCTGATATTTCTCAGGCTGTAGTGTTACCAATTCATAAACATACACAACTTTGTGGATTTATTGAATGTGAAAAAGTTTCAAAAGAAGAGATCATATCTTTTCTTCAAGAGTATTTACCTTCGTACATGATTCCACAAAAGATGATATTTTTAAATAAACTTCCGTTAACATCAAACGGGAAGATATGTTATCAAGAACTGAGAAAATTAGGAGAAGCTATTTCTGAAGAAGAGATAGTTAAGCCTAGAAATGAGTTAGAAAGCATTGTGGCAGATGTATGGAAAAAGGCTTTAGAAATTGAAAAGGTAGGGGTTACTCAAAGTTTCTTTGAGCTTGGAGGAGATTCTATTAAAGCCGCATGGGCGTATGCCCTCTTAGAAGAAGCAGGATATGAAATTGAATTTTCTATGTTGTATAAGAATAATACAATTGAAAAACTTGCAAAAAAACTTAAGAAAAAAGATATAAAAATGAGGAACCAAGAAAAGATAGAAAGTGGAGAGCTTTAAAAGCAAATTTGGAGATCTTTGGCCATTGGAGATAAAAAGTAAAAATATGAAGTATAGGAGGAAGAGTAATGGAGATCAAGGTATTATTAAAAAAATGCAGTGATTTAGGAATACAATTGTGGATTGAAGATGGAAGAGTCAAATTCAGCGCGCCATTAGGTGTAATGACAGGAGAAATGAAATCAGAATTAAAAGAGAATAAGGAAAAAATCTTTGACTATCTTTCTAAGACAGAGAGTAACCATGTTAAGCATAATGAAACAGGGCGTTATGAGAAGTTTGAGCTTACAAAGATTCAGGCTTCTTATGAGTTGGGGAAAACAGGAGTTTATGAATATGGTGGAACTGGTTGCCAGATTTACGTTGAACTTCGATTCAAAGAAATAGAATTGTCAAAATTCCAAATGGCATGGGAAAAGGTTATTAAGCGACATGATATGCTTAGAGCAATTATTTTGCCAAGTGGTTATCAAAGAGTTTTGGAAAGAGTTGAAATTCCTAAAATTCCCCAAATTTTTACTCGGAATAATAAGGAATATGAAGAACAGATCTTGAAAATTAGAAATCTCTATTCTCAAAAAATGTATACTTCTGATAATTGGCCGTTATATGATTTGTGTATTACAACGTATGATACAGAAAACATTATCCATTTTTCTATGGACATGCTTATAGGAGATTCCGTCAGTGTGAGAATTATTTTGAAAGAGCTTCTTTATTTTTATTCTGGAGAAGACAATAAGTTAGATCAATTAGAAATTACATATAAAGATATTCTTGAGTATAGGCAGAATACTTTATTTTTACCGAAGCAGTTGGAAAAGAATCAAAGGGACAAAAAATTTTGGATGGAGAGAATAGATACACTTCCAGAACCGCCAGATCTATCGAATAATAAAAATATATTAGATGCGAAATTTGAACATAAGGTAGCAATCCTTGGGAAAGATACATATTCAAGTCTACTTTCTGCTGCTGCCAAGAAGAATGTAACAATATCTCTATTATTATTTGCAGCATATTCAGAGGTAATAGGAAGATGGTCTAGGAATAAAGAGTATTGTATGAATATAACTACAATGAATAGACCTAATATACATCCACAAATTTATAACATTGTCGGAGACTTTACAGATGTAATTATTATGGATGTAAGAGAAACGGATGGTAATTCCTTTGAAAAAAGGATATTAACATTACAAGAACGTTTATGGACATTAATGGAACATAATTCGTTTAGTGGTGTGGATGTTATCAGAGAATTGAGGAATAAAAATAGAAATAGCGTCATTGTTCCATACATATTTACCAGTACAATTGGTATTGACAATATAGGAACTGAATGTATTGATATTGCATATAGGGAAAGCCGTACTCCTCAAGTATTTATAGATTGCCAAGTAGGTTGCCGTGATGGTGAACTGGAAATATGTTGGGATATTAGAAAAAGTATATTTAATGGAAATACAGCACAAGAATTATTTGAGGCTTTTGTAAATTTGGTATGTGAAATGGCTGAAAATGAAGATATATATCATGAAGAGTTTCCCGTAAAATTGTCTCATTCAAGCAAGGTAATACGAGATAGAGTAAACTCCACTTTAAAAAAATATGAACCAGAATTCCTGTATGATGGATTTATAAAACAAGTTTTAGAAGAACCGGAAAAAATTGCATTGGTAGATCAGAATGGAAAGTATACATATAAACAAATGTACGAAATGGCATGTGGAGCTGCGGATAATTTGTATGAACATGGGTTTAAAACTGGGGATAAAGTAGCTGTTATTGCGGAGAAGAGTGTATTTCAGATCAGTGCTGTTTTAGGAATTTTAATTGCAGGAGGCATTTATGTTCCTATTGATTTGAATCAACCAGACAACAGAATTTTTGAAATCCTTATGAATGTAGGTGCTCAAATTGCCTTTGCCACGGATAAACTGAGTAAAAAGATTAGCCAGATAGGCATATCGACAATTACTTCGATTAAAAAAGTAGATAAACAACCTCAGTTCTTGGAAGTACAACCATCTGAACCAGCATATATAATATTTACTTCTGGTAGCACAGGCATACCTAAAGGAGTAGTAATTTCTCATAGGTCAGCCATGAATACTATAAGAGATGTGAATCAACGATTTCAGATTGATTCATCAGATACTGTATTAGGAGTAGCAAATTTAGCATTTGATCTCTCTGTATTTGATATTTTTGGAACATTTGCAGCAGGCGGAATATTGGTATTACCAGATGAACATAAAATTGATAATGCAGAATATCTTGCTAATTTAGTAGCAGACAATCAGATTACAGTATGGAACTCAACCCCGGCACAAATGGAAATATTACTTGCAGCTAGTAAAGCTATAAAGAAAAGTGGAAATATGATGCTAAAAAGAATATTTTTATCAGGAGATTGGATCAATCCTAAACTATCTGAAGAAATCATGGATGTTTATCCAAACGCACAAGTGTATAGTTTGGGAGGAGCAACAGAGGCATCAATATGGTCAATTTTTCATAAGATTATAAAGGAAGATACAAAAGGAAAAAGTATTCCTTATGGTTGTCCACTATCGAATCAAAGATTTTATATTCTTGATAAAAAAATGCAAGATTCTCCAGATTGGGTAATTGGTAATTTGTATATAGCTGGAGATGGTCTGGCTTTAGAATATTATGGGGACAAAGAGACAACGGATAAAAAGTTTATATATGACGAAAGACTTGGGGAAAGGTTATATTACACAGGAGATATTGGACGATATAGAGAAGATGGAACTATAGAATTTTGGGGGCGTGAAGATACTCAGGTTAAAATCCGTGGACATCGTATAGAACTGGGTGAAATAGAAAGCGCAATGATTTCTTGCGATAAAGTGAGTCAGGCAGTTGCTGTTGTTACAGACAGAAATGATAAAGAGAAAAAAATATATGGTTTTGTTGTGCCAGAAAAAAGGAAACTTGAAGATTATTCTTTGATAGGAGAGCGATTAAAGCAGTATTTAACACCAATAGCTGATGAAATTACAAAAGACATTGATGGAAAAACTTTTATAGAATATATGGGATATGCAAGTAAATTAGCATTATCAGAGATAATATTGTTTTTCCAGTCTAAGGGAATATTTACAGTTATAAATAAAAAGCATGAACTTAAGGATATTCTTTATAAAATCGAAGCAAGACCTGAATATCATAAGTTAGTAAAGCGTTGGCTTAATGAATTAGTAAGGGAAAAATATGTTTATAATTTAGGAGAGTCATCAGAGTATTATGTAAAAGAAATTATCGATGCTTCTACTGTAGAGAAATTACGTGACAAGATTAGAGAATTAAATGAAGATGAATTTAAAAATCAGATATCTTTAGAATACTTTGAAAATTCTTCTAATAACATACAAGAGCTTTTAAATGGAACGACTAAACCACAGGAAATTCTGTTTCCTCAAGCAAGTACAAATACGGCGTTTAAAGTATATCATGATAATATTTTCTCTACATGTATGAATAAATTGGCTGTAAAAGCAGTTTTAAAAGCTGTAGATATTATTGAGAAAGAAAATTCAGAACACCCTATAAAAATTTTAGAAATAGGTGCCGGAACAGGAGGTACAAGTAATGATATATTGCCATATTTGAATGATAAAAATGTAGAATATCATTTCACAGATGTATCAAATTTCTTTCTGAATAAAGCAAGAGAAAAATATGGGAAATTTCCTTGGATAAAATATCATATTTTTGATATTAATCAGGATTACCAAAAACAAGGAATAGAAGAATCATCTTATGATGTTATTTTGTGTGCTAATGTTTTGCATGTTGCAATAAACGGAGATGATGCGTTTGCAACTCTAAAGGCGATTAGCAATTCTAAAGGATTTTTGGTAATCGTTGATGCAATCAAAGAACTAAATTCTCTATTGACATCAATGGGATTTTTATATCGTGTGGATGCTACAGATGAGAGAAGAGAAAAAGAGGAGATATTTTTTGAGCTTGAGCATTGGTATAAAAATTTTAATAATTCAGGTGCAGAAATCCTTTATAAGTATCCAAGTGAGGATCATTTCTTGGCGTGTTCTTATCAAAGGATATTTGTTGGAAGATTTAACTCAGAAATGGAAGTGATATCAAATAGTGACATAATGAAATATCTAAAAATAAAACTTCCAGACTACATGATTCCAGTAAAAAACATAATACTGGATCATCTGCCAACTACTAACAATGGGAAGGTGGATAGGAAAAAACTATCAGATTTAATAAAGGCTGAAAAAAATTATAGTATTCAGTTAAAGGGCGAAGAAACAAAAAATGGGTTGGAAAGACAAATTGAGAGCATATGGATGAGTGTACTTGGTATTGAAAATAGAATAGGACGTGATGCCAGTTTTTTTGAAATTGGTGGAGACTCGTTATTATTAGCACAAGTAATAGGAAAAATAAAAGAAGAAATAGATTGTGCAAAAGATATTCAATGGGATGAGTTAATGCGAATTATGCTCAAGAATAATACTATTTCTTTGTTGTGCAAAGCTTTACAAGGTGAAAAGATAGATGACAATATTGGAAAATTATTACGAGAATTTAGCGAAGGTGATAAGAATGAAATATTAGTTCTATTCTCAGATGGAACAGGGACTCTTTCCATTTACACACCATTAATCAAAACTCTCAAAAAGAATAGTTATAAAAAACAAATTGTAGGATTTAATTGCGGGTACCACAAAGAATATTTATCAATACAAAGGGAGCATTTAATAAAAGAGATTGGAAAACAGTGTGGTCAATATCTGTTATCAATGAATAAAAGAAATTATACGCTTCTTGGACATTGCTTTGGTGGAGCACTTGCTTTAGAGGCTGCAAGATACCTAAAGAATCAGGGAGTAAATGCTAAATTAATTCTAATTGATAGTAAGCACAGAAAGCAACAAATAGATAATGAATTAATATTAGAAGATGGTTTTGCAAGAATATTAGGAGCTGATAACAAAAGCACCGGTTATGATATGGACGATCAGGAAATGGTTAAGAATATTATTGATGATTATCAGATAGAACATAATAAATTTATTGGAGAAGAGGAGTTCGCGAAAGAAATACAAAAACGTACTGGTAGTAATAGTTATGTGAAATTACTTGAAAAGACACAAGAAGAACGTATTAACAGGATATTTGAATCTGTCTCAAAAAACAGTGATAATCATTTTTTATATGAATATATTCAATTTATGTCAATTTATCAGGTTTACAAAAAAAGCATGGAAAGCTTCATCGCATATAATCCGGAACCATTTGATGGAGATGCTATTGCCTTTAATTGCTTAGAAAAAAATGATTTTATTACGGCAATTCCAGGACAAGTGTCTTACATAGTTGATACCGCAGTTAAAGGAAAGAAGGAAGTTCATATTATAAGGGGAAGTCATATTGGTTGTATGAAAGAAGAGAATATCGCGGACATAGTTAATATTCTATGACTGCATTATCAACATTGCTTTTTAAATATTGTGGAGTGCTTTTTTATATTTATTTTAGAGGTGGTGAAGGAATGAAGAATGAGATAGTGGCAGTAATTGGATGTGGTGGATTAATAGGAAGTATGGTTGTTGAAAAACTATTAGAAAAAGGAATTGAAGTGCGAGGAGGTCAAAGACGTAGACCTAACAAAAGAATAATAGATGAGAAATTTCAATGGGTACAGTTAGATATTTACAAAGAAGAACAGCTGAGAAATTTTTGCAAAGGTTGTAGGGTGATTCTTAATTGTGCCGGACCATCATATGAGATTAAGGAGAAAGTAGCTATAGCTGCTATAAAAGAAAATGTGATATATGTGGATTTATCTGATTCAGTTATGTGTAATGAGGATGTAGTAAGTAGGTTAAGAAATAAGGGCATTATTATAGTAGGAACAGGGTATGTTCCGGGAATTTCAGGTGCTATTTTGAATTTGATTTCTGAAGAATTTGATTCTGTTGAAAAAGTGCAAGGCTTTCAATCTGGAAGACAATATAGTACAGAAATAGCATTTGCAGATGTGATACTCAGTTCAATAGCGAACGCTGGATATCCAGATACATATATGAAAAATGGTAAGATGTACCGTGAAAATGTAGATCCAAATATAAGGAGAATTATTCCAGGTTTTCCAGAAACGGTGTATTTAAAATCATATCTTTCACATGAAATAATAGATGTTGCGATGAATCTAAATATTCAAGAGATTCATTGGTATAATTCCTTGCCAGATAAAAAACTCATGGATACGATTATTAAATTTTATAGACAGATATCAAACCTATCGACATTTGAGATATTGCAAACATATAGGCAGGAGTTTGGGTCGAACTTTGAAAATGGTTCCTCGAAAGATAATTGGTCTGTGTTACTGTTAGAGGTATATGGATATATCAAGGAAAAAAAGGTAAGGCGCAGATATATATTAAATGTTAATGATAGTAATTATCTTTGCGGAGAAATGGCTACATACACAGTATGTAAAGTGATGGAGAAAGGTCTTCAAAAAGGAGTCTATTGGGCAAATAGTATTTTTAATAATAATGAAGTTTCAAATTTAATAAGCAATTTACTAGGGATTTCGTTTAGTAGTATTCAGATACCGGCTAGCAGTTGCGATATTTTGGAAATGAATTATGAAACGGACTATGTGTAGAAAATTTGAAAATGATTATTGTAATAGGAGGTAGAAAATGAATTGTATAGAGATCAAAAATCTTAAAAAAATATATGGTAAAGCAGAAAATATCACAACTGTGCTTAACGGAATCGGTGTGAGCATAAAAGAAGGTGAACTATGTGGTATTTTCGGACCTAGTGGATCGGGAAAATCAACACTTCTGAATATAGTAGGAGGTTTGGAAAGATGTGATGCAGGTAAACTGATTGTTAATGGTAAAGATATTTGTAAATATTCAGATAAGGAGCTTACCGAATATAGGCGTTCACAGATTGGTTTTGTATTTCAATTTTATAATTTGATTCCGGATCTGAACGTAAAAGAAAATATTCAGGTTTGCGAATATCTTTCCGATGATTCGCTTAATATTGAAAATTTGATGGAGACGATGGGATTAACAAAGCATCAGAATAAATATCCTTCTCAAATATCTGGAGGGCAGCAACAACGTTGTGCAATTGCAAGAGCAGTAATAAAAAATCCTAGTATTCTTTTATGTGATGAGCCAACAGGAGCTCTCGACTATAAATCTTCTAAAATGGTTTTAAAGTTGCTTGAAACAATTAACCAAAAATATAATACAACGATACTCATTGTTACACATAATGAAGCAATAAGAGATATGGTTCATCATGTGATTAAGGTTCGAGATGGCATAATTTCTCAAGATTATTACAATGAGGATCGTGTTGATGCAGAAGAGATTTGCTGGTAATAAATTATTAGGAAAGGAGATAGTTTATCAACATGATACAAACAAAGAGAGTTTGGAGAAAGTTTAAGAGAAATTTCTTGAAATATGTTGCAGTAATGTTAATTGTCATATTGAGTATGGCGATTGTAGTAGGATATGGAAATACGTCTTTTTCGACGAAAGAAACAATGAAGCAATACTGGAATCAAACAAATGTAGAAGATGGTGAATTTACTACATATGTGCCCTTGAGAGAAGAAAATATTCGAGATATTGAAAGTATGGGAGTCTCCCTAGAAAAGACTTTTTATTTTGATATAACAACTGATCATGGTTCAACATTAAGAGTGTTTAAACTTAGAAATTCCATAAATCTTGTGGATATTCAGGACGGTGATGTAGGTGAATTAAAGGATAATGAGGTGATTTTGGAGAAACTCTTTATGAGTGATAATCAGATCTCTATAGGTGATTCAATCAATATTGGAGGAAAAGAATATAAAATAAAGGCCAACGCCACTGTCCCAGACTACTGCCATAGAGTCGCTGAAATATCTGATGTAGGTACAGATGAACAATTTGGGATCGTTTTTGTAAATGATGATGTTTTTAAAAGACTGCAGGAAAATTATAAGGATTCTACCGTTTACAATTACACGTATGTAATAAATGATGAGAGTGATTTGGAAGAGACAGAAAATAAACTGTTTGACTATTTATACGAAACAGAAGTGAATGTTGAAGATATTACGGATACATATATTTTGGAAAAAATACAAAATATAGATTTAATTAGAAATAATATACAAGCTGGATTTACCAATTTGCAAGAAGGTATGCAGTCGATTATTTTAAATACAAATACAATTAGTACGTATTTGGAGAAGAATGTTTCACTTATATCTAATTTAGAAAAAGCGCAGGAGAATATATTAGTAGGATTAGAGGAACTTTCTGAAAATACTGAGGAAACTTTAGATAACTATTTAACATGGAGTTATCCCAATCTTTACAAATTTAATAAGGCAGATGAAAATACGAGAATTGTCGATTTTGTGAATTACCATAAGATGTTTTTCTCAACAGCAATCGTGGCGGGAATTTTGCTTGCTATTCTAATTGCTTATATTATATCTGTATTTGCTATTAATAATGTGGAGAGTGATAGCAAAATTATTGGGACACTGTATGCAATGGGGTATAGAAAAAAAGAAATTTTGGGGCAGTACATAATTTTGCCTGTAATAATTGTAGCAGTAGGGGCAGTAATAGGAACCTTTTTAGGGTTTGGAATAACAAGCTTGTGTATAACGGCAAATTATTCTCATCCTACTATAATTATAACATATCCGGTAGGTCTTATTATATATGGGATAATAATGCCAATTGTAATTGCATTTGTAATTAACTATCTTGTTCTAAATAAAAAATTAGACAAAAGTGCATTAGAAATAATAAGGAATGAACACAAAGATAATGTAAAAGAAAATAAAAAAGAGATTCACGTTTATGGAAAGAAATTTATACGATTATTCCAGATAAAGCGTTTTTTACACGAAATTCGTAATAATTTAATAATGTTTTTTGGAATATCGCTTTCTATTATAATATTAATGCTTGGAGTAGGATTGTATGGAAGTCTTGTTCATTATGCCGAGTCTATTGGTGAAGATACACGTTTCGACTATATGTATACTTTAAAAAATCCACTGAGAGAACAACCAGCTAATACTGAAACTGCATATACTAAACAGTTTTCTATGTTTTGTTCAATGGCTGGGACTGATATGCCCGTAGTTTTACAAGGAGTAGAAAGCGACAGCAACTATTTTAAATTTGCACATAGATTAGATGATGATGAAAATGTTGTATATATATCTGATTCTGCGATTGTAAAGTTCGGTTATAATGTGGGGGATAAAATTGTTTTTACAGATAGTTTAACAAAGAAAGAATATGCTTTTACAATAGGTGGGACTGTAAGCTATAAAAATGGTATTTACTTTTTTATGAATATTGATGCAATGCGAAAATATTTTGATGCAGAGGAAGGGTATTATAATACACTTTTGTCCACAAAAGAATTAAATGACATAGATAAAAATATGCTAATATCAGTTACAACAAAACAATCAATCGTTGATACAGCAAAAAGTTGGGTGGATGATACAACCGGAACAATTGGTATGTTTGTTGGAATGTCCATTGTTATCTTTATATTAGTAATTTATTTATTGGTAAAAAATATGATAGATAGAGCAAAATATAATGTTTCTTTGATGAAAGTATTAGGATATCGAAATAAAGAAACAAATAAAATATATCTGGGTGCAACTTTTTACGTAGTCCTTGCTTCATTAGTAATTACATTGCCAATTGGAGCTAGAATTATGGATTCATTAATACCAATACTTAACGCATCAATGAAATCGGGGATGGAGTGTTATATTGATCCCGTATATTATATTATGATGATAATTTTAATAGTGATATCATATGTAATACCATATTTGTTATTGAAAATTAAGTTAGCTAAAATTTCTGTTTCTGAAATACTAAAAGAAAGAGAGTAAATGTAGCATTAAGCGTTTATAATTATATCACCAATGTTATTTCATAGATTAGTAATAAAAACGTCCGATGAGTTACGACTCATAAGGACGTTTTTTGTATACCGAAATTGAAAAAAGTTTTCCTGCATGATACTCAATAATTTTATGGTTAAAGAGATCAACAAGAACATATATATAATTCTGGTATCGGTAACTTCGTATTTATCAGCAATAGAGTAGGTACTGACTTTCCTTGAAAGATATTCATTAAAGCTCTATTTGGTAAAGTAATCAGGGAATTTTTTCTTCAAAACGCTCTGATCGGATAAGGCAGTTGAAATATGTTCTACCATAGCCGTTTGGGCTTCCTCTGGCTTATTCTCAGCGATAGCTTTGCAAATGGCACTATGATCGTTGATGACACGTTCAGCGATACCGATTTCATAGCTTAATTTTCTCTGTCTATCAAAGTGTGGCATAATATTTTGTAATGTTGTGTATATAAAATCCATATTGCATATTTTATAGAGTTCTTTATGAAATGCAATATCTAAAGCTAAAAATTTCTCAAAATTTTCTCTAGGGCCGTTAGGAGCATAATCTTTTTGTAAAGTAATAAAATCATAGAGATTATCTAAATGCTCCTGTGTAATTAAATGACAGCTTTTACTTGCTAATGGTCCTTCAATCATTTTTCGAATTTCACATACCTGTTCTACAATATGAGTATCGATAAGAGATATAAAAATTCCTCTTTGTGGGTAGCTTTCAATCAGATGACCATTTGATAGGTATAATATGGCTTCTCTAACAGGAGTTCTACTAATATTAAGTTCTTTTGAAATTTCAATATCTGAAATTTTTTGTCCTGGAAGAAAATTGAGATTAATGATTTGATCAAGCAAATATCTTTGCGCATATTCTCTAGCCGATTCTTTTTCACGTTGCTGAAAATTTTTCATGGTATGATTCCTTTCTATTTACATAAAAAATGTTTTGTTTTATGATTCTTTTTTCATGAAAACTATAAATGTTATAGTAATATATTACTAGTTATAAATTATAGTATATCTTTGACCTATTATATCGTCAAGTAAAATGAAAAATTAAAGAAAACATATGAGAAAAATAAAAATACCGATAAGAAAAGAAAGTAAACTCAGGTAATATAGAAAAAATGTATAAAAAATAAGGAGTAAAACTGTTATATTTGTACAAAAAGTGAATAAAAGAATAAAAAAGCTTGAAAAAAATCTGTATATAGTATATTATTCCAAATAGATATATTTTTATGGGATTAATATATTTAGACTGTATAATGAAATGGGAGGACTTAATATGAGAAAAATGAAGAAAGCTTTAGGGGTAATGTTGTCTATCTGTCTAGGAGTATCCACATTGACAGGTTGCGGAGGGGCAAGTGCAAAGGAGGATACCATTAAGATTGGGGTTTCGAATATGGTAACAGGTCCTTTAGCAGCTGGTGGAATCAGAATGAAGCAAGCGATTACGTTAGCATTTGAAGAAATTAACGAATCGGGCGGAGTTTTAGATGGTAAAAAGCTTAAAATGGTTTTGGTGGATGATACAGGAACACCAACTGGGGCAATTAATGCAGTAAATAAAATATTGGGAGAACAGGTTGCAGCGGTTATTGGACCTCATACATCGCCAATGTCATCAGCTACCCAAGAACTGTTTCGAAAATCAGGTGTTCCATTTGTTACAGCGGCTACATCACCAAAATTATTAGAATCAAATAATCCATATTTTTTCCGTATTTCTGTATCTGATGGTGCGGTAGGACCTGCGATGGTAGATTTTGCAAAGGAGAAGTTTGGAGCAAAGAAAATAGCCGCCTTATATGATACCGATGATTATGGGCTAGCGGCAGACAATGCAACAAAAGTCTATTGCGGAGAAAATGGAGTTGAATATTATTCAGAGGGGTTTACAACAGGGGATAAAGATTTAACGTCACAACTTTCCAAACTTAAAAATTGGGGAGCCGATGTTGTGTTTGATTTCTCACATGATGCAGAAGCTGCTTTAATTGTTCGGCAATTAGATGAATTAGGAATGGGGGATATTCCTCATATAGGGCCAAATGCTTTAGCACAATCCCAAACATATGATTTATGCGATGCAAAACAGTTGCAAGGTACATACGCGTCAACTGATTTTTATGCAGATGAAACGAATGAAGAGATGAAAAAGTTTTTAGATAAATTTAAAGAGCGTTGGGATGTAGATGTGGAGCGCTATGCTGCAATGTATTATACAGCAGCTTATTTGGTGGCAGATGCCATCAATCGAGCAGGTTCTGATGATCCAGAAAAGATTCGCCAAGCTCTTTCTGAGACATCTGATTTTCAAGCGATTTTTGGAAATTTGAACTGTTCTGAACAAGGAGAATTGAATACGAACCTTTATATTTTAGAGTTTGATGGAGAAAAGGGAATGAGTATTGCACAATAGAGGATGCGGTTGAGAGGAGGATATCAATGCAAGTATTGATACAGTTACTTATTACGGGGATTGCAATGGGATTTATTTATGCATTAGTAAGCATTGAATATACTTTGATTTGGAATGCCACAGGACTTTTAAATTTTAGTCATGATAAATTTATTTTATTTGGAGCTTATATGTTTGCTGGAAGTTATGTATTAGGATTAGGGCTTCCGCCAGTGTTAGCGATTTTATGCACTCTTATTACGATGTTTTTGTTTGGCGTATTAAGTGCGCTTATTATTTTTAATCCATTGAGTAAATTATCTACAAATTTATTTGCAGTGATTGGAACTGTAATTTTAGGTCGCATTATTACGGAATCCGTTCGTTTGATTTGGGGACCTCTTCCTTTTACACTTGATAACTTTTTAAGGGGTTCGATCACAATTGGTTCTGTTGTTGTATCAAAATCTCATATTGTCATTATTATTGTATGTTCCCTGATTACAATAGGGTTACAATTATTTTTTAAAATGACAAAGATGGGAAAGGCGATGCGATGTGTTTCAGAAAATAAAGTGGCGGCTTCTTTAATGGGAATTCATGTTCCCATGAACATTGCCTTTACTGTCGGGTTATCAGCAATTATTTGTGCTACCATTGGTATTTTAGTAATTCCCATTTTTAATGTGGAGCTTCAAATGTCTTCTATGATCGGACTAAAAGGATTTGCTTGTGGAGTCATTGGTGGCTTTGGATACTTACCAGGAGCAATTTTAGGAGGAATCTTATTAGGAATTGTAGAAATTTTTGGAAGTATGTTGATACCATCCGTCTATAAGGATTGTTTATCCTTTGTATTACTTATTATTTTCCTTTTAATTAAACCATCTGGAATTTTAGGAAATAAAAGATAGGAGGGGCAAGATGAAGAGTAAAAAAAGGGTCATTTTAATTTCAATAGGAGCAATCCTTTTCGCCATGATACTTCCTTTGTTTGTTTCAAATAATTATCATTTAAATTTAATGATTCAAGTTATTATTAATGTGATTATTGTTGTGGGGTTAAATTTTATTACAGGGCTTACAGGACAGATGAACTTAGGAACAGCAGGTATTTTTGCCATGGGCGCTTATACATCATCTTTACTGGCAACAAAGTTAGGGATTAATCCGTGGATTTGCTTTATTATGGCAATTATTATGGGTGTCGTGATAGGAGTAGGACTTGGCTATCCTTCCCTTAGGGTATCAGGTGTTTATTTGGCACTTACGACCATTGGGTTTTCAGAAATTGTTCGTATTTTAATGACAAATTTAACTGACATCACAGGAGGAGCATTAGGTGTAACAGGAATACCAGTATTTTCGATTTTTGGTCATAAGTTTCAAACGAATAAAGAAATCTATTATTTGTATTTAGCGATTGCTATTTTCTTAATATACAACGCATATCGGATTGTAAATTCAAAATGGGGACGGGCTTTCTTGGCGGTAAAAGATAATCCAGATGCAGTGGAAGCCGGGGGAATTAATATTGCGACCATTAAGATTATGGCTTTTACCTTAACCGCCATTTATACAACCATAGCAGGAAGTCTTTACTCACATTATGTTGGCTTTATTAACCCAAGTGCTTATAATTTGGAGTATTCGATTAACTATGTTGTTATGTTAGTAATTGGAGGAATTGGCTCTGTTCCGGGAAATATTTTAGGAGCAATTTTAGTAACTGTTACACCAGAACTATTACGTTTTATGGAAAATTATTATTGGTTAGTATTTTCAATCATTACATTGTTATTTGTTATTTTTCTTCCAAATGGCATTATTTCTTTATTCAAAGAGAGACCAAAATTTATAAAAGAGAGGGGGAAATAAAATGGGTGATCAAAGACAAGGAAAGTCTGTTCTGACACTAAAAAATGTAACAAAACGCTTCTCAGGTCTTGTTGCAGTCGATAATTTATCATTAGAAATGAAAGAGCGTACCATTCATGCCTTGATCGGTCCAAATGGCGCTGGAAAATCAACAGCAATTAATATGATTACAGGTTTACTGCCATTGACAGAGGGAGAAATTTATCATGGAGATACGAAAATTAGTGGAATGAATGCTCACCAAATAGCACAGACTCGTTGTAGCCGTACCTTTCAGAATTTAAAGCTATATCCTTCCATGACAGTGAAAGAAAACTTGATGATGGGCGGAATGATGGATATGAAACAAGGATTTTTTCCTTTTATATTCAGTCCAAGCAAAGCATTAAAAGAAGAGAAGATGGTGAGTGAAAAGGCGGAGCAAATATTAGAATTTATAGGAATACAGGATTTAGCAAAAGAGTATCCGTCCAATATGCCATATGGAAAGCAAAAGCTAGCAGAATTAGCACGTTCTTTAATGTCCGATCCAAGACTACTATTTTTAGATGAGCCAGCAGCTGGTTTAAATCCTTCTGAGCGTGTGGAATTTGTAAATATTATGATGAAAGTATTTGACTCTGGAATTGATATTTTCTTAATTGAACACAATATGGACGTTATTATGAATATTAGTCACTATATTACTGTGATCAGTTTTGGATCTAAAATCGCAGAGGGGACGCCAGAAGAAATACAACAAGATCCTGTTGTTATTAAGGCATATTTAGGAGATCGATATAAACAAAATATGGCAAGGGGGGCTGCACATGCTGAAAGTAGATAAAATTGATGTCTATTATGGAAAAGTACAGGCATTGTTTCAAGTATCCCTTGAAGTAGGAGAAAATGAAATTGTATCTATTATTGGGGCAAACGGTGCTGGTTATTGAGTTATAATAAAACCAAGTTAGCAGAATACCTTTAAAATCAAGGGATTGCACCAACTTGGTTTTACTTCATTATATCATATTATATGATAAATTTATAGCCTGGGAATAAATTTGTAGTAGGAAAAGTGCAAACTCTGAGGAAAAGGAGTCTAGCTGCTTAGTCCTGCTTTTTTTATATCCGCAGAAGTTCTTTTCTGCATAGGCAGCAATGCCAACAGTATACTGTTTTAATAAATTGAATTATGGGGACTAAGTAGGTTGTATTTTCTGCTATCTGCTTAGTCCCCTCTATTTTTGTTTGGAGGATGGACGAATGATTATAGTAATTGTGATTTGCTTTTCAGTGCTTTCTGCATTTACACTTTGGGCGTGTTGTATGGCAGGTAAACGAGCTGATGAAACAATGGAAAAAATAAATAAGAAACAATCTGAATTAGAAGGGTAGGTGGAAGTATGGAAAGTATTTTTACCTCTGGAAATAAGATTGTGGATCAAAGTTCACAGCTGAATATAAGCGGAAATATTATTCCGCAGGCATGGTACAAAAGTATTGTGAGAGAAAACGGAAAACCGCACTTAACTGCCATAGTAATATTAGCCGATATTGTTTATTGGTATAAGCCAACAGAAATAAGAGATGAAGGAAGCGGTCAATTAGTTGCTTTAAAGAAAAAATTTAAAGCAGATCTTCTTCAGAGAAGTTATCAGCAGATAGCTGATGAATTTGGAATCAGTAAAAAGGAAGCAACAAATGCAATCATATTTCTTGAAAAACTGGGAGTGATTCAGCGGGTATTTAGAAATCTTGTTGTAAACGGGATTACCGTTACCAATGTTTTATTCATTGAATTAAAGGTAGACCGATTAAAAGAACTGACATATTTCTCCCCACTCTCTTTAAAAAGGGATACCTATAAAGAAAAAGAAGAGGAACCATCTGAGAAGGAAAGCGATACACTGCAAAAAGAACAGGGTATCCCTTTCAAAAGAGGGAGGGTATCACAGAAAAAAGAGATACCTACCCCTTTAAAAGAGGAATCCTCTAGTAATGCAAAAGAAATACCTATCTATAGGGAAGGGGAAACAAATACAGAGAATACAACAGAGAATACTAATGGAAAATATCCCATCTTATCTTATCAGGAAATCAAAAATATCATGAAAAAAAGGATAGGATATGATGCGATACTGAATGACAGACCATATGAAAAACATATGCTTGATGAGATTTTGAATATAATCGTAGAGGTTATGTCTTCTAAAAGTTCTACTATACGTGTGAATCGGGAAGAAAAACCAACACCGATTGTAAAAAGCATCTATTGGAAACTGGATATGGGAAGTGTCTTATATGTGCTGGATTCTTTGAAAAATAGTGGGAAGAAAGCACATAATATACGGGCTGTAATGATTACGGCTTTGTACAATGCTTCTATGACAATCAGCAGCTATTACAGCAATTTGTATGCGTATCATCAGGCAAGTGAGGCTATCCCCCAAACATAAGGGGGTGAAAGAGTAACAGAATTAAAAAAGCTAAGAATGGCTCATGGAATGACACAGGCAGAACTTGCAAATAAATTACACGTTAGTTTGCGGACGTATCAAAGAATTGAATACGGTCAGCAGAAACCAAATGTATACGTTGTCATTTTATTACAAAAAATTTTTCAGAGAGAGATAGAGCAGATAATGAAAACAGAATAATGAGGAAAGTACATAGGAGGTTAAACAGATGTTAGAAAGAGAAGTTATCGGAATTGATCATGGGAACCGGAACATGAAAACAGTACATACAGATTTTTCAGCCGCCATTACAAAGTTAGAGGTCAGACCGGATAATCTTGAAAATGTTTTAGAATTTCAGGGACAGTGTTTCAAAATAGGGGAAGGGGCCCCGGAATTAGAAACCGTAGATAAAACACAGAACATGAACTATTATCACTTGACTTTGGCAGCATTGGCAAAGGAATTACAGTATCGGGGAAAAAACGAAGCATTGGTTCGTATCGGAGCAGCGTTGCCTCCGAGAAGGTACGGGTTACAGAAAAATGATTTCAAAAAATACCTTTTGCAGTCTAAAAAGTTGAACTTCCGTTATGAAGGAAGGAATTACCATGTAGAGATTGAAAATGCACATATTTTCATGCAGGGGCATGTGATTGTATTATTGCATCAAGAGGAACTCATGGGAGAATGTGTTCTTTGCGATATGGGAGGTGGAACGAATGACATTATGGGGCTGATTGATGGAAAGCCAACAGGACAGTTGTTTATAGATAAAAATGCAGCCTTGACCTGTATCAATCATATCCGGGAAGTGGTAGAGGCAAAGACCGGAGAAAGTATTTCTACTTATGCGTTAGAGAAGTTTATGGTAAATGGAGACTATGACTGTTCTGATGCTTACAGGAATATTATACAGGGGGAACTAAAGCAGTATGCAGAACAAATCTATTTAATACTGAAGAAATTTGGCTATAACCTGGATCTTACAAAAATTGTGTTTGCAGGGGGCGGTTCAACTGCAATCCAGCACTTTGGAAGGAACGAAGGTAAGAAAGTCCTATTTTATTCAGATATTCATGAAAATGCAAAAGGCTGTGAAATGGCAGTTCGTTCGATTTTAAAGGAAATTGCCAAAAAGCGAGCAGGGGCATAATGGAGGAATATCATGGAAAAAGACAGGATATTTAAAACAACATTACGGCTTTATCGTGATAACAGCAATCATCAGAAAGCATTAAAATGTCTGGAGGATTATAATAAAGACATTTTTAAAAATCTGAATAACTACATTGCAGAAGCAATTATTTATTATAGCAACTATCTGAAACAGCAGACACAAGAAGCCGAATTAAAAAGTATCGAACAGATACTAAAACAAAACCGGGAGTTCTTCAAAGAAATTGTTGCAGAGGCTTTGAATAATGTGGCAGTAATAAAGCAAGAAGCAGACATATCGAAAATGAATATAGAACTAGAAGAAGGTTCTTCTGTAATTGATGATAACTTTATGTCATTTTACATGAATGAAGAGGAGTAAGGATATGGGAATAGTTAAAAACGTTTTAAGTGGAACAGTAAAGGGGATAGGATTTTTATTATATGGAACTTTTAAGTTGAGTTCATTTATTATAAAACTATGTGCTATTGTCTTCCTATTTGTGTTACAATTATTCTTAATATTAGTTCATGCAGGAACACATGAATGAGCGATTTATAAATTAAATTTGGGGTGAAAGTATAATGGGTATAAAGAAAACGGTACAAAAAAGATTTTGTTTAAAATATGCAACATTAGTATTTATGATACTAACAAGTATACTTTTTATATTTTTCTACATAGTAGCGGATTTTTACCCTGGACGAAAAAATTATATAGTTATATTGACGTTTGTGATGTTTGGTGGGTTGATTGCAAGTATAGTTTTACTTATTGTATATTTAAGAAAATACGAACGAAATCTATTGATTGAAAAACTAGGAAAAAATCATAAAGAAGAAGATGTAAGAGAATTTATAAATGAGTATCTTCAAATATTTGTTGAGAATAAAATGGGTTATATTAGATACTCAGAATATATATTTTGGTTTTCAAGAGAAATTCGTTTTATATATTTGCAAAAGGATTTTTATGACGAACGTATTCCTAGCTTATATTATGGACTCAGATATAATGGTAGGGGAGTTAATATTGCTAGCACTCATAAAGATAGTTTTATCAATTTGTGTAAAACCATTTTGGATAGCCATGAGAAGACCGATATTTATAATATGTTTTGTTCAATGGAAAAAGAGAAAAAGCAGTTGGGCAAATGGATTGTAATAGCACCAAATAAAAGCATACTTGTCTATTGTACAATAATGGTTACTCATAGCATAGGATGTGTATTGATTAGTGAATCGGGATGGGATTTTATTGGAAATCTATGTTTATCTCTTCCTACAGATGTGTTGTTGATATTGATATATTTAGGATATGTACAAGATAGAGAATTGAAAGAGGAGATAGAAAAGGATAAAGAAAAGGATAAAGAAAGGGAGTAATGGATGAACAGAATACGGGATGAACCGTAGCTGATTCGCCGTACATACAACTAAATATGGAATTCCCATAGTCGGGAACTATGTACGGACAGGCTATGGGAAAAGGTAATAGAAAGCAGGCTGAAATCAGCTTGCTTTTTTGTGTAAAAAAATAAAAAGGAGCAGGATATGAAAAAAATAAAAAGGAATAGGATTTTAGCCGGCACTCTGGCATTTCTGATTAGTTTCTCCACTATTGGAAATGCAGGTAGTGTTTTGGCAGCGGAAACGGATACGGAAACTTCTGTAACGGCAGAAACAAGCAGTGGAGAATTGGAAGAAACGGAAACACCAATGCTTGATGAAGTGATGGATCAACTTACGGAAGATGAAATTGTGACGGTTGAGGAGTTGTCGTTGGAAGCCGGAACAGAGATTGATCTATCAAAAGATTTTTCAGGTATCCAGTATAATACTGAAAAGGTAAAACTGACCTTTGAAAAAGCGGAAACCCAGGAAGGAAAAGCATTTGACTATCAGAAACCGGGTAACTACTACGCAAAGTATTATGCAGAACCAGTAAGCGGAAATCCCTCGTATCAGGTCATCAGAAAAGTCATTGTAAGAGAAAAGGAGCCGGAAACTTCTGCAAAAGATAGTTCCGGCAGCCAGAATCCATCTGATGATAAAGGCTCTGATGATGAGGAGAGTGATTCGGAGGAAGAACAGAGAGTTGATATAGCAGAGTTAGGAACAGAAAATGGAGTCTTTTTATCCGTTGTACCGTCTTCGATGGAAAAAGCACGAGAGGATGTTTCTCTTGTACAGGGAGAAAGAATCTGGTATCCATCTGATTTAGGATATTACTACACCTGTTATTTTTATGTGAATGGAAAGATAGCATATTGTATTGAATCCAGTATGGATTCCCCACCAAGCGGAGATTATGTTGCCGGAATTTACGAAAGCAATCTGAATTTGCAGAAAGTCCTTTACTACGGATATGGCGGACCGGGAGATTTAACTGGCTCTTATTTAAACGGATACAGTAATGACATGAAATATATTCTGACACATTTGGCAGCAAGCTATTGTTATGCAGGTGCTGATGTTGCGTTTACCGGCTGTACGCAATCCGGTTTGGAAAAATATGGTGTCATGAATTATATCAATTATCTTTGCGGTCAGGAAGCACCGCCGACAGCAGCACTTGAATTATCTTCTACACATGAAAACGCATATCTAGAAGGTGATATTCAGAGAACAAAGAATATGACCTTAAAAGGCGATCACAGAAATTACGTGACACTTCCATTGCCGGCAAATGTTACTTATCATAGCACTGCTGGAGCAACGCAAACAGGAGGAAATGTCAAGATTTACGGTGGGACTACTTTCTGGTTTACTGCACCGAAGATGTCTGTATCTGGAACCTGGAATACCGGAAAATTGACGGGACAGATTGGCAGCCAGTGGAAAACATTGGTAGTCAGTACAGGAAATGATACGCAGGACATTGGGTATGGAGATTTTTATGAAGAATCTGCGAATAATGTGAGTTTCAGTGTTACATGGAAAGAGTTTGCAAAGGTAAAAGTGATTAAGGAAGATGCAAAAACCAATGTAAAATTGGCAGGAGCAGTTTTTGGTTTATATTCTGATAAAGGCTGTACAAAACTGATTATAGAAATGCCTCCAACAGATGAAAACGGAGCAACAGAAGTTGAAGTAGAAAAAACACAGGATACGATTTATCTGAAGGAGATTTCTGTACCGGCAGGATATAAATTAAATACAAAATCCTTCAATGTGAATCTGGAAACCGGTAAGACTGTTACTACTACGGTGACAAATGAAGAACAGAAAGGAAAGATCATCATTCATAAAACCGGAGAAGTCCTGACAGGAATTTCCGGTTCAGAAGGCGATATAGATTTTACTTATACAGAGTCCTCTTATGCCGGAGCAAAGTACAAAATCTATGCGGCAGAAGATATTTATAGCCAGGATAAGAAAACAAAGATCCATAAAAATGGAGAACTGATAGCGGAACTGGAAACCGGAGAAGATGGGAGCTGCACATCAGGACTTTTGTATTTAGGGAAATATCGGGTTGTAGAAGAACAGGCACCGGGAAACTTGGTCATTGGAAAAACGGAAGAGGAACGCACCCAGTATGTGACACTAAAATATGCCGGACAGACAGTGGAGCTATCACAGGAAGAAGTAGCTTATCGAAATGAAAGACCGGAAATTGAAGTGAATGTAGTTAAAAAGTCGATCAATGATGGAGTAACTTTAGAGGGAGCTGTATTTGGACTTTACAGTGGTGAGGATATCCATGCACAGGACGGCAGCCTTCTTGTAGCAAAAGACACACTGATTCAAAGGGGAACATCTGACAAAGAGGGAAACGTAACGTTTACAGCAGATCTTCCTATCAATCACAAGTATTATATTAAAGAGATTCAGGCACCGGACCTTTACTATATGAGCAGTCAAATTTATACATTTACATACAGCTATAAAAATGACAGCACCTATACCTATACATTTACACATGAATTTGAAAATAAAGAAGTGAGAGGAGAAGTACACGTTAAGAAGATTGACAAGGATACCAATGATTCTGTCAGCCAGGGAAATGCCTCTCTTGATGGTGCAGTGTATGGGTTATATGCAGCGGAAGACATTGCATATCCAAATAAAAAATCCGGGATTGTCCATCGGAAAGACGAACTGGTCGCACAGGGGACGATTCAGGATGGAAAACTGGATTTTAAAGACTTATATCTTGGAAAATATTATGTCAAAGAGATAGCACCGGGAGAAGGATATCTTCTGGATGAAACAAAATATCCGGTTACGGTGGATTACGAAGGGCAGAATGTAGAAATTGTTCATAGAGATGTAACGGTAAAGGAAACAGTGAAAAAACAGGCGTTCCAGTTGATAAAAATCAGTGAGGACGGAGATCAGACAGAAACAGATTTAGTACAAGGTGCAGGTTTTAAAGTTTTCCTGATTTCTGACCTTTCCGGTGTGAAAGACGGCAGCCTGAAACCTTCAGGAGAGGATTTTGTACCAGAGGATTTTATCGGCTATGATTATGCAAAAGATAAAACAGCGTCTTACTGGGAAAACGGAAAAGAAATTCATGTGCCGGAACTCTTTACTGATAAAAAAGGGTATGTATGCAGCCCGGAACTTCCCTATGGAAAATATGTGGTATTTGAAAGTACCACACCAGAGAATCTTCAGACCGTCAATCCATTTCTTGTAACGATTGACGAAGATTCAAGAGAGCCTCAGATATGGAGAGTCTTTGATGATCGGCCAATCCAGTTTTATTTTAAGATTATCAAAAAAGATAACCAGACCGGAAAACCGGTGCTGAATAACAGTGCATATTATAAAATCTTTGACGTGGATAAGAAGGAATATGTAGAAATGAAAGTGCGTTATCCGAAACCGGAAACCATTTCTGTATTCCAGACGAATGAGGAAGGCTATTTGCAGACACCGGAACAGCTAAAGTGCGGAACTTACCGCATAGAAGAAGTCCAGGCACCGGAATCTTTTGTCAAAGTCGGAGAAGAAAAGAAACTGGTAAAAGATCAAAAGGAAATTCCATTAAATGAGGTAACGCTCGGAGGAAACTATGAAGATGCACCGAAGGACAGTATCACGATTACCGTAGATTCCAATACGGCACATGAGGTAGAAGAAGGAACCGGAAAATATATTGTTGTGGTAGAACAGCCAAATGATGAAGCGGTAGGCAGCCTTACACTCCATAAGAAAGGGGATATCCTGACAGGTGCGGATAAAAAAGAAGAGCAGCTTGTAACAAAGATAAGAAATGGATTTGCGAAGATTGTAAACAAAGTATCTTCTTTCGTCACAGGAGAGGATGTGATGGAACTTTCAATGGGATATGACTTTACCTATGAAAACAGCGGTCTGGAAGGCGTGGAATTTGAACTGAGAGCAGCGGAAACCATTTACAGCCCAGACGGGCAGAAAGACGAAGATGGAAACAGGCTGGTGAGGTTTGAAAAAGACGGACTGGTTGCAAAAATAATTACGGATAAAGAAGGAAAAGCGGTTGTAAATAATCTGCCAATCGGAAAGTATTACCTCGAAGAAACAAAAGCAGGACAAAATTGCGTTCTTGATCCGGAAAAGAAGGAATTTGAAATCAAATATCATGGTCAGGAAACGGCAGTTGACTATGTGACAATGGACCTTACAAACCAAAGACAGAAAATAGAAATAGAACTTTTGAAAAAGGATGCCGTATCAGAAAAACCATTGGAAGGTGTTGTGTTTGCTTTATTTGCAGAGGAAGATATTTTAAATGCTGCAGGAGAAGTCATTGTAGAAAAAGACTCCTTGATTGAAATGGCAGTTTCTGATAAAGAGGGAAAAGTACAGTTCCAAAGTGATTTGCCACATGACAAATATTATGTAATGGAGGTTGAGGAGAAACCAGGATATTTGCCATATGAAGAAGTGATTCACTTTGACGCATCGTATTCCAACCCAGAAATAGAAGTCATTGAACTTAGCAGAGAAGTAGAAAATCAGCCTACCATTACAGATTTTACGAAAACGGATCTGACAACCAGTGAAGAAGTAGAAGGAGCTAAAATGCAGATCTTGGATATGGAGGGAAATCTGATTGAGGAATGGACTTCTACCAATGAACCACATAGAATCTATGCCTTAGCACCAGGAAAGTACATTTTGCATGAAGAACAGGCACCAACAGAAAATGGCTATGTACGAGCCGAAGATGTTGAGTTTGTTGTAGAACTTACTGGAGAAGTCCAGAAGGTAGAGATGAAGGACGACCACACGAAGGTTTCTATCAGTAAAACGGATATTACGACAGGAGAAGAAATTGATGGAGCAAAGTTACAGATCATTGATAAAGAAGGAAATGTCGTAGAAGAATGGGTATCCGGAGAAGAACACTTGATTGAGTATCTTCCGGTAGGAGAATATACCCTGCATGAAGAAGCAGCACCAGAGGGATACGTGATTGCAAACGATGTAAAATTTGTTGTGGAAGAAACTGGAGAGATTCAAAAGGTAGAAATGCAGGATGAGCGTGCAATGGGGCGGCTGAAAATCCGAAAGACAGAAGAGGGTTCCAAAAAACCGCTGGAAGGCGTTGAGTTTACTTTAACAGAAAAGGAAAGCGGAAAAGAAGTTGCAAAATTAGTGACAGATAAAAAGGGTGAAACAGTTTCTGAACTTCTTCCAATCGCAAAGTATGAAGAAGGGAAAATGAAAGAACCAATCGTCTATGTTTTAAAAGAAACAAAAGCGTTGGAAGGCTATGAAAAATCAGAAGAAACTTATGAGATTGTTTTTGAGTATGAAGACGGGCAGACACCGATTATTGAAGTTCTGAAAGAGATTACGAATAAAGCAATCCCGGATACGCCAGGAACCCCTATCGAGCATGGACCAAAAACAGGAGATGATACGAACATTCTTCTTTTGATTGGAGGATGTCTGTTAAGCGGAAGCATTGCAGGATTGGCATTTTGGCGGAGTCGAAAGAGAAAGAAGAAACAGACAGAATAAGATGTAAAAAAAGCAGAAAGGCTGATGGATATTCCGTCAGTCTTTTTGCAAAGAGAGGTAAGGCGTGAAGATAGGAATTATAGATGCAGATTTGTTGGAAAGAAGAAATCATAGGTTTCCCAATCTGGCTGCCATGAAAATTTCTGGCTACTATAAGGAAAAAGGAAATTCAGTGGCGTTATTATTTGATTATGAAACCATTTCAGATTTTGACAGAGTGTATATATCAAAGGTATTTTCAGGAACAGGCGGAACAGGAAAACTTACCGAAGAGATTTTGAAAAGGCCCAATGTTTTTTATGGTGGCACTGGTTTTTTCTATGATCAGGCACAGCCCCTTTCCGATGAGATAGAACATCAAATGCCGGACTATCACTTATATGACAGATGGCTGGAAAAACAAAAGACAAAAAATGTATCTGCAAACAGTTTGAAGTTTTATCAGGACTATTCTATTGGGTTTCTGACAAGGGGATGCTTTCGGCACTGCCCTTTTTGTGTGAATAAGAATAGCAGCCGGAGCGTTCCGGCAAGCCCTTTGGAAGAATTTATGGATTCAGAAAAGAAGAAACTCTGTTTCCTTGATGATAATTTTCTGGCTTGTTCTGAATGGGAAAGGATTCTGGAATCGGTACTCAACAGCGGAAAACCATTTCAGTTTAAACAAGGACTGGATATTCGGATTATTACGAGAAAGCAGATTAAAATGCTGTTTGCAGGAAAAATATTGGAAGATACCTATTTTGCTTTTGATGATATAAAAGATGCGGAAGTGATTGAAAACAAACTGGAACTTTTACGTTCAACAGTGGAAAATCCGAAAGCCAGGATAAAAGCATATGTATTGTGCGGATATGATCGGACTGGAAAATGGAATATTAATTTTTGGCTGAATGACATAGAAGATTGTTTCCGGCGGATACAGATTCTTATAAAATACCGGTGCCTGCCGTATCTTATGCGTTATCAAGCATATCAGCAGTCACCATTTCGTGGAATCTATATCAATCTTGCAAGATGGTGTAATCAGCCAGCAATTTTTGCCAAAAAGAGTTTCCATGAATTTTGTGCAGAACATAAACCAGAAAGTGCCACGAACAGATACTATGTAGAATTTCTAAAAGAATATCCGTATATGGAAAAATGGTTTCATATCAAATTAAAAGGACAGTAAAAGGAGGGAAAAGAAGCAGTACATATTTCGTTTACAGAAGAAATGATAGCTGCCGTATCAGAAATTGATCTGGTTTCTCTTGCGGAGCGTTTCGGCTATACGCCCCAGAGGATAGGAGCAGGAAAACATAATTTAAAGGAAATGGATTCTTTGGTTATTTATAATCGAAAAACATGGTACAGGTTTAGTGGAAAAGGCAATCGAACAGGGGGGAATCAAATTATTTTTGCAGAAGAATTTGGAAATATGACATATCCAGAGGCTATGCTGTATCTTTTGGAGAGTATCGGCTATCCTTTGCCGGAAAAGACCGGGAAAAATCCCTCCCGGCAGTTCCTTCCAACCGTAAAAGAGAAAAAGGAAGAAGAAAAGGTTCCCTTTGTCCTTCCAAAACGTTCTTGGGATTATGAAAAATTATATCGGTATTTAGGAAATGAGCGAAAACTTTCTAAAGAAGTGATCGCTTTTTTTATTAAAAAAGGGCTTTTATATGAGAGTCTACCTTATCACAATCTGGTGTTTGTAGGATATGATCCAAAAGGAGAAGCGAGATTTGCCAACATGAGGGGGACCTTTGAACCGTCAGAACCAGGGAAAAAGCCTTTCCGCATGGATGTTGCAGGAAATGATAAAAATTACGGAGTCAATCTGTGCAATCCGGACAGCAAGGAACTTTATGTTTTTGAAGCAGCGATTGATGCGATGTCTTTCCTTGATTTGTACCATGTTCAAAAAGAAAATCTTTTGGTTTTAGGCGGTACATGGGATGGGCCATTAGAACAGTTTTTAAAAGATTATACACACATAAAAACACTGATCTTTTGTTTAGACAATGATGAGGCAGGAAGAAAGGCAACAAAGGAATATTTAAAAAAGTATGAGGAAAGAGGGTATGAAACCAATTTTGAAATCCCAGAGAAAGGAAAGGACTTCAATGAGTATTTGAAATTACTTCGATTGAAAGAAACTTCGATGGCGTATCCGCTTAGACAGGCCATAAGATAAAAGGAGGATGTAAAACTTGAAGAGAGATGCGGTAATGGAAAGAGAAATCAATGCCATGATAGAAGCAGATAATTATGAGGAACTTGTAGAACACACGATAAGGAATGTTCGAAAATGGAAATTTCATGGGAAAAAGGTAAAAGAGTATGCAGAACGTATTTATGAAATATATGGAGAGAAAGTATGTAAAGGGATACCAAAACAGAAATTTCTTTCTCAGGTTATGAACCGGTGTAGAAAATAGGAGGCAGTATGAGAATAGAAGACTATATCATTCCGGAAAATGTGATTCCGATTATAAGAAATAAGCAGGTATTAGAGGATTTACCAAAAGACAACATTTTTATAAGTAAAGAGGATCTGGTTATATTATTCCGTATTGAAATCCCCATGCAGATTGAAACGGGAGTGGGACTGATACAGGTAACAGATAAAATCATAGATTTATGGGGAATGAATACGCAGGAGATCTATGAAAAAGCCTTAAAAAATATGCAAGAAAGAGATATTGTTAAAATTTATACGATGGATAGTGTACTTAACCATATGCTTTCAGGAACACAGGAGGAAGAGGTTTCTAAAGAAATTCTGGAACAAATGGAAAGACCGTTGTTGGTCATTACGAATGAGAAACATACGAATGGTGCGGTGGGAATTTTAGATACCGATAAGCTACAAAAAGTATACGAAATGATACAGGAGGATTTCTATATCCTTCCTTCCAGTATACATGAATGTCTATTGATTTCTAAAGAAAAAATGGATTTGCAGGAGCTTAGAGAAATGGTAGCGGATATAAATGAGAAGGAGGTGATACCGGAAGAAAGGCTTTCTGACAATGTTTATGAGTATTCTGGTGCTACAAAAGAAATAACAATAGCAGGAAACAATACGAGGGAGAAAGGGGCTGTAGAACATATTCGATAAACAATAGAAGTTTGTATGAATATCGTTTCAATTTCAGCAGAATTGGATTGCAAAACGTAAAGGAATTTTGAAATATGGAATATGAAACATTTAAACAACAATTCATAGACAATGTAAAGTATATGGCTGGTTGGTCTAAAGTTCCCGGCAGATGTGTGATAGAGTCGGTTCAAATATCAGGAATAGAAACAAGCAGAATCCGCTTTGACTGTACGGATAAAAGAGTTGTTTTGCCGGAAATCTATATTGAAGATATATGGAAGACAACAGAATCTTGGAAAGAGGATCTTCGGAGAATCATTAAAATATCAGATATTGCATTTTCCATACGAAGAACATGGGAAACAACTTACGATACAGCGATATACAGGTGCAGTAAAAAGGAAGGTCCAGGAAGAACAGATGAAATCAGACCGCTGATTACGAATAAAAAATCAGAAAAAGAACTGCTTAAAAATTTGTTATATCTGCAACATGATGAAATCGCTGTATGCTTTTATGTGACGAACAGAAGAAAAAAGACATGTTTTTTATCAAAAGATTTAGCGGATATTTGGAATATCAGGAAAGAAACATTGCTGAAAAAAGTCTTAGAAGAGAAAGGGGGAGCAGTATTATTTGAACATTGGATAGAAAAAAATAAATTGGAAAACAGGATAGGAAATCTGCTAACGGAAGATGGTAAAAAAATCTGTATTGGAACAGCAGAACAAGGAACCGCTTTATTATTTCATGAAGGCTATCGAGAAAGGCTGAAAGAAAAAATGGGCGGTAATTTTTATGTGTTTTTTCTTTCCCCTGAAGAATGTGTATGGATTCCCGAAAAGATTCCTTTTGCAACAGTACATCATTGTTTGCAAAAAATAAGGGAAGAAACGTTTGAAAGGGAATCGTGGATTACAGATGATATTTATTTTTGCGATGGAAAAAATCTGGAATTTACAGGAATGATTCAAAATAGGAAAGAAATCGTAACAGACTTCAAACAGAAAAGCAGATAGAAAAAAGATTGGAAAGGGGGTGATAAATTCCAGCATATTATGACAGACAATAGCACAAATAGGAGAGGAGGGGCATTCATTTTAGGAAAGTATAACCGGAAACATATTTCATGGTAGCTATGGATTCCAGTAATTTTTAGTTGTAACAGAAAATGAAAAGAATCTAAGAAAGGGAGGAATTAAGCGAGTAATCCCGGGTAAAATGTGTAGCTACACCTTGCGAAAGTAAGGATTGAAATATAGATTAGTTAATTTTTGTGAATTTGATAAGTATGCAGAAAAGAGTTACTGTGCAATACATGGTGTAAGTGAAACATTGAATCTAGGGGATATAACAAAAGTAAATGAACAAAAAATACCCTATTTTAACATGATCTGCGGCGGTTCTCCATGTCAGGATTTCAGTCTGGCGGGAAAACAGGCCGGTTCCGTTTGGAAATGTAAAGACTGCGGATATGCGTATAATCCGCTGCAGATACATTATACAAAGCGGGACACTTGTGAGAAATGTGGTTCTCATAATCTGGATAAAACCAGATCTTCTTTGCTGGTAGAATGGCTTCGTATGATACGGGGTGTACGGCCAGACTGGGGAATCTATGAGAACGTAAAAAATATTGTCGGAAAAAAATTTAAAGACACTACATTTAAGGCGTTTGAAGAGGAATTGCATGAGTATGGATATCATACATATTGGAGTATATTGAATGCTAAAAATTATGGGATTCCTCAAAACAGAGAACGAGTCTATCTGATACTGATAAAAAAAGAACTGGATAACGGAAAATTTGAATTTCCAAAATCTTTGGATATTTCGGTAAGCATGATGGATATATTGGAAGAAGAGGTAGAAGAAAAATTTTATCTACCACAGGAAAAGGTTCAAAAGCTGATTCAGGACATGGGAGATAGAAAAGCCCTTCTTTTTGAACCGGATGAAGAACAAACTCAAAAACTTAAAAATGAGTTGATATTTTTAGGCCAAATTAAAGAGGGTGGAAAATGGAAAAATCCACAGGCAGGACGAGTTTATTCTGCGAAAGGCTGATCGCCTGCGATCAATACATGTCAGGGCGGTAATTTGCAGCCTAAAATTGTAACTATAGGAAAATATGGCGGCGGATTTTGTAGTTCCACTGTATTGTCAGCAATAGGAATTTCAAGTACACAGATGGCTGGACATAATCAGACTAAAATTGCAGAATTGCATACAGCTGCTGTTCGTGGAAGGTATATGAAAAACGGCAATGTCAGACAGCAGATAGAACTGGGACGAGAAAAAGAAATCTGTCATGCTTTGACAACGGTTCAAAAAGATAATGTGATTTTAGTAAGGCAAAAGACAAAAAAAGGATATGAGGAATGTATAAAAAATGGTATTGCAAATTTATCCTATCCAAGCGTGGATAAACGGGGACGAGTGCAAGATCATGGAAATATTTGTCCCACACTTACCACTCAACCTTCAGGAATTTGTCAGTTAAAATCCATTTTAAAAATCAGAAAATTAACACCGTTGGAATGTTTCCGGTTAATGGGATTTGACGATGAAGATTTTCAGAAAGCAAAAGAAGCCGGTATCAGTAATAGTCAGTTATATAAGCAAGCCGGAAATTCTATTGTTGTAGATGTTTTGTTCCATATCTTCTTGAATTTGTACATAGCCATGCCATATTTGTTTGAGGATATTCAATTAACCAGTTTTTTCAGTGGAATCGGAGCGTTTGAAAAAGCCTTGGAACGTTTGATGAAGCAAATCAACGGATAGAAACCAAAGAATCCAAAGGGCGATCCATGAAATGGTATGGAAGGATGTCTGTATTTCTTTAGTGTAGTGTTTAGAAAAATATGCTGGAGAAGAGTTCAGCGGAATTGAAAAGCCAAAATCAGGCAGAAGTTTGATGACAAAGCAAGGAAAGTGAAGGCAATGACAGAAAAAAGAAAAGATATGAAAATCTTTTAGAAAGAGAAATTGACGGCAGAAAAGCAAGCTGACGGCAATGAAAAAAGAAAACTGATGGCAAATATATGAAAGTGGAGGCAGTAGAAAAAGGGGTGTGAAGTCAAAAACAAAAGTCTGATGGCAAAGAACGGATAAACTGGTGGCTGAAATGTAGGATTGAAGTCACAAAACAATACAAATATGATGGCAGGATAAAAATGCTGATGGCAATAAACCGAAGGAATTGACAGCAATATTTTTTATCTGCCGTCTATTTACAGTATGATATGGGGGTTTTAGGGGGCTTTGCTACCTAACAAGATAGGATTTTGTACGGCAAAATCCGTATCTTGCAAAGGACTGAACTGGCTTTGCCAGTACAGTCCGTACTCTGATAAAGAGAAACTCTTGTTGCCTGGTGAAACATATGATAAAGTTAAATAAAAATTATATTTTTGATATAAGATGGTTTCGTTAGGCAGTTAAAGGAGGAATACGATGTCAGATAAGAAACAGACAAAAGATTTTTCAGGAAAGGATATTATAGAGTATATTAAAGAGTATAGTGAAGACTATCAAGAGCAATATAGTATAGAAGAGTCTTGGAGAGATTGCTATAAAATATTTCATGAAAAAAGAAAAGTTAAAAAAGAAAGAGAACTGTCAGAAGAAGAATACAATGATTTATGTATTCATTTAGGTTTTTATTTGGCAAGTTGGGGAATGTTTAGAAACTCATTTTTAGCAAATAAATATTATACTATACATAAGAATGCGATAGAAATTCTGCTTAAGGATGAGTATGATGTGCTATGGGACATTTCTGCGGAAGATTTGGAGAATCATGTGGAGTTTCTTGAAAAATTAGTCCCGGAAATTAAAGGAAGTTATAAAGAATCTATCAAAACGGAAAAAAAGCATAGGAATGTATCCGATTTACTGGTAACAAAAATTTTATTGGGAACAATGGGATGTGTTCCGGCATATGATAATTATTTGAAAGAGGCAATAAAAAATTATGATATATCTAGCAGTACGTTTAAACCACAATCTGTAAGGAAGTTGGCCAAATTTTATAGAAAGCATAAAGATGAGTTTGAAAAGGCTCGAAAAAAAATTGGAGAAAAATATTCGTACTATCCAGACATGAAACTTTTAGATATGTGTTTTTGGAAAGCGGGAGAAAAAATAATGAAAGAAAAAAAGAACGAATGAGAGCTTCTTCTTCTGGATAAAGATTATAAAAATATGAGATTATTGTACAGTATGTTTTTAAGATGTCAGAAAAATATCCGTTTGTCTTTACTTCTTATTAACAGAATGATAAGATAGAAATAGTAATATTTCAAGGAGTTGGATAATAAATATTGAAGAAAAATTCCAAGTATGAAAAAATTATCTATTCCAATGGTCGTAGTTGCGATGGAAAAAGTAATGGATAATCTGGAGAAAGAAACCGCATATTTAGAGTGGCTCAAAGACTTCTTTGATACTTACGATTCCCAAGATGAGTATTTAAAATTCTGTAAGACGAGTACCGCATCTGCGGAAAATGTTAAGGGAAGACTGGATTATTTTTTTAAAGTGGTAAAATAGGTGCTGTTCGATGTGTTATCTGATTGCAAAAAGATTTGAGGATAAAGGCTGCATTGCGGTAAGGACAAGACATAGTAAGGCACTTGTTGATTTTGCAAAATATCTTCAGAATCAGGTGGAAGGAAAAAACATACAACTGATAACGCCAGGTGACCAAGTGTCTATGGCGAATATGAACCTTATGAGATTGTCAAGGATATGGAAACTTTTCAGAAAAAAGTTTTGACGATGTAGATGAGAAACAGAAACGAGTTGCAGGAAAAACGCAAAACGTTTCTGTTTTTTTATGCCTAAAAATGAGAAAGCAGGTGAGGATAGGAGATAAGAAAAAATTAACATGCAGAAAAGAGATTCGTCTGTCTGAGGAGGAGTTACATCAGCTGCAGGAAAAAGCAGAAAAGAAAGGCATGAAAGAATCCCAATATCTTCGGATGCTGATTACAAACCGCCCCAGGGATTACCCGGAAATTCGGAATGAAATAGCCAGACTCAATAATGAAATTAACCATATCGGTATCAATGTAAATCAAATTGCACACCGGATAAATAGCGGAATCTATTTGGAAGAGGACCGGCACAGACTGTATGTATTCCTAGGGCAGATTAAAGGACTTATAAAAGAGCTGCTAGAGAAGATTTAGGAAAGGAAGGGAGGCGTTTATGGCAATATCTAAGATCCTTCACATGAAGGAAGCAAAAAGCGGCTTTATAGCAAAACACTTATCCAATGCCCTTAACTATATTACTGACTCAGAAAAGACAGAAAATGGACGGTATGTAGCCGGGTGGAACTGTATGCCGGAAACTGCTTTGAAAGCTATGCTGGATACTAAGAAACATTTTAATAAAAGAGATAAAAGGCAGGGGTATCATTTAATTATTTCTTTTCCAGAAGGAGAAGTGGACGAAGAAAAGGCTTTTTCGGTAGTGGGAGCTTTTGTCAGGAAATATCTGAAAGACGAATATGAAGCAGTGTATTCCGTACATAATGATACCGAACATATTCATGGGCATATTATATTTAACAGTGTGAATCGAAAAACAGGGAAGAAATATGAATATAAGAAGGGAGATTGGGAAAAAACGATTCAGCCTTTAGTCAATGAAATCTGTTCTTCCTACGGCCTTAGTACATTGGATATTCAGGCTGCCAGAAAGAGAACGGAAGAAAAGAAGACAGAAAAGGAAAAGAGTAAACGAGATCAGCGAATACAAGAAGATCTGGAAAAAGTGCTGAATCAATCCCATACCTGGGAAGAGTTTCAGGAACGGCTGGAAGATATGGGATATGCCTTACGTGGAAAGAAACACTTGGCTGTCTTAGAACCGGACGCAGCCTTTGAAAGATACCGAAGGATTGATACCATATCAGAAGCATATACAGAGGAAAATATACGGAAACGATTATCTGTTCATAGAGTAGATAAAAATAAGTTGTGTTTCCTATATGTTCCATATAAAAACCGCCACTTGACTCGGTATCAAAAACAAATTTTTGTGAGAAAATATCGAAGTGCAGGAAAAAAACGGTATAAAAAGCATAGCTGGCAGGACAAAGCAGTAACGAAACAGTTAGAACGATTACAGGAAGAATATTGGTTTTTGACATACTATCCGTCTATCGAAAAGGGACTGGATGAGCTGATAAAACAACAGGCTTATTTGAAAGAGAAACAGCGGTTGTTCTATAGAGAAAAGGAGGTTTATCAACCTCTTCTTGATGGGATTTCCCACATGAAAGAATTGAAATTGGAAGCCGACTTATATGAAAAGGAAGGTTATCAAGAATTTTACCCGGCATATCAAGATTATAAAGCAGCACAAAAAAATTATGAAAACAAAGGATATACGAAAGAAATGCTGGAGAAAATCCATAGTTACTTTTATAGTCAAGGGGAAATTCTTGCGAGAAAACAGCAGGAGATGAAAAAGCTGATTCAGATTGGAAGGCATCTTGAGAAAAGAAACTATCAGAAACAAGAAGTGGTAGAAAGAAATGTAAGGAGTAGAAAGGAGTGATCCCACGACTGTTGAAGAACAGAAATATTTAGAGGAATGTAAAAAGAAACTGAATAAGGAACAGTTGGAAATCATAACCTCCACATTGGAATATGGAATTCCGATAAAAACACTTAGAAAGCTGGTAATGAGTGGGCAGGAGGCTCTGATTATGAAGGAAATTGCGGCAGGCATGATGGCTGGATTGAACAGCGAAGCGGTAGAGTATCTGTGCCAGGAATCTTTTCAAGTCTATCAGGTCAGAGAGATTGTCCAGGCTTTTCTTGCAGGTTTGAACTTAGAACAAGTAAAAACATTTGCAAGTCCGGATATATCCGCCAGTCAGATGCACAAGATGTGGGAGCAGCTGGCACAAAAGAAAGAGGAGGATCAGGGACTTGCGGAATATATGAAACAGATTTTAGAGATTATGGGTACAGCGGTCCAGAAATTCAGTGAAGAAAACCAAAAATTTGAATCTCTGGCCGGTGTGATGAACCACCATCTACTGAATGAAAAAGATAAAGAAATTCAGAGATTAGAAGAAAATCTGAAATTTAAAAATGAGGTGATTCGGAAACTCAAAAAACAGTTGGAAGAAACCGTTGCCGTTGATGTGCAGGAGAAAGAGCCAGAAACCGGGCCACTAGAAAGGATAGAAATACAAAAGAGTCAGGAAAGCCTAACAGAACAGGAACTTTCCAAGCAATCACAGGTTTCTGAAACAGCAATCCCCCAAGACAGACTGGGGAGATTGGGAAAGCTGTTTGGAAACAGACGTAAAGATCTACTGGATATATCTTTAAAGCAAGGACTGACACCGGAACAATTAGAAGAAGTGCGGAAGTGCTTGGAAAGTGGTCTTACCGATTTGGATATTATCCGCATGATAGAAACAAAACCATCCCCGGAGAAAATGCAGAAGATGCGGGAAATCTTATTGCTTATCAGAACCCGGAAGGGAGGAGAACATGGTTAAACTGGATTATGAGAAGCTTTTAAAAACAGAAAAGCTTCTTTTTTTGTTGGATAAAGAGGAGAACCGAATGAAAAGATCAGAACGTCTGCTATTAAGCCAAATGGGATTCCGGGGAATTGATTTTGCACAGATACAAAAGCTGGCTCTCGTTTTTACTACACCGAATTATACGCAAAGAGAAAAAGAACGGATTTTTGAAGAACAACGAATGAATCTTCCCAACATACCAGAGAGGGCAATGCAGCCGGAACACTTTTTGATTCGTTTGGCAAAACGGACGATAACAATGCAAAAGGTAAATGAAGAGCTGGAGGCAGAACTGAAAAAAAGAGAAGCAGAAGAGAGATTGAAGGGAGAACGAAAGCGGGGTGAAATGCGATGAGTGAAATGCAGGATGCGGTACAGATCATTCGGGTAACGTATGAGGGAATAGAGATGTTCTTCCGAGTAGGAAACGGCGGTTTTCAAGCCCTCAAAGAGATGGCGGGAATTTTGAAAACGCTGCTTGAACAAGAAAAATTAGAGGGAAGAACAAGTGTAAGGCAGCTATTGAAAAAGGGTGGCGATTTACAGGTATTTTCTTTTGATACAGGGGATATGACAAAAGTAAAAGAGCTTTTAAAAAAACATGGTGTCCTATATGCTATGCTGCCGGATCTGAATAAAAAAGACGGAAAGTCTGAAATTCTGTTTCATTCTGAGGCGGCTCCCAGGATAAAGGCAATCATAGAGTTATTAAATGCCGGAAAGATTGAAACAATGGAAGATTATCTGGAACAGGCGGATAAGGAGGAATTGCAGGAATTTCTGAAAAGTGAAAATCAGAAAAAAAAAGAAACGGATTTTATGGATTTTGATTTTTACGCAGTAGGAATGTACTTTGCACAAAATCCAGAAGGAAGCCTGGAAGGGGTAAAAGAAAAACTATCCATGACAGATGAGGAACTGGAGCCTATCTTGAAATATATGAAAAAAAGTGGACTTATGGATCAAGATAAAAAAACAGGAAAGATACTTTTTTCCATGAAAGCAGAAAACTTTAAAGATTATTTCTTCAGTGATGCATGGAAAGAAAATATGACCATTCATAAAAAAGAAGAAAATCCGGATAAGGAAAAGGTAAAGAAACGCTATCAAGAGGAGAAGAAAAAAAATCCGAAGATAAATGGGATTACCATTGATAGAAAGCTGTTTTATGAGGAAACCCCAGACGCTCTAAAAACCAGGATTCCCGGCAGGATGCATGAATTTTTATGGATTCCCAAATCAGACAGTACCTTAATCAATAATGGAAAGACAATCTATACAGACTTGCATAAAGATAAAGAGTACCAAATTGTAGATGATAACAATCAAGAACAATATCGAATCACAGGAGAAGAGTTGTACACCCGTCATTATAATCCGGTCAATCATAAAAGAGAAGAACAGCAAAGAAGAGAAATACAGAAACAAAAAGTACAGAAGAAGAAACGAAATAAGAAAGTTTCTGAACCTAAGAGGGGAGGACGATAACGGGAGATATTCATGGAAAAAAACAGACTCCGGTATGGTTTTACCTTTTAGGAGCTATTGCCGCCGGGTATGTAGGCTATTTATTGAATGCCTGCTATCAGCCAGGGACGGACATCAATTCTTTTATGGAAAAATTCAATGTTGTGACGGGAAATCCATTGGGGAATTATTGGAATTCGGGAAGTTTCAAAGCAATCGTTGCAGCAATCTTTATTTATGGAATTGGGATGCTCATGTATGTAACCAGTAAACGGAACTATATGCCGGGAAAGGAATACGGAAGTGCAGTTCTGGCAAATCCAAGAGCAATCTCAAAACGATTTCAGGATAAAGACAGCATCATGAACCGAGTATTGTCGGAAAATGTAAAAATTTCCATTAATACTAGAAAAACCAGGATCAATAATAATGTTTTGGTTATCGGAGGTGCCGGCTCCGGCAAGACTTTATTTCTTGTAAAACCGAATTTAATGCAGATGAATACTTCTTTTATCATTACAGATTGTAAAGGAGAAATTTTAAGAAACTGCGGAGGATTTCTAAAAGCACATGGTTACCGAGTCCTTACTTTTAATATGATAGAGATGGATAAAAGCAATTGCTATAATCCCTTTGATTACATACGCAGCGAAACCGATATTATAAAATTGATTACGAATCTGATCGCAAATACCACTCCGAAAAACGCACAGCAGAACGATCCATTTTGGGAAAAAGCAGAAACTTTGTATCTGCAAGCGTTGTTCTATTATGTATGGCTGGAATGTCCGCCAGAAGAAAGGAATTTCCGCACCGTATTAAAACTGCTAAATGAAGCTGAGGTAAAGCAAGATGGTTCTCCATCGGATTTAGACCGGCGTTTCCGAAGGTTGGAGAGGAAAAAAGGGAGCGATCATCCTGCGTTAGTCCAGTATCACAAAGTAGTGCGAGGTGCAGGAGATACCGTACGGAGCATTATCATAAGTGCCAATGCAAGACTGGCTTTGCTGGAAAATCCACAGATTTTAAGAATCTTGGATAAGGATGAAATGCGGATTGCGGAAATAGGAGCAGGAGTGGACGGGGATGAAAAAACGAAGACAGCACTATTTTGTGTAATTCCTGATTCGGATAAAAGTTATAATTTCTTAATTGGCATGTTGTATTCCCAGATATTTCAGGAATTGTATTATCAGGCAGACTTTAATTTTGGTGGAAGGCTGCCAATCCATGTAACATTTATGCTTGATGAATTCAGCAACGTTGCGTTGCCGGATGACTATTGCAGTCTTTTAAGTACCATGCGTTCCAGAGAAATTTCCAGCGTTATCATTATTCAGAACCTAGCACAGATTAAGGCATTATTTAAGGATACTTGGGAAACCATACCAGGAAATTGTGATGTTTTAGTCTATTTAGGGGGAAACGAACAAAGTACTCACAAATATGTTTCTGAAAGTCTTGGAAAGGGGACGATAGATAAAAGAAGCAGCGGAGAAACGAAGGGACGTAACGGGAGCAGCAGCCGGAATTATGATGTCTTAGGAAGAGAACTTTTAACTCCGGATGAAACCAGAAAATTAGATAATAAAAAGTGTATCCTGTTTGTTCGAGGTTGCGATCCTATCATAGATAATAAGTTCAATACATTTGCTCATCCACTCTTTAAAGAATCAGAAGATGGAGGAGCATTGCCTTATATCCATGATATAACGGAAGAACAAAAGGAAAATAAAATAAAAGTGGTAGGAAAGAAATCCTGGAATTACTATAACCAGTGTAAAAAGAATGGACAATCCGTATTTGTTGCAGATGTTCGACTGGAGGACCTACTGGAGTTAGAGGAAAAAATACCGGAAAAAGTATTTTTAGAAAAGGAATTAGAAAAGAATCGGTCTCAGCTAGAATCTTCAGATTCTATGGCCAAAGTAGAACAGGAACCAAAACCAGAGGATTTTTTAGAAACAGAGTCAGAAGAACTTCTCTGGAAAATGCTGCAAAAGGAAGAATTTTCAATGGATCAGCTGGAACAGGTTCGGCTTGGCCTGCATGATGGGTTAAGCATAGGACAAGTGCTGACTTATCTGCGTCCGGAATGGAGTGCAGGAAAAATGGCGGAAAAGCGGAAGGAACTGAATACCGCATAAGAAGAACTAAGACAGATTTTTGAAACCCTCAGATTTGATGCTACGGGTTCCGGGAATCTGTTCTTTTTGTGTAAAAAAATCTAATCAAGAAAGGAAATGATATATGAAATTAAAAAAAGTATTTGTAGAAATGAAAAACCGTAAAAAAGAGTGGAAGAAAAAAATCATGCCGACAGTAGCGGGGATGACTACCGCAATGTTTATGCTTAGTACAAAGGTAATGGCTGCTGGAGGAGTAGATTCTGTTACACAGCCTCTTACCAATTTAAAGACGTTGGTTATCAGTATAATTGCTGCGGTAGGAGTCATTATCCTTGCCAAGAATGTTATGGAGTTTGCGACTGCATATCAGCAGCAGGATTCTTCCAGTATGAATAGTGCAATCAAAGGTATCGTGGCAGGTCTGATCATGGCAGCTATTTCTTCTGTCCTTGCTTTTCTGGGGATTGCGTAATTTCCAAAGTGGAACTACGCAGAAGAAAGGTAAGGTGAGAAAATGTTTGGACTTGGAGAAACCATACTTGCCCTTTTGGAAGTGGTGTTTGGATTTTGGAATAATCAAGTTAATTTAGTTTTTGAACTATTAGGACAATCGCCACAGACTTTTAAAGGGGGAGGACCTTGGGGTGTCATAGAAGGGGTAGAGCCTTTATTTGTAGGAATTGGTTCTGCTTTGGTGGTGTTGTTCTTTGTTATCGGGTTCTGTGCAGAATCTGTAGATATCCGGGAAGAGGTGCGATTTGAGTCAATTCTTCGGATGTTTATTCGAGTGGCATTAGCACAATGGCTGGTGTCCTACAACGTAGATATTATGAAAGCGGTCTTTACTTCTATCGGAAATCTGGTGGGATTATTGGGAACCAGTGATAGTGTGGAAATAACAATAGATCCGGCACAGGCAGATGTGATTAAAGACTTGGGATTTGGAACGAGCATTGTATTTTTGATTATTGCTGTCTTTTTAAGCCTTATTGTAATCATCTGTGGTTTTTTTCTTATTTATAACGTGTACTTCCGATTTTTAAAGATTATGGTTATTGTTCCATTTGGAGCGTTGGCGAGCAGCACTTTAGCTGGCAACCGGGGAATCAGTAATACATTTACTCAGTTTATGAAGTATTTTATTTCTGTTTCCTTTGAAGCAGTGACCATGATTCTTGCAATCTTATTATGTAATGCTTTCATCAGTGCAGGACTTCCGAGTTTTACCGGAGACTATGAGGAATGGGCAAAAACCCTTATTTATCTAGGGGAAATGGCTTGTGCAGTAGCTTTAACAGTAGGAAGTGTAAAAGGGGCCCAAAATCTTACTTCCAGAGCATTAGGATTATAAGGAGAAAATTATGGACGAAAAGAAAGAAATTTTAGATTATAACTGGGAATTTGGAAAAGAAAAAGTTCGGTTGTCTATTGACGCATACGCATATGGAGGAGGTATTTTCATTGGCTTGGAGTCTTGTGATGAAAATGGAGTATGGGAAGACTTTGCCGATTTAACTGTAAATTTACCTCATGAATATACGGAACCCGATGAGGCGTTTATCAATGATTTTGGGAGCAAGGATAAAATTCGGTTCATTAAAGAAAACAAGATAGGACGGATTATGCGGGCAAAAGGACATTCAGGATATTGTACTTACGCAAAGGTTGCCTTTGATTTGAACCGTTTGAAAGAACTTGATCCAGAGGGAATGGAACGCTTTTATCAAGCAAATCCTGATTTAAAACCAAAAGAACCGAAAAGAAAAAATGGAAGGAGCAGATGAAATCTTCAGGAAGTAAAGAGGTAGTAAAAACATTATGGAGAAACAGGAACAGGGAATCCAACTTACCCTATTTGAATATTTTCAAGATTCGGATTGCTTTTCTCTTGCTGAGGCAAAGGAACTTATATTGGAGCAGAAGAAACAATCTGTAAAAGAACCATCTATACGGGCAAGAATTTATGAAGGCATAGAAAAAGGAATATTTACCCGTTTGGGGAAAGGTGTTTATACAGTAATAAGAAAAAATGAGAACCAGGAAGAAATCAGTTGCCTGTTAGTCAATGGAAATGGGAGAGATTTAAGTTTTTTAAAAGATAACAGTATAGATGCCATTATTACGGATCATCCATATGATTTGCCGAAAAGTTTGAAAGGCGGGAATCGAAATTTTGCAGTTTACGACAGCTTTCAATATATGCAGGAAGATTTTGACGAAAAGTACCGGGTTTTGAAAAAGGGGCATTTTTTAGTAGAATTTCTTCCAGAAGAAAGCGGGACAAATTACGAGTACCTATATCAGATTAAAGAAATGGCAAAAGAAGCTGGACTGGAATACTATGCAAAGGTTCCCTGGAAGAAAGGAAAGCAGGTAAATAATACTGGACGAAAATCGAAAAATACAGAAGATATTATATTCTTTTCTAAAGGAAAACCGAGAAATCTAAGACCCGATGCAAAAAAAGACAAAGCAGAGCCAGAAGTAAAACATTTTATGTCAGGAGTGAAAGGAATGCTGCCGACAGTATTTGATGTAGAACCGCCAAGTAAAAAAGAACGAAAACATCAGGCAGAGAAACCGGTAGAATTATTGGCACAGATTATGGAATTTATCACAAATGAAAAAGAATGGGTGCTAGACCAGTTTGCCGGTTCTTTTACAACAGCGGAAGCAGCATTGAAAAATGAGAGAAATTCTATCTCTATTGAGATTAACCCGGAATACTTTAAGGAAGGGAAAAAACGGATTCAAAATGTAAACGATAGAGTAAGATAAGGAGGCAGATATGGAAATTGAATTAAGTGAAGATTTACAGCATTATAAAGAGTCGATTGCTATGGGATTAAACGCAAAGCAGCTTATCTACAGTATTTTGTCGATAGGAGCCGGTGCAGGAACGGTATTACTTCTTTATGACAAGATTGGGATTACAGCAAGCTGTTATGTGGCAACACCGATTGTAGCACCATTAGCCCTTACCGGGTTTTATAACTATAACGGATTGACCTTTTGGCAGCATATGAAAAAAATCATTAAGTTTTCTTTTTTTAACAGACCGTTGGTTTTTTATAATCGTGCTATTGAAGAAATGAAAACAGAGTATCTTTTAGAAGAAAAGAATAAGGTAAAAGAAACAAAGAAAAACAGGAAAAGAAATAAGAAAAAAGAATGAGACCAGTCCTTTTTGGGGCGAAAAGTAACAAGAATATTTCATAGGCAGGCGGTAGGTGTTTCTAAACCCCGTCTGCAAAAAGGAGGAATCGCATATTTTATTTACAGATAAATTTGAACAGTTGAAAAAAGCAGATAAACCAATCAAGACACCGAAGGGGATTCAAGACATTATACCGGTACAAAAAATGGCAAAAGATGGCACGTTTGAAGTTTACAAAGGGAAATTTTCACGAATGTACCGTTTTCAGGATATTAATTATGTGACCGCAGGTACAGAGGAACAGGTAGCAATCTTGAAAAAATATTGTCAGCTTATTAATACGATTGACGTAGAATTTAAGATTACCATAAATAACCGGAATAAAAATATGAAAAATTTTCGGGAAGAAGTATTGTATCCCTGTCAAGAAGATGAGTTTGATTGGATTCGGAAAAACTACAATGAAATGATTGAAGAAAAAATCGTGCAGGGCAGACAAGGAATCGAACAGGAACGCTATCTGACGGTAACTGTGGAGAGAAAAAATTATGAACAGGCAAAAGCCTTCTTTTCTTCACTGGAAGCAGGAATGAAACAGCATTTTGAAGAACTGGGGTCCAAACTGAAGCCACTGGACATTGTGGAAAGACTTCGGGTACTCTTTAATTTTTACCGTATTGGAGAAGAGGAACTGTTTTCTTTTGACTATAAAACGGCATTTGTTTACGGAAATGATCCTAAAAATGACATTTGTAATGGATTCATGAAGTTCTGGCCTGGATATTTTGAAACAGATCGAAAATTCTGCCGGGTTCTTTTTATTAAAAGGTATCCTTCCAGTTTAAGGGATACCTTTTTAACAGAAATCGGGAATCTTCCGATACATAGTATGATAACTGTAGATGTAGTTCCGGTTCCGAAGCAGCTTGCTACCAGAACATTACAGAAAAAATATTTGGGAATTGAAAATGATATTTTAAGGCAGCAGCGGGTAAGGAACAAAAACAATGACTTTTCTTCTGAAATTTCCTATCTGAAGAAAGTGCAGAAGAAAACAATCGAAGGCGTTATGGATGATGTAAGGGAGAATGACCAAAATGTATTTTTTACAGGTGTGACGATTCTTCTTATAGCGGAAGATAAAAAAGAACTGGACAGCATGACGGAGACGATTAAGAATATCGCCAATGGTTCTATGTGCCAGATTGAACCTCATTATTATCAGCAAAAGGAGGCGTTAAATACAGTCCTTCCCATAGGAGGAAGGCAGGTGGAAACCATGAGGACTATGCTGACTAGAGATATAGCGGCACTGATTCCTTTCCATGTACAAGAATTAAAAGATAGATCGGGATTTTGGTATGGAATTAATCAGGTTTCCAAAAACTTAAATATTGCAGACAGAAAAAAGTTGGTCAATGGCAACGGTATGATCTTTGGTGTACCTGGCTCTGGAAAATCCTATTTTACCAAAATGGAGATGTTCCAGGTACTGATTGGGACGAAAGATGACGTAATTATTGTAGATCCTACTCTGGAATACTTTGACCTTGCACAAGTTCTAGGGGCGGCAGCCACTACTGTTAATTTTTCTACCTATACGAAAAATTATCTGAATCCATTAGATATGGATGTATGGAACTTGGATATCAAAGATTCTAACGGGTGGATTCGAGATAAAGCAGAATTTATGCTTGCACTTTGCGAACAGTGTTTCGGAGAGCCATTGAACAGCCGGCATAAGTCCATCATTGACCGCTGTGTAAGAAAACTGTATCTTGATATAGCCAAATCAAAGGAAAAACACATCCCGGTCATGTCGGAATTTCATGAGATTTTGTTGGAACAGCCAGAGGAGGAAGCGGAGGATATTGCATTGGGATTGGAGATTTTTGTCAATGGTTCGATGAATATTTTCAATAACCAAACCAATGTAGAAACAAATACCCGTTTAACAGTTTATGGTATCCGGGATTTGGGAAAAGAATTAAGTGCAATTGCTATGCTGGTGATGCTGGAGAGTATCAGTCGGAAGATTGCAGAGAATGCCAAAATAGGACGTGCTACCTGGCTTTACATAGATGAGATGCATACCTTATTTGGAGAAGATATGGAATTCAGCGGAAATTTCGTATATACGCTTTGGAAAAAGGTGCGTAAACAGGGAGGAATGTGTACCGGAATTACACAAAACATTGTAGATATGCTACAAAGCTATATTGGAACTACGATTTTGAATAACAGCGAATTTATCGCCTTACTGAAACAGTCGAATCTGGATAGTCAGGAACTGGAACGAGTAGCCGGAATACCAGAAGCACAGTTAAAGTATGTAAGTAACAGCCCTGCGGGAACAGGAATCATTAAACATGGAGGCATTATTGTTCCGTTTGACTGTCGTATGGAAAAGGGAAATAACTTATATAAACTTTTTAATACAAATATCCATGAGAAATTTCAGATGCAGGAACAAAATTTAGAAGGAGCTATGTTTTAAGAAAAAAATATATAAATAGAAAAGTCATATATATGAGTGATATAATATAGGCAAGAATTAAAAGTGGTTTGATAAAATGGCTGAAAAGACTTTTGAGAAAATTGTTTTTAAATTATTGTTTATACAAAGGAGATAATGAAAAATGTCTAAATATAATTTTTACTATGATGAAACGGAACATAGCAGAAAAATTAACTATAAGACAGTAAGTGCCTCTAATTACTATGATAATTTTATAACTATGTGCGTAGGATGGTTAGACGAAAAAGATGATATTTTACAACGGTATGCTGCTTTTGAAACTAAGTATGCAGACAGAAAAGATAAAAATGGAGAAATTAAAAGTACAATATTGCAGCAAAAACAATTTAAGTATGGCTTTGCCTCCCTCAATAAGCAGAACGCTCAGCTTATAAATGATTTCCTATCGCTTTTTGATAAGGAAATACACATTTATTTTTCTATTTGTAGCAAGATTGAATACCTTGTGTTACAAATTTTTCAAGGATACAGAAATAATGGTTTAGTTGATGCAGACTTGATGAAGTATTCTATTACAAAGGCTCTTGTCAAATATCGTCCGCAGAAAATTATTCAATGTCTCTATGAATCTCCCGAAGATTTTTTAGTGGAGCTGAAAAAATTTTTTCAAGATAGGATTGAATACAATAAAAAAAATGTCAAATTAAAACAAAAAGAAACAGACACATTTAACGAAATTTTATCCATATTAGATAATATACCAAGTAACATATCAGATACCCTAGAAATTGCTTGGGATTATCAGATATCTTTTGATGGATTTAATAAATATCTGCAGGAAAAAAATATACAGAACTATTTATTGATTATTGATAAAGAAGGGGAAATGGGGAAAGAAAGTAATACCTTAAAGGCTGCTCGTGAAGTAGGGATTAATAATGTATATGAGGCAGATTCTAGGCAATATCCAGGTATTCGCATGGCAGATATGATGGCGGGAATTATTGCTAAACTGTTGAAGGGGTTAAGAGATTTCTTACAATACCAATCTCTTGACGATGGTATCCATAAAAAAACCTTAGATGAAAATTGGTTCCGTTTGGGGGAAGAACATTTAGAACTTTATAAAAAACTATATCGTATTATTTGTGAATGGCAGCCAGCTTGGTACAAAGCGTACTCCGGTATCTATTCAGATGATTTAATTCAATTCAATGCTTTGCTTAATTTTATGAATCATTTTGAATCGGCTGAACAGATTAAGATAGATATACATAAACATGGCGAAGATTTTAATGCGTTTGTTTGTAATGAATTGGAAAGTTATTTTGAACGGACAAGGTGCAAATTACCTATAGAGCCAGTAATTCCTCATGACAAAGAGTCATTTTTAAATCGAAGAGGTGCGAAAGTATATTTTGATTCAAAAAAACAACCTCTTTTACCATTACATGAAGAAACTCAGACTTTTGATGTATTATCGGTTGGGATAAATCGAGAATTGATTCCAATGGTAACAATTCTAAAAGATGGAGAAACGGTATGTTTTCGACTTCCGGTTGAACTAAGTGATTGGGCCAGCGGGGTGGTTGGAATGTCAAATATGGGAATTAACCCTTTTCCTGCCAAAGTGACTTTTTCCAATGTTAATGGAGACTATAATGCAATTATATTATAAAATAAACTCAAAAGAAAAGTTGGTTTCGTTACAACATATAGCACAAAGATTGTACTATTTGTTCCAAACAGTACGATATAAGGAAACAAACAAGCTAATTTTTGGAGAACAGAGAAATATTTTCGGGTAGTTGAAAAGGAACGGAAAGAAAGGAATTATTTGAACATTTTTGCATAAAATATAATTGCATTTTATGATATTGTATTGTAGAATGTAATTAGAAAAGCTGTGTATCAGCGGTGGGTTGACACCTAAAATCTGAGATCTTATCCAGACGTAGGTGCTGGAGGTTGGCAGGCAACAGAAAAACCTGATATTATCCAGACATAGGTGCTGGAGGTTGGCAGACAACGGAAAAATCAACCACGAAAAGGGGATGTTTAATGTTGCGGCATGAACATTCCCTTTTCTAATATACGAAGGATTATAAATAGGGCTATGGACAAAAGAAAAGCAATTCAAATCATTACAAAAGCAGCAAAAATGTATCATGAAAATCTGGAAGATCAAAAAGTGCTATTCCTTTATGGGATTCCAGCAGAGGTAAAAAAACAAATTTTGGAAAAACAGCAGTTGCTATCTACAGTGAAAGGATACGAGGTGGCATTTCACCGGCATAATTTTTTGCATTTGACGGGAGTCAGGATTAATTCTGAGAAAATAGGTTCTTCTATCCATTTTTATGAAAAATGTTTGGATCAAAGATTAACAGAACTAGACTTTTCTTTGGCAAAAGATGGCTCTACAAGACAAAAACTAGATATATTGGAAAATATGATGAAGATTAAACAAAATGCGACCATGATAGGAAACTTTACCGATAGAGGTCCGAAATTATACAGTGAAAAAGTAGCGGGGAATATCTGTGGCTGTGTGGGATTTGTGCAGGATAGGAATACCAGATTAAACGTTCCCAATACCCTTCTGAAAAAAGATATTCGGGATGTAACGGCTCGTCCTGTTCATAAAATTTATGCTGTTATTTCCAAAAATTATGTGGAACAAAAATATTCAGAAGTAGAAAAGTTAGATAAAAGTATCAACCTTTCTTATCATTTGTTTTCAGAAGAAATAGAACGTATTTTAGAACGAAGGGATTAATAGATAGAAGTAGCTATGGAACGGCTATTTTGGAAAATCCTATTACTCCAAATAAAAAGAGAATATTTATATGTAGACAAGAAGATATCATTTGCTTTATGCAGATATATCTTCTTTTTTTGTCAGAAAGGAGGTAGCAGGTGAGTTTAGAAATACCTTTGGGGGAACAGGAACATTTAAAAGAGTTCTTTGAGCTTGCAGAACAACATTTCAGAGATGACAGACTAAAATCTTATGAAACATTTATACAATATGTAGATAGCATGGAACAGCAGTGTGCAGATATGCGTGAGGAGATCGGATATCTCAAAGAACAATTACAAGATATGGCAAATAATAGACTAAAAAGTAAATTGGAAACGTTGTTCGTTTCTATACAGGAACCGATTTATGAGGTAGGTTCAAAAATAAAAGATATTAAGACGGGAATTTCAGGCCGGGTCAAAGAAATTTTAGCAGGATCTCGCCAGGGAAAAAATTTTGCAATAGCGAGGTTATTTGAAGGATTGCAGATAAAGGAACATTTGGAAAGTGTAAGAGGATATGTTAAAAAAGCAAATCAAACATTAGAGGTGGGACTAAAGGAACTGGATCAGGCAGAGAGAAAAATGGAAGAGGCGAAAATACAGAAAAAAGAGGCGATTGCAATTCTCAGAGGTAAAGAAATAAAAAGAGAAAAGGGGAAAGACAGGAAAGGGATTCTTCAAAAAACCTTACTTTATATGAAAGGCTTATGTGAGGGGATGGAACAGAGAAGTGAAAGAATGATTCAAATGATAGAAAATATCGGTAATATGCCATCACAAAAGGTAAATTGGCAGGAAAGAATACACCCTAAAACCAATGAGGGGCAGCCTTTTCCAGAAAGAGGGAAATAACTATGGAATATACATGGGAAGAAATCTTGAAATTAGTGGAAGATTTACAGGAAGGAGAATTGTTAGTAATTAACTTTGGAGAAGAATAAACAGTATGTAGACAAATTGAATGTAGTCAGCATTCGCCTGGTAGATTCCCCACCGTTATATTCCAAAAAGAAACTTCAATCTCCAGAAGCAGTATATCAGCTTTTGGCAGATGAATTTTCCAGTCTGGACAGGGAGGTAGGCTGTATATTGAATTTAAAAACGAGTGGTGCGGTTATCAACTTAAATATTGTATCTATGGGTTCTTTAAATGCTGCGGTTATGGAGCCGAGAGAAATTTTTAAAAGCAGTATTTTATCGAATGCAGCAAGTATTATCCTTTTGCATAATCATCCATCAGATGACTTGCAGCCTTCAAAAGAAGATATTAACTTAACAAGACGTATCGAACTGGCAGGAGAACTACTGGGAATCCCATTGCTGGACCATATTATTTTAGGGCGTGGCAGATACATGAGTTTAAGAGAAAAGGGATACATGAAACTTGAATGGGGAGGACAAGAGGAAGTTTTTCAGGCGGCTGAAAAGGAACGAAAAGAAAGGAGACGATGAAAGCGGAAAAATTGAATGGGGAATTACGCTTTTTTGTGGCTGAGTGTATGGAATTTCATCACTATGGAGCCTATTATGAAGATCTTACTTTAAACGAAGCAGTAAGAATCTATCAGGAAATAGACGGAAGTGTTTTAAATGCGGGAAAAGGGATTGGCTTTACCTTATACGAACCGGATTCCATTTTCCATAAGGGCGAATGGGAACTTGTAAATGACAATGTTATCAATTTGGAATGCTTGGAAAGAGAACCATTTAAAAGCAGAGAGGCTCTTATATTGGAACTTGTAAAACAAGTTTGCAAATTGATACCGGAAATTAAATTTGAGGAAGGAAGTAAATATCAGAAAACAGATTTTGTTCCAGTATTTTTACCGGCAAAAGAGATGGCAAAACGGATTGACCGTTTACAACAGGAAGTAGATGCAGATGCGTATCTCTCTCAGATTGGAGAAGTGTTTTATAATCGGGAAAAAATTCAAAGAGAACTGTTGACGGAAGGAAAACAACCCTATGTAGAATGGCTTGTATCTCTTCAGCAGATGAAGTATTTGGGAGAAAATGTATTAAAAACGGCTGCAGCGTTAAAAGAACAACTGGAAACAGCAGAAATGTCCTGGGAACAGGGGCAGATCCCTTTAGTGAAGATCTGTATGTCGGAAACCTTTGAAGAAGGAAAAATCTATACGCTTGGAGAAGCACAGGAAATATTTAAAAAAGAAGATGAAGAAATATTCCAAAAAAGAATTCCCGGAGAGGATTATCTTTATGAGAAAAACAGGTATAAGATTTATTTTCGGGAGAGTGGCAGAACTATGTGTCTGGAAGGGTATCAGGACTTTGGAGATGGATATGGAGGACTTTTAGAAAATCTGCGTTCTTGTGTAGAAAATCATATGATTGGCCAGCAATGTCTTACAGAGCAAAAGGAACAGGGGTATCAGCCGGTATATGAAAAAAATATCCTGACAGAAAAGATTCTGCCCTACCTGCAATTCCATATGGATTTATATCAACTGGAACAGGAAATGAAAGAATTAAAAAATGAGGATAGACCTGTGACAGAAGTGACAAAAGCGGTAATGCAAAACTATGTAAAGGAAACACTCCGATATATTGAAAGCTGCAGGAACATTTTGAATGAAGAAAAAGGAACGAAACATTTTCCAGAACCTCCATATTTGGAGAATACAGAATTGAAAAAAAGTAATAGAGAAAGACAGCGATAGAATCGGTAAAAAAAGGAGGAAAAAGAAAAAAGCAAAGATAACCGTACAGGAGTAATGAGGAGAGAAAAGAATCCATCATTTATTGTAGAAAAAAGCAGGTATTGGAGCAGACCACCGCCATTTTATGAAATGGAAGTAGCAACAGAGCAGAAAGGAGAAAACGAGAAAAATAAATTAGTACATGGAAATGCCCTGACTTGTCTAAAAGAGATACAGGATAATAGTATTGACCTCATTGTTACAGATCCTCCGTATCGAATTTCTAAAAGAGGAAATCCAGGAAACAGCGGAGGAATGATGAAAAAGACATTATTTATGCAGGGGCAGGTGTTTGAAAATAATGGAATTACTCCTGAAGAATATATTCCAGATTTTTTTAGGATTTTGAAAAATGGTTCCCATTGTTATATTATGACGAACCATAAGAACCTAAAACATATGTTGGATACAGCGACAGGACATGGATTTAAGTTTGTAAAATCTCTTATTTGGGATAAACAAAATAAAATCATGGGGCAATACTACATGAGTCAGTTTGAGTATATCCTGTTTTTTAGAAAGGGACGGGGTAAAAAGATAAATGATTGCGGAACCTCGGATATTTTGAGAATACCCAACCATAAGACTAAGGACAGCACAGGAAAAAATTTCCACGATACAGAAAAGCCAGTGGAACTTATGAAAATCCTAATCAAAAATTCCTCTCAAATTGGAGAACTTGTTTTAGATCCATTTGGCGGAATTGGAACAGTTGCAGTTGCTTGCCAGGAGTTAGACAGACAGTACACTGTCATTGAAATCAATAAGAAATATTATGAAACAGCAAAGATGAGATTGCAATCTACAATAAAAAAATAAGGGAAAGGAGCATGAGTTCCGGCCGGGTAAAAGGATTCTTTCTCTTATAGAGTATATTGGACTTAGAAAAGAGAGCGATTGAACGAATTAAAACAGCCAGTCAGATGTCTATTTTATATTACAAAAAACCGTTGATTTTAGCAGATAGTGGAGGAAAAGACAGTGCGGTGTGCCGAGAACTTTTACTTCGTTCCGGCGTACCATTTGAGATTCAGCACAACCATACAACGGCAGATGCACCTCAAACAGTCTACTATGTAAGAGATACGATGAGAAAAATGGAAATGCAGGGAATTTCCTGCAAGGTGAATCAACCTTTTTATAAGGGGCAGAGGATTACCATGTGGAGCTTGATTCCCATGAAAATGATACCGCCCACCCGGACTATCCGGTATTGTTGTGATGTTTTGAAAGAACAAGGGGGACAAAATTCTTTTTTGATCACTGGGGTACGCTGGCAGGAAAGCCAAAGAAGAAAAAATACTAGAGGTATTTATGAAAGACTTGGAACAACGCAGAAGAATAAAGTTATGTTAAACAATGACAATGATGATCGGAGAAGATTATTTGAATCCTGCCTTTCAAAGAGTAAACATATCTGTAATCCCATTGTGGATTGGGAAGATCGTGATGTGTGGGAGTATATCCATTCGGAAAAAATATGTCTGAATCCATTATATGAGAGAGGGTTGACAAGAGTAGGTTGTATTGGCTGCCCGATGGCAGGGAAAGGAAGATATAAAGAATTTGCATGGTTTCCTACCTATCAAAAGGCTTATTTAAGGGCTTTTGAAAAAATGCTGGAAAATAGAAAAAAACAAGGGAAATTAGAAAACACAATACACTGGAAAGATGCAGAAAGTGTTTTCCGATGGTGGATGGAAGATAAGAATATCGAAGGCCAAATGGCTTTTTCATGGACAGATGACTATGAAGTATTTTATTAGACGCTTTAAAAAGTGTCTTTTTTTATTGGAAAGGAGGAAGAGAAATGTATGAAGGAGGCATATAGGATTATATTCGGACTTCAATATGAATCGTGGGAAATTCGTATGGAAGTGCCGGATAAAGAAATCTTTGTATCCCAAAAAGAAGCAGAGGAAACCGTAGAACAGGCTGATGCTGTTGGATTTTTAACCGAAACAGGTATTTATCTTTTGTATGGTAACAATGTTTATGAAATCGTGGAGAAGGAGAATATCTTATGCGAATTTTATCAAATGAAACCCGAACTATTTGAGCGGTTAGGTCCGCCTCTTGGACCGGAGGACATCGATCAACTGATAAAAGAGGATAGGCTGGAAGAAACCATTTTCAGCAGCCGGTATATGATTACGGAAAATGATTTTGAGAAAAGAAGTTTGTCAATTCAAGAACTTTATTATGAAATCTTACAGAAATATTCTCCAACAGGTTTTCCTAGTCTGCCGGAATATCCAGAGAAAAAAGGGATGCCTTGTTATATCTTTGAAAGTATTTGGTATCAGGTGGAAAGGAGTTAAAGAATGGAACTGAAAATTGTAAAATCCAGGCCACCAGATATCCGTCTGAAGAAAAATGCGGAGGTCAAGATACATAAGAAAGAATTTATATCTCCGGCTAAGAAAAAGGAAACATTTGCAGCAAACAAATCTGATTCCTCTTTTCAGGTAAGGCATAGAAAAGATACTTCCCGTATACATCAGGAAATAAAACACCAAGAAAGAACCGCTAATCTTGCAAAATCGAAAAAGCCGGAAAAAAGAAGAGCTGTTTCTACCGGTAGAAAAACACTGGGAGAAAACTTGCCACAGGATAATATGGCAAGTGCAGAAACATTTCCGCAATCCAAAACAGAGGATTGGAACGGTAGGGAAGGCAAAAAGGCTTTTGGGCCAGCAGAAGAAAAACAAAAAACAAATTTTAAGGAACGCATTCAAAGAAGGAAAAAAGTTCGTGCTGAAAAACAAAGTCGGATTTCTAAGACATCTTCTCATATATCAAAGACAGTAGGAGAGGGTTTGCGTTTGGGTGGACAAGCCATGCTGCAGCAGGCAGAAAATGAAACCGATCATAAAGAATCCTTTTATGTCTTGGACAAAGCCATTCATTTATCTGAAAATCGACAGATAGAAAAAAATGCAGAAAAGGTCCGCAAGCCTGAGAAAGAGATGAAAATTAGACAAAAGAGTGGAATACAACGGGAGGTAAAGAAAAAGCAAAGAAAACAGGCAATCCGAGAAAGAAAGCTCGCCTATATCATGGACAAGCTGTCCGGACAGAATCAGGACAGTGCGGCAAAAACGATAAAAGATATTGCAATTTACAAGGCATCGGCAGCGTTGTCAGCAGTAGGAAAGAAACTGGTGGTTCTGGCAGCCCCAGTATTTGGAAGTCTATTACTGGTTATGCTGCCAATTATTCTTTTATTTCTGCTTTTCTATGCCTCTCCTTTAGCGGCCTTTATGCCGGCTGTAGACGGCGGGCCAAGTGTGCAAGAGGTTTTAAGCGGATACTATCAGGAGTTTCATAATACAGTAAAAGAGGCAGGAGGAGAAAGTATTACATATCTGCATGAGAAAGATGGGGCAGCGGAAAGTAATTTTATGGATACCCTGATGGTTTATATGGTGCAATATGGTACAGGAGATTTGGGTATTGTTATGGATGATACTCATAAAAGATATTTAAAGGAAGTTTTTGATGAGATGAACTCCTTTGAAAATAAAACGGTTACCACAACGATACAAGCCGGACAAAGTTTAGGGCAGGTTGTGACAAGTGCATATTGTTCCTGCAGCATTTGCTGTGGGCAATGGGCAGGTGGTCCTACAGCCTCCGGGGTTATGCCGACTCCAAACCATACGCTTGCCGTAGATGCCGATAATCCTTTTGTACCTATGGGAACCCATGTGATTATAAATGGAACCGAGTATGTAGTGGAAGACACAGGAGCATTTGATCAGTTTGGAGTGCAGTTTGACGTGTATTTTTCAGACCATGCGGAGGCGTCAGCCTATGGACACAAAACTTTTGAAGCATATCTTGCTGATGGAAATGAAAATACAGTGGAAGTCACTCGTTCCGGTGCTTATGTGAAAAACTTAAATTTTGAGGACTATATTGCACTTGGAAAGTTGACACAAGAACAAGAAGAGCTGCTCCGGGAAGTTATGAGTGATGAATTTAAGAATAATCTTCCAAGTTTTGGAATTGGACAGGATGTGGCAAATCTGGCAAGGACAAAGGTAGGATGTCAGTACAGTCAGGAAAAACGGTATGAAGAAGGATACTATGATTGCAGTTCTCTTGTTCAAAGATGTTACCGGGAATTTGGCTTAGAACTGCCTTCGATTGCGTCAACGCAAGGAAAATTTATGGTGGATCATGGTTTAACTGTGGATGCGGGGATGCTGATGCCTGGGGATTTGATTTTCTATTCTTATGAAGAGAATGGACAATTTATGAATATCAGCCATGTTGCAATTTATATTGGAAATGGCCGAATGGTACATGCGGCAAATACAGCCAGAGGTGTAGTCGAAGATCCGGTAAACTATTCTAACATCAACCTATATGGAAGACCGAGCTTATATAAAGGAACCAGCAGTAATAAATAAAACTGGTTCCTTTTATTGACTGACATTACCATTGCGGCAGCCATAAAAAGATTTCGGAGAACTCTTCGTTTTCAGTAAAACAGTCAGGTTTTATTTCATAGACAAGCAGTTGTTCCCCTTCATTACTGTAACGCTCTAAATGTGATGTTAAAGATAAGGTTTTGGGAAAATCTTCTTCAAAAATATAAATGCTCCATAATTGCTGGTATTCGCCAGTAAAATCAATATTTCCGGTTTTGAAATTAATATCTGCAACATGTATGGGTTTTGAGCGAAGACGATGGCGGATACGATTTTGATTCAGAATATTCAGAAAGCAGTATAGTCGTTCTTTTGAAACGCCATAAGCAAATCGAGTAAAGGTTTTATTTGTGTTCATATGGGGACTCTTTTTTAAGTAAATCATACATGAAAATTAGATAGATTCTTGGTAGATGTAATAAATACGAGTCTCCACGTCATTTTTTCGGCTAGATAAGTAAGAAATATTGAAAATCCCCTTATTGTGAAAGCGACCATAAAAACTTGTTATTTTTATCAATATCTCATATACTAAAGTCAGAATAGAACATATGAACTGTTTTTAGGTATGGAAAAGGAAAGAGGGCTGAGATATTGGCGGAAAAAGTATATATTGCGATTGATCTCAAATCATTTTATGCGTCTGTGGAGTGCATGGAAAGAGGACTCAATCCTATGACAACGAATTTGGTGGTAGCAGATAAAAGCCGGACGGAAAAGACAATTTGTTTGGCAGTTTCTCCTGCACTAAAAAAATATGGAATCCCAGGAAGACCTCGATTGTTTGAAGTGGTACAAAAAATTGCAGAAATAAATCAAAGAAGGAAACAAAAGGCACCTGGGAAACAATTTTCAGGTTCTTCTGTGCATAGCTTAGAATTGGAGAAAAAACCGGAACTTGCCGTTGATTATGTTATTGCACCCCCTCAAATGGCGAAATATATCACGATAAGCAGAAAAATTTATGAAGTGTATTTAAAATATATCGCACCGGAAGATATGCATGTATATTCCATTGATGAAGTATTTATTGATGCAACCGGTTATTTAGGAACGTATAAAGTATCTGCCAGAGAACTTGCAAGACAGATGATCTTAGATGTGCTGAAAACAACGGGGATTACAGCGACTGCCGGGATAGGGACAAATCTATATCTGTGCAAAGTGGCAATGGATATTGGAGCAAAGCACATTCCGGCTGACGAACATGGTGTTCGGATTGCTGAATTGGATGAAAAGAAATACCGGCAAACACTATGGAGCCATACCCCTTTGACTGATTTTTGGAGAGTTGGGCGAGGATATGCGGACAAGCTGGCTGCCTATGAGATATACACAATGGGCGATATTGCCCGATGTTCCATTGGAAATGAAAGAGAGTATCATAATGAAGAACTTTTGTATAATCTCTTTGGTGTGAATGCAGAACTATTGATTGATCATGCATGGGGATACGAACCATGTACAATGGAAGATATTAAGGCATATCGCCCGGAAAGCAACAGTATCGGTTCTGGACAGGTTCTTCCATGTACCTATGACTTCGACAAAGCAAAACTGGTAGTACGGGAAATGGCAGACAGTTTGGCATTAGAACTGGTAGATAAGAGGTTGGCTACCAATCAACTGACACTGACAGTCGGTTATGATAAAGAAAATCTGTCAAAAGGAAGTAAACGATACGCTGGAGAGATTACGACAGATCGTTATGGCAGAGCTATACCGAGGCATGCACATGGTACGGAGAACTTAGAAAGATATACCTCTTCTTCAAGAGAAATGATGATGGCGGCAGAACGGTTATATGATCGTATTGTAAATCCTGCTTTACTGATTCGGCGGTTAAATCTTACGGCGAACCATGTTTCAGATGAAACCTCTGTGATGCAGAAAGAAACCTATGAACAGCTAAATCTATTTACAGATTATGAAGAAAAAGAAAAACAAAAAAAGCAAGAGGATACCGTTTTAAGACGGGAAAAGAAAATGCAGGAGGCAATGCTGACAATTAAGAAAAAGTATGGGAAAAATGCCATTCTAAAAGGAGTCCATTATGAAGAAGGAGCCACAGGCAGAGAGCGAAACAATCAGATTGGAGGTCACAAGGCATAAAATGAGGGAAAACAACCATTGCTATGACGATATCATCAATCTTCCACATCCTACTTCTAAAGTACATCCGAGAATGCCGAGAATAGACCGGGCTGCACAGTTTGCCCCATTTGCAGCATTAAGCGGACATGGGGAAGAAATCCAGGAAGCAGCACGTTTTACAGAAGAACAGATGGAAATCAGTGAAGACATGAAAAAAGAACTTGATAAAACTTTTGAAAGATTGGTGCAGGATTTGGAACAACAACCCTTGGTTGAAATTGCCTATTTTGAGAAAGATAAACGGAAACAAGGTGGAAGATATGTAACAATCAAAGGATATGTAAAGAAAGTGGATTTTGAGAAACGGATTCTTTATCTGAAAGATGGTTCCGCTATAAAATCAGATACGATTTTCAGGATCACAATACAGTGACAGTAAGAGAAAATACAAATTAGAAATTTGGAAAACCGCTGCTTTTTAAGTGGCGGTTTTTCTACACTTAGAAAAGGAGATGTGCGGATGCAGGAACAGGAATATGAAGTAGTAATAAGAGAAATTTTAGAACGCAAGGTAAGCATAAAAGCAGAAAGCCGGGAAATGGCAGAAAACATAGCCAGGGAAGCGTATAGGGCGGAAAAAATAGTTTTAGATTCCGATGATTTTTGTGGAATGGAAATGGAAGTGAGTGAAAAACATACCATTCGGAAAGAATGCCGATGATAGACTATGAAAAAGTAAAAACTTGTCTGGTAGAAACTGTTCAAATGTGGAAGAAAATTTATGAGGAAGGAGGCAGTGATCCTCATTATACAGACGGCTACTTACTAAATAGCTGCAGGAAGAAAATTTTAGGATATAAACAATATTTATCAGCAGCACATACAGAGGAGTTATTGCCAGAAGAGTTTTTTGAAGAAACACCACCGGAAGTATCAGAAGACTATATGGCGAGAAAAAAGGAAATATGGGTTCACGCTCTGGAAGCCTATCAATCTTATTTACAAAATGAGGACTACCAGTATTTATTATCTATTATAGATTCTTTGGATGAGGATACCCGAAAAAATTCCTTTATAGATTCCGTAATTGGGTATGTTACAAATCTCCATGATAGTTTTACAGAGAGAAATTTTGTCTATTTGCGGATACATGAGAAAGGAGAGTTTGTAGAGTGCTTTTCTGCATGTAGAAAAAAGATTGAGGATATGAAACAACAAAAAGAAAAAAATATGCTAAAGCATATGGGAGAAGACAGGCAGATGAGCCTGTTTGAAACCGGAATCCTTCAGGAAAGGATTCGATAGAAACAGGGAGGGATGCGGCATAGAACATATCACAAAGGTAAAAGACTTATATGAAAGGACCGTTAAAGAGATATCTGGAGATCAGAAAAAGTGGGAACGTTTTTTGGTCTGTATGGGAACTGTATATCAATTTAATTTTTTTAATATCTGCATGGTATATGCCCAGAAGCCAGATGCAACGATTTTAGCTGGTTTTGATGATTGGTTACAGATTGGCCGCCCGGTTCAGAAAGGTGGAACCGGAATTGCTATTTTTCCAACCAAGCTATTAGGGGAACAGACTCGATATGTATTTGATGTAAAGGATACTGCTGGAAGAGGAATACGGCCTTGGAACTGGCAAGTGAATGGGACAAATCGGAGAGAATTGGCAAATCGGTTATTTCCAGAAGAATATAAGGAGTCCGGAAAGAAATTCAAAGAAGCAATAAAACACTTTACAAGAACGTACGTTTGCTTTATGATAGATGCAGAAGATGAAATAAAAAAATCCATTGAAAAAATCGTACAGAGTTCTAAAGGAGAATTGCAGGAGGAAAGAATTCGTGACTTTATTCTATCTAGTGTAGAGTTTACCGTTTCAAGACGCTGCGGGGACAGAAACATAATCTTGCAGGATTCTCTTCTTTTGGAGTATTCCCAGGAAGAGATTGTATATCGGATTGGAAGTCTGGTTTCAAAAATATCAGGAACTATTTTGGTGGATATATCAAAAACAATGCGACAGATTGACTTAGAAAGGAGAAATTATTATGGCAGAGACATTCGGAATCAAATACAGGGAAGAGAACGGAATCAAGTACCCAGTTTTAGAAGAAGAGATGAACGAGGAAGAGATTATGGCACAGCTGAATCGTTACGGCAGGAGGGCAGCAATCCATTTCAAGAGTCTGGACCCAGAACGGTATCAGGTACTACTTCTGAACGGGAAACTTTTTCCGATGCTACAGAACATAGAGAAAGAGGCAGAGGAGATGCACGACCATCTGATGGAACAGACCGTAGAGAAGATGCGAAAAACAGAGCAGGTCAGACCGGAGGATACGATGGCAATGGCAAGTCTACGGACACAGGCAGATATGGAAGTACGCCGCCAGGTAATCGAAGAGATGCTCCAAAAACTGGCTTAGAAAACAGAATACAAGACCAGGAAAGGGAATCGCTGACAGCGGTTCCTTTTTCTGTTCCACAAATTTCCAGGATAGAACTGACGGAAGAGGAAAAGAAAAAAATCCTTGTGGAGCTGACAGAACCGGATACCCGTAAAAAGATTCAGGTCTTCTTTTTTCATAATAAGGATAGAACAGAACGTGTGGAATATCTGAAGGAAGTTTATAAAGGATGGAAATACGATTTGCCTTCAGAGCAGATTGAAGTGAAAAAGAATGGGTTCTATTTCCTTAACCATGAAGAAGAAACGATAAAAGAGGGGCTGCTCTCTTTTGAAGAAGCAGAAGAAAAGATTACACAGCTTTTGGATATCCGAGAATATGCAGAGTTAGAATCTGTTTCAGAAACAATATTTGAACGGGAAACCGGAGAAGAATCTGATGCAGAAGAGCGTATCCATGAGGACAGCGAAGATTGGATAAAAGCATACAAAATGGAAATGCTGAGAACCTGTCTGATGGAATATAAACAGGATGCAGGAATCCAGGCGATGCTTTTCGATGTTTTTACCAGTAATCAGCTTTTAGAACAAAAAGCAGAAATACTTCGTAACTTCTGGCTATATGACAGGGAAGAAAAAATGTGCTGCTATTCTATCGTAGGAGAAGAAGGCAACTGCGAGATTACCATGACAGAAAAGGGAATTACTATAGAACGGTACTTGGAAGATGGCTTTGTGGCTGGAAAAGATTTGACGATGGACTGGGATGAGGCAGCAGGAGCAGTAGAAAAACTGTTTATAGAAGATAAGCTCCCCGTATTGCAACAGGATACCAGTGAGGAAGCCCAAAAAGCGATAAAAACAGCAGGCTTTTCTGATTTTTTATCAAAATATCAACAAATCATGAAGGGGGAAGGTGTAGAAAATATCTGCAACACATCGCAGAAATTTTTAGAACAATATGAATCTTTTCTAAGTCAGGAGATGGTGCATCGAGAGATACACAAACAGGCAGTAGAAGCGTTGGCACAGGCAGAGGTTCTTGTGCCGGATATGCTTTTGATTTATGAATTTTTTCAAATACCGGAAAAAAGTAAAGAGGAAAAGACACAGTTTATTCAATGTCTTTTTGCGGAAGGGAATCCAAAAAGTCCGTTCGTGATAACGAGCGATCAATTTCTTGAAGGAAAAATTTTGGACGACAGGATTGTTCTTACTTATTATCCAGAAAAAGGAGTTTATGCCAATCAGTTCGTTCTCTATGAAGAAATTGCAGAAGAAATTCAGCGACAGATAAATGACAAAATATTCTTATCAGATAAGGAGCTATCTTTTTATCAAAGTGTAGGAAAAGAGTTTTGTACTCCAGAAGCCAGACAGATTTTTGAAGAGTTCGTTCCGAAACAGGAACCATCCCGGAAGGAAAGTGTACGGGAAGAACTGGAAATGTTGCAGAATCCTTTAGAAAATGAGAACAGAGAAATCATAGAACCAGTCCCTCCTAAACAGGGCGGAGAAACCGAAGATTTTTACTATTCTGAGGAATGGCGTCTGCCGGATGGTGGAGTTAAAACACGATTTCAAAATAATGTAGAAGCAATTCGTACCTTATATCAGCTAGAAAAAGAAAAAAGGGCAGCAACGAAACAGGAGCAGGAGATCCTATCCCGGTATGTGGGCTGGGGCGGCCTGCAACATGCGTTTAATGGGAAAAATACTTCCTGGCAGAAAGAATATCAGGAACTCAAAGAATTACTCTCAAAGGAAGAGTACCGTAATGCAAGAGCAACCGTACTTACTTCTTTCTATACACCGAAAGATGTGTTGGATGGAATCTATCATGCAATACAACAAATGGGATTTCATGGAGGTAGGATTTTGGAGCCGGCTCTTGGAATCGGTAATTTTTACCATGCCCTGCCAAAAGAATTACGAGATTCCACAGAGCTTTATGGGGTGGAATTAGACAGTATCAGTGGCAGGATAGCACAATACTTGCATCCATCCGCAAATATACAGATAAGAGGGTTTGAAGAAACAAATTTTGAAGAGAACAGTTTTGACCTGATTCTGGGAAATGTACCTTTTGGGGATTATAAACCATATGATCCTAAATATAGAAACAAAAAATTAAAAATTCATGACTACTTCATTATGAAAAGTCTGGATTTATTAAAGCCAGGGGGAATTTTGGCTGTTGTTACCAGTAAGGGAACACTGGATAAATCGAACAACCGTATCCGAAAGGAGCTTGCAGAACAAGCAGATCTACTCGGTGCAGTCCGTCTTCCGAAAAGCACCTTTGCAAAGAACGCAAATACAGAGGTAACCAGTGATATCCTCTTTTTTCAGAAAAAGCAAGAAAGAACCGTTTCAGAACCAGCATGGATTTTTACAGGGCTGACAGAAGAACAGGTGCCAGTAAATGAATATTTTTTAGATCACCCTGAAATGATGCTTGGTAAAATGGTCTTTGATAACCGTTTTTTTGGAAAAGATTCTGATTACACTGGATGCGTGGCAGAGGAAGGGCTTGACTTAAAGGAGCGTTTGTTTGCAGCAGTAGAAGAATTACCAAAAGAAATCTTTCACACACTTCCAGAAGAAAGACAGAGTAAAGTACAAGGAATCCTGGATGCAGAGCCGGATGTGCCGCCTTTTACCTATACAATAAAAGGAAACGATATCTACTTTCGGGAAAACGAAAAGATGTATCTGTGTACAGCGAAACCGCATATTCAGAGAAGAATCCGGGCCATGCACCGGGTACGCCAACAGGTAAGAAAGGTTATCCTTATTCAGAAAGAAGGCTGCACAGAGGAAACACTTAAGGTAGAACAACAAAAACTAAACGGACTGTATGATGCTTTTACAGCGGAGTTTGGTTATATTACAGAACGCATGAATCGTACAGCTTTTCGAGATGATAATGATTACCCTCTTTTATGCTCTTTGGAAGTGATAAAAAAGACAGAGGAAGAAACGATTGTCGAAAAGGCAGATATTTTTACAAAGAGAACTATCAGCCCTCCGCAGGAGATAAAAAAGGTAAGTCAGGGAATTGAAGCATTGCAGATTAGTTTATCTGAACTGGGAAGAGTAGATCTTCCTTTTATGCTCTCGGTTTATACGAAAGATAGAGAACAACTGTTTCAGGAACTGGAAGGAAGGATTTATCTAAATCCATTGAGAATGTCACAATCAGATGTTAATGCAGGATGGGAAACAACAGAAGAATACTTATCCGGTGATGTGCGTAAAAAGCTAAAGGCAGCCAGAATATATGCACAGAACGATCCCATTTTTCAAAAAAATGTAGAAGCATTAGAAGCAGTACAGCCAGAAGAACTCAAAGCATCGGATATCCATGTAAAACTGGGAACGCCCTGGATCAGCTTAGAGGATTATGAACAATTTATCTATGAACTTCTTCAGATACCAGAAGGGCATCAACATACTGAAAATAGCAGAAGTGGGACAATTCGATTGGAATTGAATCATATAGATAAAACCTACCATATAGACCGAGGACACTATTTTAGCGGAAATAATATTTTGAATATCAAAACATATGGGACTTCCAGAGTAGATGCAATTTCTATTATTGAGGAAACATTAAACAGCAGAATCGTAACCGTTCGAGATAGGATTTCCGATAATCCGCCTAAATATGAAGTCAATCAAAAAGAAACGATGCTTGCAAGGGATAGGGCGGAACAGATAAAAGAAGAGTTCCGGAGCTGGATATTTCGGGAACCGGAAAGAAGGAAGAAATATGTGGACTACTATAATGAGACCTTTAATAATGTCCGGTTACGAGAATATGATGGTTCCTATCTTACTATGCCGGGAATCAATCCTGTGATCAATCTTCGCCCACATCAGAAAAATGCCATTGCACGTATCCTTCTTTCGGGTGGAAACACCCTTTTAGCACACTGTGTAGGTGCCGGAAAATCTTTCGAGATGATAGGGGCTGCTATGGAGATGAAAAGACTGGGAATCTGTCATAAACCTTTAATGGTAGTACCAAACCATCTGGTAGTGGAAATGGGGGCAGAGTTTCTCAGATTGTATCCTCAGGCTAATGTGCTGGTGGCGGATAAAGAAAGCTTTCAGAAAGAAAACAGAAGAAGATTTGTAAGCCGGATTACGACAGGAAATTATGATGCTGTTATTATGGGACACTCCCAGTTTCAAAAAATCCCTATGTCAAAGGAAATGAGAAAGAGAATGATGGAAGATCAGATAGAACAGATTGTGGCGGCGATAGATGCAGCAAAGTCAGAAAATGGGAAATCATGGACTGTAAAGCAGATGGAAGGAAAAAGAAAACAAATGGAGGAAAAGATTGAAGACTTAAATAATGAATCTGCAAAAGACCATGTAGTAAACTTTGAAGAGTTGGGGGTAGATGCCTTGTTCGTGGATGAGGCACATGCTTATAAGAATCTTGAAATTTTTACAAAAATGTCAAATGTAGCGGGGATTGGAGGCGGAGGTTCTCAAAGGGCAATGGATATGCGATTAAAAATTCAATATATTAACAATATCAATCAGGGAAAAGGAGTTGTGTTTGCTACTGGGACGCCGATATCCAATAGTATGACAGTGCGCCCGTAAGGGGCTGTAATAATCTTACCTTGAGCAAGTAATAGGGCAAGGTATCAAAGCGGAATAATCCGCACCCTATCGTCACCCGACTTATC
>CASDVE010000003.1 GCA_949284175.1 uncultured Eubacteriales bacterium
TGATTACCTCCGTTTCTTTGTGGTGAAGAGCGGAGGTCTTTTTTATTATACACAAAAAAGCTGGGATGGAAAACCACCCCAACATTTATTATAGAACCTATTTATTTTGCTTTCGATTGGTTATTTTTTGATAATAATAACTGCTTTTTGAGAAATCAAGTTGTTTTAACAGCGGAGGTAGTGAATACTTATTTTTTCTGTTCATCGACTATCACTCTTTTATTCGATTTTGTGAGTATATATCATATTATAGTATATTTCAAGAAGGGAATAATATGAATAGGAATTTTTTTAAAAATCGAAATGGTCTTATAGATAGTACTTCTGATAGTGTTTAAAGTTTCTCTATAGAGATGGAATTATATGGGAAAAGAGCGAATAAATGAAGCGCTATGCAGATGCTGGTGCGTCATGGAGGCGTTTCCAAGTAGCATAGCTATTCTCAAAACAGTTATGCGATGATAAGTATATCTCCATCCCAAAAAAATTGCTTCTATCATTTTTTGTCTAACAGAATTCCTAGCTTTCTTAATTGTGGTTTTCCAAAATCCTCTTTATTATCCAATTCACAGCCATCACTGTACTGTTAAATCCATTCTCTTTCTATAACATTATATTCCTCTTGTTCCTCTTGAAATGCTTCATAAACCGCATTTATGGATTGTAAATCTGTTGCCAATATGAAGTTAGTAAAAGGAAATCTATTTTTTTATAGAGCTTATTTTATCAATGTTGATAGCGAATTCTTTCGCCTGTTAGATTTATTGTTTAAGAAAGGAGGATTTGAGTCGTAGATATAAGATAGTCGAATCAATTTTTGGAAAGAAATATGGAATTACTAAAGAGATAAAATATAAACTTTGTAAAAGTACAATTGAAGTTAAAAGATGCTATGAATGGAGTGTGAGAATAATTTGAATTATAGTGAGATATTTAAATATTGGAAAACATATTTTCCTGAAAGTGATAGTAATGAATTAGAAGAAATTATTAAGAAAATGAATTGTTTTGATTATAATACTTTACAAGAAGAATATAAGAAATATGAAAATTTTGAAGATAATTTTGTTGCTCCATTTGTAGATTTTGAGTATTGTAATGTAATTAAGAAAAATTTGAAGTGGTTTGAAAAAGAGCAATTGTTTACTAATTATATATTACCTATAGTTAATAAGCAAGTAAAGAAAATATATTATAGAATTTCTATGAATAATATTCTTTACAACACAGAACAATTTTTAGACAAAATTATTAATGATATTAATTTTAAAGTGTATAAGATTCTTTATAAATCTATTATTTATGAAGTGAATTATTTAAGAAATAATGGTTATTTAAAGGGGAATACATCAGAAGAACGTATGCAATATTTTAAAGTTGAATATGCATCAAAAAAAAATAAATTAATTCAGTTTTACAAAGAATACTATATCATTACAGAACTAGCATCTCATGTAGCAAAGTCATCGTTTCAATATATTGCAGAAGTTATTGAACGAATTGAGGAGAATAAAAAGCAAATAGAGGAACAGTTTTCGATTACAGTTGGTCGTGCTTCAATAAAAGAAATAGAACTTGGAAATGGTGATACTCATCAAGGGGGTAAAAGTGTAGTTCTAGTTTCACTTAAAAATGGACAGAAGTTTTTATATAAGCCACATCAACTAATGATTGATCAAAAATTTGAAAATCTTATGGATTGGATGAGCAAAAAGAATAAGGATATGCTTGATTTTAAACTGCCAAAGACTATTAGCGGACAAGATTATGGATTTTCTCAATATATTTCACATAGGGATTGTAAAGAACAGAAAGAAATTGAGAATTTCTATGAGCGAATAGGAGAGTTATTAGCAGTATTGTATTCATTAAATTCATCCGATTTTCATTATGAGAATATTATTGCGTGTGGTGAATATCCTGTTCTGATAGATTTAGAAACGGTAATTCATCCTCTTATTGTCCAACCAGATGATAAAGAGAGAAATAGTGCTTTCGCTAAAGCAGAGAAGCAGTATTCTAATTCAGTTGCAACAATCGGAATGCTTCCAACATATATGAAAGGAAATATGGAAATTGGAGGACTTGGAGCAGTAAAAGAACAGAATTCAACATTTAAGACAGATTTTGTTGTGGAGCCACTGAAGGATACAATACATATTGAACGTAAACATTTTATAATTAAACCAGAACAGAACAACCCTAAATATAAAGGTGCTTATATTGATTCTTGTAAGTATATAAATGAGATAGAGTACGGATTTAGAAAGGTATATAGATGGATTGAGAAGAATAAAGACGAGTATATTCAGTATATAATAGAACAGTTTAGTGGATGTACAGGTAGGATTATAATTAGACCCACTTTATACTATTCTCAGTTATTAAATATTTCTCTGCATCAAGAATTTGCAAGAAAAGGATATGAAAGACAATTGATTCTTTATCGAGTGGCACAAGAGAGATATAGGGATTTTCTTGATATTGTATTGGCAGAACATGAAGATTTAATGACAGGAAATATTCCTTATTTTACACATCATATTGGTGAAGATAGTATCTATGATTCTAGAGGAAAACGCCTTCATAATTCAAAATTGGTTTGTTTCTTTGATGAATTAAAAGAAAAAATACATAGTTTTAGTGAAAAAGATTTATTCAAACAGATAGATTATATACGAGCATCATATATCACAAGGAGAAATAAGGCAGACAAAACTTTTATTAAGTACCAAACTTATCAGAATGTGCTACAGCCTGAAAAATGGTTAAATACAGCTAGCTCTATTGGGGAATATATTGCAGAAAATGCCATCGAGGGTGTAAATGGACGAGGTAAAAAGGATTCTGCTTGGATTTGTGTCACTTTACAAGGTTTTGAAGAAGATATTTGGATACCTTCTGTATTAGGTCATGAATTTTATAGTGGAAATGCAGGTATTGCCTTTTATTTTACCTATTTGTGGAAAATTACGGGGAAAGACTACTTTTTGAACAGTGCAAAAAAAGCTGCTGAGATACCGCTAACTTTACTTGATGATCAATATTTGGATAGAAACAGTATTATAGGGGCATTTACTGGAATTGGTGGTACTTTATATATGCTGAATTCCTTAGCAGAGGTTACACAGGATGATGGGTTGAAAAATTTAGTTGAAGAAAAATTAATATCTTGTAGCAGATTAATACAATTTGATGATAAGAATGATGTAATTGCTGGTTCAGCAGGATATTTAGCAGTTGCACTGAAAGTTGCCTCGAAGAGTAAGAGGAAAGGAGAAATTGATCGAGTTATTGAGCTATTAGTTGCTCATCTTATACAATCAGCGATAAGAAAAGATTCATTTGTGTATTGGGATTGCTCAGCAGAAAAACATTATTCAGGTTTTTCTCATGGGAATGCGGGAATACATACTTTCTTGTACTTAGCAATGAAGTACTTAGGAGAAGAAAGAGCACAAGTAGTAATTGAAAAGTCATTAAATTATGAAAGAGGTTGTTTTAGTAAGAAAGACGAGAACTGGTTCCGATCAGATATTGAGCAAAAAATCTCTCATGCATGGTGTCATGGGGCTCCAGGTATTTTACTTAGTAAGCTATTATTATATCAGGGTGGATTTCAGGATGATCGGATTGAGAAAGAAATAGCAATTTCAATGAAACAGACAAGACAACGAGGATTTGGAAATAATTTGACATATTGTCATGGTGATCTGGGAAATTTAGCGATTCTTGATTTGGCAGCAAAGGTTTTGAAACGAGATGAAATTAGGAATGCTAACGCACATATTTTTCAAGAACTATATAATAATATATTATCTAAAAAGTGGAATACAAAAGAGATGAAATCCTGTAATACATATGGGTTAATGGTTGGATTATCAGGATGGGGATATGCAATGTTAGCAAATTATGCTCAAGATATGTTACCAGGTTTTTTGTGGCTAGAATAAATAGAAAAACATATCTAAAGATATTATAATGAGTTATATTATAGCAGAAAGGAGATGTTGTAATGAAAAATCCTATATTAACTGAAATTAATCCAGATATTATGGAAGAAATTGCTGATAATACTATAATTGGAGGCATTGGATCATGGGCTCAATTAAGTCCGCTTAGTAAAGCATTTGGGAATAAAGGAGCTGTTTGTACAGGTACTATTGAATGCCAGAATAATTGCAATTAATCTAAATAGATATTAGTAGTAAATAAAGGAGGGCATTTCAAATGGAAAACATCACAGGAAAAATTAATGAAGCAGAACTTGAAGCATTAGCAGGAGAGGAAGTTGTGGGTGGAGCAACACCAGTTGCAGTTGTTGTTGCAACAATTGCCTTTGCTGGAACAACTATTACAGTCACATTAAGTGCAAACGCTTGTCCAACATCTGGATGTACAAAAAGTTGCAATAAGCAATAAATAATAAATAATACATAAACGATTTTTTATTTTTAAAAACCGAAAAAATAAAAGCTATAATGTAACTCGCTATAATATTTTTAGATGTGTAAAGGAATGTTATTATGGAGGCATATATCAAGGGTATATTAGAAGAATGGAATACAGAAGATATAACAGATGAAGTAGATAACAAAATTTCTTTTTGGAGTTTTAATGGGAGATTTTCTATCTATTTTCGTAGGCAGATTTTTAGAATTTTAGAGGAAAGAATACAAGGAGAAATAGATAAGATTGGGCAAGTGTTAATGGAAAATTTTTACAAGAAAACGTATTCCATTTCTATTCGGACTATGATTATAGAAATATATCAGTGGAAAATAAGACAGGCTTTAGAATTGGATAATACAACACCAAATGAGAGATATCTCATGTTTTGTAGACAATTTCGAGATAAACAATTTTTTCAGGTATTCTGTGAAAAATATAGTGTTTTGATTCGTAAGATTTATTTGCTTCATCAATATACATTATTATTGGTAGAAGAAGCAATTACAGCACTTAATGCGGACAAAAATGAGATTGAAAAATTATTTGGTTTTTCTGTAGAGCATATAGGTTATATTGATTTATCTGATGGTGATAGGCATAATAATGGTAAAGCTGCGTTAATTTTTAGTGATAAGAATGGAAAGAAAATTATATATAAACCTCACACATTATCAAATGATGTATTTCTTAAAAGTGTGTATACAGATTTGAATAGAAATTTAACTTTCAATTTGTTAGCTCCAAAGGTTATTAATAGAAAAAGTTATGGGTGGCAAGAGTTTATTGTAAAAAAGGAATGTGAGACAGATCAAGAGTTCTGTGAATATTATTATCGATATGGTGAAATGTTAGGGATCGCTTATTGTCTGAATATGACAGACTTACATATGGATAATCTTATTATGTATGGAAGATATCCAGTTATTATTGATACAGAAACTATTATAACAAATGATAGTTATAACTTCGATAAGAATAAAGTAGTAGCTATTGATGTGAATACGCCAAAAAGACTTTTTAATCATACAATTTCAAAGTCGGTGTTTAACACTTTGTTGTTACCAACGAATCTTCTTGGTGGTCTCTTTGATGTGGATTTAAGTCCACTTGCAGTAGATGATTCTCAAATATCAGGGAAAATGACAAATTTTCAAGTAATAGATGACTTTACAGATAATATTCATCTTGAATCAATATGTTACCAGATGAAGTATGAAGGAAAAAGGGATTTACAATATAATCCAAGTAGATACTTAATTGAAATCTTAGATGGATTTACCGAGTGCTATACATATATATTAGAAAATAAAGAAGAATTTAGAAAAAGTATTATTAGATGTATAGAAGAAAATAGTTTAGTTATTAGACAAGTACTTAGGCCAACATATATTTATGGAAGATTTGAGGATGCATCAAACCATCCAGATTATCTTGAAGATATCAATAAGCAAGTTGTACTTATTTCTAAATTAAAATCAAAACCATATATGCAAGAAGAAAAAATGTTTCATCAGGCAGATATGGAGATTACAAGCTTATTAAATGGCGATATTCCATATTTTTTTGAAGAAGCAAACTCTAAGGATTTAAAGTCCATTTATGGTACAATAGAAAATTTCTATAAAAAGACTATTATAGAATTAGTAAATGAAAAAATAGCATTTATGAATCAAGAAGATTTGATAAGTCAGCAAAGAATGATAAATCTGTCAATGTCAACTTTATTGAGTAGCAATTGGAATCATAATATAATAAACAGTGCAAAACCAATGAAAAAGTATATGCCATATCTAGGAAAAAGTGATAGCACGCTAGTGACTTGTATAGCAGATTATATATGCCATGAGGCAGTATGGAATGATAAAGAAGAATTTTGTATAATTGTGAGTCATGCTTTACTTACACCAAAGTTGAAAGTAACACCTTTGAGTTATTATTTATACGATGGTGGTGGAGTGGTTCTTCTTCTATATAGATTAGCTTTGAAAACGAATAATGAGAAATATTATAAAGTGGCAGAAGGGTTATTAAAAGGTTTTGAAAATTCTTTTAATGAAGACGAAGTTATTCTATCAGCATATAATGGTACTGGTTCTATGTTATATATATATTACACTTTGTATCTGTTGTTAGAAGATATGTCATACTATGAAAAATATGAAAGATGTCTTGAAAAAATTATCTCAAAATCAATAGTAGAAAATCAAGTGATTGATTATATTAACGGACTATCCGGGATGGCTGTGTTGTTAGAAAATATATTTATGATAGAAAAAGATGTGAGATTAAAGGAAAGGGCTAGAGAATATGTTGATTACTGTATTGATCATCTAATGGACATGAATCTTGCTGGTCTAGCACATGGATATTCTGGATTAATTTTGGCTGTTGCAGGTTATTATAATATTAGTAAGGATGAAAAATATCTCAATGATGTGAAACGTATTATTGAAATAGAGAACCAGTATTATGATGAAGAAAAACAAAATTGGAAGGATTTACGTGAAGATGTAAAAGATAGCGATCCAGTGTATTGGTGTCATGGTGCTACTGGAATTTGTCTTGCAAGATTGCAGGCTTATAAGTATACTGGGCTTGAAATATGCATGAAAGATATTCAAAAGAGTATTGATAAAATAGAAGACAGTTTAATGAAGTTAACGGATCATAGTTTATGTCATGGAATGTTAGGAAATATTGATTTTCTACTTTCATATGGAGAAATATTAAATAGTCAAGAAGTACTGTTCTATTCTCTTTTAAATGAAAAGTATAATCAGGTAATTCAAGATATGATTGATAATGGAATTGTATGTGGTATATCAAATGCTTATGAAATGTTTTCTTTTATGTTAGGACTTCCAGGTATAATCTATACAATATTAAGAAAATATCATAATGAAATACCAAGTATACTTTTACTTGATGTCAAGTAGATAAGGTGAGAAATCAATGAAGAGAAAAGTACCATTTATTGAACAAATGAATCAAACTGAGTGTGGATTATGTTGTTGTTTATCCATTTTACAATATTATGGGAGTAAAGAAAATTTACTTGATTTAAGAAGATTAGTGGAATGTGGACGTGATGGATATAGTTTTCAAAAACTTGGGTATATTCTAGAATATCATGGAATTGAAGCAAAATCATATCGAATTAAAAATTTAGAGGCAATTGGGAATATACCATTTCCTTGCATAGCCTTTTGGGATAATGAACATTTTGTATGCATTTATAAGGTAACAAAAAATAGTATACATATAATGAATCCTGCTCGTGGATATGAAAAGTATCCGCTTGATGAATTCAAGAAACATTTTAGTAATGCTATTTTAGTTGCGATACCAAAAGAAAATTTCAAACCTTTAAAGTCCACAATACCTTCTCCGTGGATTAAGGTATTGCAGGCTTTAGTGAGAAATAAATGCAATGTCTTCCTTGCTGTCATCTTCGCTATTATTAGTTATATTCTTATGCTTCAAGTGCCAGTATTCACATCACGTATTATAAATAATGTTGTGGATTCAGATGGGATGTCTACATTAGTAGGATTAGCTAAGATATTGGGAGCATTTACGATTTTATATGGATTTACGATTTATATAAGAAGCACAAGTATTATGATTTCAAACATATTTTTTTGTGATAAAATTGAAAAAGAAACATTTGAGCATATGATAAAATTGCCTTATAATTTTTTTGAAATAAGAACAATTGGAGATATTTTGTATAGAATTTCTAGTTTAAGTGGATTTCGAGAATTATTTACAACGCAAGTAGTTAGTGGTGTAGTAGATATTGGGACGATATGTTTCATTATTATTTTTTTGTTTCAAAAATCTATTTTACTAACAGGAATTACAATTTTAATAGGTTTGTTTAATGTTATTTTCCTTGTTCTTACGAAAGAACCCATTGCAAGAACGATCAATAACGAAGTATTAGAGCAAGCTGAGATGCAATCGGTTGAAAATGAGTGTTTGATTACTATTTCATCTATTAAAACTTCAGGCATTGAAAAGCAAATTTATGATAACTGGTATGAACACTTGCAAAAAGTAATGTTGCGATATAAGGAGAGATACCGCATGAATAACATATATACAGCTGTAACAGAGACATTCCAGATGTTTGCACCAATAGCTATTCTTTTATTAGGTGTTCAACAATGTTATCAAGGAAATATGTCTTTAGGAGATGTGGTTGCTTTTCAAAGTCTTGCTTCTATTTTGTTTAGTTCAGAAGTATCAATTTTTAGTGCTTATTCACAATTTATTTTGGCATCTACTTATTTGAAACGAGTAAATGATATTTGGTGTGAAGAGGAAGAAGAGCGATATACACAAGAATTAGAAGTTGAACTGCAAGGAAATGTTGTGATAAAAGATTTATGTTTTTCGTATACAAAAGATTCACAAGAGGTATTACATAATATAAATCTCAGTATTGATTCAGGACAGCGTATTGCATTTGTTGGAAAATCAGGTTCAGGTAAAAGTACAATAGGTAAGATAATTTCTGGTCTCTATTCTGTGAAAGAGGGGCATATTTTCTTTGATAGTATTGATATGATGAAGATTAAGAAAAGTTCATTATGTAACCAAATTGGTGTTGTTCCTCAAGATGTATATCTTCTAAATCGAAGTATAAAAGATAATATTACTTTGAGTGATGAAGAGATAAGCGATGAAAAAGTAATAGAAGCGTGTAAGGTTGTTCAGATTTATGATGAAATAATGGGAATGCCTATGGGATTGCATACAATTGTATCAGAGATGGGGTTAAACCTTTCTGGTGGACAGAGACAAAGGATCGCTTTAGCAAGAGCCTTAATTCATAAACCTAAATTAGTAATCTTGGATGAAGCAACTAGTGCTTTGGATTCAGTGAATGAGAAGAAAATTACAGAATTTTTGAGAAATACAGGATGTACACAAATTATTATTGCGCACCGACTTTCGACTATAATTGATGCAGATAGGATTTTTGTCATGAGAGATGGTAAAATTTGTGAACAAGGGAGTCATGATGAATTGATGATTCAAAAAGGTGAATATTATAATTTATATATCAATAGTGAAGATGAAGAGAGGAAAAAGAATGGATAGAAAGAAAGATGAAAAAAATAGTGAATTATTAAAGTATATATCTTATGGTTTAGGTTTAGGGACACTATTGGGGGTTAGTTTTGCAGTTATAACAAGTAGTAATATCTCAATTTGCTGTAGTTTGGGAATGTGTATGGGAGTGCTTATTGGGTGTATTGTATCAATGTTTAAAAAGTAAGAAGTTTATAGAGAGAAGAGGAGAAGAGGATGAATCAAATAGCAAAATTTGAGAAAGTAAATAAGTCATTTAAGAAAACAACAGTGATAAAGAATGCTTCCTTTTCAATCAATGAAAATGTGATTTGTGGATTTATTGGTCCCAATGGAGCTGGTAAAACGACAATTATTAAATTATTACTAGGAATTATACCAGAATCATCAGGACAGATTGAGCTTTTTGGAAAAACAGAAGAAAGGGAAAAGGAAGAATCTTTGCATTCAATTGGAACGGTTGTGGGCGGACCATCCTATTATGGTAATTTAAATGCCTTTCAGAATATGCAAATTGTAGCTAATATGAAAGAGGTTTCACTTTCAAGAGAGGAAATTTTAGATTATTTAGAACTTGTTGGACTTCAAGGGGTTGGAAAAAAGAAAGTAAAACATTTTTCTATGGGTATGAAACAACGTTTATGTATTGCCTTTTCTCTAATTGGAAATCCTAAATTTCTAATTTGGGATGAACCAATTAATGGTCTTGATCCAGAAGGAATTATTGATATAAGAAATTTGATTTTGCATTTACATAAGACAAGAAATGTTACATTTTTAATATCAAGTCATATTTTAAGCGAACTAGATAAGATTGTAGATCAAGTCATATTAATAAATAAAGGAAAAATCTGTTATGATGGAAATTGCGATCAACTTTTAGAAAAATACGAATGTACGACGTTAGAAGAGGCTTATATGAAATGTATGAATGAAGGGGGCGTATCATATGAAAGCTTTTAAAATAGAATTATATAAACAAAAAAAGTTTTTGTTTGTATTATGTTTTATTTTTCCGCTTCTTTTAAACGGCTTGCTATATGTTGATTTGCAATACCGCTATGAGGGATACCTTTTGTTACATAGAGAAGAGTATGGTTTATCTTATTGGCAATTAATATTTAAAGAACAGAGTGTTTTTTATTTTGCAGAATTATTTCATGTTGTAGCAGCAGCTTTGGTCTATGAAATATTTTCGGTAGATTTGAAAAATAATGGATGGATGCTTGTAGCCAGTTCAAAATATAGAAAAGGTAGCGTATTGCTTGGTAAATATATGGTAGCATTATGGGGCGCATTGATTTATTTTGCGGTAGATTATATAAGCTTGTTTCTAATAGGAAAAGATATAGGGGTACAGGGAGCATTTGATGGAATGCTATTTTTGAAGACATTTTTTATTCAATTTACATCAGCTTCTATGATAATAGCATTTTATATATGTGTTGTTTGTTTCATTAAGCGAATTTCGTTATTAATTATTTTGGGTGGAGCTTTCATGAGTGTAAGTATAGCTCTTTATTATGATGGAACATTTCAATTTTTACCATATGCCCCTTCTACCTATATATCACATGCTTTTAGGACAAACCAAAATGAATTTGTAATTAGTGTTCTAGTTGCAATTGTTCTCAGTATTACATTTATGTACGTATCCAATTTCTTGTTAAGAAGAAATCGAGATCTGTCTTTATAGAAAGGATTGAAAATCATTGAAAAAACTAATAAAGAGCGAACTGATCAAGAATAGATTTTGGATATGTATATTCGCAGGTATAATAGTTCCTATAGCTACTGCCATTATGATTAAGGTGCAGATAGTGGATCGAACTGCGGATTTTATAGAGGTACCATTGGATGCCTATATGTTTTCTATATTATGTAACGCTTATTTATTATTAATTTTTCCATGTTTTATGCTGTTTCTTAATATTTTCTATTCTCAAGTAGAAGATAGAGATAATGGTTGGATCATGGTATTATCATGTGTAAAGAAAACAGAGCGTGTTATTATGGCAAAGTTTATTATGAATATGCTGGTATGTTTTATAGCATATGTGAATTTCACTGGAATATGTTGTTATTTGCTTAGGGAAAGAGGAGGACAAGTGTTGCTGACTGCAGTAGTTGGTCCGATGTTGTATTCATTTATTTGTTATATTCCATTATTGCTATTTATACAAATATTTTGTATTATTTTACCTTATCTGATTGCTAAGGTATTTACGGGTATCTTTTTCATTATTCTAACTATGGGGATAACGCAAACAAAATGGAGTACATTTTATTTTCCTAGTTTTTATTTTACAGTATCTCAGGATTTAGAAATGTTAGGGATAAAACTTATCAGTAGTTTTATACTTATTGTTATAATCTTTTTTGGAGGTACAAAGCTTATAAAAAAATATGTTCAACGCATATTATGATAGCTTTAATGAAAAAAGGAGGGGAAACACAGATAACGTGTTTCTCCTCCTTTTTGTGTATATGGAATATCTTTCCTTATTATTGTTAAAAGGGAGAGAATGCTCCATTTTCTTGCTTTTTTAGTAAGAAATAGGCGACAATGCTTGCACAGAGTTCTCCAATCGGAAAGGCGATCCAAACGCCAATTACTCCGAGAAAATGAGAGAGAATAAAACTTGCTGGAATTGTAATGATAAACTGCCTTAAAAGAGAGATGATCAAAGATTCCCTTCCTTTCCCAATGGATTCGAATGTTCCTGAATAAATGATTCCGATAGTTGAAATCAAAAATCCGAGGCTAATAATCCGAAGAGCAGTGGTTCCAGCCAAGAGTAAGTTTTCATCCGCTTTGAATAAAGAAAAAATTTGAGCAGGAATTAGGAGTGACACTATGGTTCCAAACAGCATGATCATGCCAGCGGATAATAGGCTATATTGAATTGTTTTTTTCATTCTGTCATAGTCCTTTGCTCCATAGTTATATCCGACGATAGGTCGCATACCTTGTACAATTCCATTGGCTGGCATATAGATAAAGGTTTGTAACTTGAAGTAAACCCCAAGGACTGCGATATAGAGATCGGAAAAACGTGCAAGAATCCGATTTAATATACTGATTAAAATAGAAGGGAGCATCATCATCAAAGAAGATGGAATCCCCACAGAATAGATCTGTCGGATCACACTTTTATCAAATATTAAATATTTCGAATGAATGGTGATGCCAAAGGATTTTTTCAAATAGACGATAATATAGAGAATAAAACCACATATTTGTCCGGTGACAGTGGCGATTGCTGCACCACGAACTCCCATAGCTGGAAAGCCGAAATATCCAAAGATTAGAATAGGATCTAAAATAATATTGATAATACAGCCAGTAGCAAGCAAAAACATAGTTGTTTTCATAGCTCCCACCGCTTGGAAAATTTTTTCCATAGCGATTTGAATAATCGTTCCAAAAGAAAGGCATACTACAATATATGTATAGTCACAAGCCTGTTTTAAGATAGAAGGATCGGTCGTAAATAATCGTAAAAATGGTTTTGTAACAAAGATCCCGATTAGGATAAACAGGATGCAATGTAGAATCGAAAGTGCGATACCAATAGTTGCTGCCGTATTTGCCTCTTCTTGTTTTTTTGATCCAAGATAGATAGAAATGGTAGAAGTGATGCCGACGCCGACGCCAACGGCTACGGATGCAACCATATTTTGAAGAGGGAATGCAATGGAAACCGCTGTTAGGGCATCTGTACCAAGATATGATACATAGATGCTGTCCACAATGTTATAAAGGGCTTGCATTAACATAGAAAGCATCATAGGAATTGACATCGACATGAGTAAAGAGAAGATGGGCTTTGTCTTCATAAATTCATTATCCATAAAAACCTCCAAATACAAAAAAGAAAACCATATGAAAATGCTCCTGTTTGCATATGGAGGAAACAGGCAAATCACATGGTCTTTATTGTTTTACATTTACTTTCATGGTTGATGGTATCATGACTAAAATAATAAGTCAAGAAAAAGAGAAAAAGGGGGAATTTTTCATTTAGAAGATGAAAAAAAGTATCAATTATTAAGATTTCTTTATAATAGGAAGAAACAGGATGAAAAAACCGTCATGATTTATAAACAAAGATTCCATGCTTTCCTTGTGGAAGTTTTAGAAAATTATGTAATGATAAATGGAATTCCGTCCGAATAAAAAAAAGAAATTGTAAAAAATACACTATTTAATCTTGTTTTTATTGCTCTATAATAGATGAATTGCACAGTAAACTTCAGGGGAAAATAAAATAGTTGTATTAGCAACTATTGTTGACAAAATATTTGAACAGTGCTAAAACAAGGAGAAGAGATGTGTGCTCGACGCAATTGCACAGTCTAAAAAAATTAAAAAGAAGGAAGGGAGAAATACGGATACATTTGTGGAAGAATTACTAGATCAACTCAGTTGTAAGACGGTATTTACGATTCCGGTATTTGGCGGAATTGGAATATCGGAAGCAGTTGTAGTGACATGGATTATCATGGCGGTTCTCGTGTTGCTATCAGTGGTTCTAGTAAGAGATCTAAGAGTAGAAAATCCAGGAAAAAAACAAATTGCCTTAGAATCCGCAGTTGGTGCTTTGTATAATATTTTTGCAGAGATTCTGGGAGAAGAAGGCAAGCGGTATGCACAATATTTGATGACAATTATTTTATATATTGGTATATCAAATATTATTGGTTTACTTGGATTTAAACCGCCAACGAAAGACATTAATGTTACGGCAGCCATGGCGATTATGAGTATCTTGTTAATTGAATTTGCAGGAGTTCGTCAAAAGGGATTCGGTGGATGGATCAAGAGTTTTTCTAAACCATCAGTTATTATGATTCCAATTAATATCATGGAGATTTTTGTGAAACCAATTTCACTTTGTATGCGTCTTTTTGGTAATGTCTTAGGAGCATTCGTAATCATGGAAATGATCAAAGGAATCATACCGGCTATTATTCCGATTCCATTTAGTCTTTATTTCGATATTTTTGATGGGTTACTTCAAGCCTATATCTTTACATTGTTAACTGCATTATTTATTAGTGAACAATTAGACTAGTTCAGTTAAGAATGTATAGAACGAATAAAGATAAAGTGAAAACAATCAATATTTAATAATTTTTTTGAGAAGAAAAGGAGAGAATATTATGTTAACATTAGGTGCACTTGGAGCAGGTATTGCAGGTATTGCAGGTATTGGAGCAGGTATTGGTATTGGTATTGCAACAGCAGGAGCAGTAAACGCGATTGCTAGACAACCAGAAGCAGAAGGTAAAATCAATAAAACATTATTAATTGGTGCTGCTTTAGCCGAAGCAACAGCTATCTATGGTTTCGTTGTAGCATTATTACTTATGTTCGTAGTAAAATAAAAATTAGTTTCAGTAAAGGCAGGTGTTTTAGATGCTGGAGATTAATCTTGATCTTCTATTCACAGTGATTAACCTGATCGTTTTGTACTTATTACTGAGACATTTTCTGTTTCAACCAATTCAAAATATCATGAAGCAACGTGAAGATATGATACAAAGCAAAATTGCTCATGCAAATGAGGTTGAGCAACAAGCCAAAGAGAATAAACAGAAATATGAACAGGTTCTTGCAAACGCTCATGATGAATCTCATCAGATCATCGCAAAAGCAAAACAAACAGCAAGAGAAGAGGCAGATACAATTCTTGCAGAGGCGAATCAGGAAGTTATTCGAATTAGAAAAGATGCGGAAAATGCAATTGAGCAAGAACGCATACGTGAAACCAAAAAAATGCAGGATCAAGTGGCAGGTCTTGCTCTTACTGCTGTGCAGAAAATTTTAAGCGAGCAGTTAAATGAGCAGGAAAATGATAACCTCTACAATCGTTTCCTGAAAGAGACAGGTGAGCAAAATGACGCAAACAGAGCTTAATTATGCGGTAGTTTTGTATGAACTTCCAATAGAAAAAGAACAGATTATGTCAGCAAGGGAATGTTTTAAAAACGTTCCTATGCTGAAAGAAATTCTTGCAAATCCAACCCTTGAAAATAGAAAAAAGGGAGCAGTGATTGAAAGAGTATTTCCAAAGGAAATGCACGCTTTTCTAAAAAAAGTTAGTGAACATGGGCGAATGGGTCAAATTGAAAATATTTTTGATGCTTATGACATATATGAAGAACAACAAAATAGTGTCAAGAGTGTAAAACTTTTCTATGTGACAGAGCCTAGCGAAGAACAGAAAGCAGGATTTGAAGATTTTATTAAAAAAGAATATGGATGCCGTCAAGTAAAACTCCAATTAATAGAAGATCGTTCTTTACTTGGAGGATTTTTATTGAGAATCGGCAGTATCGAATACGATTATAGCTTGATGGGAAAAATTAAATCCCTTCGTCAGCAAATAATCCGATAAACCGGAGGTGAGAAACGTGAGTGCAATCAGTTCAGAAGAAATTATTTCCATTCTTCGTGAAGAAATAGAAAATTATGATGCGATCTGTGAAGGTCGTGAAGTCGGTGAAGTTATCTGGGTTGGTGACGGAATCGCAACTATTTATGGAATTGACCATGCGATGTATGGTGAAATTGTAACATTTGAAAACGGTGTCAAAGGTATGGTGCAGGATATTAAACGTCATGAAATCGGCTGTATCATTTTGGGTAAAGACACAGAAATTAAAGAAGGCACAAAAGTCGTTCGTACAGGAAGAAAAGCAGGAGTTCCAGTTGGTGACGCTTTTGTGGGAAGAATTATTGATGCTCTTGGTAATCCAATCGATGGACAAGGGGAAATTAAAGCAGACGGTTTCCGTCCAATTGAACAAGAAGCACCAGGAATCGTTGAACGTAAATCTGTTAGCGTTCCAATGGAAACGGGAATCTTAGCCATTGACTCCATGTTTCCAATTGGTCGTGGACAGCGTGAATTAATCATTGGTGACCGTCAGACAGGAAAAACATCCATTGCCATTGAAACGATTTTAAATCAAAAGGGTAAAGATGTTATTTGTATTTATGTGGCGATCGGACAAAAAGCATCCACAGTTGCAAAACTTGTAACGACATTGAAAAAACATGGAGCTATGGATTACTCTATTATTGTTACATCAACAGCAAGTGACTGTGCAGCGTTACAATATATTGTTCCATATTCAGGAACAGCTCTTGCTGAATATTTTATGTATCAGGGTAAAGACGTTTTAATCGTATATGATGATTTATCAAAACATGCGGTTGCTTATCGTGCCTTATCTCTGTTATTAGAGCGTTCTCCAGGACGTGAGGCTTATCCAGGTGACGTATTCTACTTACATTCAAGATTATTAGAGCGTTCTAGCCGTTTAAGTGATGAAGCGGGCGGTGGTTCTATTACAGCCCTTCCAATCATTGAAACACAGGCAGGTGATGTATCTGCATACATTCCTACAAACGTTATTTCTATTACAGATGGTCAGATTTTCTTGGAAACAGATTTATTCTTCTCAGGTATGCGTCCGGCTGTTAACGTTGGTCTTTCTGTATCTCGTGTAGGTGGTGCAGCTCAGACAAAAGCGATGAAAAAAGCAGCAGGAAGTATTCGTATTGACTTAGCTCAATTCCGTGAAATGGAAGTGTTCACACAGTTTAGTTCTGATCTTGATGCAGCAACAAAAGAACAGCTCCAATATGGACGTGGTTTGATGGAATTATTAAAACAGCCATTAGGACGCCCATTAAGTCTACATGAACAAGTTATTACACTTTGTTCTGCAACAAACAAAGTATTTCTTGATGTAGAAAATGTAAAAGAGTTCCAAATGGATCTATTAAGCTATATGGATAGAGAACACCCTGAAATCGGAAAAGAGATTGAAGAAACAAAAGCATTATCAGATGAGTTAATGAAAAAAATTGTCACTGTGGCAAAAGAGTATAAAGAAAAGATTAGATAAGATAAGCAGGTGTTGATATGGCAAATATGAAAGAAATCCAGGATCGCAGAAGAAGCATTCAGGATACCATGAAAATCACAAATGCAATGTATATGATTTCTTCCTCTAAAATGAAGAAGGCACAAAAAGTATTGAAAGATACAGAACCATATTTCTATGCAATGCAAGATGCCATTTCAAGAATTTTGCGACATGCGCCAGAAGTGGATCATATGTATTTTGCACCAGAAGGTGCAAGCGCAAAAAAAGAGAAAGATAAAAATATTGGATATATTGTTATTACAGGTGACAAGGGCATGGCAGGTGCTTATAACCATAATGTAATTAAGATCGCAGAAGAAAAATTGCAAAGAGAAGGCAATGTTACACTTTTCGTCTTAGGAGAGCTTGGACGCCATTACTTTGCAAGAAAAAAGGTGAATGTGGATACAAGCGTACGATATACTGTACAACATCCTACCATTCATCGTGCGCGTTCCATTACAACTAAAATGCTTGAATTGTACCTGTCAGGACAATTAGACGAAGTACACATTATTTATACTGTTATGGAAAGTGCAGTTTCTATGGAAGCAAAAAGTTGGCAACTTCTTCCACTTAAAAAAGAAGGATTCCGTAAAAAGTACATTGATCTTTCTAACAAAGAGTTAGCAAAAGAATTGTTGACGGTACATCAAGAGGTTATTACAATGTCCCCATCTGCGGAAGCAGTTCTTGAGGCGGTTGTTCCTCAATATTTGATCGGTACTATTTATGGATGTCTTGTAGAATCTTATTGTAGTGAACACAATTCTCGTATGATAGCGATGGAATCCTCTACAAAGAGTGCGAAAGAAATGCTTAACAATCTTTCTATTATGTACAATCGTGCTCGTCAAGCAGCAATTACACAGGAAATTACTGAGGTAATTGGTGGTGCGAAAGCCCAGAAACGAAAACAAAACTCTTAACCGAATCGGAAAAGGAAAGAGAAAGAATAAAAGAGAGGAAGTTTCGTTATGAATAAAGGTAAAATCGTACAGGTTATGGGACCTGTCGTTGACGTAGAATTTGCAGATAAAGATCTTCCAAAAATCAAAGACGCGTTAGAAGTACAAAATGGTGATAAAAAATGCGTGATGGAAGTTGCACAGCATCTTGGTAATAACATTGTAAGATGTATTATGTTAGCTGCTAGTGAAGGACTTCACAGAGATATGGAAGTAATTGCAACAGGAGCTGGAATTAAAGTTCCTGTTGGAGAAAAGACATTAGGACGTCTTTTTAATGTACTTGGTGACACCATTGATGGTGGAGAAACATTAGATGGCGAAGAACATTGGGTGATTCACCGCGATCCACCAAGTTTTGAAGATCAAAGTCCAGTTGTTGAAGTATTAGAAACTGGTATCAAAGTTATTGACCTTTTAGCTCCATATGCAAAAGGTGGTAAAATCGGTTTATTCGGTGGTGCCGGTGTTGGTAAAACCGTATTAATTCAAGAGTTAATCCGTAACATCGCAACAGAACATGGGGGTTATTCCATTTTCACAGGTGTTGGAGAACGTTCTCGTGAAGGAAATGACCTTTGGACAGAAATGAAAGAATCAGGCGTTTTAAATAAAACAGCCTTAGTATTTGGACAGATGAATGAACCACCTGGATCTCGTATGCGTGTTGCACAGACAGGGCTTACAATGGCTGAATATTTCCGTGATGTAGAGCATCAAAATGTGCTTTTATTCATCGATAATATTTTCCGTTATGTGCAGGCAGGTTCAGAAGTATCCGCTCTTCTTGGACGTATGCCATCAGCCGTAGGGTATCAGCCAACACTGGCAACAGAAGTTGGTGAACTTCAAGAACGTATCGCATCTACAAGAAATGGTTCTGTAACATCAGTACAGGCTGTTTATGTACCTGCCGATGACTTGACTGACCCAGCTCCAGCGACTACATTCGCTCACTTAGATGCAACAACTGTATTATCAAGAAAGATTGTAGAACAAGGTATCTATCCAGCGGTTGATCCATTGGAATCTTCTTCTCGTATTCTTGAAATTGATGTTGTTGGAGAAGAACATTATGAAACAGCCAGAAGAGTGCAAGAAACTCTTCAAAAATATAAAGAATTACAAGATATTATTGCAATTCTTGGTATGGAAGAACTTTCAGAAGAAGATCAGCTTATCGTATATCGTGCGAGAAAGATCCAGAGATTCTTATCTCAGCCATTCCACGTTGCGGAAAACTTCACTGGTGTTCCAGGTAAATATGTGCCATTAAAAGAAACCATTCGTGGATTCAAAGCTATTGTTGACGGTGAAATGGATCAGTATCCAGAAGCTGCCTTCTTCAATGTTGGAACATTAGATGATGTAATTGAAAAAGCAAAAACAATTCAAGCATAATGAGCGTCATGCTATGAATAGAGAAAGGAATGTGCTGTCATGAGTGGATTTGGTTTGAAAATCGTAGCAACGGATAAAGTTTTCTACGAAGGCAGAGGTAAATTTCTTGTGCTTCCTCAGTCAGACGGTGAAATCGCAATAATGGGAGGTCATGAAGACGCAATGGTTGCCATTGTGCCAGGAGAACTCCGTTTTCAGACTGAAGACAGCGATGAATGGCATCTTGCCGCCGTCAGCGGTGGTTTTGCACAAGTGATCAACAATCGTGTAACCGTTCTTGTCCTGACCGCAGAGCGTCCAGAAGATATCGATGCAAAACGTGCGAAGGAAGCAAAAGAGATTGCAGAAGAACAGCTCCGTCAAAAGATGAGCCAGCAACAGTATTATAGAACACAAGCATCGTTATCAAGAGCGATGACACGTTTGAAAGTAAAAGATCATTCTGTAAATTTATAAAAAATAAAAAAAAGGAATCTAATTTTAACCTTAGGTGAGAAATTAGATTCCTTTTTCTTTATATTGGGAACAAAAGAATACCCATTGGAATGTATGATTGTGTGAATTTTTTCTTTAAAGATTGGAAAGATTTTGTATCTATAATTTGCAATTTTGATGTAATATGTTAGGATTAATACAAAGAAAAAAATAAGCTAGGAGAAGAGTTATGATTAAAAATATTATTTTTGACGTTGGAAAAGTGTTGGTGGAATACGATCCAGATTCCTATATGAATCGATTAGGGTTTGATGCTAAGACGAAGAGAGTACTTAATGAAGCCATGTTTGAAAATCCGTTGTGGAATGAATTTGATCGGGGAGATATGTCAACAGAAGAAATATTACAAAAGTTTATTTTTAATGCGCCTGATTATGAAAAAGAAATAATAAAAGCATTTCAAAGTATTGGAGATGCAATAGAATTATTTTCTTATAGTGTTGATTGGATAAAAGAATTAAAAAACAGAGGATACCGAGTATATATTTTATCAAACTATCCTGAGTTTACCTATGAACAAACAGAGAAAAAAATGAAATTTTTAGATTATGTAGATGGGACTGTATTCTCTTATTCATGTAAAGTTATAAAGCCAGAAAAGGAGATTTATGAACATTTATGCGAAAAATATTCATTGTTGCCAGAAGAAAGTGTATTTATTGATGATAGGAATGAAAATATTGCACAAGCAATAAATTTAGGATTTTATGGAATACAATTTAAAGATTATGAACAAGGGAAAAGTGCTTTAGATAGATTATTAACAAGAAACTAAAGTATAATGTAATGAATATTTGAAAGGCGTGATAAATTTATGGCAACAATATTGGATGTTGCAAAATTAGCGGGTGTTTCACAAGGAACCGTCTCCAATGTGTTGAATAATAAGGGAAATGTAAGTGCGAAAAAAATACAGGCAGTAGAAGAAGCTGCAAGGGAATTAGGATTTACAATTAATGAACGAGCAAAGATGTTGCGTAAAGGGAGTACAAATCTTATCAGTGTGATTTTACCTAATTTAGAATTTAGTCATTATCGTGATTTCTATAATAGTTTTAAATTAAATGTAGAAAAAAGGAGATATTCTACAGAAGTATTGATATCCAATGATAATCCGCAAACGGAAATAGAGTTAATTCAAAAAGCAAAATCAGCTATGGCAGAAGGAATTATAACGTTTACTTGTTTAGATGAAGCAGAACAGGAATATAAAAAATCCGGAATAAATAAAGTTATATTTATTGAACGAAAGCCTAAATTTAGTGCAGAATATTATGGGTTTGAATATGATAAGGCAGGGGAAGAATTAGCTCATTATATAGCTGAGAGGAAAGTACATAACTTAGTATTGGTGACATCCTCTGAAAATTTTTCAAATGAGAGAGTGTTTATTGAAGCATTTAGAAAAGTATTGGAAAAAACAGAGGCAGTTGTTCTAACACATGTTGTTACAGATGCCTTTCGGATTTCAAATAGTATTTTGGATATTTTTATATCATCAGATAAAATAGATGCAATTATAACAACAAGTAAAGGATTTGCTGATAAAATCCATGAAATACAAAGCTCTATGTTTAGTAATAGATATTGCGATATAGTGACGCTTTCACCAGTATATTCATTGCCGGAAAAAAATTTTATAAAATATGAATTAAATTATAGTCTTTTAGGAAAGCATGTTGCGGATAGGATTGTTGAATCTGTTAATCAAAAATCGTGGGGTAAAGAACACATATATAAAAATGATGGTATACGCAGATGGAATCATATTAAATTAAAAGAAAAACAAGCTAAATGTTTGAATGTACTAACCATTGATAGTCCAGAAGCTTTGGCGATGAAAGGATTAGCACAGCTCTATACAGAAAAGACAGGAACAGAAATAAAGGTGGTGGTTTTATCTTATGATGAAATTTATGAGCAATTGAATAGTGCCAACGAAATGCAGTTATTTGATATTTTTAGAATTGATATGACTTGGATTTCTTGGTTTGCTGATAAAACACTTAGACCGCTTAATGAGATAGATCCAGAGGTAGGAAATGTTTTTGAAGAGTATATACCAACATTAGAAAAAAAATATTCCATTGTGAATGATATGATATATGCTCTACCAACATCTCCAAGTTCGCAGATGCTTTTTTATCGAAAAGATCTTTTTGAAAATGTTGCTATCCAAAGAGTGTTCAGCGAAAAATTCGGAAAAAAATTAAAGGTACCAAAAAATTTTGTGGAATATAATCAAATTGCAAAGTTTTTTACAGAATTGCCGAATGAATTACACGATGTTCCAGTAAAGTATGGAACGACGCTCACTTGGGGAAATACGGGAGTGGCTGCAACAGAATTTTTAACAAGATATTTTAGTCATAAGAAAAACCTTTATAATAAAGAGGGAAAAATTGTATTAAATGATGAGATAGGAATGATTGCTATGGATGAGCTGATGGAGATTGTGCCATATACAGAAGGAATTCAAACAAGTTGGTGGACGACATCAGCAAAAGCATTTGCAAATGGTGATGTTGCTATGTCAATTATGTTCAGCAATTATGCTTCTGAAATATTAGGAAGTAAATCAAAAATTGTTGATAAGATTGGATTTAGTATGGTTCCGGGTGGGAATCCTGTACTTGGAGGAGGTGCATTGGCAGTTGCAAAGACATCCAAATATCCAGAGGATGCTTTAGAATTTATCAAATGGGTTACAAAGGAGCCTGTGGCATCTGCGATTGCAGCATTAGGAGGAGTATCACCATGTAGGAAAACATATGATAAATATGATATTATTAATACATTTCCGTGGTTAGAATTGACAAAAGAATGTTTTGCAGTTTCACAAACTCAGAGAATACCAGAGGGAATGAATATACCATTTGATGAAAGACAATTTTTAAAAATATTAGGTATGGCGGTTAAAGGGGTTGCACTAGGATTAATGGAAAAGGAAGAAGCATTGAATCAAGTACAACGCATGATAGAAGAAGAAATACTATAAAATGAAGTCTCACTAGAACAGGATGCTAGTGGGACTTTATTTATGTTTTTGAAGAATATGAAAAAATTATAACGTTATAAAAATAAAATGTAAAATAATGGATGAAATAAAAGCAAAAAAAGTATAATTTAATAAAAAAATAAAATAAAATACAAGAAAAAACATAAAAATAAACAAAAATAGATTGACATATAAGAAAAAATATAGTAATATTCTCTTGTGATAAAAAATGAAACGTTATAAAATTTAAAAAACAAATAAAAAGGAGAAAAGGTATGAAAAAAAAAGTGACTATGGTTATGGCAGCGCTAATGGCAAGTTTAATGGCAGTATCTTTTGTGGGATGCGGAAGTTCAGGAAACAGTTCTGAAAAAACTACAGGGGCAAGTGGGGCAAATAACTCTGAAACGATTTGTGTGTATACTAATAATGCTTCGGATGGAAGAGATGAATGGCTTATAAATAAAGCAAAAGAAGCTGGATTTAATATTCAAGTTGTTGGGTTGGGTGCTTCAGAAGTAACAAATAGAATGATTGCTGAAAAAAACAATCCCCTTTGTGATGTAGTGTTCGGATTAAATAATATTGAGTATGAAAAATTAAAAGAAGAGGATTGTATTCAACAGTGGAAGCCTGATTGGACAGAAACAGTTGATCAAAGTTTAATTGATAAAGATGGATATTATTATCCAGTTACAACGACACCACTGTTATTAATTGGAAATGCTGAGTATAATAATATGCCATCTGATTGGACAGATCTTGCAAAAGATGAGTATAAAGGACTTTACCAATTACATCCATTAGGTGGAGGAACTGCAAATACTGTTTATGCAAGTATTGTTAGTCGCTATAAAGATCCAAATGGAGAGCTAGGAGTTTCTGAGGAAGGCTGGGAAATTGCAGCTAAAATCATTGGAAATGCCCATAATATTGCAGAAGGTGAAGATTCCATTGGTGAAATAATTGACGGAACTTATCCTCTTGATCAGCATTGGGCTTCTGGTGTACTAACAGAAGAAAAAACACGCGATTATAAATTCCAAATTATGACACCAGAAGTTGGAGTACCTTTTGTAGTGGAATCTTTAGCAATAGCAAAAGATACAGATAAATACGACCGTTGTGTTGAATTCTGTAATTGGCTTGGTTCAGCAGATATGCAGTTAGAATGGTCTGATAATTTTGGAACAATTCCATGTCAAAAAGATGCACTTGAAAATGTTGGAAGTGATATTAGAGAGTTAATGGGTAAATTAAAATCACAGGAATTAGATTGGCAGTTTATAGCTGAAAATGTTGATGCTTGGGTAGAAAAAGCAGAATTAGAGTTTGTTAAATAATATAAGATGATAGAAAGATAAATATATTTAGTTATGGGTGTTTCGATAGGACTTTTAGCATTCATAGAAACACTTTTTTTAAAATGAGGAATAAATATATGATTAAATTTGAAGAAATCGAAATCAAATATGGGAATTTTATTGCAGTTGAAAATCTCAACCTAGAGATTAAAAAAGGTGAGTTTTTTACATTTTTAGGTCCGAGTGGATGCGGTAAAACCACATCATTACGAACATTAGTCGGTTTTATTACGCCATCAAAAGGAAAAATTATTGTAGGAGATGAAGATGTAACAAATTTACCAGTAGAGAAACGAAACATAGGAATGGTTTTTCAAAGTTATGCTTTGTTTCCAACGATGACAGTATATGATAATATTGCATTTGGATTAAAAGTGAAGAAAGTTTCAAAAAAGAAAATTGATGAAAAGGTACGAGAAGTTGCAAAGAAAATAAAAATTACAGATGAACAACTTAAGAAGAATGTGTCAGAGTTATCAGGGGGACAACAACAAAGAGTTGCATTGGCTAGAGCAATTGTATTGGAGCCGGATATTCTTTGCTTAGATGAACCTTTATCCAATTTAGATGCTAAATTGAGAATTGAATTAAGAAGAGAGTTGAAACGTCTTCAAAAAGAATTAGGTATTACTACTTTATATGTGACTCATGATCAGGAGGAAGCACTCACCCTATCAGATAGGATTGCTGTATTTAATAATGGATACATTGAACAAGTGGGAACTCCATATGAAATCTATAATCATTCAAAGAGTGAATTTGTATGTGATTTTATTGGAGATATTAATAGACTTGGTAAAGAAATTCTTAATGAAATTAATTCACAATTAAATACAAAGTTTGATACAACAAAAATGGGATTCATAAGACTTGAACGCTGTACAGAGAAGAAAGGAGAAGGATTTGCCAAATTAAATGGGAAAGTTATAGATTTGGAATTTAATGGAGTGTTGACAAAATATACATTATTATGCAATAGAGAAAAAATTAAATATCTAGAGAAAAACGATGGGTTTAGTTTTTATAATTTAAATGATAATGTAGATATCTATATTAATCCTAAAGATATTTTACAATTTTAGAGGTGATCCGATGAATGAATTAATAACAAAATTAAAAAAAGGAAATGTTAATATTCTGGGATTATTGCTAAAAATTATTTTAATATGGTTTATTGTTGCGTTCCTCATATTTCCTAATATTAATCTTCTTTTAGATGTATTTATAAAGGATGGTCACTTTTCAACAGAAGCTGTGACTAAAATTATGAAATCAAAACGTGCAATTAGTAGTTTACAAAATAGTTTTATATTAGCATTTGCATCAATTATTACCGTTAATATTGCGGGTATCTTAACAGTGTTATTTACAGAATATTTTGATATTAAGGGAGCAAAAATTTTAAGTTTGGGATTCATGACTACACTTATTTATAGTGGTGTAGTATTAGTTACTGGTTATAAATTCGTATATGGAAAAACTGGTATTGTAACAAAAGTGCTAATGAATTTTTTCCCTAATATGAATCCAGAATGGTTTGTCGGATTTGGAGCAGTTTTGTTTATCATGACGTTTTCAGGAACATCAAATCATATGATGTTTTTGACAAATGCAGTTCGAAGTCTAGATTATCATACAATTGAAGCAGCAAAAAATATGGGAGCGCCACAATGGATGATTTTGTTTAAAATTGTGCTTCCAACAATGGCACCAACTATTTTTGCGACAACTATTTTAACTTTCTTAGCAGCATTGAGTACAATGTCTGGTCCATTGATTGTTGGAGGTCCTGATTTCCAGACAATTAATCCTATGATTAAAGTATTTGCAGGAATGCAAAATTCGAGAGAGATTGCGGCATTATTGGCTATTATTCTCGGATTAGCTACCTCAGTTTTGTTGATTATAATGCAGAAAATAGAAAAAAAGGGAAATTATATATCAGTATCAAAAACGAAAGCGAAGCTTGTAAAACAAAAAATAGAAAATCCAGTGTTAAATGTTGTTGCCCATATTATTGCTTATGTTATGCTTATTATTTATATGCTTCCGATTTTGAATGTATTAGTATTTTCATTTACTGATGGTATTACAATTAAGACTGGAGAAATTACAGCTAATTCCTTTACACTTGATAATTATAAAAAATTATTTCAATCACCATTAGCATATAAACCATATCTTGTCAGTGTTGTATATTCTTTAATAGCTGCATTGCTTGTAGCGCTAATTGCGATAGCAGTAGCTAGAATTGTGACAAAAGCCAAAAATAAACTGGATACATTATTAGAACCAGCAATTTTAATCCCTTGGTTATTGCCATCAACAATGATTGCATTAGGTTTAATGATGACATATGATGCTCCAAGAGCAATTTTAGGAAATCATGTATTAATTGCTACTCCTACAATTATGTTAATAGCATATGTAATTATTAAAATACCGTTTTCATATCGAATGGTTCGTGCTGCATTTATAGGATTGGATGGCAATATGGAAGAAGCAGCAAAAGTGATGGGAGCAAAACCTTTTTATACGATGAGAAAAGTTATTCTTCCAATTATTATGCCAGTAGTGCTTGCTGTTATTGTGCTGAATTTTAATAGTTTATTATCAGAATATGATCTATCCGTATTTTTATATCATCCATCTTATCAACCATTGGGAATTGTTATCAAACTTGCAACAGATGAAACAGCAACGGTTGATGCACAGGCAATGGCATTTGTATACACTGTGATATTAATGATTATTTCTACCTTTGCATTGTGGTTAGGGCATTATGACGGTTTAGAAAAAATTAAAATACTATTAAAAAAAATAAGAAAAGGATGATGAAAAAATGTTTAAAAATTTGAAAGACTTAAGAGAAGAGAAAGGCACGCTTGTAGCATCTCATAGAGGGACATCAACTGGAAATATTCCATGTAATACAATAGCAGCATTTGATATTGCATTAAAAGAAGGTGCTGATATTTTAGAGATGGATTTATTTAAAAGTGTTGATGGTGAAATTTTTGTTTTCCATACTGGGATGGAGCCAAGTCATTTAGATAGACATATTCATATTGAAAGGCTAACAGCAGAAGAAATTAAAAATTTAAGACTGTGCAATGGCGATTTAGAAGAAACGTTTATAAGTGTGAATAAATTTGATGATGTACTTGAACATTTCAAAGGAAGAGCAATTTTAAATTTGGATAGAAGTATTAAAATCTTAGATTCTGTCATAGAGGTTGTAGAAAGACATAATATGAGAGAACAGATATTATTAAAGAGCGATCCCTCAGAGCAATCATTAAAGATGGTAGAAACATTTGCACCTGAGTATGATTATATGCCAATTTTTATGGAAAAAGATTGTGCATTTGATAAAATAGAAAATATGAATATTAATTGTGTTGGTGCTGAACTTGTATTCGCATCAGAAGATGCAGAAATTGCACAAGATAGTTATATTGAAAAGCTACATAAAAAAGGAAAAATTGTTTGGATGAATTCTCTTGTGTATTCTAGCAAAGTTCCTTTGGCAGCAGGACACAGTGATGATATTTCTTTAACGGACGATCCAGAAAAAGGATGGGGATGGTTAGTGGATAAAGGAGCTGACATTATACAGACAGATTGGACTTATCATTGCGTAGACTTTTTGAAGAATCGCAAAAGATAAATAATATAAAAAGCTATGAAGAAGTAAAATATACTCTTTGTGGCTTTTTTATATAGAGAATGTAATAAAAAATAATTAGAATATTTTTTGTAGCAATTAAATTTATGGAGATGTGTTTTTTATCATTAAGAAAGTTGGGGGAGCATCATGGATTGGTTCTTAGATGTGGTGGAGCTATTAAAAGAATTAAATATATTTTCGATTATATTAAGAGTGAATCTTGCCGTATTATGTGGTGGAATATTAGGGATCGAACGCGGAAGAGCCAATCAGTCAGCCGGGATGAGAACGTATATTTTAGTGTGTCTTGGAGCAACCATTGTGATGTTAACAGGAGAATATATGTTTTATGAGTTCAATTCTGGCGATCCAGCGAGATTAGGGGCGCAGGTGATCAGTGGAATCGGATTTTTAGGAGCAGGCAGTATTATCGTAGAAGGAAATACGAAGGTCAGAGGGCTGACAACAGCAGCTGGATTATGGGCAGCTGCATGTATTGGACTAGTGATTGGAGTTGGATTCTATTCTTGTGGTATTATTGCGACGATTGCTGTATATATTGTGATATCTAAGTTTCGTACAATAGCCAACTATTTTACACATAATGATATGTGGTTGAGAGTCTATGTTGAGTTTGAATCCATAAGCCATATACAGATGGTTTGTTCTGTGATAGAGTCCTTTGGACTACAAATTGGGGATGTCATGCTGAATAATCCAAATAACTCTGGTAACTATAATGCCATTATTTCTTTTAAAAATACAGAAAATAAAAGTGATAAAGAGATAAGCAGTTTTATAAAAAAGTTAGAAGGAATTGAAACAGTCAAATTTGTTTATTAATAACCTAGAAAAACAAAATGAGGTATTGTCTTATTCTCATATTCGATCTTTTGTATACTGATGATATAGAATCGAATCAGTAAAACTTGGAAAGTATGAGAGGTGGTTGTGATGCCATTAGTTTGTGCAAAAGGAAAGGAATTTCATATTGATGTGGCAAAAGGAGAAGTTGGAAGATCCACAAGTTTATGATATAGATGGAGTGATACAGTGGTGGAAGCGATGAGAACCTTGATTTTACGGGATAAAAAATAATTAAACAAGAGAAAACAAATAGGGCTGATTTTATAAAAGTGATTTTATAGAACAGCCCTATTTTCATATATTAGAAAATTACGTTTTCTAGTATATAAAAAATGCACTATGTGCAAACGATGCACAGCACGTAGAGGGGAGATTTTACTTCGTAAACTACGTGCTCACAGCAAGTGTATGTTGATAGAAGTTACCTAAAGTCGTGAAGAGTATGCAATACACACTTTGTTAAAAAAAAGATAGGAAAAAGGAGTGGTAATATGAAAGAAGAGTTGTTACAATATATGGCATTACAATTGGGGTATGTAGGGAGAATTTTATTAGCAGGAATTTGCGGATATGCCATTGGATTAGAGCGTCAGACAAAGCGAAAAATGGCAGGTCGCAAAACTCATGTTATTGTAGCAATTACAGCAGCTCTTATGATCATTCTTTCAAAATATGGGTTTGATGATGTATTGGGAGAATATATAAAACTTGATCCTTCACGTGTAGCGGCGGGAATTGTAACAGCCATTGGATTTTTAGGCTCTGGAATGATTTTCTCTAAAAACAATAATGTCATTGGTTTGACAACCTCTGCAGGAATTTGGGCAACGGTTGGTGTTGGGATGGCAATGGGCTCAGGAATGTATCTTATTGGAGTATTAACAACATTGATGATTATATTTTCTGAATTGTTTCTTGGGAGAAAAAGTAATACAACAGAGAGTGTAGAAGTTGAGCGAGAAATAGAGATAGAGTATATAGAGGAAGTGGAGTCCGAGATTAATATAGCATCTATTTTACAATCTGGATTTGATGAAAATGGTTTTCAAGTTGAGAAAGTACAGATTAAGAGAGAAGATAACGGGGTTACAAAAATTATTATATCTGTTTGTTCGGATGAAAAAACGAATCCATTTTTCTTGATGGAATTAATGGATCGATATAAGGAGATTATAAAGGTATCTTTATAAAGCTACATAGGAAGAAGAGAATAGATAGAGTTTTGTTTATGAACATGGATAGAGCGTTTGAAATAAAAATTTTTATTTTAATATGAGAAAAAGTAGTATAATATAAAATAAGATACAAAAGCGGTGTAGAATAAGATAGGAGGATGATTATGTCATTAGTATATGCAAAAGGAAAAGAATTTCATATTGATGTGGCAAAAGGAGAAGTTGGAAGATATGTGATCCTTCCGGGGGATCCAGGACGTTGTGAAAAGATAGCAAACTATTTAGACAATCCAGTGAAAGTGGCTTCTAACCGAGAATATGTCACCTATACTGGGGAATTAGAGGGGGTAAAAGTCAGCGTCACTTCAACGGGAATCGGTGGACCATCCGCATCCATCGCAATGGAAGAGTTGATACACTGTGGAGCGGATACATTTATTCGCGTTGGAACTTCTGGAGGAATGCAACCGGAAGTCTGTGGTGGAGATATGGTTATCGCAACTGGAGCCATTCGATTTGAAGGAACGACAAAAGAATATGCACCCATTGAATATCCGGCGGTGGCAAACTTTGAAGTAGTATCCGCATTGAAAGAAGCTGCCGATAAGATGGGAGTGACTTCTCATTTAGGGGTGGTACAATGCAAAGATAATTTCTATGGACAGCATTCTCCAGAAACGATGCCAGTTTCCTATGAATTAAAAGATAAGTGGAATGCTTGGCTAGGATGTGGGGCATTGGCATCGGAAATGGAATCCGCGGCGTTATTTATTGTTGGAAGCGTTCGAAGAGTGAGAGTTGGTTCTGTTCTTTTAGTACTAGCAAACCAAACAAGACGAGAAATGGGGTTAGAAGATAAAGAAGTATATGAAACGGATGGAGCAGTTCGAGTGGCTGTGGAAGCGATGAGAACCTTGATTTTAAAAGAAAAATAATGAGAAAAAAGGATGTGATACTAAGGGATTAGTATACATCCTTTTTTATGTTTCTCATTGTTCCTTAGTTTTATAAATTCTATAACATAGAGATAATAATTTACCATTTTCTTTTATCGTTTCTATGGACTTTCTTTTATAGTAAAAGAAAGGTTCCTAAAATTAATAGCATCAGTCCCACTTTCGTTCTTGTTGAAATCACTTCTTTTAATACAAAATGGGAGAAGATAACGGTTACAAGAATGCTCAATTTATCAATTGGAACGACAACGCTTGCATTTCCATCTTGAAGAGCACGATAGTAACAAAGCCAAGAGATACCTGTTGCCATTCCAGAGAGCAGAAGATAAATCCAGCTCTTTTTTGAAATGGTAGGAATTTCTTTTTGCTTTCCTTGAAAGAAAACAAAAGCCCAAGCAAAGATAAAAACAAAAATAGTTCGAATGGCTGTTCCAAGTTGAGAGTTTACATTTTCAATTCCTATTTTTCCAAAGATTGCTGTTAGACTGGCAAAAAAAGCAGAACCAAAGCTATAAAAGAACCAGCGGTAATCAGAACCGTTATGGAGTTCTTTGATAGAATGAAGTTCTGTCATAAGCCATGTGCCAAAAGCAAGAAGAATAACGGCGATAAAACTTTTGATTGTCATTGCTTCATGAAGGAAGAGGGTGGCGAATACAATGGTTAGAATGGTGCTTGTTTTATCAATGGCGGATACTTTGTTGACTTCGCCAAGTTGTACCCCTCGAAAGTAACAAAGCCATGATGCTCCGGTGCTGACACCAGAGAGAATAAGAAAGCAGAAGGTGTAGCCTGAAATGCTGGTAATTTCATAGGTATGACCACTGATAAAAACAAGGAGCCAAGAAAATAGTAAAACGATGGTTGTTCGTAAGGCAGTGGCTAAATGAGAGTTTACATTTTGTACACCAATTTTTGATAAAATAGCTGTAATACCGGCAAAAAATGAAGAGGCAATGGCGAATAAAATCCACATAGTAAAAATCCTTTCTGTAACATCTTCTCACTGTGTTGATAAAATAACTCGATAAGAAAATATGGGGGTAGTCATGTTATTGAGAAAATTTCTGAATTATATAAAAAATTCAGATAATAATTTCTAAAAAATGGAAATATGAGGGGCGGAACGAAAAAAATACATAAAAATCGTGTTAATGTAGGAAATGATTCTTTGAATTTTTTGGAGAGTATCCTACAATGTGTAAAAAAATTATATGTATAAATATGTATTAAAATAAAATATTTATACAATAAAATATGTATATAAAATACGATTATTATACTTGAGTTGGGACATGATATGAGAAAAATTTTTAAGCATAATGAATAAAAATGAAAAAACTTCTTATGTTCTTTTACAATATTCCTATAATTTCCTTTTTTTTTAGCATACTAAATCAAAATAGAAACTGTCAAGAGAAAAATAAAGAGAAGAAAAAGCCTAAAGTGATAAAAATAAAAATTTATAAAAAAACATACTTGACAGATAGGAGTAAGTTGGATATAATCCGATACATGTTCGAGTTAGAAACAACTAACCTTTGAGTTTTCAAAAAATACTGACAAATGTGATACATATATGACAGTAAATTGGAAAAAAGAAAAGTTAAAATCCATGTGTGTGGATTTATTTTTTCGAATACAGGTTAGTATCAGCTAACCCTATGGTTATACAGAAATATAATATGAAAAATTGAAGGAGAAAAACTATGTCATCCATGATGAAAAAAATCCACATAGACGACAGGCGGAGAAAAAGAATTTGGACACATATGATTCTCATAGTGGTTCTTATTGTTTTATCCATTTTCTCAATTGGAATTGGAGCGGAGGATTTTAGTTTTTCTGCTTTATTTCAAGGGAATGGAAAAGAAACTTTCCTTGTGAGTATCAGCCGATTGCCAAGAACTCTTAGTATTATTATAACAGGAGCTGCCCTTAGCATGGCAGGGCTTATTATGCAGACCATTACAAATAATAAGTTTGTGTCCCCATCCACAGCCGGAACGATGGAGTGGTGTCGTATGGGAGTGGCAATTGCAATTTTATGTGCAGGGGGGCAGTCCTCTTTTGTTAAGGTAACACTTGCCTTTGTTGTTGCGTTAGCTGGTACGATGTTGTTTATGGCATTATTACAAGGGTTAAAGATACGAAATGCTTTTGTTGTACCACTGGTTGGTATGATGATGGGAAATGTCGTAAGCTCTGTGACTACTTTTTTTGCTTATCAATACGACATTATTCAAAATATGTCCTCTTGGCTTCAAGGAAACTTTGCTTTGATCATCAAAGGGAGATATGAGCTTTTATACTTGGGAATACCTTGTTTGATTATTGTTTATTTTTACGCTCATCGTTTTACCATTGCAGGAATGGGAGAAGAGTTTTCCACAGGGCTTGGTCAACAACATAAGAAAATTGTTATGCTCGGTTTAGTCATTGTAGCTTTTACAACTTCCCTTGTTGTGGTAACTGTTGGAAGTATTCCGTTTATCGGATTGATTGTTCCAAACCTTGTATCCCTTTATCATGGAGATCATTTAAAAGGAACGCTATTAGAAACAGCATTGTTAGGTTCTGTGTTTGTTATGGCATGTGATATTTTTGGACGCGTAATTATCGCACCATATGAAATGAATATCAGTGTCGTTGTCAGCGTGATTGGAAGTTTCTTATTTACAGTTCTTCTTTTCTGGAAAAATAGGAAAGGAGGAGCATCATGAAACAAGTTTCACATAAAAAACCTCTTGTGATTTTAGCAGTATTGACTGTCATTATTGTTGGAATTTTTATCAGTTGGGGATTGACTGAGGAGAATATGGCATTTTTTCTGCCAAGAAGATTAAAGAAAGTTGGAGCTATTTTGCTCACAAGTTATTGTATTGGATATTCTTCTGTTACGTTCCAAACAGTAACCAATAATAAAATATTAACTCCGAGTGTTATGGGACTTGATTCCCTTTATCAATTCATTCAAACGATTATCGTTTTCTTTTTTGGTTCACAGCAACTTGTGATGATGACAGGAATGGGCAATTTCTTTTTATCCATTGGATTTATGCTTATCTTTTCTTTCCTACTCTTTTTATTGTTATTTTGGAAAGAAGGAAAGAGTGTATACTTCCTTGTTCTTGCCGGAATGATTATTGGTGGATTGTTTAATGGTCTTGCAACATTTATGCAGGTATTGCTTGATCCAAATGAATTTCTCGTTTTACAAGGAAAGATGTTTGCAAGTTTTGATAAAATCAATGAAGGATTGTTTGGAATCAGCGTTGTTTTGGTAGCAATTAGTATGATTATCACATGGAAGGACTATGCAAGTCTGGATGCCATGTCACTGGGACAAGATCATGCTATCAATTTAGGGATTCCTTATAAGAAAATGTTATTTAAAAATCTTATGAATACGGCAGTGTTAATTGCTGTTTCCACAGCGTTAACGGGTCCTATTACATTTTTAGGAATCCTAGTGGCAAGTCTTTCAAGGGAAATGATTCAGACATATCATCATAGCAGTCGAGTACTAGGAGCGTTTTTATTAGGAGCATTTTCCCTTGTATTTGGACAGATGATGGTAGAAAGAGTCTTTGCATTTAACACAACCATTAGTGTAATTGTAAACTTTGTAGGCGGTATTTACTTTATTTATCTCATGTTGAAGGAGGCGAAACGATGATAGCAGTAAAGGATATTCAAAAAAAATATGGAGAGAAAGCGGTTGTAGCAGATGTGACGCTTCAACTTCCAAAAGAAAAGATTATTGCTTTTATCGGAAGCAATGGAGCAGGAAAGAGTACTCTCATTTCCATTATTAGTCGAACTCTTACAAAGGATAGTGGAGATGTCTACATTGATGAAATAGAGCTTGCCAACTGGAAGACACAAGTGCTTGCACAAAAGTTATCCATATTAAAGCAAACCAACCATTTAAATATTCGTTTGACAGTGAGAGAACTGGTAGAATTTGGACGATTTCCGTATTCAAAAGGACGTCTGACACCAGAAGATCATAAGAAGGTGGAGCAGGCGATTGCCTATATGGAATTGCAAACATTGGAAAATCGTTATCTGGATGAACTGAGCGGAGGACAAAGACAGATGGCATTTATCGCCATGGTCATTGCTCAGGATACGGATTATATTTTTCTTGATGAACCATTAAACAACCTTGATATGCGTCACTCTGTTCAGATTATGAAGGTGCTTAGACGATTGGTGGATGAGATGGGAAAGACCATTATGGTCGTAATTCATGACATCAATTTTGTATCCTATTATGCGGATCACATCGTGGCAATGAAAGAAGGAAAGGTGATCTGTCAAGGAGATACAGAGCAAGTGATGAATCAAGAAGTGTTAAAAGAGATTTATGGAATGAACATTGATGTTCAAACAATGAATGGGAAAAAGATCTGTCTTTATTATGATTAAGAGATGGATATTTTATAAAGATAAAAAGTAATTATTTTTTACATTGTATGAAACAGAAAGGAGAAGCATTGTTTTTATAGATTCATAAAAGATGGAAAAATGTGAATAAAAAAATAAGACAATGCAAAAAGTATTATGAGAAAAATTATATCAACAGTTTTATGTGCAACCCTTGCAGTTTCTATGCTTGCAGGATGTGGAAACATAGCAAAAAGCACCACAGAGGCAGTGGCAACAGAAACAACAGAGGCAGTATCAAGTGCTACGGAAAAAGCAAACGATGCTACTTCTGTTGAAGATAAAGCGGAAGATGTTACCATTACTCACTCAAAAGGAGAAACAACAGTAAAAGCAAATCCACAAAAGGTTGTTGTATTTGACTTAGGTATTCTTGATATTATGGATGCCCTTGGTGTAAAGGCGGAATTAGCAGTTCCAACAGAGAGTTTAACAAGCTATTTATCAGAATATGAATCCGCTACAAATGCAGGTGGAATTAAACAGCCAGATGTGGAAGGAATTTATAACTTTAAACCAGATGTGATCTTCATCAGCGGTCGTCAAAGTGACTACTATGATGAATTAAATAAAATCGCACCAACGGTTTATGTGGATCAAAATTCAGAAACTTATATGGAAGATTTTGAGAACAATGTTCGCACAATCGCTAAAATCTTTGGAAAGCAATCTCTTGCTGAGGAAAAACTTGCTGAAATTGAGCAATTAGTTGCAGAAGGTCAGAAAAAAGCAGCGGAAAGTAAAGAAAATGCCCTTGTTATTTTAACAAATGATGGAAGTATGAGTGCGTATGGAAAAGGTTCAAGATTTGGTATCGTTCATGATGTATTAGGTGTAACACCAGCAGATGATACAATTGAAGTATCCACACATGGACAAGAAGCAAGTTATGAGTATATTTCTAAAGTAAATCCAGATGTGTTATTTGTGATTGATAGAACAGCGGTTGTTGGTGGAGATACAAAGGCATCTGATACATTAAATAATGATCTTGTAAAATCTACAAAAGCAGGAAAAAATAATAAAATTATTTACCTTGATGCAGAAACATGGTATCTTGGCGGAGCTGGTTTAACTTCTGTAAAAACAATGATCGAAGAAATTGTAAACGGATTATAAGAAACAAAAAAACTGTGCAATACATATTGTATTGTACAGTTTTTTTGTTGCGTGAAAGGCATACATTGTTAAAAGATTTTACATAGATTTAACATAGAACAGCATTTAAATTTAACATTAAAAACTTATAGTAGGATAGTAAGTATGGATAGAAAAAAGGAAAAAGATTTTTCAACATGATAAAATGTTTTCTCAGAGTAAGAGCTGAGAGAAAAGGAGAGAAATTTTATGAAACACTTAAAGAGATTGACAGCAGTGCTTTTAGCTGGACTTATGACAATAAGTTTTGTAGCTTGTGGCAGTGATAGTAGTTCAGGAATGTCAGGGATTATTACAAGTTCTGGTTCATCAGCATTACTTCCTTTAGCTAAGGATGCAACAAAAGAATTTAAAAAAGATAATCCAGATGTATCTGTTACATTAAATGCGGGTGGTTCTGGAACCGGATTAAAACAAGTGGTAGATGGTTCTGTTGATGTTGGAAATTCAGATGTTCCGGCTGAGGATAAATTATCACCAGAATTGGCAAAACAATTGGTGGCTCATAAGGTATGCGTTGTGACCATCACACCTGTCATTAATAATGAGTTAGCAAAAGAAGTAAACAATTTAACAAAACAACAATTAATTGATATTTTCACTGGAAAAGTGACAAATTGGAAAGAAGTAGGTGGACCAGATGAGGAGATTCTTTTAATCACTCGTCCAAAAACTTCCGGAACAAGAGCTGTATTTAGGGAGCATGGATTGGATGGTAATGAAGAATTGAGCAGTTCTGCTCTTGAAACAGATGATTCTGGAACATTATTACAGACAGTTGCCGATAATAAAGGAGCGATTGGATACGTTTCTTTATCTTATGTTATTAATAATGATAAAGTGAGCAAATTATCAGTGGATGGTGTAGAACCTTCCTTAGAAAACACATACAATGGAACGTATCCAATATGGGGATATGAGTATATGTATACAAAAGGGGAACCAGAAGGTGTAATTAAAGCGTATCTTGATTTCATTGTTTCTGATACGTATGCAAATCGAATTGAAGAACAAGGGTATTGTGTAACATCAAAAATGACAGTACAAAGATAAAATCATAGAAACTGTTGAACGAAGGTCCAGCAGGGGGACAGCAGTTTTTTCATGGAAAGGAAAAGGAACATGGAACGAAAAAACCTATTTTTCAAAGAACATTTTTTTCGCGGATTAATTACAGTATGTGGTGGATTTGTTATTGTACTCACATTGGCAATCGGAGCATTTTTACTCTATAAAGGTCTTGGTACTTTTACAACGTATGGTCATAATCCGTTAGAATTTTTCTTCTCTTCTGAATGGGATCCAGTGGATGGAATCGAAGGTGGAGGAAAAGTCGGAGCAGCTATTTACATTTTTGGCTCCATTAGCACTTGTGCATTAGCACTTTTAATTGCAGCACCTTTTAGTTTTGGAGCAGCCATTTTTATGACGGAAATTGCACCAAAATTGGGGACAAAAATTCTTCAGCCAGTGGTGGAATTATTTGTAGGAATTCCTTCGGTTGTATATGGATGGGTAGGTATGACAGTTCTTGTTCCAGCCATTCGAGATCTCTTTGATTTAAAACATGGATATTCTGTGTTAGCAGCGGGAATTGTATTAGCGGTTATGATTTTTCCAACGATTACAACTGTTGCAGCAGACGCATTAAGAAGTGTTCCAAAAGATTATAGAAAAGCAGCCTATGGACTTGGAGCTACAAGATGGCAAGTGACATATCAAGTTGTTCTTCCAGCAGCAAAATCAGGAATTTTAACTGGTATTGTGCTTGGACTTGCAAGAGCTTTTGGTGAAGCGTTAGCAGTGGCTATGGTTATTGGAAAGACAAGAGCTTTTCCAACGAGCATTTTATCTCCAACTACTAACTTAACAGCGGCTATCGCCTCAGATATGGGTGGTGCTATGGAAGGTGGAGAATACAATATGGCACTTTGGACAATGGCACTTCTTTTATTCTTGATTTCTTTAGGATTTATTTTCCTCATTCATTGTATCTCAGCACGTTCTGAAAGAGAGTTATCAGGAAAAGAAAATGAGAAAAGAAAAGCAACTAAATAATACAGTGAAAAGGTAGATAAGAAAGGATAGCAATCATGGATATTACAAAAAGAGCAAAATTGATGGACAAGTTCATGACGGGTGTATTTTATGTGGTGGCTGGATTTTTCCTTCTTCTTTTAGTAGCCTTTGCAGGTTATGTAATCGGAAAAGGATTCAAAGGATTTACACCAAGTCTTCTTTCTTTTAGCGAAGAAGGAATTGGAAATCAACTTTTTAATACACTATATCTCGTTGTGTTAGCATTATTAATTAGTGTTCCTTTAGGAATTGCAGCTGGTATTTATATGGCAGAATATGCAAAACCAGGACGCTTTACAAAATTTTTAAGAATCTGTATTGAAACATTATCTTCTTTACCATCTATCGTAGTTGGTTTGTTTGGATACTTAGTGTTTATTGTATTAGTGGGAGCCAGATGGAACTTAATGTCAGGTGCTTTAGCAGTTTCCATTTTAAATTTACCGTTGATTGCAACGACAACCGAAGATGCCCTTCGTTCTCTTCCAAAGGGATACAAACAAGGAAGTTTCGGTCTTGGTGCAACTCACTGGGAAACCATTAGTAAAGTTATGATTCCAGCATGTTTACCAAGAATTGTAACAGGTATTATTTTAGCAGCAGGTCGTGTTTTTGGTGAGGCGGCAGCCCTTCTTTATACTGCTGGTATGAGTACTGATATTAACTGGAGCCGTGTGTGGAAGTTAAATTCTCCAGTTTCCCCTTTAAATCCATTTCGTCCAGGTGAAACATTATCTCTTCATATTTGGGCGAGCAGAACAGAGGCACTTGCTCCAAATGCAGAACAAATTGCAAACTTTTCCGCAGCTGTTCTTTTAATTCTTGTATTCTCATTTAGTATAGGTGCTAGAATTTTAAGTAGAAGAATTGATAAGAAAATGACAGGAAGCAAATAGATTTTATGATTGCAAAGAAAGAGGAAAGTAAAATGGCAAATACAACATTTGAAGTAAAAGGATTAGACCTTTACTATGGACAATTTAAAGCATTAAAAAATATTGAAATGAACATTAATAGAAATGAGATCACAGCACTCATTGGACCATCTGGATGCGGAAAATCTACATTTTTAAAAACATTAAATCGTATGAATGACTTAGAGGAAGGGGTAAGAATCGAAGGAAAGATTTTATTAGATGGAAAAGACATCTTTCAAGATATGGATGCCATTTCTCTTAGACAAAAAGTTGGTATGGTATTCCAACAGCCAAATCCATTCCCAAAGAGTATTTATGATAATATTGCCTATGGACCGAGATTACAAGGCATTCGTTCCAAAGTGGAATTAGATGAAATTGTAGAGCGTTCTCTTCGTGCTGCTGCTATTTGGGATGAAGTAAAAGATCGTTTAAAGAAAAGTGCCCTTGGAATGTCTGGTGGACAGCAACAAAGACTTTGTATCGCAAGAGCGTTAGCCGTATCACCAGAAGTACTTTTAATGGATGAGCCAACTTCTGCTCTTGACCCAATTTCTACAAACAAAATTGAAGAACTTGCAGTTGAATTAAAGAAAGATTATACTATTATTATGGTAACACATAATATGCAACAGGCAGCGAGAATTTCTGATAAAACAGCATTTTTCTTATTAGGAGAAATGATTGAATATGGGAATACAGAAGAACTCTTCTCTATGCCAAAGGATAAGAGAACAGAAGACTATATTACAGGAAGGTTTGGTTGATATGAGAACACGATTTGACGAACAAATGGAAGAACTCCATGTAGAACTGATTAAAATGGGAAGCCTTTGTGAAGAAGCGATTGCCCTTTCTGCCAATGTATTGGTTGAGTGTTCAAAAGAATACGATGGGGAGCAGGAAAAAATTCAAGAAGAGGCCATTGAGGCATTACGGAAAAAGATTTCAAACTTGGAAGAAGAAATTGATTCAAAAGAATATGAAATTGAAACACTTTGTATGCGTTTGTTACTCCAGCAACAGCCTGTGGCTAGGGATTTAAGAAATATCTCTTCTGCTCTTAAAATGATTTCTGATATGGAACGTATCGGGGATCAGGCGGCAGATATTGCAGATTTAGCAAGCAAAGGGCTTGGTCATTATTCTGAAAGTATGATCCATATTGATGATATGGCAAAGGCTACGGTAAAAATGGTAACCGGTAGCGTGGATGCTTTCGTAAAAAATGACCTCGTATTAGCAAAAAAAGTTATGAAAGACGACGACGAAGTCGATGACTTATTTGAAAAAGTAAAAACAGAATTAATTGATTTAATCTATGAGAAAAAACTTGATGCAAAAGAATCCTTGAATCTTTTAATGGCTGCAAAATATTTTGAACGCATTGGTGATCATGCAGTCAATGTTGCTGAGTGGGTAGAATACTCTATTACAGGAGAACGAAAGAAGTAAGAGAGGAAGGATGAAACGATGATTTATTTTGTGGATGATGATGATAGCATTCGTGAACTCATTATTTATACGCTGAACAGTCAAGGGATAAGAGCGGAAGGTTTTGCAAAACCTTCCGAGTTCTGGAAGGCGATGGAAGAAAAGACGCCAGCTTTGATTTTGCTTGATATTATGTTACCAGAGGAAGATGGAATTTCCATACTAAAGAAGATCCGTTCCAAAAAGATGTGGAAAAAAATTCCTGTGATTATGTTAACAGCAAAGGGGAGCGAATTTGATACTGTGATGGGACTTGATAGTGGTGCGGATGATTATGTTCCAAAACCATTTCGGATGATGGAATTGCTTTCAAGAATTCGGGCACATTTAAGACGTAATGACGACGAAGTTGTAAAAGAAACCGTGCTAAGCGTAGGAACGTTGACTGTCGATCCACAAAAACACATTGTGAAATCAAATGGTGAAGAAGTCCCCTTAACATTAAAAGAGTTTGAACTTCTTCACCTGCTCATGGAAAATAAAGGTATGGTGCTTTCAAGAGCTCAAATTTTAGACCGGGTATGGGGATATGAATTTGATGGAGAAAGCCGAACCGTAGATGTGCATATTCGAACTCTAAGACAGAAGTTAAAAGATGCAGGAAAGTATGTGGAAACTGTTCGAGGAGTTGGCTATAAACTGGAGGAGAAGAGTGATGACAAGTAAAATTTTCCGTTCCATTATTTTGGTGGCGGGGTCAATCTTAACCGCCAGTTTTTTGCTTGTTTTTGGTGTTATGTACAGCTATTTAACACTTCAATTACAGGAGGAACTGCGAAGCGAAGCTATCTATGTGGCAAAAGCTGTGGAGCTTAGTGGCGTGGATTATTTAAAAGAGCTGAAAGAAGAAAACCGCATTACACTGGTAAGTAATGATGGAACCGTGCTATATGATTCAGAAGTTAATATTGATTCCATGGAAAACCATGCAAATCGTAAAGAGATTAAAGAAGCCGTAGAAACTGGAGAAGGGGATGACGAAAGATATTCTGATACCTTATCAGAAAAGACGATGTATCATGCCGTTCGGTTGGAAAATGGAGATATACTAAGAATCGCTCAAAGACAAGAAACGGTATTCAATCTTTTGCTCAGTTTCGTGCATCCGTTGTTGTATATTTTAGCATTTATGTTTTTATTAGGTGCATTTTTAGCAAGACAAGTTTCAAGAAAAATTACAGAGCCAATGAATAGCTTGGATTTGGAGCATCCAGAAAAAAATCAGTCCTATGATGAGATCGCTCCACTTTTAACAAAAATTTATCGCCAAAAGAGTATGATAAAAGAACAGTTAGAAGAGGAGAAGAAAAAGCAAGAAGAGTTTGAAATTATTACAGAAAACATGGAAGAAGGGTTTCTTGTCATTGACAGTAAGATGGAAATTCTATCCTGTAATTCTAGCACAAAGAAACTATTTGAAATTGAAGAGATTGGGAAACATCAAAACGTGTTGACGTTGAATCGAACAGAAAAGTTCCAAAAGGTCATTGAGCGAGTATTAGAAGGTCGACATCAAGAAACCGAGTTAGAATTAGAAGAAAGTCAATATCAAATGATAGCAAACCCTGTCTTTCAAGAGAAAGGACAAGGGGTAGCAGGTGCAGTTCTTGTCTTTATGGATATTACGGAGCGAATGCAGGGAGAGCGTTTAAGAAGAGAGTTTACAGCAAATGTATCCCATGAATTAAAGACGCCTCTTACGTCCATTTCAGGTTTTGCAGAAATCATTCAAAATGGAATTGTAAAACCAGAAGATGTTCCAAAATTTGCTGGAAATATTTTTAAAGAATCTCAACGACTTATATCTTTAGTCAATGATATTATCAAGTTATCACAGCTTGATGAAGGCATTATGCCTTATGAACCAGAATTTCTTAGTCTAAAGGAGATTGCCAAAGAGGTTGTAGCTCGATTACAAGAACCAGCCAAAAAGAAATCGGTTCATTTAGAAGTGGAAGGAACAGATGAAAAAATAAAAGGGGTACGACCTGTGTTAGAAGAGATCGTATATAACCTGTGCGATAATGGAATTAAATATAACAAAGAAAATGGCAGTGTAAAAATTAGCATAGAAAGAAAGCCAGAAGGGGTTACATTATCTGTAATAGATACGGGAATTGGTATTCCAGTATCCAGTCAAAATAGAATTTTTGAACGGTTTTATCGTGTGGATAAAAGCCATTCAAAGGAAATAGGCGGAACAGGACTTGGACTTTCCATCGTAAAACATGGGGCTGCCTACTTAGGAGCTACCATTAAGCTAGAAAGTATTGTGGATGTGGGAACAAGCATAACGTTATTATTTCCAAAAGTAATAGAAGAATGATAGGAAACAAAAATCACCTACTTATAAAATAAAAGTAGGTGATTTTTTTGTAGTTCTCATCGTTGTTGATAAAAGTTTTGTGTAAAATAAATACCATAACTGCCACCAGTTGCTCCGCCAACTCCTAGGTGAGTGAAGTTTGGATTGAGCATATTACTACGGTGACCAGAACTATTTAACCAGCCGTTGTTGGCAGAGATTCCATCTTCATATCCTGCGATAATATTTTCGCCACAGCCTCTCCAAGAAATGCCTTCTGCTTTTAGACGATCTCCCGGTGTTGTGCCAGAAAGGCTTGTATGGGAAAAATAATTGTTATTTGCCATATCAGTGCTGTGTTTCTTACTAGAAGCTGTTGCTTGCTCTGACCAAGTAAGAGGAGATAATCCATGTCTTACTCTGGCAGAATTACAAGTATCAAATATTTGTCTTTCTTCTGCCTGTATAATAGCAGGCGTGCGTTCCTTTTCTATCAATGATACAGAAGATGCTAAAACTCCAACTAAATTCTTATCCCCTAATTGATCAAAGAAAAGATGATAGATGATACCATCAGAATTTTTGATAAAGTCATCGGTTTCACTAGGAGAAATAGAGCTTTTAAAAAGGGTGTTCACTTGATCAATTGTATAAGAAGGTGTGAGTTGCCCAATTTTAAATGTGGAAGTATCACTATAAAAAGCGACTACTTTACTGTCTTTTATTCCTACCATAAAAAAGTCTTTATAATTATTGATATTATATACGTAGTAGTCAAAGGAATAGACGCTTTCGTCAATGCGATCTGGTTCTCCAAATTTGCTTTTTAATGTGGAAACGGAATCTCCAAGACGGATAGAAATATCATTTACCGTCATGGCAATGGATGGAGCGGGTTTTACTGTTACCTTACAGCGTAAAGTCTTCCCAGAAACTTTTGCATAGATAAAAGTTGTACCTACTTTTTTTCCAGTAACAACGCCTTTCTTGTTTACAGTAGCCACAGCACGTTTTTGACTACTCCAAGTTACTTTTTTCTTTGTACCTTTCACAGAGAGTTTCGTTGTCTTACCAACTTGGATGGTTGCTTTTGTTTTATTTAACTGAATGGTTGACGCTGAAGTCGGTATGTAATAGCATACAGTGACCAATAAAAAAGATAAAAGAAAAGCCACAGTTCGTTTTGTCAAAAATTGATTTGTTTTCATGAAAACTCCTTTCTAATTATAGAAATATTTAAAATTATAATATTTTTCTTTTTTATTATAACAGGTAATAGCAAAAGAAACGACTGTTAAAAATTTGGATGGGTCAAATTTTACGTCGATCCACTGTGAGAAAAAGATTATGATGAAGAAGTTGGAAAATATGATAAAGCCATCCATCACATAAGAATAGTAGAATATTGGTGTTAAATAGTAGAAGAAGTAGTATTTTTTCAAAAACACACCTTGACATAGAAAAAAATTTAAAGTAGAATGACCACATAAAGAAAAAACGTTGAAGAGGACAGTAAGTTGTGGAAACATGCCAGAGAGAGATTCAATAGCTGGAAGAATCTTGATGAAGAAACAATCTGAAAACCACCTCGGAGTGACCTTAATACGGTCCGGTGATTCCGTTATCATCTAATTGAGAGGTTTTTACATGGAAAACAAACAGGGTGGAACCGCGGGCAATTCCCGTCCCTGTATGGAGTGTTTTCATGCGAAATAGATCAAAAAAAGGCATTCCAAAAGGAGTGCCTTTTTTGTATGGAAATTATTTTCCTACTTTCTTTACTTGCGTAAAAGCAATGAGGCATAGAGTAAAGGTTCGCATGAAAAAAAGTAAAAAAGTTATCATCACAAGAAAGGGAATGAAAACAATGAAGATTACATTAAAAGATGGTTCTGTAAAAGAATATCAAGAAGCAAAAAGCGTATATGATATTGCACTTGATATTAGTGAAGGGTTAGCACGTATGGCTTGTGCTGGAGAAGTTAACGGGAAAGTTGTTGATTTACGCACAGTGATAGAAGAAGACTGTGAACTTAACATTTTAACAGCCAAAGATAAAGAAGGATTACAAGTTGTTCGTCATACAGCTTCTCACGTATTAGCAGAGGCGGTAAAACGTGTATTTCCAAATGCAAAATTGGCAATTGGACCAGCCATTGAAGAAGGTTTTTACTATGACTTTGATGCAGAACCTTTTTCAAAAGAGGATTTAGATAAATTAGAAAAAGAGATGAAAAAAATCATCAAAGAAGGCAATCGATTAGAACGCTTTACATTATCAAGAGAAGAAGCAATTGCTTTTGCAAAAGAAAAAGATGAGCCTTATAAAGTGGAATTAATCGAAGATTTACCAGAAGGAGCGGAGATTTCTTTCTATCGTCAAGGTGATGGATTCACAGATTTATGTGCAGGCCCACATTTAATGAATACAAAGGGAATTAAAGCCTTTAAATTAATTTCTTCTTCTATGGCATATTGGAGAGGGGATTCTAATAAAGCACAGTTACAGCGTATTTATGGAACAGCGTTTGCTACAAAAGAAGAGTTAAATGCTTATTTAGAGCATTTAGAAGATATTAAAAAACGCGATCATAACCGTTTAGGAAGAGAAATGAAACTCTTTACAACTGTTGATGTTATCGGACAAGGACTTCCTTTATTAATGCCAAAAGGACAAAAGATCATCCAAACATTACAAAGATGGATTGAAGACGAAGAAGATAACAATCGTGGTTATGTTCGTACAAAAACACCATTAATGGCAAAATCTGATTTATATAAAATTTCTGGTCACTGGGATCATTATAAAGATGGAATGTTCGTTCTTGGAGATGAAGAAAATGACAAGGAAGTAATGGCACTTCGTCCAATGACTTGTCCATTCCAGTATTACGTATACAAAGCAGAACAACACTCCTATCGTGATCTTCCAATTCGTTACGGCGAAACTTCTACATTATTCCGTAATGAAGATTCAGGAGAAATGCACGGATTAACTCGTGTACGTCAGTTCACAATTTCAGAAGGACATTTAGTGATTCGTCCAGATCAAGTAGAAGAAGAAATGATCGCTTGTTTAGAACTTTCTGATTACTGCATGAGAACATTAGGACTTCAAGATGATGTGACATATCGTTTATCAAAATGGGATCCAAACAATCGTGAAAAATATTTAGGCGATGAAGAATACTGGGAAAGAACACAGGATACAATCCGTAAAGTCTTAAGAGAAAAGAATTTAGACTTTGTGGAAGCAGAAGGAGAAGCTGCATTCTATGGTCCTAAGATCGATATCCAAGCGAAAAACGTATATGGAAAAGAAGATACAATGATTACCATTCAATTAGACTGTGCTATTGCGGAACAATTTGATATGTTCTATATCGATCAGAATGGTGAAAAAGTTCGTCCTTATATTATTCACAGAACATCTATGGGATGCTATGAAAGAACACTTGCTTGGTTAATTGAAAAATATGCTGGTAAATTCCCAACATGGTTATGTCCAGAACAAGTTCGTGTATTACCAATTTCTGAAAAATATGGAGATTATGCAAATGCAGTCGCTAGCGAATTAAAGAAAAATCAAGTGCTTTGCACAGTGGACAATCGTTCTGAAAAGATTGGATACAAGATTCGTGAAGCAAGACTTGAGAAAGTGCCATATCTTTTAGTGGTAGGACAACAAGAAGAAGCGGATGGAACAGTTTCTGTTCGCAGTCGTTTTGCAGGTGATGAAGGAATCAAACCATTAGGAGATTTCATCGCACAGATCACAGAAGAAATTCGTACAAAAGCTATTCGTAAAGAAGAAGTTGTAGAAGAAAAATAGAATATTGTAACAAAGAGGAGTGCCAGATAAAAGGTCTAGCACTCCTCTTTGTTATAGGAAAGATATTAATAAATTTCTACAACCTTCCAAGTATCATCGGATTTTTCTAGGGCGATTGTGAGTTCTGTTTTTTGGGGTTTGACAGCCTTCATAGAAGAGCGAAGAAGACCGAAATACTGTTCTCCAGCTTTTTCATATACTGCGTGCAAAAAGGCTTTTTCGCCTTGTTCCTCATATACTTTGGTCAATTCTGTTTCATTGAACTCTAGGCTTTGTTTTACGATGTCATCAAAGTTATAAATTTTTAATGCTGTATCAGAATCATAGTCCCTCATCTGTGCGGTTACTCTTACAAGATAGCGAGCTTTATTATCTTTATTCCTCTCAACCTTTGTGATTTCATAAGAATCTATAAAATTTTCGGCGATCATCTTCGTATAACTTTTAGCTTCATCGATAAATGCTTGTCCATAGGTATCCACATCAAACATCTCTTCTATCTCATGGAGATCTTGTAACAAATTAGCATCTTTATCTTCTCCTGCCAGCAAACACATATTTTCATAATCATTTTCTTTTAAATAAGTAAAATAGTTGTCTGCAATCTCTTTTAATTCTTCCTTATTTTCACCACATGACGTGAGAGGGAAGATAAAAAGAAGGCATAGGAATATACAAAGAAATTTTTTCATAAAAATTTTCTCCTTTTATTACTTACTATAATCGACTTTATAGTATTTGTAATGCTCTAAATCTGTTAACTTTCCATTTGTATCAAAAGTTAAGTGAGTGCAATAATCACCAATCGGTGACCAAACACTATCTTCGCTGGATTTTGCTCCAGGGAGCAATTCTTTTGCTTTTTCTAATGTTATGTCTGCTGTTTTAACACCTTCAAAAGTAAAATCAGCAGAAGGATGTAGCACGTACACTTCTGCGATAATCGCATCGGTAAGAACTGTTTCCTCTTTAGAATATAAATTGACCCAACCCACACTGTCGCCGTTTTCATCCAAAATGCTCACATTACGATAATAGGAGTTTCCTTGTAAAGTTTGATCTAAATCGGCGTCTAATGTATAGTTGCAATCTCGAAATATCTCAGCCTTTGTTTTACCAACTTCCACGTCGACACTAGCGATTTGTATCTTGTATAATTTGTCAGCACTATTACTAGAACAAGCCACAAGACTGAAACTGAGTGTGATAAATAAAAAAACTTTGAAAAAATGTTTCATATTACCCTCCTTATGTAAAAGATATATATAAAATGGTATTTTAGTTTATCATATAATAAAATTTTGTCAATATGTGTATAAAAAACATGTAACAAAAAATGGAATTTTATAAGAGATTTATGAAAAATTGGATATATTGGGGTCTGTATAAAAGTATGATATAATTGGAAATAAAAGTATGAGATAGTATGATGAGGGTGAGAATCGACAAACCGTTAAGATAGAAGGGAGTGCCCAAGTGAATGAAAAAGGGCTTGTCAGTTATTTAGATATAAGCAATTTATTTGAAATTTCAGAAATTATGAAAGCCTAGTATAAAAAGCGATAATCAAAAAGTTTTTGATTGCCATTTTGAATAGGAAGTTTTTGTAAAAAATATCTAAAGTTCATTATATATTATTACCAAAGAAAGAGAAAATGTAAAAAAAAGATTGTCATAAAATAAAATTAATGTTATATTATACATAGTTAAATGGCTTGTGACTGATCAAGCAGGCAAGACCATCTTTATAGCTATACGCATACCTTTGTATATCTATGAGGATGGTCTTTACTTTTTTAGCAAAGTAATGATGGACTATGAGAGAAAGGGGAGGGATGCTTTGTTTAGAATAAAAAAGGTAGTGAATAATAATATTGTATGTGCTCTTGATGATAAGAATGAAGAAGTGATTCTTCGTGGTCTTGGAATTGGATTCAACAAGAAGTCAGGAGAAGAAGTTCCACAGGATAGTATTGAAAAAGTGTATCGAATGGATGGGACAAAAAGCATGAATAAGCTCCAAGAGCTTTTGGCAGAAATTCCGATTGAATACGTGGAAGTTTGCACCGATATTATTGATCATGCCAAAGAAGTTCTAGGACGTCGCCTCAATAATAATATTTATATTACATTAACAGATCATGTTAGCTTTGCAATTGCAAGAAAAAAAGAAAATTTGGAATATAAAAATGCAATGTTATCTGAGATCAAATGTTTTTATCCCCAAGAGTATGAGCTTGGTATAGAAGCCCTTTCCATTGTGAAAGAGCGACTGGGTATCACACTTTCTATTGATGAGGCAGGATTTATTGCCCTTCATATTGTAAATGCACAGTTGGATACAGATATGAATAGCATGGTGCAAATTACAGAGCTAATCCATAAGGTTCTTGAAATTGTTACGGACTATTATGGTATGGAATTTGATGAAGATTCTCTACATTACAGCCGTTTTATCACCCATTTAAAATTTTTTGGACAACGCTTGTTTAAGAATAAGGAAACAACAAGTGATGATAAAGTTTTTCAAGAGATGATAAAACATCAGTATCCAAAGGATTATCAATGTGCAGAACTGATTAGACAATATATTAAAGACACATATAAGAGAAAAATTACAGAAGAAGAAATGATTTTTCTCACCGTTCATCTAAGAAGAATCTCTATGTGAGATAGAACAGAATATAGACACATACTTGAGCAATCAGCGTGTGACTGGTAAAGCAGGCAGGACTGAACGAACTCTAGTTTCGACTGAAAGAAAATGGTAATACTATTTTTATACGATGTTACGTAACAGTGACATTGATAGGAAAGAAAATAGGAATTTTCAAAGGAGAAAGTAGGGGCGTTTGGTCTTTTTTTGTTAAATTTCTAAAGACAACAAAGAAAAAGGAGGAAACTTTATATGAAAGACAAGATTTTTGGCGTTTTACAACGGGTTGGAAGATCTTTTATGCTTCCAATTTCTATTCTTCCAGTAGCGGGGCTTTTCCTCGGTATTGGTGGTTCTTTTACCAATCAGACAATGCTTGAAACCTATGGGCTTGTTGGTATTATGGGAGAAGGAACTTTTATTTACACCATTCTTTCTGTTCTAAATGCAGCAGGAAGTATTGTATTTGATAACTTGCCAATTATATTTGCTATGGGTGTTGCCATTGGTATGGCAAAGAAAGAAAAAGAAGTAGCAGCGTTATCAAGTGTGGTAGCATTCTTCATTATGCACGCTTCCATTGGAGCTTTGATTAAGGCAAATGGCGGTGTAGAAAGTATGCTCTCTGGTTCCACAACATCTGTTGTTGGTATTACATCCTTACAAATGGGTGTGTTTGGTGGTATTATTGTAGGACTTGGAGTGGCTGCACTTCACAATCGTTTTTATAAGATTGAATTGCCACAGGTGCTTTCTTTCTTTGGAGGAACACGCTTTGTACCAATTATTTCTGCAGTTGTTTATTTAATTGTTGGTATTTTAATGTTCTATATTTGGCCAACCGTACAGATTGGAATTAATCACTTAGGTGCTTTTGTTATGAATTCAGGATATGCAGGAACATGGTTCTATGGTCTTATGGAACGTGCTTTGATTCCATTTGGACTTCACCATGTATTTTACTTGCCATTTTGGCAAACTTCTGTTGGAGGAACAATGGAAGTAGCAGGAAAAATGGTAGAAGGTGCTCAAAATATTTTCTTTGCACAGCTTGCCGATCCAACAACAGAACATTTTGCAGTGTCTGCGACCCGTTTTATGTCTGGTAAGTTCCCACTTATGATTTTTGGACTTCCAGGAGCAGCACTGGCTATGTATCATTGTGCAAAACCAGAGAAGAAAAAACTGGTAGGAGGACTTTTATTATCCGCCGCTTTAACTTCTATGCTCACTGGTATTACAGAGCCACTTGAATTTACTTTTCTTTTTGTAGCACCTATTTTATATGTGATTCACTGTGTTTTTGCAGGTCTTGCTTATATGTTCATGCACATTTTAAATGTGGGTGTCGGAATGACATTCTCTGGTGGTCTTATCGATATGACACTCTTTGGTATTATGCAAGGAAATGCGAAAACAAATTGGATCTATATTGTAATTGTAGGTATTGGTTATTTTGTTGTATACTACTTATTATTTAGTTTATTAATTAGAAAATTAAACTTAAAGACTCCAGGACGAGAAGACGGTGATGGGGAAGTAAAACTTTATAAACGTGCCGATTTAGAGGCGAAAAACGGAAAAGGTGGAAGTGCAGGACAAGCACTTTCTGAAGATGATAGAATTTCTGCTATGATTACAGAAGGACTTGGAGGAAAAGAAAACATTACAGACTTAGATTGCTGTGCAACAAGACTTCGTGTTACAGTCAGTGATCAACAAAAAGTAAAACAAGATGTATTAAAAGCCTCTGGAGCTTCCGGTGTTATCTTAAAAGGAAATGGTGTACAAGTTATCTATGGACCAAAGGTAACAGTGATTAAATCAAATCTTGAGGATTATTTAGAAAATCCAACACTAGCTCAAGCGGTGGTAGAACCAAAAGAAGAAGTAGAGGAAAAAGAAGTAAAAGAAGAGAAAGTAGAACAGGCAGAAACGGTGGTAGCTTCTCCATTTACAGGAAAAGCCGTAGAACTTTCTGAAGTGGCTGATGGGGTGTTCTCAGAAAAAATGCTTGGAGATGGAATTGCGGTGGAACCTTTAGATGGAACCATTAAGGCACCATTTGATGGAAAAGTAGCTGCGGTCTTTGATACAAAGCACGCAATTGGACTTGTGGCGGATTCAGGACTAGAACTGTTAATTCATATTGGTATTGATACCGTACAATTAAACGGTAAGTATTATGACATCAAAGTAAAAAATGGAGATAGCATCAAAAAAGGAGATATCATTGGAACTGTCGACTTAGAGGGCATTCGTTCTGAGGGATATCGTACCATCACTCCGTTAATTGTAAGCAATAGTGATAAATTCACAAGTTTTACAGGAAACACAGGTGATGTGAATGCAGGGGATACAGTGCTTACTGTAAAATAATCATACAAAGAATGGATCAAGATTTTTGTCTTGATCCATTTTTCTTTTGTATCGTCCTTTGCTATAATAAAAGAAAAGATAGGAAAGGAATGACAGCATGATAGCAGTTAGTGAGTGTCTATTAGGAAGCAATTGTAAATATAATGGCGGGAATAATGAGCATGAAGGATTAAAGAAATATTTAAAAGGGAAAGATTATATTGCCATCTGTCCAGAGGTTATGGGAGGTTTGCCAATTCCTAGAATACCTTGTGAAATCGTAGGAAATCGTGTAAAAGGGAAAGACGGACAAGACTTTACCAATGAATTTGAACGGGGAGCGACATTGGCTTTGGAGCTTTGCAAACAGCATGGTGTGACCTGTGCGATTTTACAATCACGTTCTCCAAGCTGTGGGTGTGGACAAATCTATGATGGAACATTTTCTGGAAAGAAAATGGATGGTGATGGTCTGACAACAAGACGGCTAAAGCAAAATGGAATTTTTGTACTTAATATAGAAGAATTTACAGGTGAAGAGAATTATGCTTGTTATGAAACAGAGATTGGAACGGTTGTGATCTCTGCTACACAAACAGGAATTACTGGATTAACATTTAAGGAAGAAGAGAGCGATAAAGAACAAAAGATCAAAAAGGAAACACCGCTTATAAAAGAAGCCTATCGTCAGCTGAAAGAGTATTTGCAAGGGAAGCGAAAGGAGTTTACACTTCCATTAGAACCAAAAGGAACCGAGTTTCAAAGAAAAACTTGGAAGGCATTATGCACCATTCCTTATGGAGAAACAAGAAGTTATAAACAGATTGCAGAGCAGATTGGATCACCAAAAGCCTGTCGTGCAGTTGGGATGGCGAATAATCGGAATCCAATCTCTATCTTTATTCCTTGTCATCGGGTGATCGGAAGTGATGGGAGCCTTGTAGGATACGGAGGAGGACTTTCCATAAAAGAGGCATTATTAGGGAAAGAAGAGATGGTGAGGAAAGAAAATGAAAGGTATGAAAATTAGAGTTGCTACAAGAGAAGATGCAAAAAAGCTAGTTGAAATTTATGCTTCCTATGTGGAAAAAACAGCTATTACGTTTGAATATACCGTACCAACCGTACAAGAATTTGAAAAGAGAATGGAACACATCTTACAACAATATCCTTATCTAGTTGCAGAAAGAGAGGGAGAGATTGTGGGCTATGCTTATGCTGGAGCTTTTCATGAGCGAGAAGCCTATCGTTGGGCGGTAGAAACCACAATGTATGTTCGACAAGATCAAAGAAAGATGGGAATAGGAGGAAAACTGTATGAAGCATTAGAAAATGTTCTTTCTGTTCAAAATATTTTGAACTTAAATGCTTGTATTGCATACCCAGAAGAAGAGGATGAATATCTCACACAAAATAGCGTACAATTTCATAAGCATTTTGGGTATCAACTGGTGGGGCAATTCCATAAGTGTGGTTATAAGTTCGGTCGTTGGTATCATATGGTGTGGATGGAAAAACATATTGGGGAGCATATGGACAAGCCTTTCATAGTGAAACCGTTTGATGAAGTAAGAGAAGTCATTGCCAAAAAGTATGAGATTATATAAAACCATGAGAAAAAGCAGTCAATCATAGAGATTCACTGCTTCTTCTCATAGCTTATTAGGAAAGATGTGTCCTCAGTTGTTCCTAGAAAAAGAGATTTTTTAATATAAAAAATACGATAGGAACGAGAAGGGATGGAAGCATATTCAATGTCTTACAATCTTTTAATTCTAAAATTCCGATGCCAGAACTAGCAATTAAAAATCCTCCTACAATAGAGATTTCGGTTAAAAGATCGGGCGTTAAAAAGTTGGATAGTAAACCAGCACATACGTAAATACTTCCTTGCCAAAAAAATAAAATTACACTGGAAATGGCAATCCCCAGTCCGTAGGTGGATGCCAAAACCATAGAAGTTACAAAATCTAGGGTAGCATTTGTAAAAAGATAGGTGTTATCTCCATTGATTGCACTCTGAATCGGTCCTAAAATAGAAAGTGTGCCAATACAAAAGAGCAAAATGGCAGTGGAAAGACCTTGCGATAAATTTCCAGAAGAGAAACGTTTCGTCAGGCGATCAAACTTACCATGAATATCAAGGGTAGTTCCCAGTAGACTACCAATAGCAAGACTTAAGATAAATAATACAGGGTAGTTGCTTTTTGGCATATTTTGTACAACAGAGTTAATGCCAAGTCCTGTGGCAGAGAGCCCCATGGCGGTAAAAAGTGCAGAATGGATCTCAGGTTTTAATCCTTTTTTTATGGTACTTCCAATTAAAGTACCTGTAACAATGGTTGCTGTATTGACAATTGTTCCTATCATATAAAATCATATATCCTTTCATCGAGATGGTATTAAGATTCTTGTATTTTATGATTGCTCATCATTTTTATTGATGATTTATAAGGGAATCTTTGATAAAATAGTGTTGAACCTTTCATAGCTTTATTATAGAACAAAGATAGGATAAAACAAAGAGAAAATTTATTAAGGTCATCAAGTGGATACCCAAGATCCTTATTGGAACTGAGGAGAGAATGATTCCAGTAAAAAAGGAGTAAAATAAAAAGAAAGAAAACGAGGTTATAATAAAAGTGAAGATAAAGAAAGAGGAAACAGAATTTCAAACGATACAGCTGTACAATGAGAATGCCTATCAAGTGGAGTTCCAAGCCACAGTGCTTGACTGTATCGAACAAAAAGAAGAATATCATATTATTTTAGATAGAACAGCATTTTTTCCAGAAGGTGGCGGTCAATATGGAGATCGGGGACAATTAAATGAAGTGGAAGTGTTTGATACCCAGATCATAAATGGCATAATCTTACATTACACGAAACATCCAATAGAAGTTGGTACGACAGTACAAGGTGTCATTGATTGGAAACGCCGATATAGTATGATGCAAAACCATTCATCAGAGCATATGGTGTCAGGGCTGATTCATAAAAAATATGGATATGATAACGTGGGATTCCATCTAGGAGAAGAGGAAATGACGTTAGATTTTAACGGTATGCTTACGATGGAACAACTTCTTTTACTGGAACGAGAAGTCAATGAAGTGATATGGAGGAATATGCCTGTTGAAATTACATTTCCAACAAAAGAAGAATTAGAAACGATGTCCTATCGAAGTAAGAAGGAGATAGAAGGCTCCATTCGTATTGTGACAATCGAAGGAATTGATGTATGTGCCTGTTGTGCCCCTCATGTTAGAAGAACAGGGGAGATAGGATGTGTAAAAATTATCTCCGTACAAAAGAATAAATCCGGTGTTCGTGTCACTGTATTAGCAGGAGATCGGGCATTATCCGATTATGAAAAGAAACATGAGGGCATGATGCAGATTTGCAAACTGCTTTCTATAAAACCAGAGCAGGCATTTTCTGTGATCAAACATTTACAAGAAGAAAAACAGCGAGTGGAGTATGAATTATTAGAATATAAGTTGTCCACATTAAAACAGCAAGCAGAACAAGTCATTCCTCACAATGGAATCCTATGTATGGAAACGAAAGCACTTTCCGGAAAAGAAATAAGGGAAGTTTGCAACTGTCTTATGGAGCGAGGAACATTGGGAATTGTGCTGAATCGGCAAGAAGAAGGGCAGATGGAATTCCAATATATCATAGGAAGCAAACAACGAGATGTGAGAGAGATTGCCTCACTTTTAAAAGAAAAGTTAAATGGAAGAGGGGGAGGAAAACCTCAAATGATTCAGGGGACAGCTGTTGGAACAAAGGAAGAGGTATTGGCTTTGATCAGCAGGATAAAGGAGTGTTGGAATGAATGAGCCGATGTTGTCCATTGTGGTATCTGTCTATAACGAAGAGGAGGTTCTTCCTGAATTTAGACGGACAATCGAAAATGAGCTGAAGCAATTAGGTTCTAATAAAAAGGTTACCCATGAAACGAAACAATGGAAGTATGAGATTATTTTTGTTAATGATGGAAGTCAAGATAAGAGTAAAGAGTTGTTAGACCAATTTGCAAAGGAGAGAGAATTTATTAAAGTTGTCCACTTTGCGAGAAATTTTGGACATGAGTCCGCTATGATCGCTGGAATTGATCGGGCATCGGGAGATTTTATTATTTGCATGGATGCGGATTTGCAAAATCCTCCAAAGGAGATTCATCGAATGTTAGATCAATATGAGCTAGGCTATGATGTGGTGCTTATGGCACGAAAAGAAAATAAAGATGCAGGGATTATGAAAAATATGGCATCCAAAGTATTTTATGGGGTATTAAATGCAGTATCATCGGTGAAGTTTGAACAGAGTGTTTCTGATTTTTTTGGCATATCCAAGCGGGTTGCTACTATTCTAAGAGGACGGTATCGAGAAGTCAATCGCTATTTGCGTGGTTATATTCAAAATGTTGGTTTTCAGCGGGTTATTTTAGAATATAAAGCGGAGGAAAGAGGAGGAGGTCATAGCAAATACTCCTTTAAAAAATTATTTAACGTGGCACTAGATGCCCTCACTTGCTTTTCCAAAACCCCTCTTAGAGCAGGATTGTATGTGGGTGGAATTTCTGGTATTTTAAGCGTATTCTTAATTGTATATTATGGTATTACCTATTGGCTCAATGGAGAAGGCAATGGCATGATTTTACTCTGCTTTTTTCTATTTCTCTTTTTTACTGTGCTATTTTTGGTGCTTGGAATTATGGGAGAATATATTGGCGTTTTATTAGAGGAAGTAAAAGATCGACCGATTTATCTTGTGAAAGAAGAGAGAAACCTTGTTCCAGTTTCCATTGATGGAAAGAGGATGGCGAGGGGAAAAGAAGTAGAGAAAAAGGAAGAAGAGGAAGAAAACGTGCAGTCCTTCTAAAAAACGGTGAGAAACTCGAACAAGGTGTTTCTCATCGTTTTTTGTATCTTATAGCTCTTCAAATGGGATCTGTTTTGATTTTAGAAAGGCTTTGATATTGTGATCCCAAACTTGATCAAGGGTTTTATCAAGCGTGAATAGTTTTAAAGACGTTCCACTGGTACAAGTTAACTGTGCTTGTTCAAAATATAAGTTGAAAAAAAGCCCATTGATGTCTTCGGGAGATAGAGGAAGATGATTTAGTTCAATGAGTTTTGCCACGTTAGAAGGGGCGAGTAGGAAGACGATACGAAAGGATAGTGGAGTTTTCTTCCCCTTCATAAGAGAGAAAAGAAGAGGGCGTTGCTCTTTAAAATAGCAATGAGTGCGTCCGTTTAACATTTCTTGTTCTTCTGTATCATAAAAAGACTGGTTGATTTTTCCATCAATGGTATAGGTTGTTCCAGTTTTTATCGTTGCCTCGCTTAGTAAGAAACGATCAAAGGTTTCTTCTAATAGTAATGTATTCATAAAATGTTTAATATCAATAAGTTTTAATGATAACATAGTGACTCCTTTCAAGAAAAATATGCCTTATTCTTTAGTATACAAGAGTTAGAAGGGAAGAACAAGTATTCTTCTATTTCCAGTGACAAACTTATTCTACCAAAGAGGAAAAAAACATGATACACTAATACTAAACAAAGGAAAAACTCCACAAAAAGATAAAGATAGAAGTGAGGAAAATAAAATGGAACAATTAATGGAATTTTTAGACAAAAGTGTATCTCCTTATCATGCAGTTGCAGAATGTAAAAGAAAGTTAGAAGAGAATGGATTTGAAGAGCTATTGCTTTCTGATAGATGGAATATAAAGGCAGAAGGAAAATACTATGTGAGTCCTTATCCTTCTATGGTGATTGCCATTCGTGTAGGTGATGTAAAAGAAGGAGAAACAGCCCTTAGAATTGGAATGGCACATACCGATCAGCCGATGATGAAGATTAAGCCAAACGCTGAAATGAAACAAAAGAAATATATGAAATTAAATGCAGAAAAATATGGTGGATTGATTCTCAACACATGGCTGGATCGACCACTTGGAATTTCTGGTAAAGTGGTATTAAAAAGCGAAACCGTATTTAAACCAGAGGTTCGTTTCTTCGATTCCAAAAGACCAGTGCTTGTGATTCCAAACTTAGCGATTCATATGAATCGTGATGTGAATAAAGGGGTGGAATTAAATCCTCAAACCCATATGCTTCCATTATTTGGGCTGATGGGAGAAGAAATGGATGAAGCATATTTTACAAGCTATCTTGCAAAAGAATTAGGCGTGGAAAAAGAAGATATTTTAGATTATGATCTCTTTGCATATAACTATGAGAAATCACAAAAAGTTGGTGTGAAAGAAGAACTTCTTCTTGCACCTAGAATTGATAATTTAGCCAGTGTATACGCTTTATTAAAAGGAATTATCCATTCAAAACCAGGATGCAATCTCCATATCGCTGGAATGTTTGATCACGAAGAAGTGGGCAGTAGAAGTAAGCAAGGAGCGGATTCTAGTCTATTATCTATGGTTGTAGAACGTGTTTTAACAGCAGTGGGATTTGACAGACAAGGAGTGATGCAGGCGATTTCTCGTGGATTTATGTTATCTGTGGACGGTGCTCATGCTCTTCATCCAAATTATCCAGAGAAAAACGATCCAACAACCATGACCTTATTAGGGGATGGCGTTGTTATTAAACAAAGTGGAACACAGCGTTATCTCTCCGATAGTGAAGCCACAGGAATTTTAATGCAAATTTGTGAAAAGCATGGGATCCCATATCAAAAACAGATCAATCGTTCTGATGTTATGGGCGGACAGACATTAGGACCAATTGCAAACGCATACCTTCCAATGATGGGAGAAGATTTGGGAATTTCCATGCTTGGTATGCACTCTTCTATGGAAACGGCATCTTGTGATGACTGTGATGCTTTAATTCAATTTGCTAAAGCGTATTATCAAGAAGCCTGAGATAGGATTGGGTGAGGTGTTACAATGAAAATAAAAAAAGTATCCTTGAATAATATTGCAGTATTTGAAGAATTCAATATAGAATTGGCAAAAGGCATTAATGTTATTATCGGTAGCAATGGAAGTGGAAAAACTATTTTTTTAAAAATGCTATATCATACTTGTATGGAAAGAGAAGGAAAAGTATTAGATAAAAAATATGTAAGAAAATATGAAAGTTCTAATTCACATATTCCAGTTTTTCTTGTACGATATGAAGATAGTAGGAAAAGAGAAGAAACTTGTTGGAAACAAGAAAATGGTGCAAAGTTAATGGATGTACACCTTGAGAATGATATGATCTATATTCCTGTAATGGAAATGCTCTCACATTCAGAGGGGTTAGTGCCTTTATATTTAAAATATAAATTGCCGTTTGAAAAAACACAAATTGATATTGTGATGAATGCACAGCTACCAGAAACAAGGGAAACCACACAATTAGAGAAGGATTTGTTAAAAAAGTTAGAAGATGTCATTGGTGGAAGTGTTGTCTATAAGGAGGATAAATTTTATATACAACACAATGACGGAATAGAAGTGGAATTTGAAATGGAAGCAGAGGGGCTTAGAAAATTTGCCCTTTTGTGGAAATTAATTCGCAATGGATTATTAAAAAGTGGAAGCGTTTTATTATGGGATGAGCCAGAGGCAAATATTAATCCAGAATTACTTCCTGTACTTGTGGATATTTTGTTGGAATTGGAAAAAAATGGTGTACAAATTGTTTTAACGACACACAGTTATAATTTGGCAAAATATTTTGAGATAAAGCAGACAGAAGAGCACGATGTTATGTTTCATTCCTTTTTTAGGGGAAAAAATAAGGTGGAAGTATTTAGTCATCGAGTGTTTGGGAAAATCAAAGTCAATAAATTAATAGAGGCGGATGAAGAACTATTAGATATTGTTTTTGAAAAGGGATTGGAAGAATAAGGTGATACGATGGATAAAAAGTTCTTGGATGAAAATGGAAATTTTCAGTTTCACTTTGGAAAAGCAGAAAAAGTATTTCAATTTGATGAAATATCGCATTGTATACCAGCTATGCAACAAAATGTAGATTTTGTTATTATTAGCAATAAAGTCATATTTTTAGAGTTTAAAAGCACAGAAGTAAGTAATATAAATAACAAAGAAGCATTTGAGAAAAAAATAAAACAAGAAAGACAAAAATTTTTTGAAACGATTGCAAAAAAATTTGTTAGTAGTTTATTTTGGCTATGGGCAACGGACGAATGTGATAGAGAAAAGGAAATAAAATATTATTTTTTAATAGATAGCGAGCTGATTGATGCAAAAATGCGAAAGAAGTTTCGTAATAAAATAGCAAAACAATTACCACATGGATATGAAAATTATTCGATTATAAAAAGACCTATATTAACAAGATTTTTTATCTGTGATATGGAAGAGTGGAAAGAGTATTTTCCAGAATATGCAATTACAAGAATAGAAGCATAATTATAATTTAAACAGGAAGAAAGAAAAAGCTGCCTCTTATGGATAAGAATATCCAATAAAAGAGGCAGTTTTTTTTAATATCCTAAAGATTCTCCAACAAGAATCACTTTAATTCTTCCTTTACCACGAGAAAGTCTTGTTGTTACAAGTTGACAACACATGGAATCTGGAGATTTGCAATCCGCACAAGATCCAGTGACATGGCAAGGGGTTTTTGTATTTAAACGACATCCATTTAAAGGGGCAGCAGTATTGTGAACTCGATCGTAAGCATCGGTTTCTGTTTTCACAACTTTGTTAAGACCAGCAATGACAATTACGTGTTCTGGTCCATGACAAAGACAGGCAACACGATTTCCATTTCCATCGATATTTACAAGTTCACCGTCTAATGTAATGGCATTGGAACTCATTAAGAAGTAATCGCAAGTGGCGATTTTCCCATACATGGCTTTTTTTTCTTCTGGAGTGGTAGCGGTATCCCGATCATAGATGACATAACCATGATCTTTTGTTCTTAAATAGTCCATAAGACCAATTTCTTCTAATGTCATAGAACCGCCCCAGCCGATGGAATCTCCTTCTTTAAAATAAGAAAGAGCTTTTTGTAAAGCCTCTTCTTTGGTTTTGCAGTAGCAAGCCTCAAAGTTTCTTTTTTCCATACGTGGGATCAAAGATTTTGCTAATGTTTCATAATATTCTTCTCTTGGTGTCATGAGAAAACCTCCTTAAAATGTGATAGTTATTTGGACGAAAAACTATATTTCCGTTCTATTTTATCACTTTCAGTTTTGGAAAGCAATGTAGGGGAGGGATGAGGGATTTCCTATCATGGATATTGTAAAAGAGAAAAATTAATGGTAAAATTCTAAGTAAGAGATTGGAAAGATACAAAAATACGATAAAAAGTATTGCGAGTAAGTTGTGAGAAAGTCCATATATTTATCGAATAATTTCCTCCAGATAGAGGATGTGTTCATAAGAACTTTATTCGTCATATATGGACTTTTTTCGTGTGTCATGGAAGATAATTTATAAGAGATAAGAAAGAGGAAAAAGATTGAAGAGTATATATATAGCGGAAAAACCAAGTGTTGCACAGGAATTTGCAAAAGCTCTAAAATTCAATATGACAAGAAATGATGGGTATTTAGAATCTGAAAATGCCATTGTAACATGGTGCGTTGGACATCTTGTTACGATGAGCTATCCAGAGGTTTATGATCCAGCATTAAAAAAATGGAGTTTTGAAACATTGCCTTTTTTACCAGAAGAGTTTAAGTATGAAGTGATTCCAGCTGTAAAAAAACAGTTTGAGATCGTAAAGAAATTGTTGAATCGGGAAGATGTGGATAAAATCTATGTCTGTACCGACTCTGGACGAGAAGGAGAATACATTTATCGTCTTGTGGATCAGATGGCGAAACCCGTTGGAAAGGAAAAAAGAAGGGTTTGGATCGATTCTCAAACAGAAGAGGAGATCTTAAGAGGGATCAAAGAAGCAAAACTGTTGTCAGAATATGATAACTTAGCTTCTTCTGCTTATTTGAGAGCCAAAGAAGATTATTTAATGGGAATTAATTTTTCAAGAGCCTTAACACTCAAATATGGCTATACATTGCGAAATTATCTAGGAAGGGATCGCAATGTTGTGATTGCTGTTGGGCGTGTGATGACTTGTGTTCTTGGGATGATTGTAAAACGGGAACGAGAGATTCGTTCCTTTGTAAAAACCCCTTTTTATCGGGTTATAGCGGATACGGCTTATGAGGGAACATCCTTTGAAGCAGAATGGAAAGCCGTAGAAGGAAGTAAATACTTTGGTTCTCCTGCCCTTTATAAAGAAAATGGATTTAAGAAAGAAGAAGATGCAAAAAATCTCATTGCACTATTAAAACAAAACCCTCCATTGGAAGGGATTGTTTCATCCGTAGAAAAGAAGAAAGAAAAGAAAAATCCGCCTCTTCTTTATAATTTAGCGGAGTTGCAAAATGAATGTTCAAAACTTTTTAAAATCAGTCCGGATGAAACGTTACAAGTTGTGCAGGAACTATATGAGAAGAAACTTGTCACCTATCCAAGAACGGATGCGAGAGTTTTATCCACAGCCGTTAGTAAAGAAATTTACAAAAATATAAAAGGGCTTATAAACTACAATGTGTTGTCAAATTTTGCAGGGGAAATTATGGAAAAGAAATCATATCAAAATCTTGCAAAAACTCGCTATGTCAATGATAAATTAATCACAGACCATTATGCTATCATTCCAACAGGGCAGGGACTATCCGCTTTACAAGCGGTTTCCTTAAAACATAAACAGGTGTATGAGATTATTGCGAGAAGATTTTTGAGTATTTTTTATCCATCCGCAGAATATCAAAAGATGAGCATTGATTATGAAAGAGAAAAAGAGCATTTCTTTGTTTCCTTTAAAATCCTATTGGAAGAAGGATTTTTAAAAGTGGCAAATCATAGTTTTGGAAGAAAGAAAGCGGAGAAAACAGAAGAGCAAGAAGGTGAAAATGCTTACGATAACACGATGATGGAAGCATTAAAATCATTGAAAAAAGGAAGTGTAGTTTCTTTAAAATCTCTGACCATAAAAGAAGGGGAAACTTCTCCTCCAAAACGTTATAATTCCGGTTCTCTTATTTTGGCGATGGAAAATGCAGGACAGTTGATTGAGGATGAAGAGCTTCGGGCACAAATCAAAGGAAGTGGAATTGGAACAAGTGCTACAAGGGCGGAGATTATAAAAAAACTTGTCAATAACCACTATATTGCGTTAAATAAGAAAACGCAGATTATGACGCCAACACAGATAGGGGAAATGATCTTTGATGTGGTTTTAGTTTCTATGAAAGCCTTGTTAAATCCTGAATTGACAGCCAGCTGGGAAAAAGGGCTTTCTTATGTTGCAGAAGGAACCATCACAGAAGAAGAATACATGGAAAAATTAAATGGCTTTGTAACAAGAAGAACTGAGGCGGTAAAACAAGTCAATCACCAGTTCATGTTAAAAGGGATGTTCGATCAATCCGCTGTTTACTATAAGTCAGAAAAGAATGTTAAAAAAAGTGAAATGAAAAAGGAAAAAGAAACAAAGAAATAAGGTGTAAAAGAAGACATTCTTTATCAGAATAGGTAAATTTTCACAAAAAACTATGAATCATTTATGAAAAATCATAGAAAATATTGATTTTTTAGTGGATTCATATTATAAAAAAATAAGAGTCTTTGGTGCAAATATAAAATAGGAGTGGTAAGAAAATGAAAGAATTAACAATAAAGGAATTATATCAAAACTTAGAAGAAACAATGGCAAAAGAATTGCTGTTAAGCAAGACTTATCCATGGGAAGTTCTGCCTTTTATTCATGATGCAATTCTTCAAGTTGGAAGCACATTATCAAAAGAAGAATACGATCAAGTGGAAGAGGATATTTGGATTGCAAAAAGTGCAAAGGTAGCAAAAACTGCATCGATTCATGGACCTGCTATTATTGGAAAAAATGCAGAGATCAGACATTGTGCTTTTATTAGAGGGAATGCTTTCGTAGGAGAAGGTGCTGTGGTTGGGAACTCAACAGAGCTTAAAAATGTTATTTTATTCAATAAAGTGCAAGTGCCACATTATAACTATGTGGGAGATTCTATTTTAGGATATTGTTCCCATATGGGGGCAGGGTCTATTACTTCCAATGTGAAATCAGATAAAACTCTTGTTGTGATCAAAGCAGGAGAAGAAAGAATTGAAACAGGAATTAAAAAAGTAGGAGCGATGCTTGGAGATTATGTGGAAGTTGGCTGTGGAAGCGTATTGAATCCAGGAACTGTAATTGGGGCTCATACTAATATATATCCACTTTCTATGACAAGGGGATATATTCCAGCTAACAGCATTTATAAAAAGCAAGGTGAGGTTGCTGTAAAAAGCGAATAAAGGAGAAAGTAATGTGTAAGAGAAAATTACTGGTCGTTTTTGGGCTGATAGCAACACTCATGCTTATGGGCGGTTGTAAGAAAGAACCGACGCAAGAAGAAGTGGAGCAGTCCCCTTATTATACAGATTTATTAAGTCAGTATAATAAACTAAAAAAAGAAAATAAAAAATTATCCACAGAGTTAGAAGAGGCAACAGCGGAAAAACCAGAGGATAAAGAGGCAACAGAACTTCTTGAAAAAATTAGTCGTGATAGCTTAATTAAGTTGGAGATCGCCTATGGGGATACGACAACAGGAAGCGTGTTTACAGAGAACAAAGGGGTATTAAAGTTAGCCAATCAACTGGCAGGCACTGCGGATGTGATTGAACTTTATACTGCGGATGATGTTCGGCTAAATTATGAACATCAATATACTTATACCCTATATGATGAGGATAATTCTGTATTTGAGTTAGAAATCTATGATGGAAACTATGTTATTTTTAAAGATCTCCCAGATCGAGTGTTCTATGTGTATGAAGCCAATCAGTTTGGAGATGCCTTTTTACCAAGAAGAGAATATTATCCAACGATTTCTGCAAGAGCCAAGATGGCAGAGGCTTCTGTTATTTTAAGGGGACAAAGGGCGTATGAAAATGATACCGCATATGATGTGGTTTGTTATATCAACTCCATGGAGAAAAAAGAGATTAGTAAAAAGCAAGTAAAAGGAACGTTGAAAACGGAGTACTTATTCTATCATCATGGCGAAATTATTACCTTAGGCGTTGGAACAACGGTAATAAAAATTCAAGATTCTGAAAAGACCACATATTATAAGACCGATGCGGAAACAATTACAGGATTAAAAAAGATCTTTGCTGGAAAATAAAGTGGAATCTTGGGAAATGGAAAAGAAGTTTTGTATTTTTTTACAAACAATAATAGAAAAGAAGTCGATTTTAGGTAAAAAAGCTAGTTTGTGAAAAAAACAACGAAACCTATGGACGAAATGAGAATTTTGTGAGAAAATAAGTATGTTAATATTTGTATTGGACGGAATGTTCCAAACAAATTCTCAAGTGAGAAAATGAGCGGTCATAAGAAGCAATGACCTCTTTTTTCGCAAACGGGAGAAATGCGTTTCTCATCGTTAGGAGCAAGTAACTTAGAGAATTTGAAGATTTAATAACCGAAAGGAGTTTCAACATGATTTATTCACATGAAGTAGAAAAAATGTGTACAGTTAAACAGGGTGTTGCTCACGGTGCAGCTCCTATCCCAGAAGAAGCAAAATGGGTACAGGCAAAAGAAGTTAAAGATATTTCTGGTTTAACACACGGTATTGGCTGGTGTGCACCACAGCAGGGAGCATGTAAGTTAACGCTCAATGTAAAGGAAGGTATCATCCAAGAAGCATTGGTTGAAACAATCGGATGTTCTGGTATGACACATTCTGCTGCTATGGCATCAGAAATTTTACCAGGAAGAACAATTTTAGAAGCTCTTAACACAGACTTAGTTTGTGATGCGATCAACACAGCTATGAGAGAATTATTCTTACAGATCGTTTACGGAAGAACACAGAGTGCATTCTCTGAAGATGGACTTCCAATCGGTGCTGGTCTTGAAGACTTAGGAAAAGGATTGAGATCTCAGGTTGGTACTATGTACGGAACCCTTGCAAAAGGACCTCGCTACCTTGAAATGGCAGAAGGATATGTAACAGGAATCGCTTTAGATGAAGATGATCAGATCATCGGTTATCAGTATGTAAGTCTTGGAAAAATGACAGACTTCATCAAAAAAGGTGATGATCCGAATACAGCATATGAAAAAGCTAAAGGTCAGTATGGTAGAGTTGATGATGCAGTAAAAATCATCGATCCACGTGTAGAATAATCAAGGAGGAAACGTACAATGGCATTATTTGAATCATATGAAAGAAGAATTGACAAAATCAATACAGTATTAAACAGTTATGGTATCTCTTCAATTGAAGAAGCTGAAAAAATCACAAAAGATGCTGGTTTAGATGTATATGATCAGGTTAAAAAAATTCAGCCTATCTGTTTTGAAAATGCTTGCTGGGCTTATATCGTAGGTGCAGCGATTGCAATTAAAAAAGATTGTAGAAGAGCGGCTGACGCAGCAGCAGCAATTGGAGAAGGTCTTCAGGCTTTCTGTATTCCAGGTTCCGTTGCTGATCAGCGTAAAGTAGGTCTTGGACATGGTAATTTAGGAAAAATGTTATTAGAAGAAGAAACAGATTGTTTCTGCTTCTTAGCTGGACACGAATCTTTCGCAGCTGCAGAAGGTGCTATCGGTATCGCAGAAAAAGCGAATAAAGTTCGTCAAAAACCACTTCGTGTTATCTTAAATGGTCTTGGAAAAGATGCTGCTCAGATTATCGCTAGAATCAATGGATTTACTTATGTTGAAACTCAGATGGATTACTATACAGGCGAAGTAAAAGAAGTATTTAGAAAAGCATATTCTAATGGAGAACGTGCAAAAGTTAACTGCTATGGAGCAAACGATGTTCGTGAAGGTGTTGCTATCATGCACAAAGAAGGTGTAGATGTTTCTATCACAGGTAACTCTACAAACCCAACAAGATTCCAGCACCCAGTTGCAGGTACATACAAAAAAGAATGTATCGAAATGGGTAAAAAATACTTCTCTGTTGCTTCCGGCGGTGGTACAGGACGTACACTTCACCCAGATAACATGGCAGCAGGTCCAGCTTCTTACGGTATGACAGATACATTAGGTCGTATGCACTCTGATGCTCAGTTTGCAGGATCTTCTTCTGTACCTGCTCACGTAGAAATGATGGGTCTTATCGGTGCAGGTAATAACCCAATGGTTGGTATGACAGTAGCTGTTGCGGTTTCTATCCAAGAAGCATCTGAACAAGGAAAATTCTAATTTTTCATTCAAGTGATGGGACTATAACTTAATAAGAAATATCCTTAATCATAAGGAGTCTGTCCACCGTTTGGTTACCAATAACTCAAGCGGTGGACATTTTTTTTACGCGGAAGCAACGAGTCATGCAAGAGCATTTATGCTCTTATATGACGACTGTTTGTGAACGTGAGAAACTCGCATAGCGTGCTTTTCATCGTTTATGCAAAGGTAGTTTTTATCATTGTGGAGGGGAAAAAGGGGAAGTATAATAAGGATAGTCATTGATCGCCTTAGGAATTGATAAAATGGAGAAGTAGAATGAAAGAAAATATAGTACAAAAGCAAATAGAGCAGGTTACCCTATTAAAAAATGCTATGGAAGAAAGTAAAAATAATTTCACTAAAAATTCTATTATTCGCCTCTATAAAAAAGGGGAGATTTTATTTCGAGATAAAGAAAAAGTTCATGTATTTTATTTCTTACTTTCTGGTTATGTATCTCTATACAAGATCAGCAATAATCATGAAAAGAAAGTGATTTTTATATGCAAGGCAGGAGATATGCTCAATGAAGTGATGATTCAGAAAGAATATGCGTCTATTTATGCAGAGTCATTGAGTGAATGCACTGTTTTGGCAATTGAGAAGAAAAAGTTGCGTTCTCTTATGGCAAAGGATTATCAATTGGCAGAAGCCATGATGGAATCTATGGCAACAAAAATCAGAAGGTTATATCGTCAACTAAAAAATACACCCAATTCTGTGCGATTGGATCATCAATTAGCATCAAAAATATGGAAGTTAGGTCGTGATTTTGGCGTGGAAACAGAACAAGGAATTGAAATACAGTTTGATGTTACCATTTCTTTTCTAGCAGAAATGCTTGGAACAAAAAGAGAAACGGTATCAAGACAGTTTAGAAAGTTATCAGAGCTTCAAATTGTATCGTTGAATCGGAGAAAACTTAGAATTATGGATTTAGAACGATTAGAAGAGCTAATTCAGTAAGGTGAAGAAGAGGGGAGGTGGTTATAAGCAGGTATAGAGATAGAGTAAAACGATAAAAGGAAAATCTTAGCATGAAATTTCTTTGCTATTCCATCAGTCAGGTGTTAAGATAGAAAAAGTATTATGAAGTTAATACAAAGAAATTGATCGAGGAGTTCCACTGGAAAGAGAGGTAACCTAAATGAGCCAATTAGGAGACTACATAAGAAACATTAGAGAAGAAAAAAAGGCGACCCAATATGAACTGGGAAAAGGAATTTGTACAAATAAGGAGTTGTCAAAAATAGAGTTGAGTGATAAAATACCCGATTATTTTATTACGTGTGCTTTATTAGATCGATTAGGCATTTCAAATCGCTTGTTTGAATACATTTTATCCCAAGAAGAATATGAGATGTGCCGTCTACGCCATGCCATTGAAGAAAAATTATATGATTCCGATTGGGATGGAGTAAAACAAGATTTAAAAGAGTATAGGGTTTTAAAACGAGCAAAAGAACCATTACATATTCAATATATGGAATTTATCTCTTCTATTTTATATATTCATGAAAAACAATATGAAAAAGCATTAGACTGTATAAATCGAGCCATTAAACAGACGATTGCGGATAAAGAAATAGAAAGCCAAATGATGGGTGCCGATGAAATGAAACTTCTATTAAAAAGAGAATATATTTATAGAAAGTTAGGAATGCCATCTGAAGAACTACAAAGATATAAAAAATATATTGAAAATAATTTTGAAAAAGCGGAAACATTAGTTTTTGTATATCCCGAACTAACTATTCTTATGAGTGATGAATTAATAGAAAAAAGAGAATTTAAAACCATTGATGAAATGTGTAAAAAGTCATTGGACTTATTAAATAAGAATAAAAATATAGATTATTTATATGATATTTTCCAAGTGTGGAATAAAATTAAACATCATATTTATACAGAGAAGGAAAAAATAAAATTTAATCTATACTATAATACTTTTATGGAAATCTGTAAAGAGTGGAAGATTCATCCGTCCATAGAATTATTTGTCCGTAAAATTCCGGTAGAAATTGATTTAGATTGGGAAATCATTCAAAAAGAAAGAATCGCACAAGGAATGACACAAGAAAAATTATCAGAATTTATTTGTGAACCAGAAACCATCAGTCGAATTGAAACGACAAAGAGAAAAGCCAATCGACAAAAATTTGAATTAATGCAAAAGAAATTAGGGGTCAATAGAAGAATATTTGATGGCGGATTAATTGTGGATGAAATAGAATTATTAGAAAAGAAACGAGAAATTTTAAGGGCTGTCTTAAAAAAGGATTTAGAATCAGCTAAAGATTTATTACAACAGTTATCCATAAGATGTGATCTTAATGATCCAAAAAATAAGCAATTTTATTTATTGCAAGATATTATTATAAAACAAAAAGAAGAAACAATTGATGATGAAACATCCATTGAATTATTAGAAGAGGCACTTTCCTATACAAAAAATATTGGAAATAATTTTGAGATTAAAGGGACATTGACTTCTGTTGAAAGAGTGATTATTAACTCCATTGCGATTACTTATAAAAGAAAAGGTGAAAAAGAAAAAGCCAATAAAATATGGAGAGGATTATTGAAAAATTTAGAAGAAATTAGTGTTGATCAAATTTTTCATCATATCAATTTAACACCGATTATATTTAATTTAGCAAAGAACCTAGAAGAGACAAAACAGCTCCAAGAGGCTTGGAAGCTGTGTCAAGAAGGGTTGAGTATGGAAATAAAATATGGACGAAGTGATATAATAGGGTTCTTTTTATGTGAAATGGCGGATACATTAATTGAATACAAAGATAAACAACGAGCTAAAAAATATTATATACAAGCATTAACTATATTTAGATTACTAAATGATAGAAATCATTGTCAAGCTGTATATGATTTATACAAAAAGAATATTCTTAATGAATAATCAATCTCTTTCGTAGATATCTTCAAGACCACCATATGTGATAACTGTATTATCATTATCTGTTACAGTGGCATTGTTTCCAACAGGAGTGGTGTTCACTGTTAAAAGTAATAAAAGTGCTAATGTGATAACGTGTTTGAATAAATTTGTTTTTTTCATAATTAATCTCCATTCTGCAACCGATGAGTATTGGTTGTAAAAGCACAATACTCATGTTGCTCTAAATATTTAAAATTTTTATTAGATTCTTTGGAGTTCACATCTTTTCTATTTTTTATTACCCAAAAACTCAGAAACAATATTTGATTCGACATATAATTATTAAAATAGATAGGCTTGTATTTGGTGTATAATACTATCAAAAGTGGAATATCAAAAAAGTTGTAAAGTGAAATATGTATTCCAAATATTTAATAATCTATGAATGATTTTTGTGATTCACAGATTGGAGAAAAAGATAAAAGTCCTTATTTTTATTTCTTTTACTCATTAAATTTAGCTTATATTGTCGAAGGAAAAATTGTCTGATTCTTTTAAGTATTTTTGTGAAATAAAGAACCTAATAGATGACTTCTTTATACTACTTGGAATAAAGAGTGATTAGAATGACTTTTTTGGAGAATTTTATAAATTATCATATTATTATGTGAATAAAAATAAAAAATCAGATATATTCTTTGGGAATAAAGGGATAAAATTGAAGAATTCCTCGAAAAGAATCATAAAAAAAGGATTCTCTAAAAAAGTCATGGAGATTATTTTTTGAGAAGTTATAATGAATGTATTACGCATATCCATATGTATGAGTAATTTAAAAAAGCTAGAATTTGCAAATTCAAAAGTGGATATTTTAATAGAGTATTTGAAGTATAAGGTTGCCTTTATGGTGTATCTTTTCAACATCCGTACGCTATAAGAGCAATTAGAATTTTTTTGATTAGGTGCAAATAAAAAATTCTTATATGTCTTATACAGAGAAAAAATATTAGAATATTACAGAATGAACAGAAAGATAGAATTTAGATTCCAGACCAAAATGAAATCTTTGTGTTGATTCGCTCATATTGGAGTCCATATAATTTTTATGTACTTACATAATAAGAAAGTTCGTGATAAAGCAAGTCTTTATATTTTATAGTCTTGATTCTCAACAAATAAAATATAAATAGCAGATACTATACTTATAATTAATGTAAATTTTTTATCCTACGAATGCTTAGTTTTGGCGATTCTAAAAAAATAAAAACAATGTAAAACGAAAATGACTCAAAAAATAATTTTTAGCTCTGTAACACATAAAAGGATAACGTGAACGAAAAAATAAAATTTATTTTATATTTTTATAAGTAATTCTACTCATATGCCAACAATGATTAGGATGGTATTTCAAAAGAGATACTTTGCATTTATTTCATACTGTTCTTATCATAAGTCATATTGCAATATGAAACTCCAAGACTATAAGAAAAAGCCATTTCCCCGTAATGGCTTTTTTTTGTTGTATAAATAGAAAATTCTGTTCCTAAAATGAAAAAAATTATCAACAGTGTGGTTGGATATTGTAATTTTGTTGGAAATATTGTAAAATAAAGGGAAATTCTCTTGAGAAAGAAGGGATAAAGTGAAAAAACACAGATTTTGGGCTTATGCAACTATTTTTTGTATGGCAATGGTTTTTTATACAGGATATAAGCATAAGTAAAAGACAAAGTATTAGTACAAAAGAATTGGCAGTGCAGTAGGAGGAAGAAAAATGTTATTTAGTGAAAGCACATGGAAAAAAATTGCATGTTTTGCAGGTGGCGTTTTATTTGGGACAGCTGGATTAAAAATATTAGGAAGTAAGGATGCAAGAGGAATTTACACAAAAACTTTAGCAGCAGGACTTCGTGCAAAAGACTGTGTTATGACAACATCCATGAAAGTTCAAGAAAGAGCGGAAGACATCTTAGCGGAAGCCCAAGAGATCAATGCAAAAAGAGCGGAAGAAGAATTAGCAAAAGAAAATGAAGGTTTTGAAGAGGAAACAGCAAACGAAACAGAACCAACAGTAGAATAAGAAAATGGCAATAGCATAAGATAAGAAAAGCTGTCCTTTGAGAATAGATTCTCTAGGGCAGTTCTTTTTTCTGGAATGCGATGCTTATATAGGAAAGGAAAGTTTTATGAGATATAAAATTAAACATTCTATTGATGGAAGAATCCGATTTCAGATAGGCAATCGTGCTTTAACAGCAGAGCAAGAAGATATTTTAGAACAATATCTTCTATCAAAAGATGGAATTGAACAAGTAAAAGTATACGGAAGAACTGCTAGTGTTGCCATTTGGTATTCCTTAGATAAAGCGAGCGTTCTTACGATTATGAAGGAGTATGAGTACCAAAGGGCAAAAGAACAATTTCAATTGAGAAATTCCAGTACAAATGCTATCAATGAGGAGTATAAAGAGAAGATGATAGCAAAAGTTGGTAAGAGAGTGGTAACAAGGCTATTTGTTCCACAACCCCTTCGCTTTGCCATGATAGGCATAAAAGCCATTAAATATGTATGGAAAGGGGTTAGAACCCTTGCAAAAGAAGGGTTAAAGGTAGAAGTATTGGATGCAACCGCCATTGGAGCTTCCATTTTACAACGGGATTTTGCAACGGCTGGCTCTGTTATGTTTCTGCTTGAAATAGGAGAGCTTTTAGAGGAATGGACGCATAAGAAATCAGTCAATGCTTTAGCGGATAGTATGGCACTTCAAATTGAAAAAGTATGGTTAAAAACGGAAGATGGAGAAGTTCAGATTCCATTTACCAATATACAAACAGGAGATGTTCTTGTTGTAAGGGCAGGTACTATGATACCAGTGGATGGTCTTGTTGTTGGAGGAGAAGCAACTGTAAATCAAGCCTCATTGACGGGAGAAAGCATTCCTGTTGCGAAAACAGAAGGTGCCTATGTTTATGCCGGAACAGTATTAGAAGAAGGAGAATTGCTTGTTCAGGTAAAAAATGGTATTGGTTCTACACGCTATGAAAAGATTGTGGAGATGATCGAAGATTCCGAATGATTAAAATCTGGTGTGGAATCAAAGGCAGAAGGGCTTGCTGATCGGCTTGTTCCATATAGTTTAGCGGGAACTATTGCAACGGCAATTCTTACAAGAAATATGACAAAAGCCTTGTCTATTTTAATGGTGGACTTTTCTTGTGCTCTTAAGTTGTCCATGCCACTTGCTGTTTTATCCGCTATGAAAGAGTGCAGTCAAAATCATATTACAGTAAAAGGTGGTAAATTCTTAGAGGCAGTTGCCGATGCGGACACCCTTGTATTTGATAAAACAGGAACACTGACAAAAGCAGAACCAAAGATAAAAGAAATCCATACATTCAATGGATATGAACGGGAGGAAGTGTTAAAAATCTCCGCCTGTTTAGAAGAGCATTTTCCTCACTCCATTGCAAGAGCCGTTGTGCAACAAGCCATCAAAGAGGGAATTGAACACAAAGAAATGCACACGAAAGTAGAATATGTTGTGGCACATGGAATTGTTTCCACGATCAATGGAGAACGGGCTTTGATAGGAAGTTATCATTTTATTGTAGAGGATGAGCATATAGAGTTATCCGAACAAGACAGGCAAGAGATGGAATCCATTGAACTTCAATATTCCCGTTTGTATCTTGCAATTGGTGGAAAGTTAGCGGGTATTCTTTGTATTGAAGATCCTCTAAGAGAAGAGGCAAGGGATGTAATTGACAGGCTCAGAAAGAAAGGCTTTACACAGCTTGTTATGATGACAGGGGATAATGAGAATACTGCAAAAGCCGTTGCCAAAAAAGTACATCTTGATCGATATTTTGCAGAAGTTCTTCCAGAACATAAGGCAGACTTTGTGGAACAGGCAAAGAAAGAAGGACATACTGTTTTGATGATAGGAGATGGCATTAATGATTCACCGGCACTTTCTTCTGCTGATGCGGGAATTGCCATGAAAGAAGGGGCACAAATAGCAAAAGAAGTTGCGGACATTACGATTTCTTCTGATAGTTTGGAACAGCTTGTGATTTTAAGAGAGATCAGTGAATTGTTAATGGCAAGGATTCAGCGAAATTATCGGGTTGTCATTGGCTTTAACTTAGGACTAATTTTGTTAGGGCTTGGAGGAATCATTGCTCCTGCAACGTCGGCGTTACTTCATAATGCCTCTACCTTAGCTATCGGATTAGATAGTATGACGAAATTAAAAAAGGATCAGGAAAATAAAAAATAGAACCATAGGAAAAAACTGAGATAATGAGGAAGATTTATCTCAGTTTTTTGTATGTTTCTCATAGATTTGCGGGAAAAAGAAGGAGGAAGGAAGTAAAATAAAGCTGAAAATGGACAAGATCTGTTGGAAAAGAACTTGCTAGAATAAAATTTTGTATTATAATAGGGAAGTGTAAAATTTTATAAGGAGGAAAAATATGAGAAAAAAACTAATAAGTATAGCACTATGTGTTACCATAGTTGCAGGCGTGCTTGCTGGTTGCGGAAATAAAGCGACAGAGAAAAAAGAAGGAGATGTGACAACACTCACCATGTGGATGCCACCTCTTGATAGTGATACAAAAGGAAATTTTGGAAAACTATTGGAGAACTTTGAGAAAGAAAATAACTGTGAGGTGGACATTGAATTGATTCCTTGGGATACCTATGAGGAAAAATGGAGTGCTGCCTTAAGCGGTGGAGAAAGCCCTGATATTGGATATCTATATGCGGAAATGTATGCTAACTATATTGCTTCTGGAACGGTGGAAGAGTTAAGTAGTTACTTGACAGAACAAGATTACGATGAGTACCTTTATTTAGATCAAGGAAAAATGATGGGCGGACAGTATGGAATGCCAATTATGACAGGAGTACCATTTGTTCTCTTCTATAATAAAGATATTTTAAATGATTTAGGTGAAAAAGCCCCAGAAACTTGGGAAGACTTTGCAAGGATTGCCAAAGAGGCGACACAGGATACCGATGGAGATGGTAAGATCGATCAATATGGATATGCAGTTGGCTTAAACAGCGGTGATATGAGTAATCTTTATATGTTAAATGCTTATATTTATAGTTGGTTATGGCAAGCTGGTGGTGATATTTATAATGATGATTACAAATCCGTTCGTTTTAATGATGAACAGGGCGTAAAAGCTATTGATTTCTTCACTTCCTTAAAAGATTATATGCCAGAAAATGTATTATCCCTTGCTGGAACAGATGCTTTTTCCACAATCTTTGGACAAGGAAAAGCAGCCTTTGGCGTGGCACGTTCTTCTCAAAATCAAAAAGAGAAATTTGACAGTACATATCCTGATTTGAACTGGGGTTATGTCACTTCTTTAAAGGGAGAGCAGTACGGAACATTTGGAGCATCCGATTGTTTATCTATTATGTCAAGCAGTGAACATAAAGAATTAGCCATGGAGTTAATCAAGTATATCTGTGGTGCTGAGTTTATGACAGAGTATCACAAGTTAGCACCGGGAGCTCCACTTACTAAGTCAGAAGCCTATGCTGGAGAGCCAGAAATGGAACGCATTGTAACAGAAGATCGTGACAAATGGAGAGGGGTTCAGGTTGGACCTTGTGGAAGTGAAATTTTAGAAAATTATGCTTCTGAAATTCAAGCGGTAATGGAAGGAAAGAAGGATACGAAACAGGCATTAAAAGACGCTGCGGATTTTGCAAACGGCGTATTGGATGAATATTGGGAAGAGCATAATTCATGAGAGCGATGAAAAATCAAACGATACAAAAAATGGGTAGAAAAGCGACACCCTATGCGTATATCTTTCCTATTATAGCTATTTTATTTGTGTTCGTTGGTATTTCCTTAATTCTTGGTATCCGTTATAGCTTTACGAGATATAATCTGATTACTGCTCCAGAATGGGAAGGGCTTTACAACTATAAAAAGATGCTAGGCGATAAGAAACTGCATCAAGCCCTCATTACGACTTTAACAATGGCTGTGATCATTGTGCCATGCCAGATCGTGTTATCCACCTGTTTTGCAACATTAATTGCGAAAAAAAGGCATACTATTCTTGGAAAGATAGCCAAAGGAGCGATTTTTATTCCTGTTTTATCTTCCAATGCGGTTGTTGGAACGGTTTGGAAGGCGATTTTAAATGGCAACAATTCCATTGTAAATGGAATTTTTCATGTGTTTGGAATCGAACCGAATTTGTTGTTAGGAAGTAGTAAAACAGCATTGGCTACGGTGGCTTGCATTGTCATTTGGAAGAGCATGGGTTACTATATGATATTAACGCTGTCAGCAGTTTTATCCATTTCCGATCATTATTATGAAGCAGCAAAAATGGATGGTGCCAATGATTTTCTTATTTTTACAAAAATCACATTGCCATTGCTAAAGCCAGCGATTATTCTAAATTTATTCTTATCCATTGCCAGCAGTATGCAGATCTTTGACTTGGTCTATACATTGACCGGTGGAGGACCATCCATGTCCACAACAACCATCGTGATGTATTTATATGATCTCACATTTAAAAATGGAAAAGCGGGATATGCCATGGCAGTATCCAATGTATTCTTCTTGCTCGTCATTGGTATTATGTTACTGCAACGTGGTTTGATGAAAAAAGAAGTTTCAGAATTATAGGAGGGAATGATGAAGCGAATATGGAATAGTATTGAAACAATAATATTACTGCTTATTATTTTAATTTGTGTCCTTCCTTTTCTTTATATGTTTTTTATGTCATTTAAAAGCACATTAAATGCCTATGATCTGCATTTTTCTCTTGGTGAAATGACATTAGAACATTATCGTACGATCTTTGGAAAGCCAGAAATTATAAGATATTTCTTCAACAGTTTGTTTGTATCCGTATGTGGAGTGCTTTTGACATTGGTTACAAGCAGTCTAGCGGGATATGCCTTTGCACGTTTACGTTTCAAAGGCAATGATTTTTTCTTCCTGCTTGTGACACTGACTATGTTTGTGCCAGGAGAAGCGATTTTAATTCAAATGTACACCGTTGTAAGAGGCATGGACATGATCAATACGTTTTGGGCATTGATTTTACCACTGCCATCAGCTCTTGGTGTCTTTATTGTAAGACAAGCAATATTAGCTGTGCCAATGGAGATTATAGAGTCGGCAAGAATTGATGGTGCAAGGGAACTTAGCATTTTAGTGAAAATGATCTTGCCATTGATTAAATCTGCACTGTTGACAGTGGGAATTTTCGCCTTTATTGGAGCTTGGAATAGTTTTACATGGCCTTTGATTGTGACAACAAAGGATGAAATGCGAACATTGCCAGTGGCTCTTACCACATTAAAGACGCAGTACGATACGGATGTTGGTTTAGTGATGGCGTGTGCTGTCTTAACATTTTTACCACCATTTATTGTATACTTACTGATGCAGTCACGTTTTGAAGAAGGAATTGCACAAAGTGGATTAAAAGGTTAAAAGAAGAAAACCGCCATAAAAGTCGAATGAGAAGAAGACTTTTATGGCGGTTTTTATGTTTTCTTATTATAGTTTTCTTTTAAGTGAACATTATTTTTCATCATGTTTCAAGAAATATCATTATTTTAATAGGTTGGAAAAATTTTAAGAACATAAAAAAATTAAGAGTTAGTTGCATATAACTCAAAAATAGAGTATAATGAATTTTATGAGTTATACAAGACTAACTAAAGAGAAATGGAAGGGATTCCATAGCTATAAGAAAGGAACAGAAATAGTTTTTCATCAGATGTCTGATGTTGAAGAAGGTGGAAAGAGAATGTGTGATGAAAATAAGATAACAGAAAAACAGAAAGAAGAAATTTTAAATCAGTTTCGAAAACAAGGATTTCGCATTACAAAGCAGAGAAAACTGATTCTTGATATTTTATTAAATCATAGATTTGAATGTAAAAAGGCGATTTGTTATTATGTCCATCAAGCAGATCCAACCGTTGGTAATGCTACTGTTTATCGTATGCTTCAGGTATTAGAACAAATGGGGGTGCTTTGTCCAGAAAATTCTTATATGGTTCATTTGAAAGAGAAAGAACAGGAAGAAAAGAAATGTATTGTTGTGATGAAGAGCAATAAAAAAATTATTCTTAGTCAGTCTGAATGGGAAGAGGCTGTGATTGAATCTTTGGAGAAAAAAGGATATTGTAATGAAGAGATTGAAAAGGTGATCATTTAATTTAAGGATGCCAAAATTGTTATCGATTCTTAAAAGTATAAAGTTGTAAAAGTTATTTTAATAATTTTTGCAACTTTTTTTTGATCTGCAACGTCTATATAGAGTAAAGTAATCAAAGAAGTAAAAAAAATAAGAAAGGGTAAGAAAAGAGAGAATGCGTATATGAAGAAAAAGGAAATTGAAACACAAGTATCAAATTACTTAATGGAACATTATGATAAGCTATATCGACTGGCATATAGCTATATGAAAAATCAAGAAGATGCCATGGATGTTGTACAAGAGAGTGCGTATAAAGCAATACGCTCTTGTTCACAGATTCAAAAAGAAGGACAGATCGCCACATGGATCTATCAAATTGTGATTCATACTTCCATTGACAGTATTCGAAAAAAGAAACATGAAGTTGTTGGAATGGAGGAATATCAAGAAGAGGGAAGAAAGGATCACTATGAAGATGTGGATGTGATGAAAAGCCTTTCGATTCTTTCTGACGAGGAACGGAGCATTGTGATTCTTCGGTATTTTGAAGAATATAAGCTAAAAGAAATTGCTAATATTTTAAAAGAATCGGAAAATACAGTGAAATCAAAATTATATCGTGCCTTAAAAAAATTAAAAATAGAACTCGCAATATAGAATGGAGAGATTGTATGAAAGAAAATAAAGAATTAGACCAAATGAAAAAAGAATATCAAAACATAGAAGTGCCAGAAGAGTTAAAAGGCAGGATGGAAGAAGCGATAAAAAAAGCAAAGATGGATAAGGAGAGAGAACGGTTTATGAAGAAACTTCCAAAACGAGCAGGATATGGAGTAGTAGCGGCTATGCTTGCTATCACAATTTTAGCCAATAGCGGAGAACAGATTGCTTATGCCATGGAGAAAGTTCCTGTGCTTGGAGCGATTTCTGAAATTGTGACCTTTCGTGAGTATAAGCACAAAGATGGAACGATGGAAGCCGATATTAAAACGCCAGAAATTAAGGGCGATAGTGATTCAGTAAAAAATTTGAACCAACAGATTCAAAAATATACGGATCAGATCAAAGAAAATTATGAGAAAGATTTGAATCAAGTGTTAGAAAATTATGGTGATACGAAAAATGCCCATGAAAGCGTACAGACAGGTTATACCGTTATTTCTGATAATGATACGATTTTGTCCCTTCAGATTCAAACAACTATCGCTATGGCTGGTAGCAATAGCTTTTCAAAATTTTATACATTGGATAAGAGGACAGGTCAGATCTTAGCATTACAAGATTTATTTAAAGACGGAGCGGATTATCAAAGAGTGATCAGCGAAAATATCATTTCTCAAATGAAAGAACAGATGAAACAAGATAAAACAAAATCTTATTTCTTATATGAAGATGATCCGGATGATCCATTGAACTTTAAAGAGATAAAAAAGGATCAAAATTTCTACATTGATAAAGAAGGAAACTTATACATTGCTTTTGATAAATATGAAGTAGCACCGGGATATATGGGAGAATGTTACTTTAAGATTGAATTTGGTGTGATAAAGGATATTGTAAAAGATAATTCTGTTTTAAACGCCATAAGGCAATAAAAAAGCACTACGTGCCAACAATATATTTCCATAATTTTTACTTGCATAATAAAAAGAAACTGATATAATTAATTTAATAAATTATCACACTATCTTAATAAAGCAAACGCTTTTAGAATTCATACTAGATAGTGTGATAGAGAAAAGCCCATAAAGATGTGTATATAGTTGTTAGAAAGATTTTGTGGAAAGAGGGAGAAGAATGCAAGTGAAGGAATGGAAGAAAAATATTAGAACCGTAGTTCCATATATTCCAGGGGAACAACCAAAAGAAGAAAATGTGATAAAGTTAAATACCAATGAGAATCCGTATCCACCATCCAAAAAAGTGATGGATAAGTTAAAAGAGATTGAGAATTTAAGATTGTATCCTGATCCAAGTGCCAAACTTTTAGTAGACGAAATTGCCAAACATTTTCATGTCAATTCCAACCAAGTCTTTGTAGGGGTTGGTTCAGACGATGTGCTTGCTATGGCATTTCTTACATTTTTTAACGGAAAGAACCCAATTTTTTTCCCAGATATCACCTATTCTTTTTATGATGTTTGGGCGGAGTTATTTCGGATTCCTTATGAAAAGCAGGCATTGGATTCTGAGTTTCGCATAAAGAAAGAAGACTATTATAAAGAAAATGGTGGTATTATTTTTCCAAATCCCAATGCACCAACGGGGATAGGAGAATCGTTAGTGTTTATAGAGGATATTGTAAAGCATAACCAAGATTCTGTTGTGATTATTGATGAAGCCTATGTGGATTTTGGTGGAGAAAGTGCCATTTCTCTTGTGGAACAATATGAGAACCTATTAGTTGTTCAAACGTTTTCCAAATCTCGTTCTATGGCTGGTATGAGAATTGGATATGCCATTGGTTCAGAAACGCTGATTCAAGCCATGCAGAATGTAAAGTATTCATTTAATTCCTATACGATGAATCAACCATCCATTTCTCTTGGGGTAGAATCTCTGAAAGATCAAACATATTTTGAAGAAACAGTAAAGAAAATTATCAATACGAGAGAGTGGTTTGGAGAAGAGCTAAAAAAACTTGGATTTGAATTTCCAAACTCAAAAACAAACTTCTTATTTGTCACCCACCCAATCTATTCGGCAAAAGATATGTATGAAAAAGCGAGAAAAGAAAGGATTTATGTGCGGTATTTTGAAAAGCCTCGTATTGATAATTATTTGAGGATCACCATTGGAACAGAAGAAGAGATGAAAGCTCTTCTTACCTTTTTTAAAAAATATATGGAAATACGATGATAAAAAATTATATTTAATGTTAAAATAATTGAAAATTGATATGGTGTATGATATGATACATAAAAGATGGAAAGAATGAGGGGGAATGAGAGAAGGCAGAAAGGTCGTATATGGGAGAACAACAATTTTATGATTTTGTGAAAGAACAGATCAAAGAATATATAGGGGAAGAGGATGTTACATCAAGAATAGAAACAATATATAAAAATAATAATCAAAGTTTTCAAGTTCTTATCATACGAAGAAGACAAGAAGCAATAAGCCCTATTATTTATCTAAAAGAATTTTATGAAAAGTATGAATCGGGCGAAAAGATAGAAGACATTTTGTGTGAGATAGCGATGGTTTTTAAGGAAGCAAGAGAAGAAGTGGACGGAAAGGATATTTCAGTTCTTGCGTTTGAGCAGTGGAAAGATAAACTGTTTTTTCGTCTTATCAATATGGAACTCAATGATACTTTATGGGAAATGACGCCATTTATCCCCTGGCATGATTTAGCTCTTACCGTTCGTTTGTTAGTTCATGAATCGGATGGAGGAATTTCTTCTATTTTAGTGACAAAGAAAGAATTGGAGATGTGGGGAGTCACATGGGAAGAAGTTGTGGCACTGGCAAAGGAAAATACAAAGCGGTTATTTCCAGCAAAAATTATGAAAATATTAAACGACAAGCCAATCTATCTGTTGACCAATGAAAGTGAGTTAAATGGTGCAACTGCGATTTGTTATCCAAAGGTTTTAGAAGATCTAGGAAAAAGTCTTCAGACAAGTTTTTATGTCTTGCCAAGCAGTATTCATGAAATGCTTTTGTTACCAGATGATGGACAACAAGATATAGGCAAGTTACGGAACTTGATCAAGAATGCCAATAACACTGTGGTTCGAGAAGAGGAGATTCTCTCTTATCAACTTTATTACTGGGAAAAAAGTACGGGAAGAATGAAAATTGTAAAAAAAGATTCAGAATTTTGATCGGATAAATGCCTTGTATCTGCATAGTGAACTGATTATAATAATACTATCATAAAAGATAGAAGGTGAAACAGTGAAGAGATGGGAAGTATATCTGGAGTTAATCATAGAGTTTCTTGTTGCAGGTCTATTTTTCTTTGGAATTATCTTTGTTATGCCAAAGATATTAGGATTTCTTTGGCCTTTTGTAGCAGGGTGGATTGTATCTGTTTTGGCAAATCCTCTTCGTAATTTCCTTGAGAAGAAGATAAAAGTTCCAAAGAAATTTGGATCTGCTTTGATCATTATTATCGCCCTTGTTATTATTATAGGCGTTCTCTATTTTTTGACCGGTCAGCTTGTGGAACAGGTGAAGAGTCTTGTGCAAGAGATGCCAAGAATTTTGGATGAAATTAAAATCCAGTTACAACAAGTGAATCAATGGATAGAAGTTCATTTACAAAGATTTGGTGTGACTCCAAGCGTATTAAAAAAAGGAGAAGAGCTGTATCAAACGATAATGGATGCGTTAACAAGCTGGGGCAAGGAACTTGGAGGCAATAGCATTCAATATGCAGGGGGAGTGGCAAAAGGTGTCACCAATGGTTTGATTGGTTCTGTTGTCATGATTTTAAGTGCATATTTTTTCTTGGTACAAAGAGAGGAGATCTTTTTATTCTATAAGCGATATGCACCAAAATCGTTACAAGATAAGATTGCATTGATAAAAACTCACGTATTTTTAGCGGTTGGTGGCTATGTAAAGGCTCAAATAAAAATTATGGGAATTATTTTTGTCATTTTATTTATTGGGCTTTGGATAGAAGGAGAGTCGTATGCCTTCCTACTCGCCATTATTATTAGTATTTGGGATGTGCTTCCATTTTTGGGGACAGGTATGATTCTGATACCATGGGCTATTTTTAAATTTTTGGATCAGCAGTTTCAAGCAGGGATTATTTTTATCGGTTTGTATCTCATCTGCTTATTGGCAAGACAGCTATTGCAACCAAAAATTATTGGAGATAGCATCGGATTAAAGCCTCTTCCAACCTTATTTTTAATCTATGTTGGTTTGAAGTTGGGTGGTTTTGCTGGATTTATTTTTGCTACGATATTAGGAATTGTATTTCAAAACTTTTATAAACTTGGATTTTTTGATCCGTGGATTGCCCGCATAAAAAAACGAATTGAGCTGTTAAAAAAGATCCAATAGTAGGAAATACGCATATTTAAAACAAGCTTTTCATATATTGCAAGGAAGATATAAAAAAGGAGTGGCATCATTTGTGCAGTATGGAAAAGTAAAAGAATATAGTATAGAACGTGGATTCGGATTTTTAGAAGATGAGATGAATAATGAAATCTTTGTTCATGTAACAGGACTTGCTCTGGAAGAAGGAGAGCAACTTTTAGAAGGGCAAGCAGTTACCTATGAAATCGCCGTAGGTGCTAAAGGGCCTCAAGCCATTCATGTAAAAATCCAAAAAGACGAGATTCCCAAAAAAGAAAAGGAAGATAAAATCATTTGATAAAAAACAAGAAAAAGGGAAGCAGGCAAAATGAATTGTCCTGTTTCCCTTTTTGTGTTTGGGTGGAAGGCATTATATGAATTTATTGAGTTTTTCATTGTATTCATAACTAAGTGTACCAAGAATGAGTTTTAAGTCGTTTTCTTCTAATTCCATATCATCACATAATTCCTCTAAAGAAGAATATTGATCCCTTAGTTTTGTATTAATAAAACTTAAAAGGATGGCTGGATCTCTTGGAATTGCTTCTTTTCTTAACATAGTATTTTGTTCCTTTCTTATTATCTATACTCCTTGTTAACACGATTGTTCCATTTTATCATAAATAGATAAGAAATAGCTATATAGATTTCGTTCAAATAATCATGGACAGGGAAAAAGATGAGTCTATGCCAAAAACAGATGTGACATAGAAGATTTTTTTTCAATATGGTAAGATAACAATAGTGAATAAGGAAAGTGAGAAAAGCGATGATTACAGTAAACGATCGTACAATCAAGGTATCCGTTCGAAATTTCGTAGAGTTTTTATTGCGTTCAGGAGATATTGATAATCGAAGAGGTGGAACGGAAAAGGATGCTATGCAAGCAGGAACAAGAATCCATCGAAAAATACAACGTCAAATGGGAAGCAACTATGAAGCCGAAGTATCCATGAAATATGAGATAGAACAAGATGGATTTTTCTTTTGTTTGGAGGGACGAGCAGATGGGATACAAGTGGATGAAGAAAAGAATAGTGTGTTAATTGATGAAATAAAAGGCGTGTATCGTAGTTTAGATACAATAATAGAACCTATTTTTGTTCATCAAGCACAAGCCATGTGTTATGGGCATATATATTGCCAGCAAAATCAAGTGAAAGAAATTACCATTCAATTGACATACTGTAACTTAGAATCAGAAGAGATCAAACGATTTCAAACTGTATTTGGGGCAAAAGAATTAGAAGAGTGGTTTTTAGGTCTTTTAAAAGAATATCTTTTATGGGGAAGACTTGTAACAGAGGCAAGAAAAAGGAGAAATGATTCCATTTCGCCGTTACAATTTCCATTTCCCTATCGAAAAGGACAGCGGGATATGGCAGTTTCTGTGTATAAGACCATAAGACGCAATAAGAAATTATTTATACAAGCACCAACCGGTGTTGGAAAAACCATGTCCACCCTATTTCCATCCATAAAGGCAATGGGAGAAGGGTTGGCAGAAAAGATTTTTTATGTAACAGCAAAGACCATTACAAGAACCGTTGCTCATCAAAGCATTGAGATTTTAAAAGAAAAAGGGGTAAAACTTTTGGTTGTTGTGCTCACTGCAAAGGAAAAAATTTGCCCTATGGAGGAAGTGAATTGCAATCCTATGGATTGTCCTTATGCAAGAGGACATTTTAATCGCATCAATGAAGCACTTTATCAGATGCTATCAGAAGAAACGGATATTGGAAGAGAAAATTTGCTTTTGTATGGAGATCGATTTTTGGTTTGTCCCTTTGAATTAGGGCTTGATGCTAGCAGTTTTGCTGATGTTGTCATCGGGGATTATAACTATGTCTTTGATCCCAATGCACATTTAAGGCGATTTTTTAGTGAGAGAGGCAATGGAGATTACCTATTTTTAATTGATGAGGCACACAATCTGGTGGAGCGAGCTAGAGGGATGTATAGTGCTATCTTATATCGGGAGGAGTTCTTTTTTGTCAAATCTTTTATAAAGAAAACGTATAAAAAAGTACATCGTTTGCTAAACCGATGTATCAACACGATGGATTTATGGGAGGAAGAGTGGAAACATAATCGACAAAACCCCCATGGGATCTTGAGCAACCTCGGATCATTTTATGAAAATGTTCTTCGTTTATTTGGAGAAATGGAACTGGTACTAGAGGAAGAAGTGGATAGTAGTCAGCGGAAAGAGATTGTAAACTTTTATTTGAATCTTAGACATTTTTTAAATATTCATGAGTTATTGGATTCTTCTTATGAAATCTATACGGGGTATGAAGAAGAGAAAAGGTTCTTTGTCAAACTGTTTTGTATTACACCCGCCAACAATTTAAAACAATATTTGGATAAGGGGATCAGTACCATTTTCTTTTCTGCCACCATGTTGCCCATTCAATATTACCGAGAAATGTTATCAAACGAAGAGGAGGATTATGCAATCTATATTCCTTCTCCTTTTGATCAAGAAAATAAATTGTTGGCGGTGGGATATGATGTGACGAGCCGATATACAAGGAGAAGTTATGAGGAATATGAGAAGATTATTTGGTATTTGGATCAGATCATGGATAGCAAAAAAGGCAATTATATGGTGTTTTTTCCATCCTATCAATACATGGAACACGTATATGAAATTGCTATGGAAAGAGGGCTGTTTTATAAAGCAAGAATCCTATTACAACAAGGGGAGATGACAGAGGCACAAAAGGAAGAGTTTTTAAAGGAATTTGACAAAGAAGAGAAGAAGTCATTGCTGGCATTTTGTGTGCTTGGAGGCATTTTTTCAGAAGGGATTGATTTGACAAATGAGAGATTAATTGGAGCGGTCATTGTTGGGACAGGCATTCCAAAAGTATGCCAAGAGCGAGAATTATTAAAGGAACATTATGATGAACAAGGATACAATGGATTTGACTATGCCTATCGGTATCCTGCCATGAACAAAGTGTTGCAATCCGCAGGGCGAGTAATCCGAACCCCACAGGATAAAGGGGTGATTCTTCTCCTTGATGATCGATTTTTACAGACCAAGTATCAAGAGTTATTTCCAAGAGAATGGGATTTGTATTATAAAGTGACCGTGCATACAGTAAAAGGATGTTTCGAGGAATTTTGGAAGAAATCATGAAGTTGTTATGAAATTGATGGACTTACCAGTTGACAAGGAAGTTTTTTTATAATAAACTAAAAAATGATAAAACTTCATAGTAAAAGATAGACTTTGATAGAGAGAGTAGGAAAATAAAGAAAGGCGAAAGAGAGCTGGGATGGTGAGATCCAGTGCTTAGTAAGATTTTTTGAAAATCACTCTGGAGTTATCCATTGAACGAATTTATGATTCTTTTCATAAAATTTCTAGTAGATGTGATCGGGTTCCACCGTTATATGGAACGCATATGATAGTATGTAAAATAGGTGGTCAAACGAGCCGTTTATAATCCCCTCGTCCTGTTTTCAGGATGAGGGTTTTTTTATACCACCATAGAACAAGCCGTTAGGGCTTAGAAGGAGATCGAATTATGTACGATAAGGTATCAACCAATCTTAACTTTGTTGAGAGAGAAAAGAAAATTGAAAATTTTTGGAAAGAAAATAATATTTTCCAAAAAAGTATTGATGAAAGAGCAAAAGGAGAACCATACACATTTTATGATGGACCTCCAACAGCCAATGGAAAACCACATATTGGACATGTTTTAACTCGTGTTATTAAAGATATGATCCCAAGATATCAAACGATGAAAGGTCATAAGATTGATCGAAAAGCCGGTTGGGATACCCATGGTCTTCCAGTGGAGCTTGAAGTTGAAAAATTATTAGGCTTAGATGGAAAAGAACAGATCGAAGAATATGGTTTAGAGCCATTTATTCAAAAATGTAAAGAATCTGTATGGAAATATAAAGGAATGTGGGAAGACTTCTCAGGAACTGTTGGTTTTTGGGCGGATATGGAACACCCATATGTAACATATGAAAATGATTTCATTGAATCTGAATGGTGGGCATTAAAACAAATTTGGGAAAAGAAATTATTGTATAAAGGTCATAAAATCGTACCTTACTGCCCAAGATGTGGAACACCTCTTTCTTCTCATGAAGTGGCACAAGGCTACAAGGATGTAAAAGAAAAATCTGCCACAGCAAAATTTAAAGTAGTTGGAGAAGATGCCTATATTTTAGCATGGACAACAACTCCTTGGACACTTCCATCAAACGTTGCTCTTTGTGTGAATCCAAATGAAACTTACGCAAAAGTTGTTTCAGAAGGAGAAACTTATTATATGGCAGAAGCACTTCTTTCTTCTGTTCTTCCAGAAGGATATGAAGTGGTAGAAACATTCTTAGGAAAAGATTTAGAATACAAAGAATATGAACCATTGTTCCCATTTGTCGAATTAAAACAAAAAGCATATTATGTAGTATGCGATGATTATGTAACATTGACAGATGGTACTGGAGTTGTTCATAATGCACCAGCATTTGGTGAAGATGATAATCGTGTTTGTAAAAAATACGATCTGCCATTCCTCCAGTTAGTAGATAACAAAGGAGAGATGACAAAAGAAACTCCTTGGGCTGGCACATTCTGCAAAAAAGCCGATCCATTGATCTTAAAAGACTTAAAAGAGAGAGGACTTTTATACGCAGCTCCTACTTTTGAGCATAGCTATCCTCATTGCTGGAGATGTGATACTCCACTTATCTACTATGCAAGAGAATCTTGGTTCATTAAAATGACTGCGGTAAAAGAAGACTTGATCCGCAACAACAATTCTGTGAACTGGATTCCAGAGAGCATTGGAAAAGGTCGTTTTGGAGATTGGCTTGAAAATGTTCAAGATTGGGGAATTAGCCGTAACCGTTATTGGGGAACTCCATTAAATATTTGGGAGTGTGAATGCGGACATCAACACGCTATTGGCTCTATTGAAGAGTTAAAGAGTATGTCTGATAACTGCCCAGACGAGATCGAATTACACCGCCCATATATTGATGCGGTTACCATTAAATGTCCACACTGTGGAAAAGAAATGCACCGTGTTCCAGAAGTCATTGACTGCTGGTTTGACTCTGGTTCCATGCCTTTTGCTCAGTGGCATTATCCATTTGAAAATAAAGATGTGTTTGAATCTCATTTCCCAGCAGACTTTATTTCAGAAGCGGTGGATCAGACAAGAGGATGGTTTTATTCTTTACTTGCTATTTCCACTTTATTATTTAACAAAGCACCATATAAAAATGTTATCGTTCTTGGACACGTTCAGGATGAAAATGGTCAAAAAATGAGTAAGTCCAAAGGAAATGCGGTGGATCCATTTGATGCACTTTCCTCTTATGGAGCGGATGCTATTCGTTGGTACTTCTATATTAACAGTGCACCATGGCTTCCAAATCGTTTCCACGGAAAAGCGGTAACAGAAGGACAGCGTAAGTTCATGGGAACTCTTTGGAATACCTATGCGTTCTATGTGCTTTATGCAGAGATTGATCAGTTCAATCCAATGGATTACACATTAGATTACGACAACTTACCAGTTATGGATAAATGGTTATTATCCAAATTAAATAGCTGTGTGAAAGCAGTTGATGCTAACTTAGGTTCTTATAAAATTCCAGAAGCGGCAAGAGCGATGCAGGAATTTGTGGATGATATGAGTAACTGGTATGTAAGAAGAAGTCGTGAAAGATTCTGGGCAAAAGGAATGCCACAAGATAAAGTCAATGCTTACATGACACTGTATACAGCACTTGTTACAATCATTAAAACAGCAGCCCCTATGATTCCATTTATGACAGAGGATATTTATCAAAACTTAATCAGAAATCTTGATCAAAATGCTCCAGAGAGTATCCATCTTTGTGACTTCCCAGAAGTGAAAACAGAATGGATCGATGAAGAGCTTGAAAAAGATATGGATCTTGTATTAAAAGTAGTTGTATTAGGTCGTGCAGCACGTAATAGTGCAAACATTAAAAACCGTCAGCCAATTGGAAAAATGTTCATCAAAGCTGAACTTGAACTTCCAGACTTCTTTAAACAAATTATTGAGGAGGAATTAAACGTAAAAGATGCAGAGTTTACACAGGATGTGACTGCCTTTACAACTTATACGTTTAAACCTCAAATGAGAACATTAGGGCCAAAATACGGAAAATTATTAAATGCTATCCGTACGGCGTTAACTGAGGTAGACGGAAACCAAGCGATGAATGATTTGAATACAACGGGTATGTTAAAACTTAATATCGAAGGAACAGAAGTAGAATTAGCACCAGAAGATGTTTTAACTGAAATGACACAAAAAGAAGGCTATGTATCAGAATCTGATAATGGAATCACTGTTGTACTGGATACCAACTTAACAGAAGCGTTAATCGAAGAAGGATTTGTTCGTGAAGTTATCAGTAAGATCCAAACAATGAGAAAAGAAGCTGACTTTGAAGTGATGGATCATATTACAGTGTCTGTTGCCAATAATGAAACATTATTTGATATTATCAAGAAAAATGAAGACACTATCAAAAGTGATGTATTAGCAGAATCCATTGTATATGGAGAAGAAAGAGGCTTTACAAAAGAGTGGAACATCAATGGAGAGGATGTTTTACTTGGAGTTGAAAAAATCGTAGGCTAACAATCGTTTCGGATTGACACAAAAAATAGAGAATATCGACAACTTAGGAATGACAGAAGGGAGAACGGAAGGAATACAAAAAGGGTATTTCTTCCGTTCAAACAGCATTAAGGAGTAAAATAGAAAAATTTCTTAATAGATTTATCTTGAAAAGGAGAGATAGGATGAAGAACATTGTGTTTAATAAGGAAGAGTTCAAAAAAGAGGTAAAAAATCAAGTTAAAATCTTATACCGTAGAAATTTAGAAGAGGCAACTCCATCCCAGATCTATCAAGCGGTTTCTTATGCGGTAAAGGATGATATTATCGATCGTTGGATTGCAACACATAAGGAATACGAAAAGCAAAATACAAAGGTCGTATATTATTTATCCATGGAGTTTTTAATGGGTAGAGCTCTTGGAAATAATATGATCAATTTGACTTATTATGATGAAGTCAAACAGGCACTTTCAGAATTAGGGCTAGATTTAAACATCATTGAAGATCAAGAACCAGATCCTGCTTTAGGAAATGGAGGGCTTGGTCGTTTGGCAGCTTGTTTTCTTGATTCTTTGGCAACCCTTAATTATCCAGCCTATGGCTGTGGTATTCGGTATCGCTATGGAATGTTTGCACAGGCCATTGAAAATGGATACCAAGTGGAAAAACCAGATGATTGGTTAAGAGATGGAAATCCGTTTGAAATTCGTCGTTCTGAATACAAACAAACAGTAAAATTTGGTGGATATGTGACTGTAAAAAATATCAATGGTAGAAATCAATTTATTCAAGAAGGGTATCAATCTGTTGTAGCTGTCCCTTATGATCTTCCAATTGTTGGATATGGAAATAATGTTGTAAACACCCTAAGAATTTGGGATGCAGAAGCGGATCAGACGTTTAATTTAAGTTCCTTTGATAAAGGGGAATACCAAAAAGCGGTAGAACAACAAAACCTTGCAAAAACTTTAGTAGAAGTGCTTTATCCAAATGATAATCATTATGCAGGAAAGGAACTTCGTTTAAAACAACAATATTTCTTTATTTCTGCCTCTTTACAAAGAGCCATTCAGAAATTTAAAGAGATGGGAAATGATATTCATACACTATATGAAAAGATCACATTCCAATTAAATGACACCCATCCAACCGTAGCAGTAGCAGAACTTATGAGAATCTTAGTGGATGAAGAGCAACTTTCATGGGAAGAAGCATGGGATATTACGTGCAAAACTTGTGCATATACCAATCATACCATTATGGCAGAAGCCCTTGAAAAGTGGCCAATTGAATTATTCTCAAGACTTCTTCCAAGAATTTATCAGATCGTAGAAGAGATCAACAGAAGATTTATTGAAACGATAAAAGAAATGTATCCAAACCAGCCAGAAAAGATCGCCAGCATGGCAATTATTTATGATGGACAGGTGAAGATGGCACATCTTGCCATTGCAGGAAGCTATTCTGTCAATGGTGTGGCACGACTTCATACTGAGATTTTGAAAAAACGTGAATTAAAAGATTTTTATGAAATGGTTCCTTCTAAGTTCAATAATAAAACAAATGGTATTACACAAAGAAGATTCCTTCTTCATGGAAATCCACTTCTTGCAAGTTGGATTACGAGCAAAATTGGGGATGAATGGATCACAAATTTACCTCATATTGCAAAATTAAAAGTGTATGTGGATGATGAAAAATGTCAACAAGAATTTATGAATATCAAATACCAAAATAAAGTTCGTCTTGCAAATTATATCAAAGAGCACAATGGAATTGAAGTGAATCCAAGATCCATCTTCGATTGTCAAGTGAAGAGATTGCATGAATATAAACGCCAGCTGTTAAGCATTATGCACGTAATGTATTTATACAATCAATTAAAACTTCATCCAGAGATGGAGATTGTTCCAAGAACCTTTATTTATGGTGCAAAGGCATCCGCTGGATATTATACAGCCAAGTTAATCATAAAACTCATTAACTCTGTGGCGGATGTGATCAACAATGACGAGTCCATTAAAGGAAAGATAAAAGTTGTCTTTATTGAAAATTATCGTGTATCCAATGCAGAGCTGATTTTTGCAGGAGCGGATCTTTCAGAACAGATTTCCACAGCGTCAAAAGAAGCATCTGGAACAGGAAATATGAAATTCATGCTAAACGGTGCACCTACCATTGGTACCATGGACGGTGCTAATGTGGAAATTGTAGAGGAAGTCGGTGCGGAAAATGCCTTTATTTTCGGAATGAGTGCAGATGAAGTTATGGGATATGAAAAAAATGGCGGATATAATCCATGGGATATTTATAATATGAATCAAAATGTGAGAGAAGTCTTGATTCAGTTAATCAATGGAACCTATGCTCCAGACGATCCAGAACGCTTCCGCCCTCTTTATGATTCTTTATTGCAAAAAGATCAGTATTTTATTTTAAAAGATTTTGAATCCTATGTAGAAGCCCAGAGAAAAGTGGATGAGGCATATCGGGATGAAAAGGCTTGGGCAAAGATGGCGATGTTAAATACCGCTTGTTCTGGTAAATTCACATCCGACCGTACCATTGAACAATATGCAAAAGAAATTTGGCATTTGGAAAAAATAAATGTGAAATTATAAAATGATACTAGAAAAATAAAAAAGGAACGATCCAAGTATCTCACTTTGGATCGTTCCTTTTTGCTTCTTTCTTATTGCCATAGAGAATAGAACAATGAGAACTCTCATATACTAGATAGAATAGAAAAAATGATATGAGGTGATTTTTGTTGCATTATTCAAATAAATGGCTATTTTATTTTGGAATCATATTTTTTATTCCCTACGGAATCACAATGATAATGACAGGCGTCATTGGAGTAGGGAGAATGGATGAATCATTTCATTCTGGAATTCAGATTGAGATTGATGAAGAAAAAGAAGTGGATCTGGAAGATTATGTGATAGGAACCATGGCATCACAGATTCCTGCGGATTACGAAATGGAGGCATTGAAAGGACAAGCTGTCATTCAAAGAACGAATATTTTACAGGAAATGGAAAAGGAGAAGACAGCAAGTGGCAAAGATTTGCCTTTTATTTATTTATCAAAAGAGGAAATGGAAGAGAAGTGGGGAGAAAAAAATTGGCAAGAGTATTATGCAAGGTTAAAAAAAGCCACTTCTGATACAAAGGGTATTTATATGACATATGATGGGGAATACATAGAGGCTTACTATCATCCAGTGAGCATTGGGGTGACAGTGAGTGCAGAAGAATTGCTTGGAAAGGAGATTGCCTATTTACAATCGGTTGACAGCAATCACGATGTGGAATCAAAGGACTATATGAATATACAACAGTATGAATATAGCGATGTAAGGGCAATTCTAAAACAGCATGGTATTGAGGTGACCGATGAGGATATGATAAAGAAGCTAGTCATTCAAACAAAGACAAAACTTGGGTATGTCTTAGAACTTGTCATTGATAAAACAACTATCAAAGGGGAACAGTGGCAAGAGTGGTTCGAGCTTCCTTCTATGAATTTTTATTTGGAAGATTATCAAGGAAAATTGCGAATGATTTCTTTGGGAAAAGGAAGGGGGCTTGGACTCAGTCAATATGGAGCCAATGAACTGGCAAAAGAAAAGATGAATTATGATGAAATTTTGAAATATTATTATAAAGGAATAACACTGAATAAAATCACTGAATCTGGTAATGATATTACCAGAGGTGATGAGAATGAAGAAAATTAAAAAATTTCTTACGCAAAAACAAAGTTTCTACGGTCTTGTTGCAGTCGTTGGAATCTTGGCGTTAGGAGCTTTCGCAACAGTGGATCAAATACGAACTAAAAACTTGGAAGAACAGGTACAAAAAGTGGAGTTGGCAGAGAGCAATAATGTGGCAGAAGAACATAAAACTCCAGTGTTAGTGGAATCAGAAGAACAAGAACTTCCAAAACAAGCAGAGCAAAATACAACAAGTTCTGTTGGACAAAGTGCCATTGTAATGGAAGAAAAAAAGGAACCAGCAAAAGAGGAAGAGGAAAAGAAAGAAACAGAAACTCCAGCATATGATGGGACAACGAAGTTGAAATGGCCATTATCAGGAAATGTGGTTCTTCCTTATAGTATGGATTCTACCATTTATTTTCAAACGCTTGATCAATATCAGTGCAATCCGGGCATGATGATTCAAGCGACAGATGGTGCAGATGTGAAAAATATTGCACCGGGAAAAGTTGTAAATGTGGATAAAACTTCAAAATATGGAACAACCGTCACCGTTGATATTGGAAATAATTATCAGATCACATATGGTCAATTAAAAGATGTCAATTGGAAAAAAGGGGATTTGTTAGAAGCGGATGCACTGATTGGACGGGTAGCACCGGTAACAGAATTTTTTACATTGGAAGGAAATCATTTATATTTTGAAATGAAGAAAGATAAAAAGCCAGTGAATCCAATGAAATATTTAGAATGAAAGATCGATGAACCATAACGGGAGAAAAGTAAGAACGTGCCTTCCCATTATGGTTCATCGTTTTGTTAGTAACAAAAGGTGAAATTTTTCATATACTAAAGATGTAGATGGAAAATTCGCAACCGAGCTTTTATTTTTACTACTTTATCATGATCCTTTTGCATACGATTTCTCATCTTTTCAATAAAATACGGTATGATCGGCTGCTTTTAATAGATGGTACAACAGTGAGTTTCTCATCGTCTAAATTCCTGTCCAGGAATGAGAAAGACTTTTGTTTCTGGACAGTGAATAAAAACGAAGTGTATAATAAGAGTACCAAAAAAGCATAGGGTTTCGGCGATGGGAGGAAAGCAGTTTGAATTATACATATATCGTAGAATGTCAAGATAAAACATTATATACAGGTTGGACGAATCAATTAGAAAAGAGAGTAAAAGCACATAATGATGGGAAAGGTGCAAAGTATACTAAGGCTCGGCGTCCCGTCCAACTTGTATATTATGAAATATATGAAACGAAACAAGAGGCAATGAGAAGGGAAGTTGCCATTAAGAAACTATCAAGAGAACAAAAACTAAAGTTGATTCAAAAACAAGGAACGAAAGAAAAATAAATTAAATAATAAAAAAAGTGGGTAAAAACTTTATTTTATAGTTTTTACCCACTTTTTGTTGAATAGAATATATTCTTAATATATAATAAAATAAATACGATTTTGAAAGAAAAGCACGTATGAGTTTATGTAGCAGTAGTGAAGTTATTAAGTTAGATAATATTTTAGTGATATGTAGGGGGAATGTTTCATATGGTTATGGGATTTTCAAACCAACCAATAGGGATTGGAAAAGGAAAAGAAGAAAAAAAGTATATATTTTCAAAAAAAGAATTTGATAAGAACAAAGTTCCACCTTATGCTTATGACTTAAAGGAAGAAGGGGATACGGTTAGTTTTAAGTGTAGCTTTAATAGTTTTGGCGAACCAATCGTAAAAAAAGGCGGTTGAGATAAAAGAAAAAGGCTCTTATTCATAGGAGGGGTTCTGTGAATAAGAGCCTTTTATCATAACTTAAGCTAAGCTATACATCATAATGAAGTGACAGATACTTCCCCCCATAACAAAGAGATGAAAGATCTCATGGCTTCCGAAATTTTTATGACGGCTATTAAAAATTGGAAGTTTTAAAGCGTAGATAATCCCTCCAATAGTATAGATGATACCACCTGCTAACAACCATAAAAATTGAGCTTGTGTTAAAGAGTGAAAAATAGGTTTAAAAGCTAGAACACAAGTCCATCCCATTAAAATGTAGATAACGGAAGATAACCATTTTGGGGAGTTGATCCAACAAAGTTTTAATACAATACCGCCAATGGCAATGAACCAAACGATGGATAATAAGAGGTTGCCAATGCGATCCTCTAGTACAATGGTACAAACGGGTGTATAAGAACCAGCGATCATAATAAAGATCATAGAGTGATCCAATTTTCTCAATAGATTATTTTTTGTTTCTGATAAATCCAATGTATGATAAATAGTGCTAGCACCGTATAGTAAAATCATGCTTACAATAAAGGTAATAAAAGAAAGTACATATTCATTATTAGTACCATTGGATGCCTTTAAGATCAATGGTGGCATGGATGCAATTGCCATAAGCATAGCGATAAAATGAGTGATAGCACTTCCAGGATCTTTAATATAATGGATAAATGTGGAACGAGTGGTTTTGGTTGATTGAGCTTGCATAGTAAAACCTCCTTCTTGGTCATACAGTTCGTTTCGAAATTGTTTATAGTTCAATACGATGATACGTAGTTTTTAAAACTATGTTATATGATTAATGATACTAACATATTTTTTGGAAGAATGCAAGGGGAAATTAAATAAGAATAAATGCAGAGAATCTGCGAATACTATTTTATACAGAATAAAAGGATTTTATTACAATGGATCGTTAAAATTTTTCGGGTATATACGATAAGAAGAATTAAAATAGAAAGAGGAATTGATGGAATGAATGATAAATTCCTTGACAGGTATAAAGCATATGTGATATAGTTTTATACTATGGGAAGAGAAAAGACGAAGCTCTTAGACGATATGCTCTAGGAGCTTTTTTATTTACGTGAAAGCAACGAGCCAAGTAGCAATAGGATATTTGGTGACTGCTCGCGAGTGTGAGAAATTCGCAAAGCGTGTTTCGTATCGTTTCCGCGAAGGCAATCATTGAGGATTGCTCGCAGACAGGAGATAAATATGCCAAAAATGAATGGCTTACAGATAGACTTCCCTAAGGAGAAGGGAAGAGTGTTCAAGAACACACGGTAACAGAAAGGAATTTGAATGGAAACAATAAAATTTGAACAATTAGAAATTCAACAAGAAATATTAAACGCGATAACAGACATGGGATTTGAGGAGGCAACACCAATTCAAGCAAAATCCATCCCAGTTATATTAGAAGGAAAAGATATTGTAGGGCAGGCACAGACCGGTACAGGAAAAACAGCATCTTTTGGTATTCCAATTCTTCAGAATGTGAATCCAAAAAGCAAGACATTACAAGCCATTGTACTTTGTCCAACAAGGGAATTAGCAATTCAAGTTGCGGACGAATTAAGAAAATTAGCAAAATATCTTCATGGAATCAAAGTGCTTCCAATTTATGGAGGACAAGATATTGCAAAACAGATTCGTTCCATTAAAGCAGGAACTCAAATTATCATCGGTACACCAGGACGTGTCATGGATCATATGAGAAGAAAAACAATGAAACTTGACCATGTGAAAATGGTAGCCCTTGACGAAGCCGACGAAATGCTTAACATGGGATTTAGAGAAGATATTGAAACCATCTTAAATGAAATTCCAGAAGAGCGTCAGACAATTTTATTCTCTGCAACAATGCCAAAACCAATTATGGATATTACGAAGAGATTCCAAAAAGATGCACAGATTATCAAAGTTGTAAAAAAAGAATTAACAGTTCCAAATATTGAACAATATTACTATGAAGTGCGTCCGAAGAATAAAGCGGAAATCTTAGCTCGATTATTGGATATTTATAATCCAAATTTATCTGTTGTTTTTTGTAATACAAAACGAATGGTAGATGAGCTTGTGGATGATTTACAAGGAAGAGGATATTTTGCAGAAGGTCTTCATGGAGATTTAAAACAAAGCCAACGCGATCGCGTTATGAACGGATTTAGAAATGGAAAAACAGAGATTTTAGTTGCCACAGATGTTGCCGCAAGAGGAATTGACGTGGATGATGTGGATGCGGTATTCAATTATGATATTCCACAGGATGATGAATATTATGTACATCGTATCGGAAGAACAGGACGTGCAGGAAGAACAGGAATTGCATTTTCTTTTGTATCAGGAAGAGAAGTGTATAAATTAAAAGAAATTCAACGCTATTGTAAAACAAAAATCAAAGCACAGCCGATTCCATCTGTCAGTGATGTGGCGGAAGCGAAAGTATCCAAAGTGTTTGAAAAAGTTACAACGATTATCGAAGAAGGCGGATTGGAATCCTATATTGATATGGTGGAAGAGGCAGTCAATGTCAGCGATTATACCACAATGGATTTAGCAGCAGCTTTCTTAAAAATGGTAATGGGTGAAAATGAAATGGCGGATGCTCAAGAACAAGGAGCTCTTGATTTTGAAAATACTGGTGCAGAAGAAGGTATGGTTCGTCTTTTCATCAATATTGGAAAGAACCAAAAAGTTCGTCCAGGAGATATTTTAGGAGCTATTGCTGGAGAGTCAGGAATGCCAGGAAAATTAGTTGGATGTATTGATATGTTTGATAAATACACCTTTGTAGAAGTTCCAAGAGAATTTGCAATGGATGTTTTAAATGCGATGAAACATGCAAAGATTAAAGGTAAGAGCATTAATATCGAGCCAGCAAATCAAAGATAAAAAAGAATAGAATTGGAGAAAGTCAAGTAGAATTGTGAGATTAGTACTCGTAATACTACTTGACTTTTTGTTTATAGTTCTTTTCTTCCTTAATCTCCATATAATTTACTGTTATGAAGGAACCTATTGATTTATAACAAAGAAATAAGGAGGGGAAGAGATGGAACAATGGAATAATCTATTACATGATTTTATATGGGGACCATGGATGCTCGCTATTTTTTTAGGAACAGGGCTTTATTTTTCCATCGGAACAAGATTTTTTCAAGTGCGAGGGTTTCGCTATTGGATGAAGTATACATTCGGTTCTATGTTAAGAGAAGGAACGGGGAAACAATCAGAAGAAGGGATTACACAGTTTCAATCCCTTTGTACCGCTTTGGCAGGAACACTTGGTACAGGAAATATAGCAGGGGTTGCCACTGCCTTGACCGCAGGGGGACCAGGAGCCATTTTTTGGATGTGGATCAGTGCCATTGTAGGAATGATGACAAATTTTGCAGAAAAAACCTTGGGGATTCTATATCGATATAAACAAGAGGATGGAGAGTGGATGGGAGGACCTATGATTTATATGGAACGAGGTCTTCATTCCAAATTTCTAGCGGTTTCTTTTGCTTTTTTATGTATTTTAGCATCTTTTGGTATGGGAAATATGACACAAGCTCATTCAGTTGCAGAAGCGGTGAAAGTTTCTTTTGGTGGAGATTCCCTTATCATTGGAATTTGTCTTTCTATTTTATTAGCGTGTGTGATCTTAGGAGGAATCGGTCGGATTGCCTCTGTTACAGAAAAACTTGTGCCATTTATGGCTCTTGGATATACCATTGGAGCAGTTGCCGTTCTTTTTGTATGTGCGGATCAAGTTTTGCCAGCCTTTGGGCTTATTTTAAAAGGGGCATTTTCTTTTCACTCAGCTGGAGGAGGTCTTCTTGGATATGGGGTGAAGAAGGCAATGATGATTGGAATATCTAGGGGAATTTTTTCCAATGAGGCAGGACTTGGAAGTTCTGTTATTGTTCATTCGGCTTCCGATGTAAAACAGCCGATTATCCAAGGATTTTGGGGAATTCAAGAAGTATTTCTGGATACGATTGTTATGTGTACTTTGACAGCACTTGTGATCTTAGCATCTGGAATCTATGATGGAACGGGAGATGTGGATGGTATTGTACTGACAACAAAGGCTTTTTCCCTTGTGTTTGGAGCAAACGGAGGGAGTTTTATCAGTGTATCCGTTATTATTTTTGGATTTGCCACATTAGTTGGTTGGTCCTATTATGGAGTAAAATGTGTGGAATATTTATTCGGGAAAAAATGGGTTCCCCTCTATCAAGGAATTTACTGTGGAAGTACAGTCATTGGATGTACAATGGAATTACAGACTGTCTGGAATTTGGCGGATAACTTGAATGGATTGCTTGCCATTCCAAACTTACTTGCAATTTTGCTTCTTTCTAAGCAAGTATTTTCTCAAATGAAGAAATTTGATGAACATAGCTTCAAAATGTAATGAAAATGTAATAAATTATCCACAAAGAAGAAAAAAGGATTTGTTATAATGGGGAGAATGAAAAAAAACAGTAGGAAAAAATATAGAGATCAGTAAGAAAAAGGAGGGCAATGTTATGAGAAAACATATGAAAGTAGCCATAACATTTCTTTTAGCGATGAGTTTTATGGTGACAGGATGCAATCGTACTACATCTGTTACAACGGATACAGCAACAGAAACTACAAGTCAAGTGAAAGAGAATACACAAAAGAATGCAAATACAGAGAAAGAAAAGGGGGCAGTTCTTATTTATACATCCAATGCCAATGCGGATGGTTTTTTGGTGGAAGTTGATATGACAAGCAAAGTAACGGCTCGGTCAGTTTTCCAGTCTTTAAAAAAACATGGAATGCTTCCTAATGAAGTGAAATTGAATCAATTCACAACGAAGGAGAAGGATGGAAAGCGGATTTTAACATTGGATCTTTCAAAAGAGTTTTTAAACTATGTAAGAAGAATGGGAACATCAGAAGAATATCTCACAATGCAGGGGATCGTAAATACTTACTTAATTGCCTTTGATGGGACTCATATGCAGATAACGGTGGATGGAAAAGAGATTGAAACAGGGCATAATATCTATGATGATCCAATGGGATTTACGGTTTCTCTACCAGAGAATATGGAAAAAATGATGCCAGTGTTTGACTCCCTTATGCGGTGTATGACGGAACAAAAAATGAGTTATGATCCAACCAATCATGACTTTATTTGGTCATCTATTTTTTATTTGGCAGGTGGATATGGAGAATTAGATTCCTCTTCTTCCATTCAAGATGGAGAACTTGTGATGTCTAAAAAAGCGGTAACTGTGTTTGCAAAAGCACTTTTTGAAGAAATCGATTCCTTGCCAGACATTCCACAAAAAGAAAAAGATATGGTTCGCTATGACAAAGATACAAAAAAATATTATTTTCAATTGGGGGATATCGGTCTTTCTGAAACGAAGGTGATTCAGTGTGAGGCAGGAGAAAAAGAAGGAAGTTATGTTGTGTATGCAGAACTTTTAGATCCTATCCAGCATACGAAAATAAAATTATATAAATTTATTGTCAAGCCATTGGATAATGCCAATATGTTGCAAACGGATTCTTCAAAAGGGAAAGATAAGAACACTCTCTTCCATTATAGTATTTCTTCTGTGGAAGAAGTAAAAATGCTTTAAACCGTTGAGCTTTAAAGCAACGCCTTGTAACGAGATATAAAGTATGCTAAGATCCTAACGTCAAAAATAGAAGATATGGAAGAGGAGAAAGCATATGAAGCGTATTTTAAAGTTCTTTGGCATTGTTCTTGGGAACCTAATCTTTGCCTTTGGAATCGCAGGGTTTACCATACCAAATCAGTTTCTTGTTGGAGGTACAACGGGAATTGCTCGTACGATGGAGCATTATTTAGGGCTTGAAGTGTCAACAACAGTTGCTCTTGTCAATGTTATCACATTCTGTTTAGGATTGTATTTTCTAGGAAAGCAATTCGCTTTGACAACGATCATTAGCACCTTGATTTATCCCATATTTTTAAATATGTTTACTAGCATGGAGGCATTGCAACATTTAACAGAGGATCGGTTATTATCTGCCATTATTGGTGGGATTATCATTGGAAGTGGATTAGGACTTGTAATTCGACTTGGCGGTTCCACTGGGGGAATGGATATTCCTCCGATTATTTTAAATAAGAAATTTCGGATTCCAGTGGCTGTTGGAATGTATGTATTTGATAGCGTCATTTTGTTATCCCAAGTTTTGTTTTCCGATGTGGAACAGATTTTATATGGGATTGTATCCGTTCTTATTACCACAATTGTCTTAAACCAATTGCTTGTTTATGGGGCATTTGATGTACAAGTATTCATCATCAGTGAGGAGTATGAAAAAATCAATGAGAGAATACAAACAGAGCTGGATCGAGGGTCTACTTTTGTTGAAATTCAAACAGGATACCATAAAGTGGAACAAAAGGCAATTCTTTGTGTTCTTCCAAATCGGGAGCTTTCAAGACTAAATGATGTTGTATTGGAGATCGATCAGAAAGCCTTTATGGTTATTAATAGTGCAAGAGAAGTCAAGGGTCGAGGATTTACATTGGACAAACATCTTGCATAAAATCGTTTGGTTTTCATCATTTTTTAAGTAGAATTTTCAGAAACCTTGACAAAGAAAAGTATTTTTTATATAGTTTATGGTATGAATGCAAGATTTAAAATAAAATCTTGCATAACTATGAGAAGCACACTTTCGGAGTTTCTCGGGTTCATAGACAGTTACCATATGTGAGAGGTTATTGCACAATTAGGGAAGGAAAAGGATAGATGAAGAAAATACCATTTGTTACGAAAGAAAAAATTGAAGAGATTGTACAACTTTACAAAACACCATTTCATTTATATGATGAAAAAGGGATTCGTGAAACAGCAAGAAATCTCTATAAAGCATTTGCTTGGAATAAGGGGTTTAAGGAGTATTTTGCTGTAAAAGCGACACCAACACCTGCTATTTTAAAAATTCTTCACGAAGAAGGATGTGGAACGGATTGTTCTTCCATGGCAGAACTTGTTATGTCAAAACGCTGTGGATTCAAAGAAGGAGAGATTATGTTTTCTTCAAATGACACGCCATTGGAAGAATTTACTTATGCCAATGAGATTGGTGGAATCATCAATTTAGATGATTTAACCCATGTACAGGCATTAAAAGAGGCTTGTGGTACCATACCAGAAGTTGTATGCTGTCGTTATAATCCAGGTGGGGTTTTTGAGCTTGGGAATAGCATTATGGATAACCCAGGGGATGCAAAGTACGGCATGACAAAGGAACAAATGATCAAAGCCTATAAAGAGTTAAAAGAAGCTGGGGCAAAGGAATTTGGGATTCATTCATTTTTAGCGTCCAATACCGTAACCAATGAATACTATCCAAAACTTGCCAGAATTTTATTTGAATTAGCGGTGGAATTAAAGAAAGAAACAGGAGTGCATATTGGATTCATCAATTTATCTGGTGGTATCGGTGTTCCTTATTATCCAGACCAAGAACCAAATGATATTTTTGCCATTGGGGAGGGCGTGCGAAAAGCGTATGAAGAGATTCTCACTCCAGAGGGAATGGACGATGTTAAGATTTATACCGAATTAGGACGCTATATGTTAGCTCCAAATGGTGGGTTGATTACAACTGCTATTCATGAAAAGCATACTCACAAAGAATATATCGGGGTGGATGCGTGTGCAGCCAATTTAATGCGTCCAGCTATGTATGGAGCATATCATCACATTACAGTGTTTGGAAAAGAAGAAAGTCCATGTGATCATAAATATGATATTGTAGGTTCTCTTTGTGAAAATAATGATAAATTTGCCGTAGATCGTATGTTGCCTGAGATTGAAAAAGGAGATCTTCTCTTTATTCATGATACAGGAGCACATGGTTTTTCTATGGGATATAATTATAATGGTAAACTTCGTTCTGCAGAAATTTTATTAAAAGAAGATGGGACAACTAAAATGATCCGTCGTGCAGAAACATTAGAAGATTATTTTGCAACATTAGAAGGATACGATTTTTAGAAATAAAAAGGTATGTATTGTGTAAAAAAGCCATTCTTATAGGGTAGCTTTTTTTCTTTATAGGAAGAAAGAAAAAAGAAAATATTGACAATATATGAATATTGTATACAATTAGGAAGAGTACAAAGGGGAGATCTCATTAGGAAAAACAGGGAGTTCTATATGAAAAGGAGGTATTGTTGCTAAAAAAACAAAATAAAATCCTAGATAGTGGGAGTTATTAGCAACAGAAAAAGATGAAAAAAACAAAGGAAGAGTCGAGTAAGAGAAGGGTAAAGATTGGGATTGGATTGAAACTGGTAATAGGAATTGTCATTCCATTGATTCTTGTGCTTGCAATTGTTGGTAGCGTATTAGAAAATAAAATGAGAACAAATACGGATCAGCTTATGAAAAAGAATATAAAATCACAAGCACAAGTAGGAGAATGGTGTTTACAAAGTTTCTTAAATCAGTATTTTGCTAATGCAGAAGTGATGTCACAAACGAATGATATTCATAATGTAATAAAGGAAGTGTCCAAGAAAAAAATAGCATTTAAGCAGGCGAAAAGTTATCAAAATGCTTATGAAGAATTAAAGCGAATCCAGAATTTGCATTCGGATACCATTCGAGCCATTTGGATTGGAGAATTGACCAATAATCAGATTATGAAATCTGATGGCTATACTAGCGATAGAAATCTCGATATGGCAAATAAGCCAGGATTTGCCATGATGATGGAACGGCAAGATAGTGTTTTAACACCGGTATATGAAGATGTGGGAACAAAAGAAAGAATTGTGACAGTTGTTCAGCCTATTTTTGAAAATGGAGCTATTGTTGGAATGTGTGGTATTAATATCAGTCTTGAACAAGTGGAAAAGCAGATGGCTCAGTTCCGTATGGGTACAACGGGATATTTAGTTGTGTATGATTCCAATGACAATATTGTATATCATCCAGATAACAATATGATTATGAAGAATATAAGTGAAATTGCGTATTCAGAAAATATGAAGGACACTCTTCAAAATCATAAAAATACCGACGGAATTGCATATCAATACAATGGTCAGACGTATTATGGAGATGCTCAATATTTAGAAGATATTGGATGGAAAGTATTGAGTGCGATTCCAGAAGAAGAGTTTACACAACAACAGAATATGGTGGGCAAGTTAATTATTGGAAGTTTTGTGCTTTGTATTGTCATTTTATCCATTATTTGTACAAAATTAGCGACATCAGTTATTCGACCTTTGAAACAACTATATAGGGTAACAAATGAAATTGCAAATGGTAATTTTGAGGTGGAAGCCACAGTGAACTCTTCAGATGAGATCGGTGTGTTAAGTCAGAGCATTCAATCCATTGTGGATAACTTAAAGACGTATATTGACTATGTAGAAGAAGTATCCGATGTTTTGAGGGATATGGGAAGAGGCAATATGATCTTCACATTACAGCATGAATATAGTGGAGAATTTGAAAAACTAAAACTAGCTCTTTTTGATATTCAAAAGACATTGTCCATCGCCTTATTCCATATGAAAGATTCTGCCGATCAAGTATCGATGGGAGCAGAGCAGGTAGCAATGGGAGCTCAGGTGCTTGCGGAAAGTTCAACTGAGCAGGCACAGGCAATTCAAGAGCTCGTTCAATTTGTTCAGGAGATTTCCATGGAAACAGAAAGTGGTGCAGAAAGTTCCATAGAAGCCAGCCATAATGTGGAACAAGTGGGTGAAGAAATTCAAACAAGCAATGTGCAGATGCAACAAATGCTAGGTGCTATGAATAATATATCTCGTCAGTCAATGGAAATTCGCAAAATTATAAAAACGATTGAAGATATTGCATTCCAAACAAATATTTTAGCCCTAAATGCAGCTGTTGAGGCAGCGAGAGCTGGAAATGCAGGAAAGGGATTTGCCGTTGTTGCCGATGAAGTTCGAAACCTTGCATCAAAAAGTTCAGAGGCGGCTAAGAATACGACAAAATTAATCGAAGGCACAATTCAAGCAGTGGAAGAGGGGGCTCAAATTGCGGACGATAGTGCAAAATCATTAGAAGAGATTACGAAGAAGACCGGAGATATTGTTCAAATTATTGATACTATATCCATTAATTATCAAGAGCAGGCGAGAAAGTTGAGTGAAGTTAGCAATGGAATCGAGCAAATTTCTGTCATGGTACAGAGTAATTCTGCTACTTCAGAAGAAAGTGCAGCAACAAGCAAAGAGTTATCGGATAGAGCAGAGGAAATGAGAGGTCAAGTGGGCAAATTCCGCTTAGACGAAAGTTTTTGTAATCAATAAAAATGAGGAAAGAAGAGGCATTATGTATGGAGAAAACTCCATAGATAATGCCTCTTTGTTAAATAATATGATAATGTTTTAATGCTTTTACAACGCCATCATTTTCTACGGTATCCGTCTGATATTCCACGTAAGGGAGAATTTCTTCCATAGAAACGCCCATGGCAATGGCGTGTGGAACATATTCAAGCATTGGAAGATCATTTGTGCTATCTCCTAGTGCATAGCAATTATCAAGAGGAATCTGAAAATGATTGCAGAGATATTCAATGGCAGTCGCTTTGGAATGGTTAAGAGGAACGACTTCTCTCATGCCTTGTCCTCGATCGATAATCGTAAACCATTTGGAAAGGAATGCTTGAATATCAGAATCGTTCATGTGTTCTGGCTCCCAATAAACGAGTTTAGTAAAGCGAGCCTTTTTCAGATCTTCTTCACTCTTTAAAAGGGAAAACGTTACGCCGAGTTCTTGTTCCACATCGGATAAATTACGGTGTTCATGAACCGGTCCACAGGCATAGAGGGCGTCGCTCCCTTCAAATAAAGTGGAGATCTTATTTTTATAAAAATAAGAAGCGATTTCATAACAAGTATCCGCATCTAAGGAAAAGAAATAAAGGGGTTCTTCTCCTAAATAAACTTCCGTTCCACAACCACAGCAATAGCCAGAAAATCCAAGTTTCCTAATATTTGGATGAATGTTAATTAACGTTCTACCGCTATTGATAAATGCTAAGTGACCATTTGCGATTGCTTGATGAATGGCATCTTGTACGGCATCGGAAATCACGTTGGTGCATTCTGGAACCAGTGTTCCATCAATATCAAAAAAAATCATTTTACGATCCATTAAAGTTCTCCTTTTGTAAACGCTGTTGTTTTCCCAATACAAAATATAAGAGATGATGTGACAAAGGGCATCTTCCAATGCTGGATTGGAAAATGCCCGAAAAAAGATTATACAGTTTCTGGTTCGTTATAAGTTTCTCCGAACAATTCCACTGTCATAGAAGCAATTTTTTGATCTTCTACTGGACGATCGCCATAACTTGTTTTTGTTGTAGCGATTTTGTTTACAACATCCATTCCATCAATGACTTTACCAAAACCTGCGTAAGCACCATCTAAGTGAGGAGAAGATTTGTGCATGATAAAGAATTGAGAACCAGCAGAGTCAGGCATCATAGAACGAGCCATGGAAAGAACTCCCGGTGTATGTTTTAATTGGTTTGTAAAGCCATTTTGGCTAAATTCTCCTTTGATAGAGTAGCCTGGACCGCCCATGCCAGTACCGTTAGGGCAACCTCCTTGAATCATAAAGTTTTCGATGACGCGATGAAAAATTAAGCCATCATAAAAACCTTTTTGAACTAAGCTAATAAAGTTATTAACTGTATTTGGTGCGATCTCAGGATATAATTCCGCTTTGATTACGTCGCCATTTTCCATAGTAATTGTAACAACTGGATTCTGTGCCACTTTTTTTCTTCCTTTCTATTCTATACTTATCAATATCAATTTCAGCGAAAACCAATGTTTTGCTTTCTTGTTTATTATAGCGAAAAAATCGGTGGAAATCAAATGCTATATATTTGAACCAGTGTTCCGTCTATGGATTCTTCTTTATAAAAATGAAATCCTAATTTTTTTATCAGCCCAATGGAACGAATGTTGTCTGGATGAATGAAAGCAAAAAGTTCATCCACAAATAAAACTTCTTTGGCATATTGGCAGATGGCAGAACAGATTTCAAAAGCGAACCCAGCATTTTGATGGGAGGGAGCGATCATATATTGCAGTTCGTACCTGTCAATACCATTTCGTTCTTTGTATTCGATCCCGCATTGTCCGATTATTGTTTGTGATTCTGTTTCCATAACACACCATAGTCCATGTCCATAGAATCCATACGCTCCATGAATATAGGAGGTCAGAAATTCCAAGCGTTCTTTGGAATCAGTTGGGATAGGAGGGAGAGCATCTTCTTTTGGAAATTCTTGATATAAATGGAAGATAGCGTCAGAATCTTTCACGCCCCATTCCCGCAATGTAAGACGAGGAGTTTTTAAAATGGTAACAGGAAGTTGATGAAAGCGACAAAATACAAAGGAAATATTGTCATCATCAACATTCGATATGCCTTCAAATACATAAGGAATACCGGAAAATGCAGGAATTGTCTGAGTGGGAGTTTCTGCTAAAGGCTCAGGCAAAAGTCCAAAAACGGGAAGAGGAAACTTTTCTTTAAAAGTAGTATGGAAGTTCTCTTGGATGGAAAAAATACAAGGAGAAATCTCTTTAAAAAGCTCCATGATCATTTGACTTGGATCGGAATCCGTTATCAGTAAAGAGTTCGTCAAAAGCTCTTGTTTTACTGGGAAGTTATTTAAAAGAGAACGGATATGGCATTGGCTTGCCAGTGGAAGAGTCGAAAGTTTTTTTCTTACAATCTCTTCCGCTATGTTTGTAACATATAAAAAAATAGTGGATGGAAAATCCATGATCGTTTGCTCCTTTCTATCATGAATCTAGTATAACAGAAAATGTTATAAATATTGTAAGAAAGTTTTTGTTCGAAAAATGACAAAATATGCTATAATGAAAGAAAAATAAGCACTCATTAAATATCTTATACAAGAAAAATCATGGATATACGATAGAGAAATCGTGAGAAACAATAGGCTTAATAGAAAAAAGAGAGGTGCAGAATGAAAAAAAGTCATATAATACTGCTTATCATCCTTGTACTCTTCCTCGGTTGCACTATTTTTGCTGGTATACAAGCGATGGGATTTTATCATGAATATAGCAATCAAGTGTCCAAAGATGGAGAAGAGGTTGAGATTATAGTTGAAAAAGGGATGAGTACAAAGGAAATTGCTACCATTTTAAAAGAGAAGGGCTTGATTCGATATGAACGAGCTTTTACAATGCGTGCAAAAGATTCCGAATATGGAAATAAACTTCGTTATGGAACATTTACTCTTCATAAAGGAATGAGCATTGATGATATATTGAAGACATTGGCAGAAGGCGGAAATGATGAAACGCTGACAAAAGTGGTAATTCCTGAAGGTTACACCGTTCAAATGATTGCAAAAAGAATGGAAGAAAATGGAATCTGTTCCGAAGAAGAATTTTTAAAAGCTGCCAATACGCTGGATTATGATTTTGCATTTTTAAAAGATGTAGAAGTTCCAGATGGTGTGGACTATGCTTTACAAGGATTTTTATTTCCTGCAACTTATGAATTGAAACAGGGAACAGAGGCAAGTGTTGTAGTGCAAAGGATGTTACAAGCCTTCGCAGAACGTCTATCAGATGAGGATTTAGCAAAGGTAAAAGAGTCAGGAAGAAGTCTTTATGAAATTATCACCATTGCATCCATTGTAGAGCGAGAAGCAAAGGTGGATGAAGAACGTCCGATGATCGCAGGCGTTATTTATAATCGACTGAATATTAATATGAAATTACAGATGTGTCCAACGGTTTTATATCCTTTAACAGAAGGACAATATAATGTAAATCAAGTGCTTTATAGAGATTTAAAACTGGATTCTCCTTATAACACATATGAAAATTATGGTCTTCCAATTGGTCCAATTGCCAATCCAGGACTTGCTTCCATTGAGGCAGCTTTAAATCCAGCAAAACATGATTATTTATTCTATCATACCGATGGAACAAGCGATGGAAAGCATATTTTTACTAAGACATATGAAGAACATGAGGATACGAGAATTAAGAAAGAATAAAAGGAAAATGACAGGATCAGATTATTGGAAGAAAGAGATCTCATACGAAAGTATGGGGCTCTTTTTTTATGTTATAGAAAATTCTTTTCCTATCATACAAAAAAGCACTGTGTGCAAACGATGTACAGCTCGCCAAGAAGATATTTGTTTTGTAAAAAGAATATGACAAAAATGAATGCTTATGAGTGAATATGGTGTATAATAAAGATATAATGGTATAAACCAAGAAAAACTGTGGTTATATTTGAAGAAATATGAATGAATTTGAATTATTTTGAATGAAAATGATTGACAAAAAGGAAAAATATGGTATAGTAAAAGTATGAACTTGCTATCGCCACAGAGTAAGGAGATAAGGATGTTAACAGAAGAAAGACAGCGAGAGATTTTAAAATATTTAGAAGAAAAAAATGTGGTAACGGTGATGGAGTTGACCCAATTATTGCATACATCAGAATCCACCATTCGAAGGGACTTAACATTTCTCGATCAACAAAAAAGACTGAAAAAAGTTCATGGGGGAGCCACCAAGTTGGATAGAGAATTTTTGACAACGGAATATGATATGTTGACAAAGACGAATCTAAATCAGGCGGAAAAAGAAAGAATTGGTCGATATGTGGCATCGTTAATTCATAAGGATGATATGGTTTATCTGGATGCTGGAACGACAACAGAAAAGATTATTGATTATATTGAAGAGAATCGGGCAATATTTGTAACAAATGGAATCGGGCATGCCAGAAAATTGATGCAAAAAGGAATTAAGACAATTGTGCTTGGAGGGGAATTAAAAGGAGTTACGGAGGCGATTGTAGGTGCAGAAGCCGTAGAGAGTCTGAGAAAATATAATTTTACCAAATGTTTTATTGGAGTGAATGGCATTTCCTTAGAAGGAGGGTTTTCCACTCCGACTGCCGATGAAGCCTGTGTAAAGCGAGAGGCGATACGAAGAGCATTTGCAGCCTATATTTTAGCGGATCATACGAAGTTTTCAAAAACAACAGCATTCACCTTTGCAAAACTGGATGAAGCCGTTGTTGTCACTGATAAAAAGCCATCTCAAAAATATTTGGATGCAGTCATCATAAAGGAGGTTTTGGAATGATTTATACGGTTACTTTTAACCCAGCACTGGATTATGTGATTAAAGTAGATAATTTAACTCTTGGCATGGTAAATAGAACGACGAAAGAGGATGTGTATTATGGAGGAAAAGGAATTAATGTATCCGTTGTCTTAAATAATTTAGGAATGAAAAGCATTGCTCTTGGATTTGTAGCTGGATTCACAGGAGAGGCAATCGAAAAAGGAATAAAAAAAATGGGCATTGCAACGGACTTTATTTCTTTACAAGAAGGAATGAGTCGCATTAATGTGAAGATCAAATCAAAAGAAGAAAGTGAGATAAATGGACAAGGTCCTGTGATTCATGAAGATGAGTTAAAAGCCATGTTTCAAAAACTTGGACAATTAAAAGATGGAGATATTCTCGTATTAGCAGGAAGTATTCCAGCCACTTTACCATCGGACATCTATGAAAGAATTATGGAATCCTTACAGGAAAAAGAGATTCGAATTGTGGTAGATGCCACAAAGGACTTGCTAGTAAATGTATTAAAATATCACCCATTTTTAATTAAGCCAAACAACCATGAATTGGGAGAAATCTTTGGAAAGACGTTAACAACGGATGAAGAGATTGTTTTCTATGGAAAGAAATTGCAAGAAATGGGTGCAAGAAATGTGTTGATTTCTATGGCAGGAGATGGTTCTATCCTTCTTGCAGAAACAGGAGAAGTTTACCGCATGGGTGTGCCAAAAGGAGAGGTGAAAAACTCTGTTGGAGCAGGAGATTCCATGGTTGCTGGATTTATTGCTGGATACAGTGAGAAAGAAGACTATGAATGGGCATTGAAACTTGGAACAGCAACAGGAAGTGCCACAGCATTTTCAGAAGGACTTGCACAAAAAGAATTGGTAATGGATTTATTAAAACAACTATAACAAGAATAAATGAAGGAGGGAATACAAATGAGAATTACAGATTTATTAAAAAAGGAAGCCATTGAATTAGGTGTATCTGTAAGCTCCAAAGAAGAAGCCATTGATAAGCTAGTTGGGCTTATGGATAAGGCGGGAAACATTACCGACAAAGAAGAGTACAAACAAGGAATTTTACAAAGAGAAGAGATGGGTACAACTGCCATTGGGGCGGGAATTGCCATTCCGCATTCTAAAAATAAAGCGGTAATTCAAGCAGGACTTGCCTCTATGACGGTTCCAGATGGGGTGGATTATGACTCTATGGATGGAGCACCATCGAATTTATTTTTCATGATCGCTGCACCAGCAGAGGGAAGTGACGTTCATTTAGAAGTGCTTTCAAGACTTTCCACTATATTAATGGATGACCAATTTCGTGCGGATTTATTATCTGCAAAAAGTAAAGAAGAGTATTTAAGCATCATTGATAAAAAAGAGCAAGAGAAATTCCCAGAAGAAACCAAGGCAGAGCCAGAGGTTGCAACGGAAAATCAAGAACCTGTTCAAAAAAAAGGATACCGCATCTTAGCGGTGACCGCGTGTCCAACAGGAATTGCCCACACTTTTATGGCGGCAGAAGCCTTAGAGCAAAAGGGAAAAGAGATGGGCTATCCTTTGAAAGCCGAAACAAATGGTTCTGGTGGAGCTAAAAATGTGTTAACAAAAGAAGAGATTGAAAACTGCGATGGTATTATCGTGGCAGCGGATAAACAAGTGGAAATGGCTCGTTTTGAAGGGAAGCCAGTATTACAAGTAAAGGTTGCAGATGGCATTCATAAGCCAGAAGAATTGATTCAAAAAATTGTGGATGGAAAAGTTCCGATTTATCATCATGTAGGAGCAGGTGCAGAAACGGGAACGGATACAGGAGAAAAGGAAAGCGTTGGTCGTACTCTCTATAAACAGTTGATGAATGGGGTATCTCATATGTTACCATTTGTCATTGGTGGAGGTATTTTAATTGCCATTGCATTTTTAATTGATACGTATGATCCAGCTAATCCATCCAACTTTGGTATGGGAACTCCAATGGCGGCGTTCTTTAAAACTGTTGGTGGTGAGGCGTTTGGATTCATGTTGCCAATTCTTTCTGGATTCATCGCTATGAGTATTGCAGATCGTCCAGGGCTTGCAGTTGGTTTTGTTGGAGGAGCATTGGCAAAATCAGGTATGACTTTAACCGCAGTTTCTGGTGTCACACCGGGATTTTTAGGGGCTTTATTTGCAGGGTTTGTAGCTGGATACCTTGTTCTTGGTATTCGAAAAGTAGCTGATAAAGTGTTGCCACAGAGTTTAGAGGGGATTAAACCAATGCTCATCTACCCAGTGGTAGGTATTTTACTCATTGGTGTGATTATGGCAATCTTTAATCCAATTATTGCGGTGATTAACACTGGTATGACAAGTTTCTTAAATTCCATGAGTGGAACAAGTGCTATTTTACTTGGAGCCATTGCAGCAGGAATGATGTCCATTGATATGGGAGGGCCATTTAACAAAGCAGCCTATGTATTTGGAACAGCATCCATTGAAATTGCGGCACAAGATCCGAACTTAGCTGGAATTGGAAGTGCCACAATGGCAGCTGTTATGGTTGGCGGTATGGTACCACCACTTGCCATCGCTATTGCAAGTTTATTATTTAAAAACAAATTTATGAAAAAAGAACGTTCTTCTTGGCTTGTGAATATCATTATGGGACTTTCCTTTATTTCTGAAAGTGCCATTCCGTATGCAGCATCCGATCCACTTCGTGTCATTCCATCTTGTATTGTAGGATCTGCTGTTGCAGGAGCTCTTTCTATGGCATTTGGCTGTGCATCTCCAGCACCACATGGAGGACTTTGGGTTGTTGGTGTGATTCATAATCCATTACAATTTATCCTCGCTCTCGTGATTGGATCTGTGGTTGCAGGAGTTCTTCTTGGACTCTTAAGAAGACCAGTAAAAGAAATTTAATAGATAAAAGATAAAAAGTTGTTATGAGGTTAAAAACTCGTAGCAACTTTTTGTCTTACAAGGAGAAAAGATATGACGAGATCACTAAGTCATGGTATAATTTACAAAAGAAATGGAAGAAGGAAGGAAAATTGATATGGGTGAAAATAAAATTTTAATCGCTGATGATGAAAAAGAAATATTGGAGATTTTAAGATTGTTATTAACAGGAGAAGGATATGAAGTTATAACTGCTCAAAATGGACAAGAAGTTTTAGATAAAGCAGATGATGCCATTGATTTATATATTTTAGATGTGAATATGCCAGTTATGAGTGGATTTGAAGCAGGAGCAGAACTTAGAAAGCAGTATGATGCACCTATTATCTTTTTGACAGCTTATTCAGGAGAAATGGATAAGATAAAGGGATTTTCTATTGGAGCGGATGACTATATCGTAAAGCCTTTTTCGAATTTAGAGTTCTTGCTTAGAGTAAGAGCAATTTTACGTCGGATACAAAAAAGTTCCAGAAAACAAGTAGAAGAAAAACAGATAGAGGAGAAAAATGCTTCCAAAATCCAATTTAAGGATTTAGTATTAGATTTGGATAATCAATCCATTACAAAGAATGAGGAAGTTATTGTTCTCACATATACAGAATTTAAAATTCTTGAATTATTTGTAACCCATCCAAAAAAAATATACTCCTTAGAAAATATTTATCAGAGCATATGGGAAGAAGACGCTGTGGGAGATAGCACCATTATGGTTCATGTTAAAAATATACGAAAAAAGATAGGGGATAATTCTAGAAATCCAATTTATATAAAAACAGCATGGGGAAAAGGGTATTATGTGGATTAAGGAGAATAAAAAAATAGAAAAAAGAAACAAAATTGCGTTTGAACTCTTAGAATTTCTATGTATCTCTTTTATTGTTTCTTTGTTTGCCTTTGGCTTTTTATATTTTACCTCTTGTTCCATTGCCATGACATATTTAAGTGGGCAAGGAATTCCTTTGGATGAGATGGAAGAAATTGTATTGTTGTTTTGGATAAGAGTTAGTTGTCTTTTAGGTGCTGTAATTATTTTTGTGCTATTATTTTTATTTTTATTTGGACAAAAAGTGTCTTATTTAATTTCCATTATTCAAGGAGTCAAAGCCTTAGAGGAAAAACAGATGGATTTTGAAATTCCTTCGGAAGGAAATGATGAATTTACACAGTTGGCAGAGAGTATCAACTATTTAGCTATATCCCAGAAATTATTAAAAGAGAAGGAAGAGGGTTTAAAAAAAGAGAGAGAAGAAATGATCCGTTCCATCTCTCATGATATTCGCACTCCTTTGACATCCATTTTATCTTATTCTGAGTATATGCAAAAGAAAGAAGATTGGAATAAAGAAGAAGTTCTAAGTTATATGGAGTTAATGCAGGCGAAGGCAGAGCAAATAAAAATTTTAACCAATCAACTGTTAGGAAAAAAAGAACGAAATTTGGAGTTGGTTGAACATGGTAAAATATTAATAGAACAATTAGTGATGGAATGGGAAGAGCTTTTAGAGGAACAGTTTCAATGTGAAGTTATCTGGAGACAATGTGATCCATTTTCAGGTATTTTTGACATTTCAGAACTTAGAAGGATTTTTGATAATCTTAGTTCTAATGTGGAAAAATATGGTGATCCAAAACGAGTTGTGAGATTAGAAGTGATAACAGAAGAAGAAAAGTTGATCTTGATCCAAGAAAATGGTGTGAGGGCAGAGAGAGAATCAGGGGTAGAGAGCAATAAAATAGGGTTAAATAATATTAAACAAATCGTAGAACAATATAATGGAACAGTGGAAGTGATGAAAGACGAAGCGGATTTTCGAATACAGATTATGCTTCAAGTGCAAAAAAATCTTTAGAATTTTTTAGAATTGTCATAGGAATTTCTTTATAAAGTTATGATAGAATGAAGGTAATCAAATAAGTATCAAGTTCATGATACCGTCAAAACATAACAAAGAAAGAGAGGAAAAACATATGGCATTAGGAATATTATTATTATTATTTATTGGAATGAGTGTTGTGAGTGGACTGGGGATTTTATTTCTCTTTTTAATGAAAGATCATAAAAAAAGAAAGCCAATTCTTTATTTTCTTGTCGTATGGGGTATGCTAATTGCTTTCATTAGTGCAAGAAGTTTACCGATAAATTTTATTATGGAACAAGTCATTGTATGGGGAATTGGAGTGATTAGTGTTATTGCGTTGTTTATTTATTTAAGAGCCAAGACAAAATTCCAATATTATATTTCTTATATTCTTGTTACAGGTTCCGTAGTCATAGGAGTTCTTAAGTTATTTCGTTTGATATAAATAAAACCGTTGTATAGGAAGAAAAAGAGGAGATCGGGCATCTTCTCTTTTTGTTTTTACTTTCGAATATAATAAAATTTTTGAAAGTACATGAAAATTTGTAGAATATTTCACATGAAGATCTTGAGAGAAAAAAGTTTCTTGTATCAAATTTGGTGAATGATAAGTTACAATATCTCTTGGAATAAAATGGATTTCAATGGAAGGAGAGAGGAGAGTATACAGAGGTTTAAAAAAAAGCTAGAATGGGAAAAGAAAAAATAAATAATAAAAAGCTGTAATTTATATATATAATTGTATAAAAATTAACAATAAAAAATAATAATATGTGCAAAAATCATATAAAAGATTAGTTAAGAAAAATAATTTTAGTGCAAAATGCTTGAAAAAATCTTGATGTGCTATTATAATGTTTACAATAGTCACAGAAAAATAGAATATAGGCATATATGAAAAAAAATAGAATTAAAATGGTAAAGGGGGAGTTTATATGAATATGAATACCATGTTAGAGAAAATGAAATTTGGAAAGCCAATGATTTCAAAAAAAATTTTTGCAGGAGAAAGTAAAATTGGCATTAAAGCATACATTCAATATGGTCATAACCGTTATGGGGTTTATAAGATTACATATTTACAGGATGAGTGGGGAAAAAAGGATAAAAAGGAAGGACAAGACAACAAGAAAGCAGAAGCAATTTTAGCATTGAAAAACTTTTGTTTTCAAAATCAATATATCCTAAATGATATTTTTCAAGAGAGTGCAAGGGAGGTTATTTAGGGAATACGCCTTTTTTAAAAGGGATTCTATATATGATACAAGGAGGAGCTTACTATGAGAATGAAAAAATTTATGGGAGTATTTCTTGCCTTATCTATGGCATTGAGCCTTGGGGCTTGTGGGGGAAGTCAAGGAGCAACAAAAGGGGAATCCACCACAGCAAAAGAAGGGGGAGCAAAGGCAACAGAGATCAAACTTTGGACATATCCAATTGGGTCTTGGAATGAGCCTGAAAAGGTGGAAGAAGTCATTGCCAACTTCAATGCAAAATATCCAGATATTCATGTATCTGTGGAATATTTGGACTATACATCTGGAGATGATCAAGTGACAGCCGCCATTGAAGCAGGAACAACGCCTGATATTATTATGGAAGGACCAGAACGCCTTGTGTCCAACTGGGGAGCAGCAGGCAAGATGGCGGATCTTTCCGATCTTTGGGATGAAGATACGATAAAAGATATTCAAGATGTCAGTTCTAAAGTGGTAGAAGCATGTAAATCACCAGAAGGAGTTTATTATGAATATCCACTATCTATGAATGCCCATTGTATGGCAATCAATTATGAAGTTTTTGAAAAAGCTGGTGCATTAAAATATTTAGATCAAAACACAAGAACATGGACAACAGACAATTTTGTAAAGGCTTTAGAAACATTGAAAAAAAATGGTGTTGAAACAACAGGAATTGTCTATTGTGGAGGACAAGGTGGAGATCAGGGAACAAGAGCTTTGGCCATGAACCTTTATAGTGCACAGTTTACAAATGAAGATCATACAAAATGGACGATGAATAGCGAAGAGGGCATCAAAGGGTTAGAACTTTTAGTTGATTTGACAAAAAAAGGCGATTTAAGCTATGATGCGGGAATTCAAGCTGCGGATGAACTCCAATTATTTGCCAATGGTACAGCGGCTATGACATTTTGCTGGAATGCGTCAAATGAAAGCAATTATGCACAACAAGTGAATTTCACACCATATGCCATGGCATTTCCATCCGATGATGGTAAGCCAGAATTAGCTGGTGGAATCTATGGATTTGGTGTCTTTGACAATGGCAATGCAGAAAAAATTGAAGCATCAAAGCAATTTATTAAGTTTGTATGCGATGATAAAGAACAAGGACCTAAAAGTGTAACTGCCACTGGTTTCTTCCCAGTTCGTCATTCCTTTGGAAATGTGTATGCGGGAACAGAAGAAGCAGAACGCATGGCAACCTTTAATTCCTTTATGCAATATCTTGGAGATTATTATAATGTAGCACCAGGCTGGGCAGACCAAAGAACTGCTTGGTGGAATATGTTGCAACAAATTTTTGGTGGAACAGATGTAAAAGAAGCGGTAAATACATATGTTGATACTTGTAATGCCGCAACAGAAGCCGCACAGAAATAAGAAGAGTAGATAGAGCGATAAGCGAAAAAAAGGCACTTGTGTTTTGGTGTACGAGTGCCTTTTTCATCGTTTATACTCTGTATAGCCAAGTTAGAAAGGAAGGGATGAGGTTTGGCGAAGGTTCAAACAAAAAATACGAAAAGGATATTCAATCATGATGAAACGATTTCCGCATATTTATTTTTACTTCCAGCATTGCTCTTTTTTGTAGGCTTTGTCATTATTCCAATGATTCTTTGTCTAGTTACAAGTTTCTTTGATTATACGATGACAGAATTTAAGTTTGTTGGATTGAAAAACTATTCCGAGATGTTTTTTAAAGATAAAGTATTTCTGAAATCCTTATTCAACACTTTTTTAATTGTGGTAGTATCCGTTCCAGCGGTGACCATATTTTCTCTCTGGGTGAGTTCAGCAATTTATAATTTAAAGGGATGGATCTGTTCTTTTTTTCGATGTATTTTCTATCTGCCTGTTGTAACAGGAACGGTAGCGGTTACCGTTGTATGGAAGTGGATGTTTAATCAATATACTGGATTGTTTAATTATGTATTAAAGGCTGGAGGCGTGATTGATAAAAATGTGAGCTGGCTTGGGAATGAAAAAATAGCCATTTGGTGTATTATTCTCATTTTGTTTACTACATCCATTGGACAGCCAATTGTCTTATATGTATCTGCTCTTGGCAATGTGGATGCCTCGTTGATTGAGGCAAGTGAAGTGGACGGAGCAACAAAATTACAAGTATTTTGGAAGATCAAATGGCCACAAATTATGCCAACTACACTCTATATTCTTGTTATTACTACAATCAACAGTTTCCAATGTTATGCCCTTGTTCAGCTGTTAACATCTGGCGGTCCAAATAACTCTACAAGTACAGTTATGTATTATATTTATTATGAGGCATTTAAGCTCTATCGTTATGGATATGGAAATGCTATGGGTGTTATTTTAGCTATTATCATAGCGGTATTTTCTGCGATTCAGTTTAAAGTTGCTGGACAATCAAGAGATTAGGAGGAGAGTAAATGGAAAAAACAGAAAGAGGACAATTATTTTACAAAGGAATCTCAATTATTGTGCTGATTATATTAGCAGTGCTGTTCACATTTCCACTTTACTGGATTTTGACTGGCTCATTAAAATCCGCTATGGACATTAACCAAGCAGTTCCTCAGTGGTTTCCAACTCGTCCAACACTTGATAACTATGAACGCCTGTTTAAGCATCCAGCGTGGAAGTGGATGTTTAACAGCGTGTTTATTTCTTTGGTTGCTATGGGACTTACCTGTATTACAGCTGCAATGGCTGGGTACGTGTTGGCAAAAAAGAGATTTCCAGGGAGAACGGTTATTTTTGGATTGCTTGTTTGTGCGATGGCACTGCCAAAACAAGTTATTTTAATTCCATTATTGAAAGAAATGTCATTTTTACACCTTCATGACACGCTATGGGCGGTAATTTTGCCAACCATAGGATGGCCGTTTGGGGTGTTTTTAATGAAACAGTTCTCTGAAAATATTCCAACAGAAATGTTGGAAGCAGCAAGGATTGACGGTGCAGGAGAGATTAAGACATTCACCAATATTGTCTTGCCTATTATTAAGCCGGGAATTGGAGCCCTTGCAATCTTTACTTTCATTAGTTCATGGAATGATTATTTTATGCAGTTAATTATGTTAAATAGCAAGGAAAAATTGACCATTTCTTTGGGAATTGCAAAATTACAAGCGGAGATGTCAACAGACTTTGGATTGATTATGGCGGGTGCTTCCTTAGCGGCTGTGCCAATTATTACAATCTTCCTCATGTTCCAAAAATATTTTACAAAAGGAATTACAATGGGAGCGGTAAAGGGATAAAAAATAAGCTGTCAAGTGACAGCTTATTTTAGTTATATAAAGCATTTACCAAAAAATGCGAGAACTAATACAAGGATGGTAATGACAATTTTGACAGTCTTATTCCATTTCATATTTCTCCACATGAGGAAAAGTCCTGCTGGGAAGAAAAGAATAAGAAAACAAATAACATAACTTGGGCGTTCATACCAAGCTACTAGATTGCTCATAGAATCCCGATGTTCATGGACACCAGTTCCTTTTGTGCCATAAGCGTTGGAATAAGGGCCGCCAGCATAAGGATCATAAGAAGTTCCTTGTAATTTTCTATGTTTCCATGCCATGTTAAAAACTCCTATCTAAAAATACGTTGTTGTTGTTATTAGAGAATTATATAAGAAAAAGTGGGAGAAAAGCAAGTGTTTCATGAAAGAGAGAGAAAATGATAGGTGAAATCCATGAACTTGTAAAGGGAGGATAGAAAGATTAAAATAAAATTAACAGATAATTGTTATATATTTTGATATAATTTTTGGTTTAGCTATGGTATAATAAATATAATCTGATAAAATTGTATTACTTAGTACTTTCGTTGTGCAAGAGGAAAAGGAGGGAAAAGTCATGAAAATGATTATAGCAATTTTGCATAAAGAGGATGAGATTGACACCGTAGAGGAATTAAATAAAGAGAACTTTTTTGTAACAAAGCTAGCAACTACGGGAGGATTTTTGAAGAGCAAAAATACAACGATTATGATTGGTGTGGAAGATGAGATGGTAGAAAAAGCCATTGAAATTATCAAACAAAATGCGGGAAGAAGACAAGGACTTCAGTATAATACCGCAGGGCTTGGGACAACTGGAACAGCTTCTATCAGTAATATGGCGATACCAATTGAAGCACCTATGGGCGGATGTACAACGTTTGTGCTTGATGTGGAACAGTTTGAGAAATTTTAATACTAGGAAGAAAAAGCATTATCCAAAGAGAACAAGTTCTATTGAGAAAGAACTTGCTAAAAGAAACTTGACTGTATTATAATTATGCTCATATATAGTATAGGAGAAAGGATAATGCTTTTTTTGTATAAAAAAGTAATGGGATGGCAATGAATGTAAAAAATAAATTACCAGAAATCTTTGAAACATTTTCTAATCAAAGAAGGGAATCCTTTATTGTAGTTCATGATTTAAAAGAAAAGGGGATACCAGTTGTTGGATTATTTTGCACCTATCTTCCAGTGGAACTTATTATGGCAATGGGGGCAATTCCAGTGAGTTTATGTTCCACATCCGATGAAACAATTCCTGATGCGGAAAAGGATTTGCCAAGAAATTTATGTCCTCTGATCAAATCCAGTTATGGGTTTGCAAAGACGGATAAATGTCCATATTTTTATTTTTCTGATCTGGTTGTGGGGGAAACAACTTGTGATGGTAAGAAAAAAATGTATGAATATCTTGCAAATTATAAAGATGTCTATGTAATGGAACTTCCAAATAGGCAGACAGAAGATGGGTTATATTTATTTAAAAAAGAGTTAATTCGTTTTCAAAAGAAGTTAGAAGAAAAGTTTGGAGTTGAAATAAAAGAAGAGCAAATAAGAGAAGCCATTCGCTTAAAAAATAGAGAACGGATTGCTTTAAAACGATTTTATAGTCTGATGAAAAAAAATCCAGTTCCGATAAAAGGAGAAGAGATTTATCAAGTCCTATATGGAGCATCTTTTCAGTTTGATAAGGAAAAGGAAATTGCGGATTTACATATGCTATGTGATAAAATTGAAAAAGAGTATGAAGAGGGAAAGAAACTCGAAGATAGACCAAGAATTTTAATTACAGGTTCACCAATCAGCGGTGGAGCCATGAAAGTGGTGCGTGCTATCGAAGAAAATGGTGGTGTTGTCGTTTGCTTTGAAAATTGTTCTGGGGCAAAAAATATCGAAAATCTTGTGGATGAAGAGGAAAAAGATGTCTATGAGGCTTTGGCAAAACGTTATCTTGCCATTGGATGCTCTTGTATGTCACCGAATCCAAGCCGATATGATCTTTTGGGAAGACTCATTGAAGAGTATCAAGTGGACGCTGTTGTAGATGTAGTGTTGCAAGCCTGTCATACGTATAATGTGGAAACTCTTGGGATCAAGCGATTTGTGAAGGAGAAGTATCATATTCCTTATATGACCATTGAAACGGATTATTCATCAGGGGATATTGGACAGTTAAATACGAGAATGATGGCATTTATTGAGATGTTGTAATATCGAAAAATAATTACAAATACGCTAAATTTGTGCAAGGAGGAATCGATGTTAAGTCTTGGAATAGATTCGGGTTCAACAATGACAAAGGCGGTTTTGTTTGATGGAACAAATATTGTGAAGAAAAAAATGATTAAGACTTCTGCTAATCCAAAAGAAAGTATGGAATCTTTATATCATGAAATGAAGACAGAAGATGTTGTCTATGTTGTAACCACAGGATATGGAAGAGATCTGTTAGAACAATCCAATAAAAAAGTGACTGAGATCACCTGTCATGCAAAAGGTGCGAGTTTTTTATGGGAAGGAATTGGAGCAGTCATTGATATTGGAGGACAGGATTGTAAAGCTATTTTACTGGATCGAGATCAAAACGTTGTTGATTTTTTAATGAATGATAAATGCTCTGCTGGAACGGGGAGATTTGTAGAAGTTATGAGTAAAATACTTGGACAAGAAGTAGAACAGTTAAGTGAATTAGTAAAAGGAAAGACACCTGTACCGATTAGCAGTATGTGTACGGTATTTGCAGAAAGTGAGGTTATCAGTCTATTGGCAAAAGGAGAAGATGCAGGCAATATTGCTCTTGGAATCATTCATTCTATTTGTCGTAGAACTGCAATTTTTGCTGGGAAAATGCCTTTAGATGGGGAAATTTTTTTTACAGGTGGATTAGCTCAAGTTCCAATTTTTAAGGAAGTATTGAGTTATTATTTACAAAAAGAGGTGAAAACTAGCGTACTTTCTCAATACGCTGGGGCGATTGGTGCCTCTATCATTGGATGGCAAAAAGCCAAGCAGAATCAATAGGGAAGATGGGAGTATAGGGAATTAAATATTATGACATGACATGAATCGGAGCGAGAATCACCTCGTATTCGGTTCTGTTTTTTTTATGGAGAAATTCAAACTGCAATGTCATATCCGTTTGTTTTCCTTCTGAGAATACCTCACAGTCCATAGAATAGCCATTTCCATCCAAATGGTGATAGAGTTCAAACATAGAGATAGTATCAGAATAGGGAACAGGATGATCAATGGGGAGATCTTCAAACATCATCTCTAAATAGGCGGTTAGAGATGGTTCTGATTCAAGGATAGCATGATCCCCAGTGTCAATCAGTTGTAATGCCTGTTCATATTGCTTTTCTGATAATAGTTTGATAAAATCAGATGCAAAATTTTCAAATGTCGATAATTCTTCACCTGTTTCAATGTGTAACATAATAAGTCCTCCTAAAGTTGTTCCATGATTTAAAATGTATTTCTCATGATTATCATGAAACAGTGATACGCTTGATATTTTTGTCATATGATGTGTGCATTTCATCATCATAAAGAAAGCATACATCATTCTAAAGAGTTGTGTGTACCACGCTTCAATAATAACAGTTTCTGCCACTTGAAGATAGACTATAAAAAGTACAATTTTAAGAGTTTTTTCGCCAACTGCTGTCGAATTAAATCGAATTGATTTCATATAGAAAAGTTTAGAGTTAAAATCTGGAAGAGAAAAGATAAAAAATTATAAGAAAATAGAGGGAAATTGTAAGAAAAATCATATTGATTTTCAGGATAAAAAGGCTTACCCTTAAGTTAAAAAGAGAACCATAAATGGTGGAAGGAAAGCAAAGGTGATCGTATGATATTTAGAAGCAAAAAAGAAGCTATTTATAATTCTTGTGATCCAGAACAAATATCCTCTATTTTATATGAGTTACAAAAAGAAAAGATTACAACCTATGTAAAAAATAAAAATTTAGCATCCACTTCCATGATTTCTTTTGGGGGTGCTATGACAACAGAGCAGATGAAGGTGATCAAGCGGGTATTATATACAATATATGTAAGGGAAAAAGATGTAGAATTTGCAAGATCCATTTTAACACAGTATAGAAATCGCATGGAACAACAATAGTAGGATAGCTCCTTTGCTATTCGCATTTTGAATTGTAGATCGTATATGGCTCATACTGAATGAATGTGATAAAATAAAAAATAAGAAAAAGTCAAAAAGACTGAATGCAACATACAATAAAAGGAGAATATTTATAATATGAGAATTATTATATCACCAGCCAAGACGATGAATGTGGATACGGACACCATGCCATCTGCTGGTACCCCACAGTTTTTGCAACAAACAGAGCAAATTTTATCCTATTTGCAATCATTAAGCTACGAACAATTAAAAGAACTGTGGAAGTGCAATGATACATTGGCACAATTAAATTTTGACCGTGTGCAAAAGATGGATCTTTATCGTGCTTATACACCAGCATTGCTTTCCTATGAAGGAATTCAATATCGGTATATGGCACCAGCAGTTTTTGAACAGGATCAGTGGAACTATATGGAAGAACATTTACGTATTTTATCTGGGTTTTATGGAATGTTAAAGCCCTTTGATGGAATAACACCGTATCGTTTAGAGATGCAGGCAAAGGCTGAGGTGGATGGGAAAAAAGATCTATATCAATTTTGGGGAGATCGTCTTTATACACAGTTGAAAAAAGAAACGGATTGTATTTTGAATTTAGCATCCAAGGAATATTCAAAATGTATTGAGAGCTATTTGAAAAGAGATCAGAAGACATTAGGAGAAGGAAAAGGGATTTTCTATGTTACCTGTGTATTTGGTGAAGAAAAAAATGGAAAGATTATTCAAAAAGCCACAATGGCAAAAATGGCAAGGGGAGAAATGGTACGCTTTCTTGCAGAAAATCAGATTGAGAAAGTGGAAGAAGTCAAACAGTTTGATCGTTTACAATATCGTTTTTCAGAAAAAGATTCTACAAAAGACTTGTATACATTTCTAAAAATAAAAGATGGCGAACAATAGCTATCACAATGAAAGAAGAAGTGCTATACTATGGAAAGAGAGCACATGACAAATGGCGATAAGAAATACGCAAATAATAGAAAGGAGAGTATAAAAAATAAGAGGTCGTGTCAATAAAATGGATGAAAAATTATGTAAAATAGGTGGAAAGAACAATGAAAATTGAAAAAACAAAGGTGGATGTATGGAAAGAAGCCAAGCGAATTATTACAATTTTAATTGGTTCTCTGATTATAGCGATGAATATTAAAACTTTTGTTCGTGCTGGTGGGCTATTTCCGGGAGGCTTTACAGGGCTTACCATTTTAATTCAAAATATTGGAGCTCAGTATTTTAATATCACAATTCCATTCTCCATTGTCAATATTATCTTAAATGCTGTGCCAGCAATCGTTGCTTTTAAAACAATTGGGAAAAAGTTTACAATATATTCTTGTATGGGAATTATTTGTACGAGTATTTTTACGGATATGATTCCGGAAGAACCCATTGTATATGATGTATTATTAATTTGTATTTTCGGTGGAATTATCAATGGATTTGCCATTAATATTTGTTTAAGGGCAGGAGCTTCCACTGGTGGAACAGACTTTATTGCAATTTTTGCATCTGAAAAATTGCATTTGGATGCTTGGAACTATATTTTATGCGGAAATGCTATTATGCTTATGATTGCTGGGCTTTTATTTGGATGGAATCAAGCACTCTATTCTATTATTTTCCAATTCGCTTCCACACAGGTTGTACAAACTCTGCATAAGCATTATCGAAAGCATACATTCTTTATTATCACCAATTATCCAGAGGAAGTGTATGATGTGATCTTGCACTGTACCAATCATGGAGCTACCATCTTTCAAGGAACGGGGTGCTATGATAATGAAACGAGATCCATGGTATATTCCGTTGTATCCAGTGATGAAGTAAAGCGTGTAAAAGAAGCGGTTCGTTTGGTAGACCCAACCGCATTTGTCAATGTGATTAAAACGGATCAGTTGGATGGACGTTTTTATCAAAGACCGAATGAATAACAGAATCGAAGGGGAAGTTAGTATGAAACAAGGAATCATAGATAAGCGATTAATTGGTTTGGATATAGAAGTAAAGGATGGGGAAGAATTTCTGGATCAGATATCAGAACGCTTAATCGAGCTTGGATTCGTAAAAGATAGTTTTAAAGAGGCAATTAAAGAGAGGGAAAGAGAATATCCAACGGCTCTCCCAACAGAGCCATATGCTCTTGCCATTCCCCATGCGGATCCAGAACACGTAAAAAAGCCATTTATTGCTTTTACTCGATTAAAAAATCCAATTGCTTGGAAGGCAATGGGTATGAAGGATTTGGAAATACCCGTTTCTTTTCTCTTTGTACTCGGTTTCTTTGCAGAGGAAGACAATGTAGAACTACTACGTAGAATTCTTGAACAGTTTCAAGAAGAAGAATTTTTAGAACAGTTAAAAGAAATAACGGATGAAGAAGAGTGCATGAACTTATTTTGTCCTATATTTGAGTAAGAAAGCACGCAGGTTTCGCCTTTCAAAGGATGAAATAAGGGGTTTGCTTTACAATTGCTTATTGGGATGGTACAATAGGGCATAGCAATGAGAAAAGGAAGGTACAAAACGTTGAATCAAATTGCAATAGTAACAGATAGCAATAGTGGAATTACACAGGAACAGGCAAAAGAACTAGGAGTTTTTGTTGTGCCGATGCCTTTTGACATTAATGGACAGACATATTTTGAAGATATTACATTGGGAAAAAAAGAATTTTATGAAAAATTAAGAGAAGGGGCAGAGATTGCCACCAGCCAACCTTCCATAGATGATGTAATGAAACTTTGGGAAACGTTGTTACAAGAACACGATGAAATCGTGCATATTCCTATGTCAAGTGGACTGAGTGGTTCTTGTGAAACAGCCCTTGCATTTGCAAGGGAGTTTGATGGTAAAGTTCAAGTGATCAATAATCAAAGAATTTCGGTAACACAGCGTCAGTCTGTGCTTGATGCGGTGGAGCTTGTAAAAAGCGGGAAGACAGCAAAAGAAATTCGAGAAGTATTAGAAAAAGAAAAGATGGAGTCCAGCATTTATATCATGCTTGATACTTTAAAATATTTGAAAAAGGGTGGAAGAATTACAGCGGCAGCGGCGGCACTTGGAACGATTCTTCGATTAAAACCAGTTCTTCAAATACAAGGGGAGAAATTGGATGCCTTTGCAAAAGCTAGAACAGCAAAGCAGGCAAAAAGTATGATGATCAATGCGATAAAAAAAGATTTTGAAGAGCGTTTTTCTGCTTATGTGGCGGAGGGAAATATGGCACTTGCTATTGCTCATACCGACAATTTGGAAGCTGCTTTAGAATTTAAGAAAGAAGTGGAAGAAGAATTTAAAGGAATCGATATTTATGTGGACGAGCTGTCCTTAAGTGTATCCTGCCATATTGGACCAGGGGCATTAGCTCTTGCAACGGCAAAAAAGGTAAATGTATAACGAAAAAAGAGAAACTCAAAAATGAGTTTCTCTTTTTTTATTTACGCGGAAGCAACGAGTCATGCAAGAGCATTTATGCTCTTATATGACGACTGCTCGCGAACGTGAGAAACTCGCATAGCGTGTTTCTCATCGTAACAGATCCTGTGTCTGAACTTGATCCCCTACTTTGACATAGATACAACCAATGGTTCCTGCTGATTTTGCAGTGATGGTTGTTTCCATCTTCATGGCTTCAATTGTGAGAAGTGGAGCGTTTTGTTCTACGGTATCTCCCTCTTTTACAAACACATTGGTAATGGTTCCTGGAAGTGGAGAACCGATATGAGCAGGATTTGTCTTATCAGCAATTAATTTTCTATCAACGTTGGCAGTTAAGTTTTTATCCTGAATGCGAATCTCACGAATAGTACCGTTAACCTCAAAGGTCAATGTGCGGAATCCGTTATCGTCTGGATCGGATTGGTCTACAAACTTAATAATGAGATCCTTACCGGATTCAATATTTAAGACTGTTTCTTCGCCCTTTCTAAGTCCATAGAAGAACACATGGCTATCAAGGCGAGAAACGTTATCATACATTTCAAAATGACGGCAATAGTCATCATATACCTTTGGATAAAGAGCATAACTGATAGCTTTTTGACGAAGGATGTTTTTATCGGTAATTGATAAATTGTGGCGTTTGATTAAATCTTGTTCAATTGCTTCAAGATTTTCTGGTTCAAGAAGAGAACCAGGACGAACGCTAATGGCTTTTTTATCTTTTAATACGATTTTTTGAAGTTCTTCTGGGAATCCGCCATCTGGTTGACCAAGCATTCCAGAGAAATATTCAATCACAGAGTCTGGATAAGATAGATCTTTTCCTTCTGTCAAAATATTGTCCTTTGTAAGTCCGTTCTTCAGCATGAAGATAGCGAAGTCACCAACCACTTTAGAAGATGGAGTTACTTTAATAATATTTCCAAGAAGTTCGTTTGCCTGTGCGTATAATTCTTTGATCTCTTCAAAACGATCTCCAGCATTCATTTGTTCTGCTTGTGCCTGTAAGTTAGAATACTGTCCTCCAGGGATTTGATATTGGTAAATCTCTGTATTTGGAGTCTTCATATTGCTTTCATATGGTGCATATACTTTTCGAACATCTGCATAGTAATGGCTCAGTGCAGTTAGATCTTTTGCCTGTAATCCAGTATCTCGTTCAGAACCTTCTAAGGCTGCAACAACAGCATTCATAGATGGATTACTTGTCAATGTACTCATAGATTCGATAGCTAAGTCCACAATATTAACCCCGGCTTCAGCTGCCATAAGAACTGTGCTAACGCCATTTCCACAGGAATCATGTGTATGAAGATGGATTGGAATGTGAAGTTCTTTTTTGAGGGCGGAGAATAACTCTTTTGCAGAATATGGTTTTAAAAGTCCAGCCATATCTTTAATTGCAAAAATGTGACATCCAAGTTTTTCTAATTCTACCGCTTTTTTTACATAGTAATCAAGAGTATATTTTGTTTCGTTTGGATTTAAAATATCTCCTGTATAACAGATGGCACCTTCTACAATTTTACCTGTTTCAAGAGCGGATTCAATTGGAAGTTTCATATTTTCAAGCCAGTTTAAGCTATCAAAAATACGGAATACATCAACGCCTTCTCTCGCTGACATGGCAATAAATTCTTTTACTACGTTGTCAGGATAGTTGCGGTATCCAACGGTGTTAGAAGCACGAAGTAACATTTGAATCAATGTATTTGGCATCATTTTTCTGAGCATACGAAGACGTTTCCATGGAGATTCCTTTAAGAAACGATAAGCAGTATCATAAGTTGCACCACCCCATGCTTCAACAGAGAATCCATTTGCCATGATGGTGTTCGTTGCCTCAGCAGCACCATATAAATCTTTGGAACGCATACGAGTTGCTAATAGAGATTGTTGTGCATCACGCATGGTTGTGTCTGTTACATATAATTTTTTATCTTTTAAAATGCTCTGTGTGAAATCTTTTGCACCCATAGCGAGGAATTTATCTCTTGCACCTGTTAAGTGCTCTGGCTTATCGATGTTTGGGATGCGATATGCAGGGAACTCTGGTTTGTCATTTGGATGGATGTTCACCATTTGATTTCCTAAAAATTCCAGTATTTTTGTTGCACGGTCTTGGCTCGCTTGTAATGTGAAGAGTTCTGGTGTTTCTTCAATAAAGGTTGTATAACAATTTCCTGATGCGAACTGTGGATGTGTTAACACATTAACTAAGAATGGAATATTTGTTTTAATACCACGGATTCTCGTTTCCTTTAAAGAACGAAGAGATTTGCGAATCGCTCCTTCAAAGGTTCTATCATGAGAAATGAGTTTTACAAGGAGGCTATCATAGTAAGGAGTGATAACCGCACCTGTACAAGCATTTCCTCCATCAAGGCGAAGACCATTTCCAGAAGCGGAACGATAGACTGTGATCTTACCTGTATCTGGTAAAAAGTTATTTGCAGGGTCTTCGGTTGTGACACGAGTCTGGATGGAATACCCTTGAACAGTAACAGATTCCTGAGAAGGAAGGCTGATTGGGGATTCTTCTAGTCCATATCCTTGTGCAATTAAAATCTGAGATTGCACGAGGTCAACCCCTGTAATCATTTCGGTTACTGTATGTTCTACCTGAATACGAGGGTTCATTTCAATAAAATAAGGATTTCCTGCTGCATCAACAAGGAATTCTAATGTTCCTGCATTTTCATAGCCAACACCTTTGGCAAGTCGAACGGCACTTTCTAAAATAATTTCTCTTGTTTTTTCTGGAATAGAAAAAGCAGGTGCATATTCTACGACTTTTTGATGACGGCGTTGTACGGAACAGTCACGATCAAAAAGGTGAACAACATTTCCATAAGAATCGGCTAAAATCTGCACTTCAATATGTTTTGGATTTCTTAAATATTTTTCAATGAAGATCTGATCGTCACCGAAGGCTTTTCTTGATTCATCCCTTGCTTCGCGGAATTCTTTTTCCATTTGCTCTTTTGTATCAACGATACGCATACCACGACCGCCACCACCATTGGAGGCTTTTAACATAACAGGGTAGCCTACCATGTCGGCGATTTCAAGTGCTTCTTCTGTATTTTTTACAGGATGATCAACTCCTGGAATAATTGGAACTTCATATTGAATCGCCTGTTGTTTTGAACTAATTTTATCTCCCATTTTACGCATGATGGAGCTTTTTGGCCCGATGAATACGATTCCATTTTTGGCACAGGCGTCTGCAAAATCAGGATTTTCAGACAAGAAACCATAGCCAGGATGGATGGCATCCACATGATGTTGTTTTGCAATTTCAATGATGGTATCAATGTCTAAGTAAGCATCAATTGGACCTCTATCAAGACGAAGAGGGTAGGATTCATCCGCTTTTGTGCGGAAAGTTGCATATTTATCTTCTTTAGAATAAACACCAATGCAGGTGATTCCCAATTCGTTTAATGCACGAAAAACACGAATGGCAATTTCACCACGATTAGCGACTAAAACTCTTTTAAATGGGCGATGAACGCGATTTGTCATATATTATACCTCATCCTTTCTGTACCAAATGGTACGATTCATAAATTTGCGCCGAACAAGTGGCAAGGCGCATTTCTTCTAAATTATAATTATTATATCGAATTGATGTTTAAAATGCAAGTCAATAATTTATAGATTTCAAAAATATCATAATGAGTCGAAAAGGAATTGAGGAAATGAAATATATAGATAATGATAATTCAAAATTAAATATGTAGAAAAAGTGACAGTAGTATCTTATGAAAGTAAGGTTTTCATAGGATACTACTTTTAAGGAATTTTTATTAAAAAAGGGAAATTACAGATTGGCGTTCTACAACTTCTACCCCCATAACAATTTTAGAAGATTTACTATTATGATTAGTACGTATTTTTTCTAAGAGCAGACGAGTACAAGTTAAAGCCTTATTTGTAATATCTTGAGAAATAGATGTGAGTTTTGGGGTTGTATATTGACAAAGTTTTAAATTATCATATCCGATGATCGATAAATCAATGGGAATTCGATATCCCCCTAACTTGGCTCCTTCCATAACACCGATAGCACAAATATCAGCAGTAGTTACTGCTGCTGATATAGCAGTTTTAGAAGTAGCAATTTTTTTTCCAGCTTCTATGCCCCCCTCATAAGTGGGTGGATAGGGAAAAACATATTCAGGGCGAAATGGAATCTGATTTTCTGTAAGAGCAGAATAGTATCCTTCGAATCGTCTAGTAAGAAGAGGATTGTTTTCATAGTCTGCTACAAAGGCGATATGTGTATGACCATGATTGATCATATATTTGGTAGAGAGATATAAACCTTGCCAGTCATCAGAACAAACGTTAATTAATTCAGGAATGTCAAGATGGTAATCAAAAATAGCCACAGGACATTCGTAATTAAGAAAAGATTGAATATATTCAGCTTTAGTAGGATAGAGGAAAATAACACCACTTACGTTCCAATTTTTAAATAGTAAAGAAATATCTTCATTATCTGAAACAGATCTTACAATAGTAAAAAAGCCTTCGTTATGTAATTCTTTTTCAATCGTACCAACCATGGTGCTGATATAAGGATTTTCTAGATAATTGATTTCAGAAGAATTTTCAGGAGGAGAGATAATGATACCAACAATATTGGAAACCTTCCTAGCAAGAGAGCGAGCACTTAAGTTGGGTACATATCCATATTCGTCAATAAGGGCATTAATTTTATTAATAGTTTTTGCAGATACTCTTTTGTTTTTTCCATTTATTACATTTGATACGGTCATAATGCTAACACCAGCTTTTTCAGCAATATCTTTCAAACGAATTTCACTCATTATTCCACCAACTTTCTATATAGAAAAATTTAATATTATGATTAAACCTTATAAATCAAAAATATAAGTTTATAAATTTTTGATGTTACAGTATAAGTTTATTATATCTAAACAAAAACCAAAAAATATATAGTAAAAATTAACAAAAAATAAATTAAAAAACTGTGTAAAAAGTAAAAATAAACAATTTTTATTGACATTAAGCAAATAAAAATATAAAATGATAAAAGATTTACCGCTAAATTAAATAAAAAGAGGAGGAAGGTAATTGTGAGGAAAATATGGTGGAAAGAAAGTGTTGTTTATCAGATATATCCACGTTCGTTTTGTGATAGCAATGGTGATGGGATTGGCGATTTAAATGGGATTCGATCAAAACTTGGGTATTTGAAAGAGTTAGGGATTAATGTAATTTGGTTGAGTCCTATTTATAAATCACCAAATGATGATAATGGATATGATATTTCAGATTATCAAGACATTATGACCGAGTTTGGAACAATGGAGGATTTTGATAAACTGTTAGAAGAAGCCCATAATCAAGGAATTCGTATTGTGATGGATTTGGTAGTGAATCACACATCAGATGAACATTCTTGGTTTCTAGAAAGTCGTTCTTCTAAGAAAAATGACAAAAGGGATTATTATATTTGGAGAGAAGCAGTAGATGGGCATGAGCCAAATAATTGGGGAAGTGTTTTTTCAGGTTCTGCTTGGGAATGGGATGAGAATACTCAGATGTATTATCTTCATTGTTTTTCAAAAAAGCAGCCAGATTTGAACTGGGAGAATCCAAAAGTCAGAGAAGATGTATTTAATATGATGGAGTGGTGGTGTGAAAAAGGGATTGATGGATTTCGTATGGATGTTATTTCTATGATTTCTAAGAAAGAAGGTCTTCCAGATGTACCTACAGATGGTGGCATTTATGGAAATAGTATGTATGGTACTTGTAATGGACCTCATGTTCATGAGTATCTGCAAGAAATGAATAAGAGAGTTCTTTCGAAGTATGATATTATGACTGTAGGAGAATGTGCAGGTGTAACGATCGAAGAAGCAAAGAAATATGCGAATGCTGAAAATACAGAGTTAAATATGGTTTTTCAGTTTGAACATACTTCTTTAGATTCTGGAGTGACAGATAAATGGTGTAAAAAGCCTATTTCTTTAGTGGAATTGAAGGCAAACTTGTCAAAGTGGGAGATGGAATTAGAAGATATAGCATGGAATTCTTTGTATTTTTGTAATCATGATCAGCCGCGTATTGTATCCAGATTAGGAGATAATTCTCCGTTGTCTGCAAAGTGCATTGCAACAGTATTACATATGATGCAAGGAACACCTTATGTATATCAGGGGGAAGAATTAGGGATGACGAATTGTTCTTTTGGTTGCATTGAAAATTATAGAGATTTGGAAAGCATTAATGCTTATTATGAGCTGACACAAGCAGGAATACGTCAACCAGAGGAATTATTAGAATGTATTGCTTATAAAAGCCGTGATAATGCGCGTACCCCTATGCAGTGGAATACTAAGAAAAATGCAGGGTTTACCGAAGGAATACCATGGATTATGGTAAATCCTAATTATACAGAAATTAATGCTGAAAAAGAAATGGCTGATCCAGAGTCCGTGTTCCATTATTATAGAAAATTAATTGAATTGCGTCGTTTTAGTCAATGGTCAGATGTTATTGTATATGGACATTATCAATTGATAGCACCAGAAGATCCATATATTTTTGCCTACACGAGAGAATATAAAGAAAAAAAACTTCTAGTTATATGTAATGTATCAGCCAATACAGTAGAATTTGAAATTCCAGAAAATATTGTATGGAAAGGAACAGAACTTCTTATTGCAAATTATTCAGAATTAGCATTGTCAAGAAAAAGAAAAATGAAGCCTTGGCAAGCAGAAGTTTGGGATATTTTATAATTAGAATCTAGTTGCTGTACCATATATGATATAAAAAGAAAAGGAGAAAGGTTAACTATGAAAAAACTATTAGCACTTTTAACAACAGGGATTATGGTGTTATCTCTAGCAGCGTGTGGAAGTGGAGTAAATGAAGCTTCTGGAAATGAGAATGCTTCTGGAAAAGGAACTACGATTCGTTTAGTCAACGGAAAGATTGAAGTGGATGCTCAGTTAAAGAAACTATCAGAAATGTATAAGAAAGAAACAGGGGTTACAGTGGAGATCGAATCTATGGGAGGTGGTGTTGATATTCAAGGAACCTTAAAGGGATATTATCAAGCTGGAAATATGCCAGATATTTTTGTTAATGGTGGTGCAACAGACTTTTCAAATTGGGAAGGGCTTTTAGTAGATATGTCTGATCAAAAATGGGTATCTGATACAGGAGCAGCGTATGTAGACGAAAAATATGGAACGATTGGATTCCCGTATACTGTGGAAGCCATAGGATTAAGTTATAATGCAGATATTTTAAAAAAAGCAGGAGTTGATCCAACATCTATTACAGGACCAGATTCTATGAAAGCAGCATTTGAAACTTTAGATTCTAAAAAAGATGAATTAGGTTTGAAAGCAGTTGTAGGGTATTGTGCAGAAGTTTCTTCATTATATTGGTCTACAGGAAATCATTTGTTTTCGAATTACTTAGACGCTGGATTAGAACGGGATGATGCTACTTATATTGATATGCTTAATGATGGTGGAAAATTAGACAAAAATCGTTTAACAGCTTTTGGTGAAATGGTTGGCTTATTGAATCAGTATTCAGATCCAGCATTACTTGTTTCTGGTACATATGATCAGCAAATTTTGAATTTTGCTTCTGGTAAATACGCATTCGTTACACAAGGATCTTGGATTGGAGCAACTATGACATCTACAGATGCAGAAGCCTATAAGTCAGCAGGAAACTTTGAAGTTGGTATGATTCCATATGCTTTTGAGGAAGGTATTGATACAATTCTTACAAATTCTCCTTCTTGGTGGTCAGTATATGATGGAGATAATAAAGAAGAAGCAATGAGATTTTTACAATGGTGTTCTGAGGATACTGCACAAAAAGTTCTTGTAGAAGAAGCTGGATTTATCAGTCCTTTTAATTCCTGTCAGTATGTTGCAAATGATCCATTTGCCCAAACAATTGTAGATTATCAGGCTGCTAATAAAACATCTGGTTGGCATTGGTTAGAAATGAAAGAAGGTCTGGCACAGAATTATACAGGTCAAGTATTTGGTGATTTTGCAGCAGGAAATTTGAATGTAGATAGTTTTGTATCTACTATGGAGAAAGTGTGTCAGAGTGCTTATGGGAATTAAGGTATTAGGCTAGTTGAAAAATGTGAAAATAAGCGGGGGATAGATTAACTATCTTACCCGCTTTTAAAAAAGGAGGAGTAGCAAATGAACAACCAAGATACTGTGAGAAATAAAGTAGTGTCTTTGAGTCTTTTGTTTATTGGAATATGTATGATGGTTTGGGCAGTATTTTTAGATTTTACAAATAGTGCTGTGTCATTTCGTGGACCTATGCTAATCGTTGGAGTTATTGTTATTATGATTGGAGCATATTTATATCCGACGTTAAAAAATCATAGAAAAATTGTGAATGTATTATTTCTTTTTCCTCTCTTATTTACTTTTGGAGTGACTGTTATCATTCCTTTAGTGTTAGGGGTTTTTTATTCTCTGACTAACTGGGATGGTATTCGTTTTACAGAAATTATAGGTTTTGGAAATTATGCTATTATGTTTAAAGAACCAAGTTTTGTATGGTCCATTTTCATTACTGTTCTTTTTGTGATTTTTAATATGGTTTTGGTAAATGTTGTGGGGTTCGCTTTGGCATTATTATGTACCTCTAATTTAAAGGGAATAGGATTTTTTAGAGCTGCATATTTTTTACCAAACTTAATTGGAGGTATTGTTCTTGGATATATTTGGCAGTTTATATTTAATAATGTTTTAACACAAGTAATATTCAAGTTTTTTGGAAGTCAAGCTTCTATACTTGCTAAAACAAATACAGCATTTATAGGTATTATTGTGGTTTATATTTGGCAATATGCTGGATATATTATGTTGATTTATATTACTGGATTGACACAGGTGCCAAAAGATGTGTTGGAAGCATCTCAGATTGATGGTGCCAATAAAATAGCTACCTTATTTAAAATTAAAATACCTATGATTGCTTCTACTATTACTATTTGTACTTTTTTAACTTTGACATCAGCTTTTAAACAGTTTGATGTGAATATGGCATTAACGAATGGTGTTGGTTCTGTAGCAAATTTTATGGGAGATTATTTAACGAATGGAACACAAATGCTTGCATTAAATATTTATAATACAGCTATTTCTAAGAATAGCTATGCTTTAGGTCAGGCGAAAGCTGTGTTATTCTTTATTATTTTAGCTTGTGTATCGTTGCTACAAGTAAGCATATCAAGCAAGAAGGAGGTTGAAATGTAATGAAAAAGAAAACTATGATTTCTATTGTGATTACAATAATTGCTATTATCCTTGCTGTGTATATATTATTTCCATTTTATTTGGTATTTATGAATTCTTTTAAAACTGCTAATGGAATTGTTGCGAACCCTATTGCAATAACTGGTTCTAGATTTTCACAATGGTTGACAAATTTATCAAATGTTATAAATAATTCAAATTTTAATTTTTGGTATGCCTTTGGAACATCTATGGTGATTACATGTGTATCTTTATTTCTTTTAGCCCTATTTGGGAGTATGGCAGCATGGGTTATCTGTAGAAATAAAACAAAATGGTCTAAAGCAATTTATATGATATTTATTGCTTCCATGATCATTCCTTTTCAAGTCGTTATGTTGCCTTTGATTTCAACTTTTCGTGATGTGGGAAAATTTATAGGAATTTCTATGTTGCAGTCTGTACCTGGTATTGTGTTTGCATATTGTGGTTTTGGAGGGGCTATGACTGTTTTTATTTTAACTGGTTTTATTAAAAATATCCCATATGAATTAGAAGAGGCAGCTAATATTGACGGCTGTTCTCCAGAAGGAATATTTTTTCGTATCATTTTTCCGCTTTTAAAACCAGTTATTACAACTGTCACGATTTTAAATGGTATATGGATTTGGAATGATTATTTGCTTCCATCATTAATGTTAGGTCAAAATGGTAAGGTAAAAACTTTACCAGTAGCGGTTCAGGCTTTTGTAGGTTCTTATGTAAAACAGTGGGATTTGATTTTAACGGCAGCGTTGTTAAATATTATACCAATGATTATTATTTTCTTATTTGCACAAAAGCAAATTATGCATGGTATGGTGGAAGGGGCTATAAAATGATAATTTAATAATAAAAAGGTGGTATGTAAATTTAGCATAACACCTTTTTATAATGTGAATTCAACAATTAGGGACAGGTGAGTAGTGAAGGATAGGAGAAATTGTTCTTTTTACAAATAGTGTCTATGAAAATATGGTATCTAAGTACTCTTAAATATAGGAACGGATACGACATATACAACGTGGAAATCAAGTAATTCTTCCATTGCTTCTGTTAGCAGTTCTGGAAAAGTAACAGGAAAGAAAAAGGGGACAGTGACAATTACTGGCACATTATACGGAAAGAAATATACTTGTACCGTAAAAGTAGTATAAGAATTGAATTTATAAAATAGCCATATTCTTGTAAGAAAAAAGGGTATGGCTATTTTTATGTAAAAAATATGTTTTGAATAAAATTAGGAATGCTTACTATTATTTTTTTGGAGAGATTTTTTGAATAGAATATGATAAAATAAAAAAAGAAAAGGTGGGTTTTAGTAAGGAGAGCAGTGGGAACATTTTTAAGTAGAAGGAGAAGAGAGTATATGAGATTAAGAGCTTGTAAAAAATGTAGTATTTTTGATTTAGAGCATCATCCAATTTGCGATGCAGAGGTGATACGAACGGCAGAGGATTTTGCTAGAATTAGAATCCCCCAGTCCAACATTGTAGGAGAGTGTTTGGAAACGGAGATGTATGTGACGTTTTATGATAATTCCTATGGCTTAGTCACGTATTTATGCAGGATTTCCAGAGATAAGGAAGGAAATCATATCGGCAAGGATAATGTGTTTTATAACGTTTATGAATGTCGGTTTTTAAAACAGGAATCTATTATCCAAAGAAGAAGTGACTATAAAATACCAATTCAGATCGAAACAAAGTTTTACTATAAAAATAAAGAAGACGTTATAGGGGAAGTGGAAGGAACGATTATGGACTTGAGTGCAGGAGGAATTTTTTTCATCTGCAAAAAGCGATTTGATTTGCTAGAGCAAGTTTCCTTTCCATTTAGTAATAAAGATAATATTATAACGTTGAACTGTGAAATTATTCGAACACAAAAACCATCGGATTATAGAGAGGATTTGATGAATCAAGATGGGATTTATGGATACGGATGCCGTTTTGTTGAGTTGAATCCAAGAGAGGAAACAGCGGTGCGACGTTTTGTGTTTCAAGAAGAATTGAAGATACATCGAGAAAAAAAGGAACAAGAAAAGTTAATTGAGGAATAATATTTTCTTGTATCCATGAAGAAAGGTAGGGATAGCATTGGAGCAAGAGGAAATGTTGTTTACCTATGTTGTTTGTGAAAATGAGGGAGAAGAACCATATGTAATCATAACAAACTGTGATTCAGAAGAAGAGAAGATTGAAGTTCCAGAGTGTTTCCATGGCATTCCAGTAAAGGAGATAGGAAAATACGCTTTTCATGCGAAACATATGAAAAAAGTGCAATTGCCAAAAACAGTGGATACTGTTGGAAGTCATGCGTTTTATGATTGTAGACAGTTAGAGGAGATTACAATTTCTGACTATCTTGTAGAAGTAGGGGATGGAGCATTTAAAAATTGCAGGATGTTAAATGTCATTGAAATCTATGTGTTCCAAGAGCGATATACTTGTTTAAAAAACTTATTATCCGAAATGAATCAACAAATTATTTGCAAATTACATCGGAAAAAAGAAGAAGTAGAGCTGTTATTTCCAAGCTATCTACACAATTATCAAGAAAATACCATGGCACGTATTATTAATCAAGAAACCTATGGTGCAGGAGCTCATTATCGGGAAGCGATTACCAAAGATGGAATTGTATATAAAGAATATGACAGCCGTTTTTATTTGGCAACAAATGTGGAGAAAGAAGAAGTTCTTTATGGGATTGCATTATTAAGGCTTTGTTATCCTTGTGAACTTGGAAAACCATATAAAGAGCAATATGTCACATTTTTAAAGGAGCATTGGATTCCTATGATTCAGTGGCTCTTAAAAACGGAACAGAAAGAGAAAATAAAATGGCTTGGGCAATATGAGGATACAAGCAAAGAGGATATGAAAGTCTTATTAGAACAATTGCAACAGGCAGAGGAGATTGAACTTCTTTCTGAAATGATGCAGATGAATCAACAGAGATTTGGACAAAAGAAAAAGTCATTTGCTTTATAGAAGACGGAAACATTCTATATGCTTAGAAAGGAAAACTATGGAAGAAAAGAAAGAAGAGGTGTTGAGCACCAAGGAGAAATATCGCAAACTTAGTGAAAAGATCTTGATGGTATCAAGAAATGAATTGTATTTATCCATGCGTTTTTTGGACACTGCACTTGGAAGTCTTCGATTTGAAATGAATCAGAATACATTTTTTGTAGGAACAGATGGAATTTCTATTTTTTATAATCCAAGATTTTTGATGGAACGCTATGGACAACACCCAGTTATTGTCAATCGGGCGTATCTTCATATGGTGTTGCACGCCATGTTTCGCCATATTTGGAATCGAGAAGAGAGAGAAGAAGAGTATTGGAATACCGCTTGTGATATTGTTGTAGAGTCCATCATTGATGGAATGGAGAGCCGAGCAGTGAAGCGTCTTATTCCGGATAAAAGACAAGAGATCTATGATGATATTCAAAAATTTCAGCCAGTCTTTACTGCGGAAGGTGTGTATCACTATTTAATCACAGCCCCTTTTACTTGGAAAGAGTTTAATGCCATCAGCACAGAATTCCTTGTGGATGATCACAGTTTTTGGCATCACGAAAGTGAGAAAGGAGAAGGGGGCGAAGGGAAAGAACAAGGAGAACAAGAGCAAGAAAGCCAAGAGAAGAAACAGCAAGATGGCTCACAAGAACAGCAAGCAAAGGCAAGGCAAAAACAGTGGCAAAAGATCACAGAACAAATGAAAACGGACATGGAAACTTTTCGAAAGCAAGCGGGAAACGAAGCAGGAAGTCTTTTAAAAGCACTACAAGTGGAAACAAGAATCAAACAGGACTTTCGAGCTTTCTTAAAGAGATTTGCGGTGTCGGGAGAAGAGATGCACGTGGATATGGACTCCTTTGATTATGGGTTCTATCACTTTGGAATGGAGTTTTATGGAAATATGCCTTTAATTGAAGAGTTAGAATATCGAGAAACGATGAAGATTGAAGAGTTTGTCATTGCCATTGACACGTCAGGCTCTTGTTCTGGTGAATTAGTGGAGAACTTTGTAAGAGAAACTTTTTCTATCTTAAAGGATTCTGAGAATTTTTTTCATAAGATCAAAGTGCATATCATTCAATGTGATAAAGAAGTTCAAGAAGATATTAAGATTACGGATCAAGAAGAACTTGATGCCTACTTAAAAGACTTTGAAATCAAAGGGCATGGAGGGACAGATTTTCGACCGGTGTTTGAATATGTGGCAAAGTTAAGGGAAGAAGGAGAGTTAAAAAAGTTAAAGGGACTTTTATACTTTACCGATGGATATGGAGAATATCCAAAGAAAAAAACGCCATACGATACTGTGTTTGTCTTTCCAGAGAGGGATTATGTTGAGCAAGATGTTCCGCCGTGGGCGATGAAATTAGTGCTTTTGGAAGAACAGATTATGAAAAAATAACTAGTGATAAGAAAGAAACATTATATTAGGAAGGAGTGTTATAGGTTATCAAGAAGATTAGAAGATAGGAATAAGAGAAATCGTAGCCTATAACGATACAATATGAACATTAAAAGAGCAAAAGAAGAATTAAAACATACCATTGAGGCATATTTAAAGAAAGACGAGTTTGGAAATTATAAAATTCCTCCTGTGAATCAAAGACCATTGTTGTTAATTGGTCCTCCAGGGATTGGAAAAACTGCTATTATGGAACAAGTAGCAAGGGAATGCAAAGTTGGACTGGTGTCTTATACCATTACCCACCATACAAGACAAAGTGCTATTGGGTTGCCATTTATTGAAGAAAAGGAATTTAATGGAAAGAAATACAACGTGACAGAGTATACTATGAGTGAAATTATTGCATCTGTTTACGAAAAAATCGAACAAACAGGGATAAAAGAAGGAATTTTATTCTTGGATGAAATTAACTGTGTGTCCGAAACATTAGCACCAACGATGCTTCAATTTTTGCAAGGAAAGACATTTGGAAACCACAAAGTGCCAGAAGGATTCATTATCGTATCCGCTGGAAACCCACCAGAATACAATCGTTCCGTTCGTGAGTTTGATATTGTAACACTGGATCGCGTGCGAAAAATGGAGATTGAAGAAGATTATCAGGCGTTTAAAGAATATGGCTATAAAAATGGGCTTCATGATAGTATTTTATCCTATTTGGAACTGAAAAAAGAGAACTTCTATCGCATTGAAACAACTGTGGATGGAAAAAGTTTTGTCACTGCCAGAGGATGGGAAGATTTGTCACGCATGATCTATCTCTATGAAGAGATGGGGCTTGCTTTGGATGAAGAACTTGTCTATCAGTATTTACAGCATAAAAAGACAGCCAAAGATTTTACTTCCTACTTTGAACTTTATAAAAAATATAAAACCGATTATAAGATACATGAAATGTTATGCGGAACAGAGCCAATTACAGTTTCAGAGCAGTTAAAACAATCAGCCTTTGATGAAAAACTCAGTGTGATCAGCTTATTTATTAGCAAGTTAACCGAGAACTTTAAAGAAACAGAGTGGATGGATGTTTTTGTATCCAAGTTATATGAAAAATTAAATGACATAAAATATTTGCTCACAAAAGAGGGAGAGTTGATAGGAGAAGAAGATTTTTATAAAACTTTTTGGGAGGCAGAACCTCTAAAATTATTAGAACGTATGGCGGAACGAGTAGAAGAAGAATATAGTTCTTTAAAAAAGGCAGGACTTCTTGGAAGAGAAGAAGAGCGATTATATCTTATGCTAGCAAAGGTTTTATTTAGCTATGTGTATGAAGTGAAGGAAAGAGGAGCTAAGACAGGGGAAGAAGTGATGGAAATTCTTCGTACTCTTTTTGGAAAGGAAGCAAAGAAGAGAGAAGAAGTCATTGAAAATGCAGGACAACAACTACAATTAGCCTTTGAATTTATGGAGAAAAACTTTGGAGAAAGTCAAGAGATGGTAATCTTTTTGACAGAACTCACTGCCAACTATTATAGCATGAACTATATTAGAGAATATGGCTCTAAAGAGTACTATAAGTACCATAAAGATCTATTATTAAGTGAGAGAAAAGAAGAGTTATTAAGAGAGATTCAAATGGTATTATAAAAACATTCCATTATAACAAATATCCAAAAAATGGAATAATCACCAACAAAAATACCCTATTCCACTATTAAGTTCTATTCATTATGTAGAAGTTAGATAGAATCTTTATGAGCCATTGACGTGAAAAACAAACATAAGTATACTCTAAAATTGATACAGAAATCTCATCCCTATGAGAAGATGAAGGAGGAAGGGTGTCAAACAATAGGGTAAAATGTTTTGGCATGGAAAAGGGTATGACAAATGATATGACACAAGGGAAGGCAATGAAATTATTAGTTTCTTTTATGCTTCCAGTTTTGGCGGGAAATATTTTTCAGCAATTTTATAACGTTGTAGATTCTGTGATTGTTGGACAATTCTTAGGAGAAGATGCTTTGGCAGCCGTTGGCTCTACGGGATCGGTTGTGTTTTTAGTCTGGGGACTTGTGTCGGGGCTTACGAGTGGATTTTCTGTGGTCATCGCACAACAATTTGGTGCAAAGAATTGGAAAGGGATGAAACATTATGAAAGCGTGTCCATTTTGTTATGTATTGGAATTGCGATTCTCATGACAATAGTTTTGTTTCTTACCATTGATCCTATTTTGCAGATGATGAATACAGATCTAACCATTTATGAAGACACAAGAGGGTACCTTTCCGTTTTATTCAATGGAATTAGTATTACCTTTATTTTTAATATATTAGCCGGAATGTTGCGAGCGTTGGGAGATAGTAAGACACCATTAATTTTTCTTGTAATCTCTTCTATCATTAACATTGTTCTTGATATTGTATTCATTGTCAATGTGAAGTTAGGAGTAGCAGGAGCTGCTTATGCCACCTTGATTGCACAGTTTGTTTCGGCTGTACTTTGTGTGGTACATATTATAAGGAAATATGATATTTTGAAATTATCCAAAAAAGAAATTGAGTTTTCTTTCAAAAGTGCGAAACGATTATTGGCAGTTGGAGTGCCGATGGGGCTTCAATTTTCCATTACTGCCATTGGAACAATGATAGTACAGGCGTCTTTGAATACGTTAGGAACTGCCTATATCGCAGGTTTTGCCGGAGCAGGAAAAATTCAAAACATTACCACACAAGCCTTCCCGTCATTAGGGGTAGCTATGGCAACCTATGTTGGGCAAAATTATGGTGCAGGAAGAATTGATAGAATCAAAGAAGGAGTTAAGGCTTCCATTGTCATTAATCTTTGTTTTAGCATTCTTTCCATGATCATTATTTATGGACTTGGAACACAATTAATGAATATCTTCACATCGGATGGAAATGTGGAAATGATTCAGCATGGGGTGCGGTATCTCCATATCGCTGTTTGGTTTTATATTCCGTTGGGATTTATTTATATTTATCGAAACACATTACAAGGACTTGGGGATGGCTTTGTTCCAATGATGGGTGGTGTGTTTGAATTAATAGGAAGAGCGGTTGCAATCGCTATTTTAGCCCCTATTTTTCACTATGACGGCATCTGTATGTCTGATCCGATTGCGTGGATTATGGCATTGATACCGCTAATCCCTGTTTATTATTGGAGAATGGGAAAATTGAAATAAAAGAAAGTGCTTGAAGCTGTTGTAAAACTAGATTTTACAACAGCTTCTTTGCGATGTAAGAAAAACAAATGGATGGATGAATTTTATGATAAATTATCTTTATGCAAAAATAACAACTTCTAATGGATATTTTTAAAGAAGATCTGCGTGAATGGAAACCTGATAAAAATAATCGGATTTAAATAAAAAATAAAATTGTGAAATATGTATAAAAATAAAAAAAAAACTGTACAAAATTATACTATATTTTTTCTGTAAAGTGTAGTATAATTTAAAACAGTTTAGTATGTATTCCATGTATACAGTATACTTTGTGAATTGGCATAAATTGCACTTCCCATTCCCAGAGTTTCGTTGTAGAATATATACTAGTTAATACTGCAAAAGGAATGTAGTATTCAACAAATGGAAAACCATTTACGTTTATTTTAGGAGGTAAAGTAGAAATGGCAAGAAAAATGAAAACCATGGATGGTAATACTGCTGCTGCTCACGTATCTTATGCGTTTACTGATGTAGCTGCCATCTATCCAATCACACCATCTTCTCCAATGGCTGATTACACAGATATGTGGGCAACTCAGGGAAGAAAAAATATTTTTGGACATCCAGTTGTAATGTCTGAAATGCAGTCAGAAGCAGGTGCTGCTGGTGCAGTTCATGGTTCTTTACAGGCTGGTGCATTAACAACAACTTATACAGCATCTCAGGGATTATTATTAATGATTCCTAACTTATACAAAATCGCTGGTGAATTATTACCAGGCGTTGTGCATGTATCTGCTCGTGCTTTAGCTAGCCATGCGTTATCTATCTTTGGTGATCACTCTGATATCTACGCTTGCCGTCAGACAGGTTTTGCTCAATTATGTGCAAGTAATGTACAAGAAGTTATGGACTTAGGAGCAGTTGCTCACTTAACAGCAATTGAAGGTCGTGTTCCATTCATGCACTTCTTTGACGGTTTCAGAACATCTCACGAAATTCAAAAAATTGAAATCTGGGATTATGATGACTTAAAAGATATGTGTGATATGGAAGCTGTTGAAGCATTCCGTAACCGTGCATTAAATCCAGAGCATCCAGTAATTCGTGGTACAGCTCAAAACCCTGATGTATTCTTCCAAGCAAGAGAAGCATCTAACCCTTACTACAATGCAGTGCCAGAGTTAACTCAGAAATACATGGACAAAGTTAACGAAAAAATTGGTACAAACTATAAATTATTCAACTACTATGGTGCAGAAGATGCAGAACACGTTATCATTGCTATGGGTTCTGTATGTGATACAATCGATGAAACAATCGACTACTTAGTAGCTGGTGGTGCTAAAGTCGGTGTTGTTAAAGTTCGTCTTTACAGACCATTTAGTGCAAAACACTTAGTAGAAGCTATCCCTGCAACTGTAAAACAGATCACAGTTCTTGATAGAACAAAAGAACCAGGTGCATTTGGTGAACCATTATACTTAGATGTAGTTGCTGCTCTTAGAGGAACACAGTTTGAAAAAGCTACTATCCTTTCTGGACGTTACGGATTAGGTTCTAAAGACACAATCCCAGCTGACATCATCGCTGTATATAACAATACAACAAAAGACAAATTCACACTTGGTATTGTGGATGACGTTACACACTTATCATTAGAAAGAGGCGAAAGCCCTAACACAACTCCAGAAAGCACAATCAGCTGTAAATTCTGGGGACTTGGTGCTGATGGTACAGTAGGTGCTAACAAAAACTCTATTAAGATCATCGGTGATCATACAGATATGTATGCTCAGGCTTACTTTGATTATGACTCTAAAAAATCTGGTGGTGTAACAATTTCCCACTTACGTTTTGGTAAAGACCCAATCAAAGCAACATACTTAATCAATAAAGCTAACTTTGTTGCATGTCATATGCCTGCTTATATTACAAAATATAACATGGTTCAAGACTTAAAAGATGGTGGTACATTCTTACTTAACTGTACATGGACGCCAGAAGAAGTTGGTGAACACTTACCAGGACAAGTGAAAAAATACATGGCTGATCACAACATCAAATTCTATATCATTGATGGTTTCAAGATCGGTAAAGAAATCGGACTTGGTGGACGTATCAACACAGTTCTTCAGTCTGCATTCTTCAAATTAGCAAACATCATCCCAGCAGAAGATGCAATTCAGTACATGAAAGATGCTGCAACAGCTTCTTACTCTAAAAAAGGTGATGACATCGTTAAGATGAACCACGAAGCGATCGAAGCAGGTGCTAACAATGTTGTTGAAGTACCAGTTCCAGCTGAATGGGCTAACTGCGAAGCAGAAAGTTTATTAAAACCAGTTACAGGTGACAGAGAAGACGTAGTAAGCTATGTTAACTCTATCCAGAACGCTATCAACTCTCAGACAGGTAATGATCTTCCTGTATCTGCATTCGTTGAATATGCAGATGGTACACTTCCATTAGGTTCTGCTGCTTACGAAAAACGTGGTGTAGCTATCGATGTTCCAGTATGGAATCCAGATAACTGTATCCAATGTAACTTCTGTTCTTATGTTTGTCCACACGCTACAATTCGTCCAGTAGCATTAGACGAAGAAGCTATGAAGAACGCTCCAGAATACCCAACACTTGATATGACAGGTGTTCCAGGTGTGAAATTCGCTATGTCTGTATCAGTTCTTGACTGTACAGGATGTGGTTCTTGTGCAAACGTTTGTCCAGGTAAAAAAGGAAATAAAGCGTTAACAATGCAACCAATCGGCGATAACTATGACAAACAGGATATGTTTGATTATGGTGTGAAATTAGACGTTCCAACAGCTGTTACAGATAAATTCAAAGAATCTACTGTAAAAGGAAGCCAGTTCAGACAACCATTACTTGAGTTCTCAGGAGCTTGTGGTGGATGTGGTGAAACACCATATGCAAAATTAGTTACTCAGTTATTCGGTGATAGAATGTACATCGCTAACGCAACAGGATGTTCTTCTATCTGGGGTGGATCTTCACCTGCATCACCATACACAGTGAACAAAGAAGGAAGAGGACCAGCTTGGGCTAACTCTTTATTCGAAGACAACGCTGAATTTGGTTATGGTATGAGATTAGCTCAGGATGCTTTAAGATCTCGTGTTATCGCAGCAGCTGAAACAATCGCAGCTACAACAGATGACGCTGACTTAAAAGCAAAAGTAGAAGCATTCTTAGCGACAAAAGATTCAAGCACAGACAACGCTCAGCCAACGAGAGAATTAATCGCTGCATTAGAAGCAAAAGATTGTGATTGTCCTGAAAGAGCTGAAATCTTAGCAAACAAAGACTTCGCATCTAAGAAATCTCAATGGATCTTCGGTGGTGACGGATGGGCTTACGATATCGGATTCGGTGGTGTTGACCACGTATTAGCAGCTGGAAAAGATGTTAATATTTTAGTATTCGATACAGAAGTTTACTCTAACACAGGTGGACAGGCATCTAAAGCTACTCCAACAGGTTCTATCGCTCAGTTCGCTGCTGGTGGTAAAGATGTGAAGAAAAAAGACCTTGCTGCAATCGCTATGAGCTACGGATACATCTATGTAGCACAGATTTCTCAAGGTGCTGATATGAACCAGTGCTTAAAAGCTATCAAAGAAGCAGAAGCATACAATGGTCCATCTTTAATCATTGCTTACGCTCCATGTATCAACCACGGTATCAAAGGTGGTATGAAAAATGCTCAGGCAGAAGAAAAACGTGCAGTTGAAGCAGGTTACTGGCACTTATTCAGATTCAATCCTGAATTAGAAGCAGAAGGAAAGAATCCATTTATCTTAGATAGCAAAGCACCATCTGCTGATTACAAAGAGTTCATCATGAGCGAAGTTCGTTACAACAGACTTGCTCGTACAAACCCAGAAAGAGCACAAGAACTCTTCAATAAAGCAGCAGAAGATGCTAAGAAGAAATACGAAAAATTAGTTGAAATGGCTAAATAATTTCGAAATGAAAATATAGAATTTCATCTTTGTAGGTGAAAAAGTGAGGGTGGGGACTTTGATGTTCCCACCCTTTTTTTCTTTGGTAAAAATTTACAAAAATCTAAATTTGAATGTATGATTGTACAAAAATAGAAAAGAAAATTCAAAAAATATGTTGATTGTTCGTATTTACAAGATTTTTAAACAGTGGTAATATATGGGAAGGTTTCAGAGAATGACAAAATATAAAATGACACAATACTTGAACTATAAAAGAAATAGGACTAGTTTTGGAGTGGCGTGGAGGACATAATATTTCTTATGTTTTATAAAAGAAAGGATGTTTTGTTATGATGAATAGAAAAAATGAAAATGATGGTTTTATGGCATCTGCTAGAGCAATCATTACAATGAAACCAGAAACTTTGAACGGATTTATGGATAATCAAAATAGAGAATTGAAAGAAATGCGATATTCTGCGGAAGATGCAGGATTTATTGCCGCAAAAAAAACACAGCAAGCGATTCCAATGTGTTTTCCATTACCAATGGAAGCCTTTCAGTTTGAATTTTCAAAACAGGCGGATGATAAAATGGAAATCCGTTGCCATATTCATACAAAAAGAGAAAGAACAAGTGCGGGAATGGAGGCGTTATCTGCGGCTTCTATGGCAGCATTTGTATTAAAAGATATGTGTAACAGTATTGATTCAGATATGAATGTCAGCGATGTTGAAATTTTAAGATAAAGTTGCATTTTTTTGGATCTTTCACGTAAACAAGAGTATGTTATAAGATTGGAACAGGTATAGACAATGGAGATATTGACACAATTAGCAATTATAGCAGGGATCTGTATATGTGGAGATTGGATTTCGTCTTTACTGCCGATTCCATTTCCGGGAAGTGTAGTGGCGATGCTTTTGCTATTTTTATTCCTCGGAATGAAATGGATTAAAGAAGAACAGATACAAGAGGTTGGAGATTTTTTATTGAAAAATATGGCATTTTTCTTTGTTCCAGCAGGCGTATCGGTTATGAATTATTTTGAACTATTAAAAGCAAGTATTGTACCATTTATTATTATTTGTGTTATTACGCTGATACTGACATTTGGTGTAACGTCATGGACCGTTAGTGCAGTTATGAAACTTCAGCAAAAAAAACGGGATAAGGAGGAACCATCATGCTAGATATTGTACTAGAGCATCAGTTCCTCGGATTTATTATTTGTATTCTTGCATATAAAATTGGACAATGGATAAGTGAGAAAGTAAAGACACCAGTTGCCAATCCGTTATTGCTTACCATCATTCTTATCATTGTATTTTTAAGCGTCACAGGAATGAAAGTGGAGCAATTTCAGATTGGGGGAAGTTTAGTTAATATGCTTTTAGCACCTGCAACAGCCATATTAGCATTATCCATCTATCGGCAAAGAGAAGTGCTAAAAGAATATTTTCTTCCAGTTGTTATCGGCTGTCTTGCTGGTTCTATCACTTCAATTGGAAGTGTTATCATTTTATGTAAGATATTAAGAGTTGACGATGCCATGACAGCATCTTTGATTCCAAAATCAGTCACGACGCCAATTGCAATGAAAGTGGCGGAAAGTCTAGGAGGAATCAGCTCGATTACCGTTGCTGCTGTCGTACTCACTGGAATTGTGGGAGCGATTATGGCACCACTGCTCATTCGAGTATTTCGTGTGAAAAATCCAGTAGCGGCAGGTGTTGCCATTGGAACTTGTAGTCATGCCATGGGAACGACAAAGGCAATCGAGATTGGGGAAGTTGAAGGTGCTATGAGCAGTGTAGCCATTGGCGTATCTGGACTCATTACCGTTTTAGTTTCCACGTTATTGATGTAATATTTAAAAAGTGAGATAGAGAGAGGATTTGGAATATACTTCAAACCCTCTTTTTTTTATAGTGGTATAAAAAGAAAAAACAAAGAATCACACACAGCAATTCCGTTGTTGGAAATGCGAGCCAAATTCCTGTCATCTGAAGGGCAGAGGAGAGAAGGATGACCACTGGGATAATACCAATCGCCCCGCGGAAAAAGGATAAAATAAAGGCTTTCTTTGCTTGTTCTACGGCACTAAACCAAGCGGTAGAAACAATGTTAATACCAGCAAAAAAGAATCCGATGAAATAAAGGCGAAGTCCTGTAAAAGCAAGGATTCTAAGCTGTTCGTCTTGCTCACTGTTAAAAATGGCGATCAGTGGATTGGTAAAGATATAGATGCCAAGAACAATGAAAATGCCAAGGACAAAGGCAGTGATACAAGAGAAAGAATATAACTTTTTCACAGAAAGAGAATCCCCTTTTCCATAATAAGAACTAATGAGTGGCTGACTTCCCTGTGCGATTCCTGTAAATACAGCAACAGAAATTAAGGAGAGGTTCGCAACGATTCCATAAGCAGCAACGCCTGTATTTCCTGTATAGTGTAAGATCAATAAATTAAAGATAATGAGTACGATTCCCGAAGAAAATTCGTTGATAAAGGAAGAAATTCCAAGGGAGATAATACTTCGTAATGCGGAAAAAGAAATACAGCTTCTTTGAAAATGAAAATGGAGTTGATGCTTTGGATTGAAAAAATGGCTCATTAAGATCAATAGGCTGATGACAGGAGAAAGTCCTGTTGCAAAGGCAGCACCAAACATTCCCATATTCAGAGGAACCATAAAGACATAGTCTAAAATAATATTGGAAAAACTTCCTGTTAGCATTGCTATCATGGATAGTTTTGGGGCAAAATCGTTTCGAATATAGGCGATAAATATATTATTCAAAAGAAAAAAAGGAGCAAAGCTCATAATCGTTTTTAAGTACATACTTGTGTTTGGTAATATTTCTTCTCTTGCACCGAGCATATAAGCGATAGGAGTGGAGCAAAAGATACCAATGATAAGAAAACAAATACCAAGAATGACTCCTAGTAAAATGGAGAAGGTAAACATCTGGTTTGCTTGTTCTTGGTGTTGTTGTGATTGATAGATACTATACCGAGTAGAACCACCAATTCCGATCATAATCCCAAGAGCACTAATTAAGCTATACACAGGAATCGCAATATTTAAAGAAGTAAGACCAGCACTTCCCAACTTGGCAGAGATAAAATAAGTGTCTGCTAAAATGTAAAAGGAAAGACCGAGCATTCCTAAAATGTTAAAACATACGTATTTGGAAAATTCTTGTTTTAATGATTTCATAGTAACACCTCATCCTAATTTAATAAAATTTAATATCGTTAAAAAAAAGTACCTAAGCATATACCTCCAAAGACCTACGGGCATATGTTTAGATACTTTTTCCGTTTACCCGGTGGCAAACGGGAGTAAGAGAAGTATAGCACAAGAGAAACGTTTGGTCAATTATGGAATTGAAAGATTTGACATTTTAATCCATATATTTACAATATATAATGAGAACTATGAAGAAGGAAGAAGAGATAGCAACGATTTAAAGTTTGCTTGGATTTCCAAGATAAGAAGAAAAGAAATGGAGTAAGAAAGTTTGGGAAATTGAGGATGAGATCTAGCTCGGCGAGAAAAAAATTGTTATAGTATGATAGGGCTTTAGAGGAAAATAGGGGCTTCTGAAAATAAAAAATGAAGTAGAGGAAAAAATTTATGAACGAAATTATAACGTATCTATTAGCAATGGGCGTTTTATTAGGTGGGATTGATCTGATTTTAGGAAACAAAAAAGGATATGGAAAGTGTATGGAAGATGGGTTTTTGTTAATGGGACCTACCGCACTTTCCATGGTTGGTATGATCTGCTTAATCCCACTTCTTTCTAAATTTTTGCAGAGGATCATCGTTCCAATTTTCCATTTGGCAAATCTTGATCCATCCATTCTTGGAGGATTTTTAGCCATTGATATGGGTGGATACCAACTTGCAAAATCGTTAGAATTAGATCCGACTATTGGAACTTATGCGGGAATTGTCATATCTGCAACTTTTGGCTGTACCCTTGTATTTACGATTCCAGTCGGAATGGGCGTGATTCAAGTAGAGGATCGACCGATTTTTGCAAAAGGGATTTTAATTGGATTGATCACACTTCCTGTTGGATTATTTGTTGGTGGAGTTTCTTGTGGACTATCAGCGTATACCGTAATCAAAGAAAGCATTCCTATTTTTTTGTTATCCATTGTACTTGGGATTGGATTATTTAAAATTCCAAAGGTGATGATGAAAGGGTTTGAAACCTTTTCCTTTGGAATTAAATTGCTTATCAATATTGGATTGATCTTAGGAGCTTTTACTTATTTGACAAAAATTGAGATAGTAAAGGGGTTAGCACCTATTGAAGAGGCACTTGGAATTGTTGCATCCATTGGAATTACCATGCTTGGAAGTTTGCCACTGGCAGAATTTTTAAGACGATTGTTAAAAAAGCCCTGTCTTTGGCTTGGAAACAAATTTGGAATGAATGAAACAAGCATTGCAGGGCTATTAATTGGAATGGTCAGTGTACTTCCACAGATTACCATGGTGAAAGATATGGATCCGTTGGGCAAATTAGTGAATATCTCCTTTGCTGTATGTGCTGCTTCCACTTTTGCAGCTCATATTGGTTTTACCATGAGTGAAGAGCCAAGTGCAGTTACTTCTCTTTTGTTGGCAAAGTTTGTTGGAGCGTTTGTGGCAGCCATTGTTGCCATTATGGTTTGGAAACAACAAAAGAAAGCAGGAAGTGAAGGTTAGATGGAAACAAATAAGAGAAAAAAAGGAAATGAGGAAAAGGAAATGAAGAGAGAATTTTTTGAAGGCAATCGAAAGAAATTTTATGAATCTATGAAATGCGGTTCTTTGACAGTTCTATTTTCAGGACAAGAGATTCGAAAATCCAATGATGAATATTATCCATTTTTTACAAATCGAAATTTCTTGTATTTAGTTGGTTTAGAACAAAAGGAATTGATTTTGTTAGCAGGAAAAGATAGTGAAGGTTCTATTTGGGAACGGTTATATATTTTACCACCGGATCCGATGGTGGAACGTTGGAGCGGAAGAAGAATTAAGGAAGAGGAAGTCCATGTTCAAGCCGGAATTGAAACCGTAAAGTATGTGGAGATGTTTGAAAATGATTTTCATCAATTGATGGTTTCTGGAAATTATGGATTCCTTTATTTAGATACCTTTAAATATGATTTAGTGGATAGGGATGAGCCAGCACATAGTTTCTTAAAGAAAGTGATGATAAATTATCCTTATATTCAGCAAGAAAATGCAAATCTTATTTTAAGAAGACTTCGCACTATCAAGCAACCATGTGAAATTGAAGCGATGAAGAAGGCAGAATTCATTACTTGTGAAGGAATTACTGCTATGATGAAGGCTTCTAAACCAGGAATGTATGAGTACCAATACAAAGCCGAATTTGATTATGTTCTTGGGCAGTATAGCCCAAATGGTTCTGGCTTTCCATCCATTATTTCTGCTGGAAAAAATAATTTCTGCATTCATTATTATAGTTATAAAGGACAGGCACAAGATGGTGATATGGTGTTAAATGATGTGGGAGCGACCTATGATCATTTAATGAATGATGTATCTCGTGGATGGCCTTGCAATGGTAAATTTACAGAAAAGCAAAGACTTTTATATGAATGTGCCTTAAGAACATCGGATCATATGTTTGAAATCATTAAGCCGGGGATGAAAATGGCAGATGTGGATAAACTGGCAAGAAGATATAATTTTGAGCAGTTAAAGGAAGCTGGTGTATGTAAGAACTTTGAAGAAATCGGCACTTATATGTGGCATGGCGGTGCTCATCATGTGGGTTATGATTGTCATGATATGGTTCAAACACCAGAAATCATTGCACCAAATATGGTATTTTGTGTTGATATTGGAATTTATCACGAAGAATGGGGCATTGGATTCCGAATCGAAGATAACTGTCTTGTAACAGAAACTGGTTGTGAAAATCTTTCTTATATGACACCAAGAACAGTGGATGAAATTGAGGACACCATGAGAAAATATTATAAATAAACTATTCATAGAAAATGATAAGAGAAAGAGAGGATAAAATTTAGATACTTATAAGAGGTTTCAAGGCGTTATCATTGTTGAAGAAGAGAGGGGATTTATGGTTAAAAGAGGTAAATCCTCTCTTTTTTTGTTATAAAAATAAATGGAGAAGGATTATTTGATTATTTTTATAATAGCTATAAAAAATTAAAGAATATATGGGAATAGGAGTGTATAATAGAAAAAGTAATATTGTAAAAGATAAGAAAGGAAATAAAACTTTATGCAAAAAAAATGGAAAATGGAGCAAAAAGATGGCTATATTAAGATTCAAAATAAAGATGGGAAAGAACTAGGACTTTCATCAAAAAGTAATGTAAACATTGTGACGGTGGATGGATATGCGTTTAAAGATTTTATCGGCAATGGCGAATTACTGCCCTATGAAGATTGGAGGCTTTCCTATGAAGAAAGGGCAAAAGATTTAGCAGCTCGTCTTTCCATAGAGGATATTGCAGGGCTTATGCTTTATAGTGGTCATCAAGTGATCCCTGCAAAAGGTTCCTTAGCAGATGTATTTGGTGGAACATACGATGGAAAATCATTTGAGGAAAGCGGGGCAAATTCATGGGATTTGACTGATCAGCAAAAAGAATTTATTGTAAAAGATAAAGTGCGTCATGTACTCGTTATGGGGCTTCAGGATACAGAAACAGCGGTGCGTTGGAATAATCAGTTACAGGCATTGGCAGAAAACTCAGGTTATAGAATTCCTGTGAACAATAGCACTGATCCAAGACATGGGGTTGGAGCTAGTGCAGAATATATGGCAGTAACAGGAGAGCCTATTTCAAAATGGGCAAACGGAATTGGATTAACAGCCGCTTTTGATCCAAAAGCTGTTAAAGAATTTGGAGAAATTGGTGCAAAAGAATATCGGGCATTAGGAATTACAACAGCTCTTTCTCCTCAGATTGATTTGTCAACAGAGCCAAGATGGATGCGATTTGCCGATACGTTTGGAGAGCATACACAAATGACAATTGAAATGACAAAGGCATACTGTGACGGGTTTCAGACAACCAGAGGAACAGAGGATGGCTGGGGAAAGGACAGCGTAAATACGATGGTAAAACATTTTCCAGGAGGTGGATCCTGTGAAGGTGGTAGGGATGCTCACTATGCGTATGGAAAATATGCCGTTTACCCAGGGGGAAATTTTGAAGAACATTTGAAACCTTTTACAAAAGGGGCGTTTGCATTAGAAGATGGGACTAAAAAAGTCAGTGCAATTATGCCCTATTATACCATTTCCTATGATGTGGATAAAAAGTATGGAGAAAATGTAGGAAATTCTTATAGTAAGTATTTGATTCAAGATTTGTTAAGAGAAGAATTGGGATATGATGGGGTTGTTTGTACGGATTGGTGTATTACACACGATATTGGTCAAACAGAAGAGGAATTTGCCGGAAAATGTTGGGGTGTTGAGTCCCTTTCAGAAGGAGAACGCCATTTGAAAGCAATCGAGGCAGGTGTTGATCAATTTGGAGGAAATAACGCGGTAGCTCCTGTCTTAGAGGCATATCAGATGGGATGTAAAAAATATGGAGAATCTGCCATGCGTCAACGCTTAGAGCGTTCAGCCTATCGTTTGTTATTAAATATTTTTAGAACAGGATTGTTTGAAAACCCATATTTGGATCTGGAACATTCTTTGCAAACGGTTGGCTGTAAAGAATTTGTGGAAAAGGGCTATATGTCACAATTAAAATCAATTACTATGTTAAAAAATAAAGAAAAGGTATTGCCAGTGCAAGAGGGAATAAAGGTATATATTCCGAATCGACATATTCGTCCTTATTTAGATTTTATGAGCGTTCTTACAAAAGAACAGGAGATTGAACCAGAGGGAAAAAGGAGTGCAGCTGATTACTTTATCGTTGTGGCTACGCCAGAAGAGGCGGAGATTGCTATTTGCTTTATCGAATCCCCAATTTCTTGTGGATATGATCCAAACGATCGAAAAAATGGAGGAAATGGCTATGTTCCAATTACGCTACAATATCGTCCATATAAAGCAGAAAAAGCAAGGGTGAATAGTATAGCAGGTGGAGATCCATTGGAAGATTTTGTGAATCGAAGCTATCAAGGAAAATGGAATACGGCTGCCAATGAAGAAGATCTGGATTGTGTGATCGAAACAAAGAAAAAAATGGGGAAAAAACCAGTCATCGTGTCTATTTCTTTAAAAAATCCAATGGTGATGGCAGAAGTAGAGCCTTATGCAGATGCGTTACTTGTTGATTATGGTGTGCAGCCACAGGCAGTACTCGATGTGATTACAGGTCGATTTACTCCGGTTGGCTTATTGCCAATTCAAATTCCAGTGGATATGGAAACCGTAGAATGCCAGAAGGAAGATGTTGCATTTGATATGAAATGTTATGTGGATAGTCAAGGGCATTGTTATGACTTTGGTTATGGAATGAATTTTGATGGTGTCATTTCTGATGAACGGACAAAAAAGTATCCAAAAGATAGAGAGAGGAAGATAACAGATTAGAATGATTACCTTAATTACAGGAGCCAGTGGAAGTGGAAAATCTTTGTTTGCAGAACAATATATTCATAAAAAAAGAAAAGCGGAACAAAAACTAGTCTATATTGCCACAATGAAACCGTATGGGAAAGAAACAGAGGAGAAAATAAATCGTCATAAAATTCAAAGACAAGGAAAAGAATTTCAAACCATTGAGTGCTATGAAAATATAGAAACGATAACAGTGCCTACGAAAAATTCTTGTGTCTTATTAGAATGTTTATCCAATGTATTGGCAAATGAAATGTATTCAGAAACAGTAGAAAACAGAGATGATGCCATAGTTGTGCAAAAAATTTATCAAGGGATTCTACAATTGGAGAAAAAATGTGAACATCTTGTCATTGTGACAAATGAAATTTTTTCAGAAGAATTACCAGATTGGGAAGATTCTGCTATCTATACAAGGAATCTTGGAATACTAAATCAAATGTTAGCAAAGTATGCTCAAAATGTATATGAAGTTGTTGCTGGAATTCCCTTACTTCAAAAAAACATGAGCCCATCAGCCATACAAGAGGAACAAGGAGAAATGATGTTAGAGAAAAAAATAGTCGTGTTAGGAGGAGCATTTCAAGGAAAAACACAATGGGCAAAAGAACATTGGCAGATCCAAGAAGAAGAATGTTTGGATTTAAAAGAAAGTAGTTTTGATAAAGAAAGCAGATCATTTGATCAACTAAAATTAATTTCTCATATGGAAAAGATGGTAGAATGGTATTGCAAGAAGGAAGCAAAAGAAGATGAAATTTCTCAACAGGAAATAGAAAATTGCTGGTTCAAAATAGAAAAAATGTGGAAAAATGGAAATAATCCAATTCTTATTGTGGATGAAATTGGATATGGTATGGTTCCAATGAAAAAAACAGCAAGAAAATATCGAGAATTAACAGGGCGAATGACTTGTAAGTTAGCAGAACAAGCAGATGAGGTTTATCGAGTCATAGCAGGAATCCCACAGCGTTTAAAATAAGAAGTTGGCAAGGGGTATTTCTCATGGTTTTGGATATTGAAGTTCTAGATATAATTAGGAAATGAAAGGTAGAAACATGAAGTTAGCATATTTTTATGTAACAGAGCAGGGAAAGCAATTATCCGAGCAAATACAAAAAGTTCTTGGTGGGACGTGTTATGGAAAAGAGAATTTAAAAGAAAATATTGGGATGGCAATGAAAGAATATGAGGGAATTGTTTTTGTTATGGCAACAGGGATTGTCATAAGAATGATCGCCCCTTATATTGTGCATAAAACAAAAGATCCAGCAATTGTTGTACTGGATCAAAAAGGTGAGTATTGTATTAGTTTACTATCTGGACATTTAGGGGGAGCAAATGAACTTGCAAAACAAGTTGCACACATTACAAAAGGAAGACCAGTAATTACAACTGCTACTGATGTAGAACAGGTATTGGCGTTTGACGTATTCGCCAAAGAACATCAGATGGCAATTGAAAATATCGAGCAGTTAAAATATATCAGCAGTGCACTATTACAAAAAAAAATCGTACAAGTTGTATGTGAACGTGAAGAAATAAAAGAGGTATTGAAGCAAGCCCCTGTTCAATTTGTGGATAAGATAACAGAAGAACATGGTGTTGTCATTTCTCCATATGTGTCAAAAGAATGGGGGGATAGGACAGTATCCATGGATGAAAAAATGACAGAAAAGTCAAGGGAACAACATATTTTATATTTGCGTCCTAAGGTGATTACGGTTGGAATTGGCTGTAAAAAAAATCGTGACAAAACAGGAGTAAAAGAAGCGTTGGAAAGTCTTTTAAGAGAAGAAAATTTAAGTCCTTTGTCTTTAAAACAACTTACTACCATTCCGAGGAAAGAAAAAGAAGAAGCGGTGCAATACCTTTTAAAAGAATACCAGATCCCATTAAACATACAAACAGAAACAAGCATTCAACAATTGGATTTAGAGCAAATAGGGATTGCACAATCTGCATTTGTGCATCAAACCGTTGGAGTGACTTCTGTATCAACAGCTTGTGCCTATCTTTCTTCCAATGGGGGAAAAATTTTGGTGGATAAACGAAAATTCCAAGGATTTACGTTATCACTTAGCATGGATACAAAATTTGTTTGTTGAAACAAGCAAGTCCTTATGATATGATGAAAAGGATACAAAAAGATAATAGAATAATAGGAGGAAAATTGTAATGAAAATTGCAATTGGAAATGATCATTCAGCGTTAGAAATGAAACGTGAGATAAAAGCGTATTTAGAAGAAAAAGGACATGAAGTGATTAATTTTGGAACAGATACAGAGGAAAGTTGTGACTATCCAATGTATGGTGAAAAAGTTGGACGAGCTGTGGTAGCAAAAGAAGCGGATCTTGGGATTCTTATTTGCGGAACAGGAGTTGGTATCTCCTTATCAGCCAATAAAGTAAAAGGGGTTCGTGCCGTTGTTTGTAGTGAACCATATTCTGCAAAATTATCCAAAATGCACAATAACACCAATATATTAGCGTTTGGAGCAAGAGTTGTTGGAATCGAATTAGCAAAAATGATCGTGGACGAATGGTTAAATGCAGAATTTGAAGGTGGAAGACACCAAAGAAGAGTTGATATGTTAATGGATATTGAAACTAGATAATATAAATGATATAATACTAAAAATATAGATACAGAGAGTGTTTGACAGTGCCGATTGTAATAAGGAGGGCTCAAGAATGAAAGAAGTCACATTAAATCAGTTACAAATGTTAATTCAAAATATGATAAATGATTTAAGTGTTAAAAAAAGAGAGTTAAATTCCCACTCCACAGAAACTATTTTAAAAAATAGTGATGGCAGTAGCGAAGTGATGAGCTTCCCTTATGACTTTAAAAAAGGGTTAGAGGAAATAAAAAATCTAACAGAAACGCTTATTACTTATCGAGCACTGTTACAGGAATGTAATAACTGTACAAAGATTAATGAAGTTGATACTATCGCATCGGCATTAATCAAACTAAAAGAAAAAAGAAGTTTGTTGAATTGTTTAGAAGATATTTTCTATTATACCAAGGAAAGCAAAACCCGAAAGACAGACAATCAATATAGTAATTCCTATTATATTGAACTGATTCAGGCTAACTTTGATAAGGAGTCTTTAGAAAAAGAAATTAATCAGCTAAGAGATAGTATTGATTCACTTGAATCACAGGTAAATGATGCTAACACAACGACTAAAGTTGTATTACCCTAATATGAGGTATATCCTATTGTAGGTAGTTTTCTATCCACAATAGTTTATATAACTATCTGTGATTCGTTTTTATAGTTCGACTGTAATTGTAGCAAGCAAGTCTTTTTGCATGACAAATTACATTTTATTGGTAACAAATTTTATAACCAATCATTACTTTACAATTTATAATTCAAGATCAAGTTATTTTATGAACAAGTTTATCAAATAATAAATGAATATAAAATAAATTGCAGATAGTCAAAAAGGAGCTGGCACTAAGTAATTAGTGTCCAGCTCCTTTTTGTTATTTTGTTCCGTAAATGCGATCGCCAGCATCTCCAAGACCAGGAATAATATAACCATGTTCGTTTAAGTATTCATCAAGAGCTCCAATATAAATATCCACATCAGGATGGGCTTCTTGTAATGCTTTGACTCCTTCAGGAGCGGCAATTAAACATAAAAAGGTGATTCTTTTTATTCCACGAGTTTTTAATTGTGTGATAGCTGAGATAGCAGAACCGCCAGTGGCTAACATAGGATCAACAACGTAAATATCACGTTCCTGAGCGTCAGAAGGAAGTTTATAGAAGTATTCCACTGGTTGTAATGTTTCTTCATCGCGATAAAGACCGATGTGTCCTACTTTTGCATTTGGAATTAAATTTAAAATACCATCTGCCATATGAAGTCCTGCACGAAGAATTGGAACGATGCAAAGTTTTTTTCCAGCAATCTCTTTTGTTGTTGTTTCCACAAGTGGTGTTTTTATTTGAATATCTGCAAGTGGAAGAGAGCGAGTTGCTTCATAGCAGATAAGCATGGCAACTTCGCTGACCAGATCCCGAAATTCTTTTGTAGAAGTTGCTTCTTTTCTCATAATTCCAATTTTATGTTGAATCAAAGGATGATCCATTACAGTTACTTTACTCATGTATCGATACCTCCAAATTTTGTCGTATTCTGTAAGTAATCTTTTAGCATTATAGCACTGATAATGGCATAGATACAAGGGTGATTATAAAATTCTTCTTGTGAAGTATTGATGGAACAATCGCTGTAACCATGGAAGTTGTTTTATGATCCGTTTTCTTGTAGTGAGCATCATATTTTCTATTTCGGTCAACTGCTCTTTTGTAAGGGTATGTTGGCTATATTTTGCCAGTTCATATAGCGGTTTCATTCGTTCATTTAAAATCTCTTGTTCTGCATTGCTCGGTGGCTTAATGGTAAATAAGTAAAAGAGAAATTCTAGCATGAAAATGGCGGATTGATTGGCATTTTCTCCATGAAATTTCTTGTTCCTTATAAAAAGAGTGAGGGCTCTACGCAATAGGCAAAGAACAAGTAACAGGAATAAGAAGAAACAGGCATAGAAGAAAAATGCAACTTCTTTTGGTAGTGTATGAAGCCACTGGATCAAAGAAAAGGACTTTTGATTGTCAGCAGTGTTTGAGGAATTATCATCTTTTTCTGGTGAAGAAGTGCTAGCCTCGCTTTCCGTGGTTGCTTCTTCTTTTGAAGAGGTTGTCTGTTCCTCTGTGCTTTCACTGGTTTGTTCTTTTGTGCTTCGATTCGCATTTTCTATCTGTTGTGAAATCTCATTCATATAGCTTGGCGTTGGATCAAGAACTTTCCATCCTTTCCCTTTTACATAATATTCTGTCCATGCGTGGGCATTGGATTCTGGAATCTCAATGGTATAGTTTCCCGTATTTTCATCGTAATGTCCTCCAGAAAAGTTAGAAGGTGCAATCACATATCCTTCCACATAACGGGCTGGAATGCCAAGACTACGAAGAAGGAGGGTGGCAGAAGATGCAAAATGCACACAATATCCTTTATGAGTGTCGTTTAAAAAGTAAAGTGTGAAATCCGTATTAGGATTTTGCTCTCCTGGCTGTAATGTATAAGAAAAAAGATTGGAGTCTTTAAAATAATGAAGAATACTTTCTGTATAGGATGCTGAATTTTGTTTCGCATACTCTTTTATTACCGCTGTTGCATTTGCCAATTGTTTGTTGACATCGGTTGGAAGCTGTGTATAAAAGTCTGTAAATAAAGCGTAATCTTCTACTAATTGATAATAACCGTTATACTGGGACAAGGAAAGTGGCTCCATTGGCTCTGTTCCATTTTTCGTTCCATAAGGAATCGTATAAGATTTGCGAGATACTGGTGTATAATACAGATCTTGCACTTCACGAACCGCATCGTTTTGTAACATAGAATATGGCACATAAGCAAAATTTTTATCCGCAGTTTTTGGAACAATGGTCATTTCATTGGAAAAAGAATACGGTTGTGTTTGCTCTATGGATAACAGTTGAAGAGGGGATAAGGATAGGTTTAACTGTTTAGAATTTTCATAAAAAGATTCTAACCGCTTGTTATAATCGCTTTCACTTTGCACGCTCCAACGGTTTTTTGTATATTGTGTCCCAACATATCCTTTTAAATAAATGGTGGACTCAGAGCGAGGGAGAGTTACGGTTAATGCTGTTTTTAGGCTTTTTGATTTATTTCCAAGATTTCTCAGATCCCCAGCACTGATTCCACCATAGGTATTAGAAAATGGGTTGCGAATGTTTATCCCAAGCAATTCAAAGAGTCTGTCATAGTCTTGTAAAATAATAGAGTCCCGGATCGTATCCCACTTTCTAGGACGCTGATACTCGATACTATGTAAAAAGGAGGCGGATAAACCAAAACAGAGAATAAGAATGATGCTTAATACGCCAACATGTCCCTTTGGAATAATCTTTTTACGAAATTGTACTGTTGAAAGGCACAAAATAAAAAAGATGACATAAGGAAAGAAATACTGGTACGCTGGCACTGCTCCATAAAAAATTCCAGATTCCACAAGGGGAATGGTGATGAGCAGTGCAAAAAGAGGGATCTTTATTCGTTCTATAAAAAGTATGAGTAAGCCAGTTAAAAACATCGTAGCAAGGCACAGAAATGGTGTGATAGCATAGAACTGGGTATTTGGAGTATAGAGGACAGTTCTTGGAAGAATATTTGTTTTCATAAGCTCCAATCGAATATAGTAAATCATGCTATCAATGGCATCCGGAATGACATTTCGAAATAGCAGTAACAAAAGCCCAATGAGCAAAAAATAGCTAAGGAGTGAAAGAATAAAAATTCCACTATCCGCTTTGTAATGAAGGCTCAAAAAGAGCAGAGTTGGAATGATACAACAAAGTAGCAAAAGAAAAAAGGAAGTTGGAATTTCAAATGCTGTTAAAAAACAAAATATGCTACTAAGAGTTCCAACAGTGATTAAAATAAAGTTAATAATAGTTGTTCTAATGTTCATAAGCATTCTCCAAAACGAGGGAAACAGAAGGAGAGGCCACGATTTTTAAATAAGGCTGATCGACAAACTCTTCTGGCAATTCGAAAGGAAGTGTTGGTAAAAGAGGAGTGGATACTAGCTCATAAAATGCGTGATAACACTGTTCTTCTGTATCAATTCGAAGGTATTTTATTTGTTCTATGGAAGGGTCATACCAAAAAAAGGTGTAGGGAATGCCCTCTTGTACGAAAGAAAGTCCCAAAGATAGGGTAAAAGAAAGTGCCTCATCGAGCCGAGCCGGAAAGTCTTTTGTGGTTTCTTTTAAAACAGAAAAAAAGACAAGAGCATTGGAAGAAAGAGGCAGACTATTTTCACGAACAATGAAAGAGTCTGTTTTGCTACTTAGCTTCCAATGAATTTGACGTAAGGCATCCCCATCATGAAATTCTCGAAGAGCAAATACTTCGGATGGATCATCCCCAGACTTTATAGAGGAAAATAAATTTCCATCCTGTTCAGAAGAAGTACCAAGAGATTCTGGCAAATCCATGAGCTGTGTGTCTGGTAGACGAAAGAGTTTCGTCTTTTTCTTTGGAAAAAATTTCTTTTTAAAGAGGAACAAAAAGCTATAACAAACCACTTCTTTTAAATACAGTTCATAAGAACCAGAAAGTGGCATGGTAAGGAGCTGTTCTTCTTTAATAAGACAGTGGACGGGAATGGAAAACGGATAACGTTTCTTTTCCACTGTGCCAAGCATTTGGTGTCGCACTTCCACGATAGCGACACAATGAGAAATAGGAAAAAAAGAGCGGTTCTTGGCGGTCAAATAAAAAGAACCTTGTTCCTTCGTCGTTGCGATGGATAGGGGGCTTTCTATGGAAAAAGAGAGAAAGAAAGCGGTGAGATGGTGAAGCAAGAATAAAATCACTGGCAAACAAACCATCATGACAAATAAAAGCATTGCCAATGGATCCGTATACATAATAACGAAAGTAAAAAGACCGACAAGAATTGCTCCATACAAGAATTGGTATCGAAACATAGAGCAACTCCTCCTTTATGGGTTCACAGTTTTTAAAATTTGAGATATGATTTGTGCATTGGTAAGCCCAGATGCCTTAGCCTTTGGATCTGGCACGATACGGTGGGCACATACATCAGAAAAAACGAGTTTTACATCTTCTGGCACTACGAAGTCCCGCTCTTTTAAAAAGGCGGCAGATTTTGCCATTCTCATGAGGGCAAGAGAACCACGAGGACTGACACCAATTCGTATCATAGGATGATTTCTCGTAGCATTTGCAAGGTTCACAATATATTGATAAATTGGCTCATTCATATAGACTTGTTCTACCACTGCCTGCATTTTTAATAGATCTTCAATGGTTGCCACTTGGGAAATCTTATCCATTGGATTTGCTTTTTCTCTTCCTTTTAAAATCTCAATTTCATTTGCAACACTTGGATATCCCATCGTAAGGCAAGCCATAAATCGATCCAGTTGGGATTCTGGTAAAAGCTGTGTTCCAACCGATCCGATGGGGTTTTGTGTTGCAATGACAAAAAATGGTTTTGGAAGATAATGGGTGATACCATCCACAGAGATCTGTCCTTCTTCCATCAATTCAAGAAGGGCGGATTGAGATTTTGGAGAAGTTCGATTGATCTCATCAGCGAGAAAGAGGTTGCAAAAAGCAGAACCTTCTTTGTATTCAAATTCTCCGGTTTTTTTGTTGTACATAGAAAATCCGACTACATCACTTGGAAGGACATCGGGGGTGAATTGCAAACGGTGATAGTCAAGATGAAAGGCTTTTGAAAACGCTAAGGCAAGAGTTGTTTTTCCAACGCCTGGAACGTCATCAATTAAAACGTGACCTTTTGCTAAAATGGTCATAAGCACTTTTAATAAAACCGTTTCTTTATCAATAATCACCTTTCGTGTTTCTTCAAAGATGGCTGTCGCTTTTTCATAACAGTAATCGAATTCAGGAATTGATTTTTGTATATCCATGATTTTTCCTCCATTATGTTTTAGGGTTGTCATTTGAGATAAAAGTGCGATATGATAGGAGTATTCCAGATCAAAACGCGTTTCTCATCGTTGTTTATAATGATAGTATAAAATAGTAAAATATACAAGAAAGGAAGCAGAAGTTTTTGTCGTATTTTGGATGAAAAAGAGCATGAAAGAGGAAAAGGAGAAAGGGCATGGCATACTTTCCAATGTTTATCGATTTAAAAGAAAAAAAATGTTTCATTGTTGGAGGGGGATTGGTGGCTTATCGCAAAGCGAAAACATTGACGCTTTATGGAGCCAATCTCATTGTCATAGCACCTAGCTTTATAGAAGAATTAAAAGAGATGGAAACCAGAGGAGAAGCCATTCTTATAAAAAAGGAAATTTCCATAAAAGATAAAGAGGACTTTCTTCTTACAATAAAAAAAGAAGAAATCGCCCTTGTGATCGGTGCCACCAATCAAAAGGAAGTGAATGAGGCCATTGGACAGTGGTGTCAAGAAGAGAAGATACCAGTGAATGTGGTGGATAATCAAGAACTTTGTACATTTTTATTTCCAGCAGTTGTGACAAAAGATAAGGTGTCCATTGGGATCACTACATCTGGAACAAGCCCTAGTGCTTCTGCCTATTTAAGAGAGAGAATAGAAGAGATTGTGGATGAAGAATTTTTAACATTTGTAGAGGAAATGGGAACATATCGAACTTGGTTAAAAGCCCATGTAGAAAGCGAAGAAGAAAGAAGAGCCTGTCTTCGTAAAAAAGTGGAGGAATGGAAACAAGGAAGAAAATAGTATCCTATTTATGAGATCTAGTTGCGTTTCTACACGAAAAATACTATGATAAATAACGAACAATAAGACAAGGGTCTTATCATAGAAATGGAGAGTTAAACATGAGAAATTATATACATTCAGAACAATTATTTGAACAGTCAAAAACAGTGATTCCCGGTGGAGTTAACAGCCCTGTTCGAGCTTTTTTAGCTGTGAATCGAAATCCAGTGTTTATCGATCACGCAAAAGGAAGTCATATTTATGATGTGGACGGGAATGACTATATTGACTTTGTGTGTTCTTGGGGACCGGGGATTTTAGGTCATGCCCACGAAGAAGTCATCGAAGCGGTTCAAAAAGCGGTAAAAGATGGCTTGACGTTTGGAGCCCCAACAAAAAAAGAATATATTCTTGCAGATATGATTCATGAAGCAGTGCCATCTATGGAACTAGTACGCATGGTGAGCTCAGGAACAGAGGCGGTGATGAGTGCTATTCGTGTGGCAAGAGGCTATACAAAACGAGATATGATAGTGAAGTTTAAAGGATGTTATCATGGACATTCGGATGGCTTGTTAGTAAAGGCAGGTTCTGCTGCCCTAACAAGTGCAGTTCCAGATAGTGCAGGAGTACCAGCCTCTTATACAGAAAACACATTAGTTGCGTTATACAATGATGAAGATTCCGTATCCCAATTATTTGAAAAATATGGGGATAACATTGCTTGTGTTATTGTAGAGCCAGTGGCTGCTAATATGGGAGTTGTTCCTCCAAAAGAGGGATTTTTACAGTTTTTACGAGATATTACAAATCAATATGGCAGTTTGCTCATTTTTGATGAGGTCATAACAGGATTTCGTCTTGGATATGGTGGAGCACAAGAATACTATGGGGTGACACCAGATTTAACAACCCTTGGAAAAATTGTTGGTGGCGGTATGCCAATGGCTGTTTATGGAGGAAAGAGAAAGGTAATGGAAACGGTTTCTCCTCTTGGACAGGTATATCAAGCGGGTACTCTTTCTGGTAATCCTGTGGCAACAACTGCGGGCATTAAAACGCTCGAGCTACTAAGGGATAATCAGCACCTTTATGAAGAAATTGAACAAAAAGCAAAAAGACTTGCCAATGCTTTTTTAGAAGGTGGTGCTAAAAAGGGACAACCAGTGAGTGTAAATCAAGTAGGCTCTTTATTATGCTGTTATTTTACAGAGCATCCAGTGGTGGATTATGATGGTGCGACTTCTTCTGATCTCGATCAATATACGGCTTATTTTGGAAAAATGTTAGATCATGGCATTTATGTAGCACCATCTCAATTTGAAGCCATGTTTGTGTCCTCAGCTCATACAGAGGCAGAGATTGAAGAGGCTTGTCGTGTGATTCAGCTATAAAGAAAAAATAGGTGATAGAACGCAGGAAAGTGAAAAATTAAAGGCAGTTGCTGACTATATCACCAAAGATAATGATAAGGATGGAATTACTGTGTTTTTAGAAACACATGGATTGCTAGAATAATAAGAAATAGAGGAAATAACATGATACGTTTTATCGGAGCGGGTCCAGGAGATCCAGAACTTTTAACAATCAAGGGAAAAAAATATATCGATCAAGCGGATATTATTATATATGCAGGTTCTCTTGTGAATCCAGAAGTCTTAAAAGATGCAAAAAAAGGAGCGAATATCTATAATAGTGCGACTATGACATTAGAAGAAGTCATTGCTATTATGGAAGAGGGAGAGAAGAAAGGATTGCAAGTTGTTCGAGTTCATACAGGAGATCCAGCCATTTTTGGGGCTCATAGAGAGCAGATGGATCGTTTGGATGAACTAGGAATTGCATACGAAGTCATTCCAGGTGTCAGCTCTTTTCTTGCCACAGCCGCCGTATTAAAAAAAGAATACACATTGCCGGGGGTTTCCCAAACAGTTATTTTAACGAGAATGGAAGGGAGAACGCCCATGCCAGAGGGAGAGAAATTAAGAGATTTAGCAAAGCATAAAGCCACCATGATCATTTTCTTAAGCATTGGTATGATAGAAAAAATGGCAATGGAGCTTGCTTTAGAATACGGAGAGGACACACCAGTTGCTGTTGTATATAAGGCGACTTGGGATGATCAAAAAATTGTGCGTGGGACATTAAAAACTATCGCAAAACAGGTAAAGGATGAAAAGATCAAAAAGACAGCCCTTACCGTTGTGGGCGACTTTTTAGGGGATGATTATGATTTATCCTGTCTTTATGATAAACATTTTACCCATGAATTTCGAGAAGGGGTGCAAAGACCATGAGCATTCAACTCTTAAGTGTCAGCCACAAGGCAGCCCCGCTCGCTATTCGCCAACTATTCGCATTTTCAAATGAGCAACAGCTTGCGATTATGAAATCTTTAAGAGAAAGCAAAATCATAAATGAAGCCATTGTGCTATCCACCTGCAATCGAACGGAGATCTATGTGTACAGCGAACTGGAAAATGAACGAAAAGTTTATGATGTTATGATACAAGTTGTGACAGAAATGGCAAAGGAAAATGAGCGATTAAAAAAACAAATTTTCACACAACAAAAAGAGCATATACAAGAAAGTAAAGTAGAAGAAGAGTCCTATTTGGGGGATTATTATCGTTTTTACCATGGAGAAAAGGCGATTCATCATTTATTTGATGTGACGGCAGGGCTTGATTCTATGGTGATCGGTGAAGATCAGATTTTAGGACAAGTAAAACGTGCTCATGAGTTTGCAAGAAAACATGGAATGTGTGGAACGTATTTAAATACTTTTTTCCGATATTGTGTCACTGGATCAAAACGAGTAAAGACAGAAACAGAACTATCGAAGACATCGGTATCCACAGCAACTCTTGCAGTGAAGGTATTGCAAGAACAATTGCAAACGTTAAAAGATAAAAATATTATGGTTATTGGTTCTACGGGGAAGATTGGAACGATTGTTTTAAAAAATCTCCAATCCATCGGTGGCATGAATCTCTATGTTACGATGAGAGGAATTTCTGCCACAAAAAATTTGGAGGAACAACCAAAAAATATAAAAAGTTGTCCTTGCAATCCGGACGAAGAAACTAGTTATACCATTATTCCATATGAAGAGCGATACCACTATATGGATAAGATGGATGGTGTAATCAGTGCCACAGCTAGTCCACATTATACGATTACAAAAGGGCATTTTAAACGATATTATAAAGGAAATAAGATGGTCTTTGTGGATCTGGCAGTGCCGATGGATATTGAACATCAGATCACGCAATTGGATGGAATTGTATGCTATCATATGGATGACTTAGAGCAATCAGCAAAAGAAAATAATGAGCGGAAAAAAGAAGAAACGGTTTATGCAAAACGCATTTTAAAGGATTACGAAACACAATTTAAAAAATGGTTTTTATTTCAGCGTTCATGGAAAGCGATTCAAGAAGTCACAGATCATTTGGAAGCAGAAGTGGAAAAAAAGGGTGTTAAAAAAGCATTGAACCAATTTTTCTATCAAGTGCGAGAAGATAGCACCCCAGAGCAACTAGAACAGTTTTTAGGAGCGGTTTTGCAATATAAAGAAAAAGAAATAGAAGAAAAATAAAAAGTAGTACGAGGAATTGAATATGAAACATACCTTATATATCGTAGGCTTTGGTCCGGGAAGTTATGAGCATATGACGCAAAAAGCCATTGATGTGATGAAAACAGTGGATGAAATTGTAGGATACACAACTTATGTTAATCTTGTAAAAGAATACTTTCCAGAGCAAAATTATATGACCACACCAATGAGAAAAGAAGCAGAGCGTTGTCTTTTCGCCATTGAACAGGTGGAGGAAGGAAAAGATGTTGCACTTATTAGCAGTGGAGATAGCGGTGTTTATGGAATGGCGGGAATTGCATTGCAACTGGTACAGGAGAGAAAGTCGGATATTCATGTGGAAGTAGTTCCGGGAGTGACAGCTTCTAGTGCATCTGCCTCTGTTCTTGGAGCACCTCTTATGCACGATTTTGCTACAATCAGTTTAAGTGACTTAATGACCCCACTCGACCTGATTATGAAGCGTGTGGAATGCTGTGCTATGGGGGATATGATTCTTTGTTTTTATAATCCAAGAAGTAAGAAGAGAAATGATTATATCATAAAAGCCGTTGAGAAAATTTTACTTTATCAAAAGGAATCCGTTCCAGTTGGAATTGTTCGCCATGCAGGAAGACAAGAAGAAGAGAGTTTTTTAACGACTTTAGGAGAATTGAAGGATTTTGAAAACTGGGAAGAAGAAAAAAAGAATAAACTTGATATGTTTAGCATGGTAATCGTTGGAAATTCTTCAACTTATGTAAAGGATGGAAAAATGATTACACCAAGGGGATATCAAATTTAAGTGATTAGGAGAATCGCGATGAAACAAAAAATAAAAGTTGGAACAAGACAGAGCAAGCTGGCTTTGATTCAAACAAATCTTGTTGTAGAAAAGTTAAAAAAAGCGTGGCCAGAGATGACAATAGAAGTGGTTCCTATGAGTACAAAAGGGGATCAGATTTTAAATCGTTCCCTTGCCTCTTTTGGTGGAAAAGGTGTATTCACAAAGGAGCTGGAAATCGCTCTGTTAGACGGAACTATTGATTTGGCTGTGCATAGTGCAAAAGATATGCCAATGGAATTTCCAAAAGGGCTTATGCTTGGTGCGGTACTGGAAAGGGAAGATCCAGCAGATATTCTTGTTACAATGGATGGGACAAAAATTTCTGATATGAAAGCTGGAAGTATTATCGGAACAAGCAGTTTAAGAAGAGAGTTGCAAATAAAAAAACTAAATCCTAATGTGAAGATTCAAGTATTAAGAGGAAATGTTTTAACAAGGCTTTCTAAGCTAGAGGATGGAGAGTATGATGGAATCATTTTAGCATCGGCAGGATTAAAGCGATTGGACATCGAAGAGTATCCAAAGACGAAGTATCATATGGAGCGTCTGTTATCGGATACCTTTTTACCAGCCCCTGGACAGGGAATTTTAGCTGTTGAGTGCAGAGAAGGGGATGAAGAAGTTAGAACTTTATTAAATGCCATTCATTCTTCTGATGGAGCGGAAATGCTTGATGCAGAACGGAGTTTTCTAAGCATTTTAAATGGTGGATGCAATGCTCCAGCAGGTGCGTATTGTAGAAGAGAAAATGGCATGCTTGTAATGGATGGAATGTATGCAAAAGATGGCGTTCATCCAAAGTATAAAAAAATTAGAATGGAACAGCAAAGACAAATAGAAACCTCAGAACAATTAGGAGCTGAGTTGGCAAAACAGTTGAACATTGGTAAAGTGTATTTAATTGGTGCTGGCCCTGGGGATGAACGATTGCTTACGATTCGAGCAAAAGAATTGATAAAAAAGGCGGATGTTATCGTATATGACAATCTGATTTCGCCATCTATTTTACAGGATACAAAAAAAGAGTCTGAATGGATTTATGCAGGAAAACGTTCTAGTAATCACCATTTGCCACAGAAAGAAACGAACCAAATACTCTGGCAAAAAGCAAAAGAAGGTAAGATGGTTGTAAGATTAAAAGGCGGAGATCCTTTTATTTTTGGTCGCGGTGGAGAAGAGGCACTGGAATTATTAGAACAGGGCGTGAATTTTGAAATCGTTCCGGGGATTTCATCTTGTTATAGTGTGCCAGCCTATGCAGGAATACCTGTTACGGATCGAAGATATGCGTCTTCTTTTCATGTGATTACAGGACATGAGCAAGAGGGAAGAGATTCGGAGCGGGTGAATTATGAAGTGTTGGCAAAGGAAGAGGGAACTTTGATCTTTCTTATGGGTGTAAAACAGCTAGATTCTATTTGCTCTAAACTGATAGCATATGGAAAAAGTAAGGATACAGAAGTGGCGATTATTTCAAAAGGCACGACAAGAGAGCAGAACGTCCTTGTTGGAACACTAAACACTCTTCCTTTGCTTGCAAAAGAACAAGGAGTGGAAACACCAGCCATTATTGTGGTAGGACATGTGGTGTCCTTTGCAAAACAGCTTTCTTGGTTTGATGGAAATGCACATTTTAAAAAGCGGGTTCTTCTAACGGGAACTGATACATGGATTGCCAGTGCAAAACAAAAAGTGGAGAAATTTGGAGCAAAGGCAATTCCTTTTAGTTTGATCGCGGTGGAAAAGGAACAAGCCGGAATGGAACTGATCAAAAAGGGACTTCCTACATTTGATTGGATTGTGTTTACAAGTAGGAATGGAGTTGATCTTTTCTTTGATAGCTTGAAAGAATTTGGAAAAGACATCAGAGAGTTAGCGAAGTATAAGTTTGCAGTGATTGGAAGTGGAACAGCCGATGCCTTGCTTTCTCATGGGATTCATGCGGACTTTATACCACAACAGTTTTCTAGCATGGATATGGCAAAGGAATGGATTCCTACGCTAAAAAAAGAAGAGAGTGTGTTACTACTTCGTGCCAAAGAAGGAAGTCAAGAACTGGCAAAAGTATTGCAAGAAGCAGGCATTCGCTATGAAGATGTGCCACTTTATCATATTGTTGCACAAGAAAAGAAAAAAGAAGAGTTGAATCGCCTGATTAAACATGTGGATTATGTGGTGCTTGCCAGCGGTTCTGTTGCAAAAGTTTTTGCCGGGATGACAAAAGAGAGCAGAAAAAGCCAAGAAGAACAACCATACCAATTGCTTTCCATTGGACCTGTGACAACGAAAGTCGCAAAAGAATGGGGACTTCATGTCGATAAGACAGCAAATCAGTATTGCATGGAAGGAATCCTTGAGCTATTAAGAGAAGAACAAAGGGGAAAGGATCAACGGGAAGAATGAGGCGATTTTTGATTACGCTGGGATTTATGACAAGAATCCCAGTCAGTCAAACGTTGGAATATCGAGAAGGCGATTTGGAAAAGGGAATTGTATGGTTTCCCATCATTGGTCTATTGTTAGGTGCGATTGCCGCCATTTTATACGGATTTTTTTCTGTTTTTTTGCCAAAAGAATTGGCGGTGATTCTTGCAATTTTAACCAATTTGTGTTTAACAGGAGCGTTTCATCTTGATGGACTTTGCGATACTGTGGATGGAATCTATTCTGCAAGAACAAAAGAGAGAATGCTAGAGATTATGAAAGATAGTCATATAGGAACTAACGGTGTGGTTGCCCTAGTGCTAGATCTAGCATGGAAATATATTGGTATTTATTATAGTAGAGTGCCAATGCTTACGATCTTGTTACTGCCGGTTGCCGGTAAAATGATACAGGGTATATTAGGATATAAGGCAAAGTATCCAAGAAAAGAAGGGCTTGGTCTATTTGTTGGAACGGTGACAAGAGGTAGGATATGGATATGCTATGGTATTGGAGTTATGTTTTTAAGCGTAGGAATGAGCGTTATGCAGGGCGTTCAGGCAAGAACAACGGCTCACCTGCTATATGGCGGAGTTTTGGGAATTGGAATTTCTTTGGTGCTTTTGCTATTTGCAATCTGGTTTCGAAAATATATCGAGAAAAAAATTGATGGAATCACAGGGGATGTTATGGGAGCTGGTTCCGAACTTAGTGAAATGGTGTTTTTATTATTGCTCAATATAAATGGGATATTATAAGGGTGTGAGAAAGAAGGAACAATGAAAGAGATAGGATATTATGAACAGCAACTAAATACAATGATCACATTGGTAGAGCCACTTGGTGAAGCCGAAATGGAAGAAGTAAGAGCACGTTGGGATACGTTATGTAAACCGCTAAAAAGTCTTGGAAAACTAGAAGATATGGTGATTCGGCTTGGTGGGATCAGACATTCTAGTAATCCAAAAATTCGGAAAAAAGCGGTCATTATTATGGCAGGAGATAACGGAATTGTAGAAGAGGGAATTTCTCAAACAGGACAAGAGGTTACCTGTTCTGTCATAGAAAGCATGACAAAAAATGGGTCAGCCGTATGTGTGATGGCACAGTTAAGTAAAGCGGATGTTGTTCCAGTGGATATTGGCATGGCCATTGATCCAGTGGGAGAGGGCATTGTGAGAAAAAAAGTGAGTTATGGTACTAAGAATTTTAGAAAAGAACCGGCTATGACAAGGGAAGAATGTGCCAATGCCATCTTAAATGGAATTGAAACGGTAAAAGAGCTGGTTCAAAAAGGATATGACACCTTTGCCATTGGAGAGATGGGAATAGGCAATACAACAACGAGCAGTGCCATTTGTACAGCATATTTTGGATGTGAAGCAAAAGAAGTAACTGGTAGGGGGGCAGGGCTGTCAACAAAAGCCTATGAGAAAAAGATCGCTTTGATTGATGAAGCAGTTGCACTTCATCAGCCAGATAAAGAAGATGTGCTAGATCTCCTTTCAAAAGTAGGAGGACTTGAAATTGCCGGTATGGCAGGATGTTTTATCGGGGCTTCTCTTTATCGAAAACCGATCATTATGGATGGTTTTATTTCTTCTGTATCCGCCTTGCTCGCCATTTCCCTTTGTCCGCTATGCAAAGAATACATATTCCCTTCCCACTGTTCAAAAGAGCCAGCTGGAAAGCGAGTGCTAGATGAGATAGGCTTAGAACCATACTTTGTGCTTGATATGTGCATGGGAGAAGGAACAGGAGCGGTGATGGGATTTTCTGTTTTAGATTATGCCTTAGCTTGCTATCAAAAAATACCGAGATTTGAAGAAAATAAAATTGAAAAGTACGTGCCACTACAATAAAGGAAGAAAAATGATTCATGAACTAGGGTTGTGATATAAGGAGTATTAGCGAGCAAAAGTAAGTGAATCCTATTTATTAAGAGAGATACATGATGATTATGAACGAAGCTCATGATATAAGGAAGATAATGTGATGAGTAGGAAGTATTTTATAAATGCAATAAGATGATGTGTGATGTCTATAATAGAATAGAAATATAAAAAGAATTGTGAGGTGGATAATTTATGGCAAAAGAATCTGCTTTTGAAGATTTATTCAATAAAATGCAAAAAATTGAATTGGAAGAAAATGGAATTGAATGTGAAGAAAATATGGATGAATCATTAGAGGAAGAAACAGAGGCTTACAAGGAAGACTACATTGAAAATATAAGGATTGATCAAAAGATTTTATCTTTATTTCAAGTGTGTAGGTGGATTCAGAATAAAGAACTAGAATTACGGCCAGATTTTCAGAGAAATATTGTTTGGACATTAGAAAAAAGATCATTACTCATTGAATCATTAATGTTAAAAATTCCAATTCCATCTTTTTATTTTGATCAGGATAAAGATGAGAAAAAGACAGTAATTGACGGCTTACAAAGATTATCCGCCATCTATGATTTTATAAATGATGAATTTAGTTTAAAAGGTATTAGTTATTTAAAAGACTGTGAAGGAAAAGTTTTTTCACAACTTGAAAGAAAATATAGAAGAAGAATTGAGGATACACAATTTACGATTTATATTTTAGATCAGCAGTGTCCGGACATGGTGAAATTTGATGTGTTTCGGCGTGTCAATACAGGTGGAGTGCAGTTGAACGATCAAGAGATCCGAAATGTATTAGCAACAAAAGAAACAAGAGCTTTATTAAAAGCAATGGCACAGTCAGAAGAATTTTTATTGGCAACCCATGAAAAAATTAGTCCTATTCGGATGTTAGATCAAGAACTATGTTTGAGATTCCTTGCGTTTGTATTTCGATATGATACAAAAGAGGGATATACAAAAAAGAATGGCACATTGACTAAAATGTTGGATTCCACTATTTTACAGTTAAATGATTCAAGTGAAACAATAAGAAAAGAATGGCTAGATGCTTTTAAGACAAGTATGAGAAAGTGTTATGCCTTGTTTGGAGAAGATGCTTTTATAAAAGTAAAGGAGAGAAGAGTTGTCAATCGGGCTTTATTTATAGCGTTTAGTCTTAAAATTACTGAAAGAAATTTTAAGAAAAATTTGAAAGATGAGAGGTTACAAGAAAAGAGTGAAAAGGCAAAAAGGGTATTAGAACATTTATTAGAGGAAGAGAGATATTATAATGCGTTCACTTCCTCTACCAGTTCTCAAGAAAATATAAAACGCCAATTTGAATTAGCACAGAAAGTATTGGAGGCCATTGATGATTAAAAAAATAAAATTAAAAAATTTTAAATGCTTTATAGAACAGGATATTCCAGTGGATCGTTTTACAATTTTAGCAGGAGCCAATGCTTCAGGAAAATCAAGCATTGTGCAATCCATTTTATTGGCAAAAGAAACATCGGAGTCGTTAAAATACCATGATGGAGTGGCAAAAGAAACTTTTGTTGATGTTGCAAAATTATTTAGTAAGGGAATTGGAACACCAAAAGCATTGATTGCAAATGATGGGGATGATAATGAAGAATATGATTTTTCTATTACGATTATTGGAAATGAAGAACAGGAATATCAATATGTAGTTGAACCAGAGAATCCATTGAATTTAAAATTATATTATTCAAAAGAGATAAAAGAAGTGGAAGAGATGCCCAATATTGCGTATCTAAATGCTGAGAGAATTGGACCAAGACTTGTATATCACGCAGGAGGAGAGGAGAAAATTCTCCCGGATGGTAGCAACAGTGCCTATTTGATTGCACGAGCAGAAATAGTACAAAAAAAGGTTCCAGATGCTCTAATTTTAGAAAATGGCACAGGTTCTTTTCAAAAACAAGTAGAAGCGTGGTTAAGTGCGATTCTTGGTGAAGTCCGTTTAGTTGTAACGGTGGATCAAATACGAGCACAAGCAGAAGTTCGAGTGGAGAATGAAGTATCAAAAGATTTAGTGGTACCAACGATGACAGGATTTGGAATTAGTTATATTTTACCAATTGTAGTTGCAGGATTATGGTGTGCATGTGAAAAAAATACAATGCTGATTATTGAGAATCCAGAAGCTCATTTACATCCAGAAGCACAAAGTCAGATTGGTAAATTTTTAGCAATTTTATCAAAAGCAGGAGTACAAGTCCTTGTAGAAACCCATAGTGAACATATTATTGATGGAGCTAGAGTTCAAATGGCTTACATGGAAAGTACAGAGCAGATGAAAGTGATATTTACAAAGGTAGAAGATGGAAAAATTAAACTTATAGAGATAGGGGTAGATGAGGCAGGGAATTTAAGTGATTGGCCAGCAGGTTTTTTTGATCAAAAATCAATGGATTTACGTAAATTATTTGAATTAAAAAGAACCAAAAGAGTGCATTAGGAGAAGGTATGGAGATAAAAAATGAGTTTGTAGAAGAGTCATTAGTTGGCATGAAACAAATGTTATTAGAAGAACAGCAAGAGAGATGGATGGACTTACAAGATATTACAGAACTTTGCAAACAAAATAAAGAAAAAATTTTATATGATGATGATATTTGGGATATAGATATTGGAGAAGGGGAAGAATTTGCAAATTGGCTTTATGGGTATCATTCTCCAGAAGAAGATGAACTTGCTAGGTTTATATTAGAATTAATACAAAAAGGCTGGAAAGATGATAATGACATATCTGACAGCAATAGAATTGATATTTCTTTTGGGAAAAAGGAACATGCTGTAAGCAATTTGAAGGAATACTTACAAGAGAGAAGAAGGTGCTTAGATAAAACAAAAACGGTGGCAGACTATTATGAATTTATGCTAACCTGCTTTCCCAACAGTGTTTTTGCGGAAAATATGAAATCTGGATTAGAAGGAATACAAAATTTTTCTGCTCATAAAGCAGAGATAACAAAAAATTTGACAGTATTAGATGAAGAAGCACTCATATTATATGAAAAATATAAACATAATTTAAAAGAAGCAATTGATATTTTAGAAACAAAATTGTTAGCATGTTCTCTTGATCCGAATCATAGAAAAGAGTTAATTTTTGAATTTCAATATGAAGAAATTGAGAATGGAGAGAAAATAGTAAAACGAAAAGAGATATGTTGTGAACCACATTTGAAATTGATTCGGTTAGATTCGAATCTAAGAATTTATTTTTATTGGAAAGATGAACAGATAGGAGATGGAAAAAAGGTTCTGATAGGAAGAATCGGAGGACATCCTTATAAAAAATAATATACATAAAGTACTGTATAATGAAAGAAATAGGAATATATTCGAAATAATATGGAGGGATAGAGGATGATAAAACATTTGTCGGTAATAGGGTTGGTGGTTGTAACAATTATTTGGGGAGGAGGATTTGTAGCCAGTGATATTGCACTGGGGAGCCTAAAACCGTTTCAGATTATGACAATTCGTTTTTTACTAGGATTTGTTCTGATGGGGCTAATCAGTATAAGGGAATTAAAAAGAGTGAAAAGCCAAGAGATTAGAGCTGGAATTTTTATGGGAATTGCTCTGTTTGCAGGTTTTGCTTTGCAAATTGTGGGACTTCAATACACAACACCATCCAAAAACGCATTTTTAACGGCACTAAATGTAGTAATAGTTCCGTTTATTTCCTTTTTGTTTTTGAAGAAAAAGATTAGTAAAAAAGGAATCATAGGAGCAGTTATGGCCATTGTAGGTGTGGGGATGCTTTCTTTAAATGCAAATTTTTCATTAGGTATTGGAGATCTATTAACATTATTTTGTGCCGTTGGATTTGCATTTCAGATTTTTTTAACAAGTGTATTTGTAAAAAAATATCGAGTTATGGTTCTTAACTTTGTACAGATGGGAACAGCATTTATATTGTCCTTTCTGTTTCTGTTCATAACAAAACAAAATCATTTTGAAGTGACAACAAAAGGCTGGCTAAGTGTTTTATATTTAGGAGTTGTTAGCACAACCTTTTGTTATTTATTGCAAACTGTATGTCAAAAATATGTGGATGAAACGAAGTCTGCTATTATTTTATCGATGGAATCTGTATTTGGAACAATATTTTCTGTGTGGATTCTTGGAGAACAGCTAACATTGCGAATGATGATAGGATGTGTGATTATTTTAATGGCAGTCATTATTTCTAACTTGGATGAGTCAGAAGAAGAGATTATGTCTACTTCCTGTGACGAATCATGCTAAAAATAAGCCATAGTATAAAAAGAAATGACAATAAAAAACCAAAAAAACTGATCCATGGCATAGAAAAGATTTGTGGTTCCAGATCTGATAGGCAAAGAATACAAGAACCAAGAAAAAGAAAACAAGCAAGGAAGCAAAGGATTATCTGATAACTGATATGTTGAAAAGAATTTTTTTGTGCCTGCATATTCGCAAATTCAAGATTCAGTTTTGTTTGTCCATTTTTTGTTATATTTAAAAGATCGGATAGGAGAGCAGGAATTTCTAAGGATTTATCCATAGAGGCATAAAGCAGGCGTGCTTTATGCTTTAACTCGTGTTTCAAGTCCAATTCTTTTAGAAACTGTTGTGACATATGAGCGGATAAAATATCCATCATATTGACTTCTGGGGCACAGATTTTAAGGGTTCCTTCCATGGTGATCATACTTCGTCCAAGTAAAGTGATATCGGGGCTAATGGAGATGTTATGGAATTTTATGAGATCTAGTAATTTTTCAATTAGTTTTCCAAGATCCATAGTCCCAAAGCCGATGCTCATATATTTTTGAACAATATCAGCAATATCAGTATATAGTCTTGCATGATCGATTGGAGATTTTGCCTCACCAAATGCTAAAAGCACATTTTTTAGTTCATACATATCATTTTTAAGAATTGCCATAATTGCCCGTTTTAAAATCTGTTTGTTATAAGCAGATAAATGTCCAGTCATGCCCAGATCAAGCCAAGCAATTTGTCCATTGGATACCCATAAGTTACCAGGATGGGGATCGGCATGAAAAAATCCATCTTCCAATATTTGTTTGCAATAATTTTCCGCAGTTTTTCTGCCGATTTCAACTCTGTTATAACCATTCTTCTCTAATTCTTCTATATGATCGATTTGGATTCCCTCTATATAATCCATAACAAGCACTTTTGAGGTAGTGAATTGCTTTAACACTTGGGGACAAGTGATATAGATGATTTCTTTTTGATTTTGATAAAACTGTTCCAGATTGTGAGCTTCTGTTGTAAAATCCATCTCTTCTTGAGAAGTTTTCCAAAGTTCATCGAGGACAGTTTTAAAGTCTATAAGTTCACCGGTTCCAATGGCGACTTTTATCAGTTTACTTGCGTGCTTTATAAGGCGAATATCCTGTTCCATCATTTCTTTAATATGGGGGCGTTGCACTTTTAAGACAACTTTTTGACCGGTCTGTAAAATAGCAGAATGGACTTGAGCGATGGAGGCAGAACCGAGGGGCGTTTTAGAAATATCTTTTACGATGGTATCAATAGGGCAATGCCATTCCTCTTCAAGAACCTTATGTATCGTTTCAAAAGGAAGAGGTTTTACCTCTGTCCGCAACAAGGTTAATTCTTTACAATAGTTTTCTGGGAGCATATCAGAACGCATGGACATAATTTGACCCAGTTTTACATAGGTAGGACCTAGATCCTCTAAAATATGGCGAAGTTTTTTGGGGGTCAGTCCTTGAACGAGATGGTGGGACTTTAAGACATGAAGGATTTCTGTTAGTCGTTGATTAGAAGAAGGAGCTTTTTGTGAAATTGGATGAGGGGTGTGTGATGCCTGTGTCATTGTTTCCTTTTTCATAAATAGCTCCTTCCTGTTATGCTTTTGTAAAATGTTAAGAAATGTTCAATATTTTATTCGGTTTCTTTTGTATCTTGTGTATTCCCTATGTCATCTGTATTGGTGATTTCTTGCTCCTTTGATTGTGAGGGATTATCTTGCTTTTCTTGTTCCTTTTTTGCAATTTTTTCTTTTAATTGTTCTAATTCTTCGTCGGTCATAGTATCAACAGCCTTCATAATGTCGCCATATTTTTTTACAACATTTACTGTGATATGATCATTGACTTTTTCTTTGATATTGTGTTTTAGTTCTTCATTTAGAACCTTTCCTTGTTCAACGGTAAGTTCTCCTTTTTCTACAAGAGTATCTACAATATCTTTTGCAGATTCAGCTGTCATTGCAACAGCACCAACGCCTGCTAAAAAAATTTTCTTTAAACCTTCGCTAAAATCCATAAAAACCATCCTTTCGCATAAGGGCTCTTTTGTGTACTGTCTTATTAACAAAATTATACTACATTTTTTATATAAAAAAAATCCTAGAAAAATGAAATTATAATAAAGTTACCTTTTAGTATGAGCAATAAAAGTAAAAGTTATTTTTCAAGTAACATGGTAATGACAGTGGCAAACGGTGCGAGTTTATCAAAAATATGACGATTGTTATCAACAGAACGTTCTCCGCAATCAATAATTTCTGAATGGGATTTTAAAGTTTGAGAAAGAGAAAGAAGTTTATTGCGAAGGTCGCTACGGAGGATAGGAGTTGGCTTTTGTAAAAGCACAGAGAGTTTATCCAAATAAACATGAATTAAAATCTCAACAGTGAGAGAATCCTCGGTAATTTGCAGAGGTTGTCCAGCTAGTTCTTGATAACGAGTTAAAATATGTTTCGCAAGATTTCTGGCATCGTTTTTTCCTTTTTGATTTAGATAGTTGATCAATGCTTGATCCGTTGTAATTTGTACAAGTCTATCTGTGTAAACAATGGTGACATCGTGAAATTTTTCTGTGATATTCATAAAGAACCATCCTTTCCATATAAAATAGAAATATAGTTAATACGTTGCTTATAGATTAAAACGCTAGACATCAACTAATAGAAGTGCAACTAGGTAGAATATGACAAAATACTCTATGATAAAATAAATTATGCCATAAAACGATAAAAGAAATGAAGAGATTATTTTTATAAAAATAGATTTTGGGGAGAATAAGAAGTGCCTTGACAATATCTCTAATTAGCGATAAACTATTACTAGTTAGAGATAAATATTTACGTAAAGACAACAAGCCATGCCAAAACATTTATCTTTATATATGGTGAATGTCTATAAACGTGAGAAATATAAATTCTTTGGACAAATAGAAAGGAAGATAAAGATATGAAAAGAAAAATTAGACATAAAGTAACTGGATTTCGTACACAAGATGGAGCAGGAGTAAGTCTTGTAAGGGTGCTTGGATTAGAAACAGTGGAGAAATATGATCCATTTTTAATGTTAGATTCTTTTGATAGTAAAAACCCACAAGATTATATCAAAGGATTTCCATTCCACCCTCATAGAGGAATCGAAACCATCACCTATCTTGCAAAAGGAAGTATGGTGCATAGAGATAATCTAGGAAATGAAGGTATAATCAGAGAAGGAGAAGCACAATGGATGACAGCTGGTTCTGGAATCATGCACGAAGAAATGCCAGAGGCTTCAGAGGAAATGCTCGGCATTCAGTTATGGCTGAATTTACCACAACAATATAAAATGGTAGCACCACAGTATAACGACCTTAAAGATATAAAAGAAGTACAAGAAGAAGAGGCACTTGTTCGTGTTGTCAGCGGTAAATATAAGGATGTAGAAGGATTTCAAGGAAAGTATATTCCAGTGGATTTTTATGATATTCGATTATTACCAGAGAAAGAATTTACATTCGAAACAAAAGAAGAGAATGAAGTGTATCTTTTCCTTTTAAAAGGGGATTTAGAGGTAGAAGGCGAGTGGTGTAAAGAAAAGACTGCTGTTGCTTTAGAAAGAGGAAAAGAAGTTCATGTAAAAGGAGTAAATGGAGAACCAGCAGAATTTCTTGTATTCAGTGCAAAAAGTTTATCAGAACCAGTCGTATGGGGTGGACCAATTGTAATGAATACAAAAGAAGAGTTGATGCAGGCTTACAAAGAACTACAAGATGGAACTTTTATTAAATAATATAAAATGATAGCAATACGTTGGAATTGTTTGAACAAAAAGAGAGAACTATGTTCTCTCTTTTTTGCTTTTATATGGAAGCGACTAGTGATGAAAAAGATATATGCTGTTATAGGAGGACTGTTCCTGAACATAGGAAGTAAAAAAGATTTGACTTTTATAATTTTTCTAAATAAAATAGAGTTAATTCGTATAAAATACACAATAATATGAAGTAAAAAATAAAATATTATAGGAAATATATAAAGAGGATACCAGCAAAAAGAGAAGAAAAATGTAAAAATTATCATAGAAGGGGTGTTTATATGAAATTTTATTTAGAAGCACAAGAAGATGGACAAATTACAAAGGGTTCCGTACAAGAGATTTTAGAGGAACGAGGATATGAGCTAATAGAAGAAAAAGAGCAAGCGGATATTATATTATTTCCTATCCAAGAGAAGAAACGTGGATATAGTATTAAAAAAGAGAAAAGGCAGGTTATTATTACATATAAAGAAAGAGTTCAGTTTTTTAGAGGATTGGGGCATTTGCTTGCTCATTTAGCAGAAGAGAACTTTAAATTAGAAAATGATAAAGAATTAGGGAACCATGGAGCTATGTTTGATTGTTCCAGAAATGGGGTATTGAAAGTAGACCGCATCAAACAGTATATTCGTTTCCACAGTCTGCTTGGATTAAATCAGATGATGCTCTATACAGAGGATACATATGAAATTAAAGATTATCCATACTTTGGTGCATTGCGAGGAAGGTATAAACAAGAGGAAATCAAAGAATGCGTTGCTTATGGGGAAATCTTTGGAGTAGAGTTAGTTCCATGTATTCAAACATTGGCACATTTAAGAACGGTACTTCGCTGGCCAGCTATGATGAAATATCAAGATGATGAAGATATTTTAATTGCGGAGGAAGAAAAAACATATGAATTTATTGATAGCATGTTAAAGTCCGTTCGCAGTATGTATAAAACAAATAAAATCCATATTGGAATGGACGAGGCATTTTATTTGGGATTTGGCAATTATCGAAAAAAACATGGAATTGTCAATCAAGAAAAGATCATAAAAAAACATTTGGACAAGGTGATGAAACTTTGTAAAAAATATGAGTTTGAGCCAATGATTTGGAGTGATATGTTTTTTGCAAGTGTCAATGAAGGAAATTATTATAGTATGCCAAAAGAGCATGAGTGGAAAGAAGAGGAAAAGCCAAACAAAGATGTTTCCCTCGTTTACTGGGATTACTATGCCCATGATAAAGAACAGTATGAAAGAATGATAACCCTCCATAAAAAGTTAACGGATCACATTTATTTTGCAGGAGGGGGCTGGACATGGAATGGAATTGCCCCTAATTATAGTCAAGCATTAGAGGCTACAAAAATATCTATGGAAGTGATGAGAAATGAGGGAATCAATCGTTCTATCTACACCCTATGGATGGATAATGGAGCAGAAACGCCGAGCCTTGTTTCTATTCTTCCTTTGGCATTTTATAGCAATGAGGTGTACAAAGAATCCATGACAAAACAAGAAATGGAAACTTGGTTCTTTGCATTGACAAAAGAATCTTATGAGTCTATGTTATTATTGGATAAAATGGATTGTATTGTGGGAACAGAAGAAAATAATCATGGATTTTCTAATCCATCTAAATTAATTTTCTATGCTGATCCTTTGCTTGGAATTTTTGATAAGCAATTTGAAAAAAAGCAATTAAAAGCATATTATGAACAGTTAGCACTTCAATTAGAACAGGTAAAAAATGAGAAAGAGAAGCAAGATGTTTGTTATGAAATGACTCTTATTTACGATTACTATGCGACGTTAGCAAAGGTGCTTTCTGTAAAATGTGAACTAGGTATAGAATTGCAAAAATTTTATCTTGCAAAGGAAAAAGAGCGTTTAAACGTTTATATTGACGATGATTTACCTGCTTTAATACAAGAAGTAAAGAGATTGTTAGAATTAAGAAGAAAGATCTGGTTTCAAGAGTATAAAGCAAACGGTTTTGAAGTGCTGGATATTCGATTTTCAGGTGTCATTGCCCGTTTAGAATCTACCATCATTCGTTTAAATCAATATGTGAATGGGGAAGTGGCTCAGTTAGAGGAATTAGAAGAGGAGCGATTGTTATATTTGGAAGGAGAAGAAAATAAAGTTCCAAGATGTAATTTATGGGAATATATTGCCAGTGCTTCTAATATAAAAGGAGTATAAAAGAATAAAAACGTTATAGAAAAAAGATGTGCCGTTCTCATTATGATAGATAAGAACAGTACATCTTTTGTTTATGCAAAGACAACGAGTCATGTAAGAGCATGTATGCTTACATATGGCGATTGTCTGCGAGTCAGAGAAGTTCGAAAAGCGTGCTTCTCATCGTTTCGTAGAAAAAATGCTAGTCTAATGGTTAGGAGTTGCGTTTATTACTTCTTTTACGTGGTTTAAAAATAGTTTTCGAATGGCTGGATATTCACCAAGCCCTTTTAAAACACAGGTAACAGCAAAGCCAGCGGATTCAAATTGGCTTTTCCAAGACTCCATGTCATCCCCTGCCATATCGTGAATGGCATGATCCCCTGCTACGATCATGAAAGGGGCAAGAATGACACGCTTTGGATTATATTTTTTTACCATAGGAAGTACATTTTCGATGCTTGGATACGCTTCTACGGTTCCTAGAAAAATATTGGAATGCCCCTTTTCTTTAAAGGTGTAATCGAGTCCTGCATAGATGGAATTGGAATAATGGGTGGTACCATGTCCCATTAAAACGAGAACTTCATCCTCTTTCAAATCTATAAACTCCTTATAAATAGTATCCACTAAATAATGGTTGTCCTCTGTTGTTGTTAAAAGAGGAGTGCCAAATTGGATTGTTGAAAAATCAGAAGAGTAAGCAAGAGAATCTTCAATCATAAGTTCATTTTCAATTCCATTGATGACATGGGTTGGTTGTACAATGACATCGGTTATTCCATCTCGTTTCATGCGTTCAAAGGCTTCTGTTACCGTATCATAATGAATCTGATCTCGCTGTTTTAACTTATTCAGGATGATCTTACTAGTCCAAGCACGATAGATTGTATGATCCGGATAGGCTTTTTTAATGTCTTTTTCAATGGCATCAATAGTAACTTTTCTTGTATCATGATAGCTTGTTCCAAAGCTAACGACTAAAATCGCTTTTTTTGTCATAAATACTCCTTTTATTCTTGGTGTGTACATTTCTATAAAAAATTGATATAGTGAGTAGGTATAAATAAGAACAACATTGGCTTATTTCAAATGATGGGTAAGTTTTTATTTGATGAGTTTCTCAGCACTATTTCATCCAAAATATTATATAGTAATTAGTAATGAAAATCAATGTTAGTGGAGAGATTGGTGGAAATAGTGAAAGATAGCATTCTAAAAATACGTAAATTAGCATATGGTATTATCGAAAAAAGGTAGGACAAAGGAGAAAAGAGAAAATGGAAAAAATTAGTATAAAAAAATTATGTGATAATCCTGAATTTTTAGAGGAGAGTGCCATTTGGTTTTCTAAAAAATGGGGCATTCCAGTGGAAGAATATAAAGAGAGCATACAAGAATGTATTGATAAAAAAATTGGTGTTCCTCAGTGGTATGTTGTAGTGAATGAAAAACAAGAAATGATAGGAGGAGCGGGTGTGATAGAAAATGATTTTCATAATCGCAAAGATTTAACGCCGAATCTATGTGCTCTATTTGTAGAAGAGCCATATCGAAAACAGGGAATTGCAAAATCTATTTTGGATTTTATAAGAAAAGAGATGGGAGCTATGGGGGTTGCAAAATTATATTTAGTAACGGATCACACAGAATTTTATGAGAAATGTGGTTGGGAGTTTTTAACAATGGTAGAAGATGTAGAAGGAATATTAGAGCGTATGTATGTGGTGGATACGCTCTAATAGGGAGATACAAAAGGAATAAGTTAGGAATTATGCTTGCATAAGTTTATGATGACCTATTTGTTTTCAATCGAATTTATTGATCAGAAATATGAGCTAATTCATCATTTTTGATCCAGCTACCATCACATCTTTTTTGATAAGGAAGCACTTGTTTGATTGCCTCAGCTTTGATCAATCCATAGATATGGGGATATGTTCTTCCATACCCGTCTAAGTCTTCCCATTTTACAGGAGCGTCAAGCAATTCTGTGTCAATTAATAATAAAACGAGTTCTTCTGATTCATGATCAAAATTAGGAGCAACTCTCCAAAAGTATTCAATCGAAGAGCAGTGGATAAAATCATTGGATTCCAATAATGGTTTTCCTATATATTTTTCTTCTTTCATTGTTTCATAAAGCTTCTTTTTCATGCAGTGTAAAATTAACATTTTAACTCTCCTTTCAATATATTTTCTTGATTATAACAGCATTGATTGAAAAAAACTAGGTAAGATGACAAAATAAAACAGTTTTGGTGGATAGTGAATGAAAGATAGATTGTCATAAAAATATTGGAACGGCTACAATAAACTAGAGAGTTTTTTTAGGTCATATAAAATAGAAATATGGAAAAGGAGAGTTTTTATTATGACCACAAGAAGACCACGTTGTACCTACACAGGCGAATTTAAGGATCAGTTGGTTCAGCTTTATATAAATGGAAAAAGAAAATGTGATATCATTCGAAAGTATGATATTGCCTTTTTTCTACTTGATAAATGGATGAAACAAGCACAAATGCCTGGCTCTTACAAAGAGAAAGATAATCGCTCTAATTTAGAAAAAGAGTCAATAGAATTACGCAAACGTAATAAACAATTAGAGATGGAAAATAATATTTTAAAGCAAGAAAGGCTGATACTAGGACGAAAGTAAAAGTGATAAAAGCAAATACTCACAAATACTCGGTATCAGCAATGTGTGACGTCCTACAAATCTCAAAATCCATATACTATTATGAGTGTAAACAAAAACTAGAGGAAATGAATTTAAAAATAAAGAAATTGATAGAACATGAAAAGCATTTGAAATTGAGCGTTCTCTCAGAATGAAAGGTTACCCTTCTGATAATATAGTTGTTGAAGCAACCTGTAAAATCATAAAAACAGAATTTATAAACCATAGAATTCTTGCATCACTAGAACAATTACAGCTCGAATTGGCGGATTATGTAACTTGATTTAACAACCATAGAATTCATTCCTCTCTCAATTATCTAACATCAAGAGAGTTTGAGAGAAATACCCTTAAAAAAGTTGTTTGAAAAAGTGTTGATAATTTACTTTGTAAATGATAGAAATAAAAATATGTAGACAATAAATTTTCTAAGGAAAGTGTTTTGTAGCTAGTCTATTTTCTTCCGCTGCATACACTGTAAAAAAACAGTCAGAGGATCAATTTTGAAGGAGTATATTGAAGAGGGAGCAGTGGAGATTGCGAATTATATTATAGAGAACAATGCAACAGTAAGACAAACTGCGAAAAAATTTGGAGTATTAAAGTTTACCGTACATATGGTAGTAATAAAATAGAACGGTTTTATTGGATAGTAAATTAAAAAGGGATTACCATATATAAAAACACTATATAGTGAATGTGGCAATCTCTTTCTTTTTATGAGAAGACGTTGGAGAGTATGCTTTATAAGTTTGTGACGATTGTCTGTGAACATGAGAAGCTGGAAAAGTGTGTTTAGATATCTAAAACTTGAAAAGGAAAAGAGCATATGATAAGATGAAAATAATATTAGAAAACAAAATAGAATCATGATAGTAGAGAAAGGAAGTGGGAAGGTGGAAGAAAAAAAGAATTTTAAAGAAGAGTATCTTGAAAAGTTGAAGCAATTTCGATTAATGGATGATGATTTTATGTCAAAGTGCTTTGAGGATAATATTGAATGTACGGAATTAGTTATTCGTATTGTACTGAATAGAGAAGATTTAAAGATTGAAAAGGTTCATACACAACATCGAATCAAGAACTTACAAGGACGTTCTATTATTCTTGATATTTATGCGACAGATGGGCAAGGAAAGAAGTATAATATTGAAATTCAACGTTCTGATAAAGGAGCTCATGCAAAACGTGCAAGATATAATAGTAGTTTAATTGATGCGAATATTACAGAACCGGGAGAAGCTTATGAAAATCTGGCAGAAACTTATGTGATTTTTATTACAGAAAAAGATGTATTAGGATATGGATTGCCAATTTATCATATTGAACGAATGATTCAAGAAGTAAAAGAAGTGTTTGATGATGGCGAGCATATTCTTTATGTGAATGGAGAATATAGAGATGATAGCCCAATTGGAATCTTAATGCAAGATTTCTCTTGTACTGATCCAAATAAAATACATTATAAACAACTAGCTAATCGGATGAGATATTTCAAAGAAGATGAGAAAGGAGTGGCCATTATGTGTAAAATGATGGAAGATATGAGAAGTGAAGCGGCATTAGTTGCGGAGTTAGCTGTAAAAAAGAAAATGGCACGCAAACTTTTGATAGAAGGCAAACGATCATTAGAAGCGATTGCAGAGTTTACAGAGTTATCTTTAGATGAAGTAGAAGAACTAGCAAAACAAGTGAATGAGTAAATTTTTGAATAGAAAGTAAAAATAAAAAGAGATTTTTTGTTCTTGTAATTTGAGGAGAAGTATTGTATGTGTGATAAAAAATAGAATGGTTTTGCTAGGTAATGAATTGAATATATGAAGGTTATCAAAGAAAATGGAGATAGTAATAGATAATTAACTCGTTGTGCTAGATAAATTTAAAAAAAATAAAAGAAACTTCAACAAAATGTGCTATCCTATAAGTAGAAGATAAAAAATTGAAAGGAGGC